>CAYYTC010000028.1:0-60293 GCA_964474425.1 uncultured Acidobacteriota bacterium
AGGCCCGGAACCCCGGCAAAAATGCTTGTCTTCACGCGTTTTGCGACAGAAACTAGCTAGCAATTCTGCATTGGCCAATAATCCTTGGCCTACTGGATATCGTGATGCAATATCGTACGGAGGAGGTATTTATATCAATGGTGGATCCCCAACAATAATTAGCTCTGTTATTTCTGGAAATACCGCATCGGGTACTGCCACTGCATGTGTCTATAGCTATGGAGGGGGAATCTTTAGCACGGCTTCTTCACCAACTTTAGTGAACGTGGCCATTATGAATAATTCGGTATCGACAAATTGCAGTGTAGCAAAGGGAGGGGGGATTTATTCCCAAAGTTCTACGCCCAGTTTGGTGAATAGCATCATTAACAGCAATTCAGCATTAAGTGGCGCAGGCATTTACTTTGATTCTTCGTCCACCTTTTCGAACCTGACCAACTGCACAATCGTGCGAAATACTGCATCTTCGCACGGCGGTGGCCTCTACTCTTCCAACACCTCTGCTAAGATCGTCAATAGCATTCTCTGGGAAAACAGCCCGGAGGAGGTATATAACGATGCCACAAGTGATCCAGCCATAACCTATTCAGATGTTTATGGCGGTTATACAGGTACTGGAAATATCGATGCTCCTCCTGCTTTTGTGAATATAGCGACACAGGATTACCATCTTACGGCGGCTTCCGCGTGCATCGATGCCGGCAGCAATGCGGCGCCCTATTTGCCTCTCCAGGATAAAGACGGAAATGCCCGCATCAACGGCAGCAGTGTTGATATGGGAGCCTATGAGTATTCGGGTAAAGTTTTGCTTCTACATGGCGGCCGCTTCACGGTTGAGGTCGACTGGCTCAGTCCAACGGGTTCCACAGGAAAAGGCACTGCGGTTCAGCTTACTTCGGACTCCGGTTATTTCTGGTTCTGGGAAAGCACCAATGTGGAACTGCTGGTGAAGCTCTTGGATAAGCGCGGAATCAACGGATATTACTGGTTCTTCTATGGCGCCTTGACCGACGTCGACTATACAATAACGGTGACCGATACCGAAACAAGCACCGTCAAGACATATCACGGGGTACAGCACGTTCAGATAAGCAGTAACGACACCCACGCATTCTGAGCCGGGGGAAGCAACAGCCTCATTGCGGTGGGCGCCTTCCCGCGGAGGAAATCAGATAAGCTGCAGATAAAGCGATTTTGGGAGTCTGGGCGATCTAACCTATAGAATCGCCGAGGGATGTAGTGTGTCTATCTGCAGGCCATTGACCGCTGCCCTGAATTGAGGCCAGAGATCCACAGAATCGATCCTTCCCAAAATATTATTTTTCTGTTGTTCTTAAGGATCAAAGGCCCTATAAATTTTCCAAGGCCATACAAGCTGGCTTTTGTGATGCAGCCCGGCTTAGCGAGACAACAATTTTATGTCGGAAGGAGCCTCGCATAGGGTGGGAATGGAAATCGTGTGATTTCCGACCCAAGCGCATAGAAGAATCCGGCGAAGCCATAAAAAGGAGAATCAACATGAAAAAGGCAATGATGGGAGCCTCAATTCTGGTTCTTGTGATAGCGATGATGTCCATTATTCCTCGCAGCGCTCATGCGGCGACTATTTATGTTCCTGATAACTATGCAACCATCCAGGAGGCGATTGATGCCTCCGTGGCCGGCGATACCGTCATCGTGCGCGATGGGACGTATCTGCTTACGGCGCCGATTGATTTCCAGGGGAAGGCCATTACGGTCAAATCGGAAAATGGAGCTAGCAGTTGTTTCTTGGACGGGCAGAATGCAACCAGAGTGGTATATTTTCACACTGGTGAAGAAAACGACTCGGTTTTAGAGGGCTTTACAGTTCAAAACGGCAAAGCCACTCAAGGAGGGGGGATTTACCTAAATGCCTCCTCGCCAAGTATCATTAATTGCATCATTCGAGCAAATTTAGCCTACAATAATATACAAGGACAATATGCACAGGGTGGTGGCATCTTTAGCGACTCTTCTTCCCCCACCATCAGCAACTGCACAATCATCGCAAATCATGCTCAGGAAGCCGGTGCCTGCAATGTTGCTGGTTACTCACATGCTCAAGGTGGGGGAATTTATATCAGTGGTGGTGCCCCCATTGTTATGAATTCCGTTGTGACCAGCAATGGCAGTTCCTCGTGCTCTCTCCCTACCGGCGGTGGAATTTATACCATTGGTTCTTCACCAAGTATTAGCGGCACCACCATTAGCAATAACTCCGTTTCAGGGGAGAATATGGGTGATACTAGTTGGGGTGGCGGACTGTACTTTAAATCATCTACTCCAAGCATAGTGAATTGCATTGTTAATGGAAATTCATCCAAATTGGGTGGCGGCATTTACTTCGATCAATCATCTGCGTTTTCCAGCCTGACAAACACCACAATTGTGCGAAACACCGCATCTACTAATGGCGGCGCGCTTTATAATGCCAACACTTCTCCGAAGATCATCAATAGCATCCTGTGGGAGAACAGCCCCGAGGAAGTTCACAATGACGCTACGAGCGACCCGACCATAACCTACTCGGATGTTTATGGCGGCTATCCAGGCACGGGGAATATCGACGCATCGCCTGCTTTTGTAAACATAGCCCTGCCTGATTTCCATCTTACGGCGGCTTCCGCGTGCAAAGACGCCGGCAGCAATGCGGCGCCCTATTTGCCTCTCCAGGATAAAGACGGAAATGCGCGAATCAACGGCAGCAGCGTCGATATGGGAGCCTATGAGTACTCAGGTACAGTTTTGCTTCTGCATGGCGGCCGCTTCACGGTTGAGGTCGACTGGCTCAGTCCAACGGGTTCCACAGGAAAAGGCACTGCGGTTCAGCTTACTTCGGACTCCGGTTATTTCTGGTTCTGGGAAAGCACCAATGTGGAACTGCTGGTGAAGCTCTTGGATAAGCGCGGAATCAACGGATATTACTGGTTCTTCTATGGCGCCTTGACCGACGTCGACTATACAATAACGGTGACCGATACCGAAACAAGCACCGTCAAGACATATCACGGGGTACAGCACGTTCAGATAAGCAGTAACGACACCCACGCCTTCTGAGCCTGAGAAAACGGAAGGTTGATGAAGAGAATTTCTTTTATGGGCTGGGAATTGGTTGGGCTGCGGATTATGGGATTGCGCGCTGGGTGTCAGGGATTGTTGGAGGACTGCTTCTGCTGGATCTTCATGTCCTCCTCCACCATCTCTTTCACGAGGGCTTCAAAGGTGACCTCGTTTTTCCACCCTAATATCTTGCGCGCTCGCGAGCTGTCACCCTGAAGTATATCCACCTCTGTAGGGCGATATAGCTTTGGGTCTATGGTGACATATTCCCGGTAGTCTAGCCCCAGGCAGGCGAAAGCATGCTCCGCAAACTCGCGGACAGAGTGTGTTTCGCCCGTCGCAATCACATAATCGCCGGCTTCCGGCTGCTGCAGCATCAGCCACATAGCCTGGACATACTCCCGTGAATGACCCCAGTCGCGCCGCGCGTCGAGGTTGCCCAATGGGACCTGCTTCGCGAGCCCAAGCTTGATACGGGCGGCGTAGGACGTGATTTTGCGTGATACGAATTCGTACCCGCGGCGGGGGGATTCGTGGTTATACAGAATGCCGCACGAGCCGTGAAGTCCGTAGGCCTCGCGATAGTTCCGCGTAAGCTCGAATCCGGCAACCTTCGAAATCCCATAGGCCGATCGCGGGTGAAAACGGGTTTTTTCGCTCTGCGGCACCTCCTCCGCGCGCCCGAACATTTCACTGGAGGCGGCAAAATAAAAACGGCAGGAGGGGACAATTTCCTGGATTGCGGCCAGCACATAGTGCGTGCCGTTGATATTGGTGTTGAGGGTCGAAAACTCATCTTCAAACGAATAGCTGACAAAGCTTTGTGACGCGAGGTGGTAGCATTCATCCGGCTGCACGCTCCGCAGGACGCGGAAGATGCTGGCAAAGCTCTCCATTGAGGCCGAATGCAATTCCAGATCCGAGAGAATATGACGAATGCGCCAGAGACGGTGTTCCGGATCCTCGAGCGCCACCCGCCGCACTATCCCGTGAACGCTGTACCCTTTGCCGAGCAGGAACTCGGCAAGATAGGATCCATCCTGTCCCGTGATTCCCGTAATAAGGGCAATTCTCTTACCCATATTTAGTCCCTCCGGTCCTGCCGGTCCTTGTCGGGCATGGATTGCGCAGGCTGCCCAGCTGCTTTTGGAGGCTTTCCCAAAAACCGCAAGATCCGATGCCAGTATAGCTTGGTCACAACAGCTCCAGCGGCAAGCGCCCCGATTGTTGCCTGCAGAATGACGCTGCCTGTGCCGGGGTCCAGATAGGCATAGGCGGGTGTGGCATTTAGCATAAGCGCGATCAACAGGATTATATTAGACGCTCCAGCGGCCGCGAATTTCCTGCCCATCATTTTTTCACCCTCAATGCTAAAGGATATAAAAAGCATCCAATAGGCTCATCCCGATCCGGCATGCCGGCCTGCAGCTCATCCGCCGTAAGGATTGAATCGGCAGGCCTCACCGGCATGGCTGCAACTGAACAGGCGGGGAGCCCCGAGCAAACACCAGCTTCCATCCAGGATTCTACACCCCTTGCCATGCAGCCGGAGTCTCGTTTTGTTCATAGCGGCCGCTTAATTTCCTTCCGTGGCCGTTTATTGCAGCGAGCGAACCGATCTTTGGACGTGGATTCATGCTTCTCCCGGGCAAAGAAGGTCCGGCCAGGCATCATAATGGAAATTGTGTGCCCGGCATTGGCAATGCTATCCGGTTTCACAATCCTTGCTTTTCATCAAATATAGCGTTCGCTCGGATCCCGTGACCGGATCGCAGCGGACTATAGCAAAGAATTCGCTGAACGCTTTCTCAAAATGTTCCCGTGTGTAAGTATTAAAGATATCCTTCCGCGATTGCAGCAGCCGCTGAACCTGGCTGTCTGACTTGGGCACAAACTCGATGATCAAGTTTCGGCCCATTGCCGCGAAGAAATCCGCTATGCGGTCGAGGGGCACATTATTCGAAATGGCCAAATGGTGTATCAGGGCAAGCGCCATGAGACAATCCGCCGGCCCGCGGTCCACGATCGATTCGCGTTCCTGACTTTGCCAGCCGAGGCCTGGGCTCGGATTTGTCAGGTCCAGCATCAATGGAAGAATGGATGTGCCGCCCCGGTCCCGCAGCGCCCGGTAGTGAATATCAACGGCCGCGGGATCGATATCAAACGCAACGGTCATGGCCCCCAGTTCCTCGGCCAACCGGCTGAAGCGTCCTGTATTCGCGCCCAGGTCCCAAACCAGCCTGGCATTGATCAACTGGAGGTAGTTGCGGACAATCTGAAGTTTTGCATCAAACGAGGATTTCGAATAATTGGTCTCCTGGTAATAGTCCGCCCACTCGGTTCCTCGGGGTTTCCATTCCAGTTTCTGCACGGTTTTGCGCAGAGATCTCAGGATGCCGACAAGGCCCGTCTTGCTGACGCGGGATGGCCGATGTTTGACCGCAGGGGCGGATTTGTCTGTATCTGAAAAGGTCCGCTGCATTCCGGCATGGAGGTGGATATGAATAAGCAGGCCACGGCTGAACCTGGAAGCATACGGGAGCAGACGGCTGGCCAGGTCAAGGGGGATGCCGTCCACATAAATCCTTAGCAGTTGGCTCAGCCGCACGTCCGTTTTAGCCATCAAAGCCAAGGGCGCGAGGAAATGATGGCAAAACTGTCTGTAGGCGACCCAGGGTTCTCCTTCTTCATAGCTTTCGAAAGAGAGGGTGTCCAGAAGCATCGGAATGCCCTGCAAAAATTGAATGTTGTAAGCCGATGCGTCTTTGAGCGCCATCCCAAATTGAAGTGCAGTTTCCTGGATATCAAGAGTTCTCAAGGCGGCATCCTTGAGCTGGCTGAAACACCACTCATAGGGGTAAGAGATAAATGGAATCTGCTCAGGTTGCAGTATCTTATAGGCGTCCCCGGCGCCGGTTGCAAATTCCACTTCTGTATGCTCGATAAGCCACCTGTTTTGAGCAAGCAGTCGATAAAGCCCCGAATCCATCAGACGATCATAATGGGGGCGGTAAAGCATGTTGACTTGCCGGTATATTGTCCCGTTTCGGACAAAAATGAACCCGGAAGGGTCACGGAATGAAGCCTTGTGCGGCAGCCGGTTTTTCGAGGCATTAGCTGGATTCATTAGCATGATCCTCGGTGGTTTTCCATGGTGAACATGCTTGCATGTGATATCCCGCAGGTCGTCAGCGCTTCAAATCCAGCACCAATTCTTTTACCATCATGCCTAACCTGCGCTGATCGGTGGATTCCTTGAAATCTGCCGGCGCCGCAGGGTTGCTGATACGAAAAACGATGTGGATGATATTGTCTTGTGGAATCAATGAAACGGGAATGATTGCTTCAAACCACTGCTCTCCCCGAACCGCCCACTGCGCAATTTCGCGGCCATTGACGACAACCTGAATAAGTTGGTGATCGATTCTCCCCTGGGCAAGATAGGCGCTTGCGAGGAGTCGTATCGCCAGGTCTTTTGTCACTTTTTCCTTGGGCGTGAAACGCAAACCCGCCTGGCCTCCCTCTGTCCATCGGTGCCTGGCCTCCTGAAGCCCCCAGCCGGCCGCAATATATCGATCGGAGGTCCCGCCGCCGGCGAATTTCACGGGTGATCCGAGTTTGTATATGCTGGTGTCCGTAATGCGGATTTTGCGTCCTGCCTCATACTGATATTCGCCGAGCCGCCAGGATGCCGCATCGTAGGCATGCCCCTGGATGAAATATTCCGTCATTTTCGGGATGTAACTGCTGCGCATTTCCTCGTTGTCTGTCAGATCATAATGCAGGAATCTTCGTTCCCGAGGCAAGCCTTTCATCGCCGATTCAAAATCGGAGCAACGGGATGGCCCGTTATTCAGTCCAAGCAAACAAGCGAGGTCGGAATTTATCAGAGCGGCGTCATTCACGGTAAGCTTGCCCCTGGCAAAGGGCTTTTTGTGCAAAAGCAAAGGCAGGGCTGAAGAATGGACATTGCTGCGGAGGTCGTAGTTGACAGGTCCTTCTGTGTTCACAGGCACCGAGGTAGGTCCCTGGGTTCCATGATCGGACAGAATCACAATTTCGGCGCTGTCATAGATACCTAAATCTCTTATCCTTCCAACCATTCGTTGGGCAAGCACGAGAGCGCCCCTGATTTGACGGATATACCCGTCCCGTCCGGCCAACTGCGGATTGAACCGGAGATTTTCATCCACACGCCAGGGAGGGTGCGGCAGGAAAAAGTGGAAGAAGGTAAAGACTCCGTTTTTGTTGCCGGATGCTATTCGCGCTTTTCTTTCGAATAGTTCGAGAAATCGCATGTCGTTGCCGTGAAGCTCAGGCGGGTAGCTTCCGCGTCCCCAAAATGACAGGAGCCAATTGGCGTTATTATATATATAGCGTTTCCATACGGTTGGAGCAGCTCGGAACAGCCCGTAATCGAGAAATTCCCTCCATGGATCGGAACCGTAAAAGGAATACTTTTCAAGGACTTTTTCCATCCCGACGGGCTCGATTTCCTGGGATCTATAGCCGCGAGACATATAAGCTTGAAAAAGGTTGAAGCTGGAAAAGGCTGATCGCCTGTATGAATCATAGGCCTCTAAATTTTCATAAACCTTGCCCGTCATGAGCGACAGCAAATTCGGCTCTGTTGCAGGGAACTGACTTGTGAAATTCCGGTAAAACGTGAATCCATCCAAAAAGGCAATATCCTCGGGATATGCTTTGCGGACCAGGTCGAAATAGTCCGACTGAAAGGTATCCAGAAGGATAATAATCACGTTGTTCACAGGGTGGAAGAATAGGGCGTACTGATATCCCTCCTCAGGGGCAAAAACGGGCGTGGCCGGTTTCCGATCGGCTGTCAGATAATTCGACGCGATGGAGAGCACGCCCAACAGTAAGAGCAATTGGTAAATTATTGCTGTCCGGGTTTTGTATCTGAGAAAGAGAAATATGGAAGCGGATATCACGAGGATCCAGAAGATCGTTTCCAGTCCCATGTGGGCGGACCAACTCGTCCATTGGATAGCACGCCCGTCAAAAACGCCAAAATTCCAGACAAATATCTGGCTTTGCAGCCAAACGGCTGCCGCCGCCCCCGCCAAAAGACCGGAGGCGATGCTTTGCGCCTTTGGAAATTTTTGCAGGGCCAGCAGAATCAGAAACGAACCCAGGGAAAATCCGCTCATAATGGCGAGCACGGGAAACAAAACATCGGATAATTGAAAATTTGTTTCATTGATATTGCCGAAATAAAATGCGAGTGGTGAGACAATGAACAGCATGAACGGCAATATTGAAGCGGTGGCCAACGGGGCGCTGATTCGGTTTGACATCCTCTGCTCTTCAGCTTGCGAATGCATTCTTATTGGCCTAAAACGATAAAGTGCATCCGATTATTGCAGAATTGATCCCGTATTTTCCAGAGGAGATGCATTCAGGAAGGCCATCGCGTAGGGCTTCATTTATCGGCGCGGCTTCGATATGTGTATAATGTCGCTTTCTGTTGGAGTGCCGAGATCTGGCATTGGAGCAAGCCGGTGCGGATGACTCTGCAAAAAGCTTCAAACATAAGGAACGGGACCGCTGCGGGCGGTCATTTATTGAAATAGCCTCTGAATGCATCCTCTGACTTCTGCAATCCTGCGCATATCGGCTTTCGGTTTCTGCCTTGCCTGCGTCAACTATGCGTCGCTGGCTTTGATCCGGATTCTGAAAATCGAGGGAATGGTTGCGCGACTGCTGGCCTGTGCCATACTGAACTGCGCCCAGATCATTATTGCCGTCCAGGCGCTTTCGCTGATTGAATCCATCAGGCCGTCAAGTCTTCTGCTGGTCCACGGGGCTTCTGTCGCAATCCTTTTTGTTCTAAAGCTCAAGCCTCCGGAACTGGACCCCTCGTGCATCCGCCGGTCCTTCCGGAACCTTTGGGCCTGTTCGGATTTACCCCTCAAGGCATTGCTGGTATTAACTGTTCTCGCAGCCATCGTGACTTTCATGCTGGTCGTGCATCTCCCTCCCAACAATCACGATAGTATGACCTATCACATGGCACGGGTAGGCTACTATCTGCAGCATGGGAGCCTGAAGTCGTATCCCACGGCAAACATCAGGCAGACCGTGTCTCCGGCGAATTCGGAAATCCTGATACTATGGCAAGTGACGTTGCTCAAGTGTGACCGGACTGCCGGTCTGGTCCAATGGTTGTCGTGGATCGGCTGTATCCTGGCAATATACGGCATCTCCAGGCAATTGCGCGCGCCCCCAAAAGGAGCCCTGTTTGCTGCGCTGGCTTTTGCATCTTTCCCCGAAGTGGTGCTGCAGAGTACGACGACCCAAAGTGATCTTACGACAGCGTTTTTTTGGCTTTGTGCCTTCCTGTTTGTCGGCGAAGGGTCCAAAGCGCACACTGCCTTCAGCCTCCTTTCCGGGGCCTCGCTGGGCCTGGCCATTGGAACCAAAATCCTAAGCTTTCTTATGCTGCCCGGTTTCGGTATTTATGCTTTGGCTTGTTTTTTCCATGAAAAGAGGTTCGCGCGTCGCGATGGACTCCGGTTTCTGTCGCTATGCCTGATTTGTTGTCTCGTATTGGGTTCCTACATTTACCTGCAGAACCTCTCGATTTATGGCCATATATCGGGTCCTGCGAGCTTTAGATACCTGCATTCCCTGGATGGCTTCCAATGGCACACGGCATGGTCCAACGCGGGCCGGCTATTCATGCAGTTTCTGGATCCCAACGGGATTGTCCCGACATGGCAGCCGCTCAGTCGAAATGTGGTCCTTGCTTACCAGGCCGCAGCCCACAGCATCTTCCGCTATATGGGAATCAGCGAACAAATCCCCGGCAAAGACTTCATGGACGCGTCGTGGTCTCGCTATCGCGTTTTATCGATGCATGAGGATACGGCGATGTTCGGGCCAATATTCGGCTATCTGGGCTTGGCCATACTCCTGTTCCAGATATTGCGGCCGGGCTCTCTCCGTGAAACGATGCGGCAGAGGTCTCTCGCTATTGCGTCCCTGCTCTTCTTAATCCTGATGGCCGCCACGTTGCGCTGGCAAACTACTTCCGGCCGCCTGATGGTTCCTATGGTTGCATTGGGAGCTCCGCTATTGGCCTGTCTATACTCTCACAAAGAACGGTGGATAACCCCCATATGGAATCTTGTGCTGTTTGCAATTTGCTCATCCTGCCTGCTGAGTTCCCTGCTGCTCAATCAAATAAAACCGCTCGTTGGCAGTTGGACCCTATGGGGCAAGGATCGCATCCAGGTGATGACCCGCAACAGGCCCAGTTCCGAGACTATGATTCGCTTTGTTGATCGGGCCGTTCCTGACGGAGTGCGCTTGGGCTTCGTGCCTTCCTCTGCCGATTCTTTTGAGTATCCTTTGTTTGGGCGCAGCTTCGGGAGAAAAGTAATCCCGATCAGGATTGACAGGAAAGAGTTGCTTCTCCTGGAAAAGCTTCCTCTTGTGGAATATCTCCTTCTGGAAGGTGAAAAGCAGGAACCTTACCTCTTGGATGATTCCGATGTCCCTAAAACACAATTTGGATTCGGTAAGGTTGAATTGCAGCCGCTGCTGGCTGGTCTCAGGGGCCCGGAATCGGGATGGTATCCGGTATTGGACATAGACCAATATTTTCACTTTTTCACGAGAGGCAAGAAAGTAATGAATCTGTCCATGCTGCCGGAATCTCTGCCCGGCGATTGGAACAAATGGGCGGATCATTGGATGAAGAAGGAATTTGTAGCAAATGTGCGCATCGATCCGGCCAAACCTTCGCTGAAGATTCGTGGAGACGTTCCCGACCTGGGAGTGCGGCCCGTTATCCGCATAGAGGGCCCTGATCGGAAACTTCTGGATGTGATTGAGCCGCCTGCGGGCAGAGCGTTCGAAACCGTGGTTCCATTGTCTTCGTATGTTCCGGATTTCAGCGGAAGGTATATAGCCCTTCGATTCCGATCAAACCTTCAGCTTAATCCCCTCAAACTGGGACTGTCGGATGATGACCGGGACCTGTCCTGGAGACTGTATGAATTTGCCTTGAGCCCGGAGGCCGCTCCTGAATTTAGGCCCGGCGACTGGAACAAGTGGGCGGATCATTGGGTAAAAAATGACTTTGTCGTCAAAGTGCTCATCGATCCTGCCAGACCCTCGCTGCGGATAAAGGGAGATGTCCCTGATCTGGGACTACGGCCGATAATAGCCATAAAGGGACCCGCTGATATGCTGCTGTGCACATTAAGGCCAGCCGCAGGCAGCGCGTTCGAATCCGCCATCTCCCTGGCACCGCTGCTTCCTCAGTTCAGCGGTACATACAGCGCCCTGAGATTCCAGTCGAACCTCAGCCTTAATCCACGGAAGCTGGGTCAGTCCAGCGATGACCGGGACCTGTCTTGGAGATTGTATGAATTGCAGCTAAACTCCGGCCGCTCGTCTCGCTAATTTCCCAAGGACTCATAGACTTTCAGTGTCTGCGCTGCTGTTTTTTCCCATGAAAAGAGAGCAGACCGGCTGATCCCTTTGTTGGACATCTCGCGGCGGAGATCACTATTCGACAATACTTTGATCACGGAGGACCCAATATCCTCCTCGCTCCCGGGATCCACTAAAATGCCGGCATTTCCCAAGACTTCCGGCATGGAAGAGGTGTTGGAGGCTATCACCGGGATTCCCGCGGCCATGGCCTCCAGGGGCGGCAGGCCGAAGCCTTCGTAAAGTGATGGATAGATGAAACAGGTTGCCCCGCAGTAAAGCCACGGAAGGTCCGGCTCCGGAACGTACCCGAGGAATTGGATACGGGACTCCATTCCCATGTCCGTGACTGTACGATAAATGTCGGAACTTAGCCAGCCTTTGCCGCCGGCAATCACGAGTTGATAGTTGTCCCGGATGTCCCTTGGAAGGGAACAGAATGCGCCGATCAGTCGCCGGATGTTTTTGCGCGGCTCCAATGTGCCAACACTCAATAAGTAGGGCGAGTTGAGTCCCCATCGATCCATCGCATAGGCCCGTGCTTCCTCCGGAGGGCGTGGTTTGAATTCCTTCCGTGCCGCCAAAGGCGTTACGACGACTCGATCCTCGGGGATATTCAGGTACTCAATCAGGTCCCGCTTTGTATGTTCGGAGATCGCAATAATGCGGTCCGCCATGGAAGCGCCGTCCAGGGTCCCTTTCAGGCAATGCACGCGATTGGCTTCCGTGTGGTGCTCCGGATAATGAATGAAGCTGATGTCGTAGATGGTCATCACCAGCTTGCCGGTGTGGCGACGGGGACAGCAATATGTTGTGCTGTGAAGGACGTCGGCCGGGCCGAGCAGCCAATGACGCGGGATGCCGGATCGAAACCACAAGTATCGGGTCCACTTCTCGGGGAGCCTGCTGAAACGGACGGAAAAATTTGAAGCCGGCGGCTTCAGTTCCTTGAAGCGCGGATCGAATACGTGATAGAAGAAAGGGTAAAGGACATAATCATTGACCTGGTCGAGCGCGGCAAGAGCTTCTAGGAGGCAGGCAGTATAAAAACCGACTCCTGCCTTCTCTCCGACGACTAAACTGGCGTCAATGCCGATCTTCATGGGTTTTCCGAAAATCCTGCGGCTTTGGTGTCTGCCTTCAAATCATTTTTTAGCCTCAATCGGGTCACAAAGTCATGGATCGGGAGCTTTCGGTTCATTGCAAAATATTTTGCGAGGAAGATCAGACGCACCAGGACCTGGAAAATCCAATCCTTCAGCGGGGTGTCCCTGGAGAGATATCTTTCCAGGCACGCATGCGCGTAGGCCGATATCCAGCGCATCGGCACTCGCCCATAGTGGCGTTGGATCGTGCGCACTATTTCCTGATGGAACTGAAGTCGTTTTGAGCGAGTCTTTGTTTCAGGATGGATTCTCGACGCCGCCAGGTATTCGGGGATATAGCCGACCGAGTACTGCTTTCCGACACGGATCCAGTAATCGTAATCCATGCAATAATGGAGGCCTGCATCAAAAAATCCTATGGAAGACAACATCTCGCGGCGAAAGAAGACGGTGGGTTGGCAGATGAAGCATATTTCTGCAAGCCGGCGAAAATCGAACGGTTCGGTGTAATAGCGCTGCATGAACTTTCCCTGAGGGCCCACATGGTATCCCTCTCCGTAGACCATGCCGAATTCGGGATGATCATCCAGAAAACGGACTGCCTTGGCTACTGCGCCGGGCAGGTACGTGTCGTCCGAATTGAGATAGGCCAGGATCCTGCCCCGAGAGCGTTGAAGACCCTTATTGATGGCGTCGGTTTGCCCCCGGTCTTTCTCCGAGACATACTCCAGGCGGCCCGCATACTTTTCCAGGATTTTCACTGTGCCGTCCGTTGATCCTCCGTCCATGACAATGTACTCAATAGCCGCGCCCTCCTGGTTCAGGACGCTGAGAATCGTTTCCTCTAGATATATCCCCTGGTTATAGGAGGGCGTCACAATCGTGACGTCGGGAGCTTCAATCCCCGGCATTTTTACCTTCCCTGCAAAGCCATCGCTTTGCCACTGGCATCCAGAAGCGCGAGCGTTTGCACCTTAAACGAGAGGCGCCTGGTATCGCTGTTGAGCCTGATTTGTTTCGGCACGAAATGGCCGTCAGCCAGGATGCGGATATCAGGCAGCTTTGGCCTTGAAGCAACAGGAGGCAGATCGATTTTTTGGCTGAACGCCCCCGGATTCACTATTTGCAGTTCGCGAATCAGCTGACGGTCTGCCAGGATGCGGATTTTTAAAGGAGTGCAATGAGTCGAAGCCTCCCCTTGCAGCATTAATGCGCGCCATCGCGATATTTCCACTTTCCGGATCAACACCGCGGGCCCCGCCCAACCATCCGCATATAAACCCTCTACGACATCCTGCGGAGGAACGTTTTCGGATACTGGAGAGGCCTTCTGGCTGCGGACATTTTCAAAGAGGGTGAGCGTCTGCCTTGCGGCATTCTCCCAGCTGAATGCAGCCGCCTGCAGCAATCCTTTTTCGATAAGTTGGCGGCGCAGCGCGCCGTCCCGCAGCATTTGTTCCAGCCTATCCGCAATCATATCGGGCTTGCGGGGATCAAAAAGAAGGGCGGCTTCGCCAACCACCTCGGGAATCGAGCAGATGTTGCTGCAGGCCACAGCACAACCCGACGCCATGGCCTCCACCAGCGGAATCCCGAACCCTTCGTAGAGGGAAGGGAAGACGAGACAGGCGGCTCCATGATATAAACCCGGGAAAATATCCTGTTCTACATAGCCAAGATGCCGCACGTTGTCCTGCAAATCGAATTGCTTCGCAAGATCCTTCAGGGCATCCAAAGAGGCAATGTGTGAACCGGTCAGGACCAATGTGGGGGAGAGGACGCGCTTCTTCAACAGGTGAAGCGCCATAAACAGGAGTTCATGATTTTTGTGCGGCCATGTGTTGGCAGGGTAAAGGATATAACCTTTCTCGAGGCCGTATTGTTTCGCTACTTGAGGCCAGGCCTCCCGCGCGTTGTCTGGTGTACACGCGGGGCTCGCCGCTTCATAAATCCTATGGACCTTGTTGGCGTCCAACTGATAGCGCTCTATGAGGCTTTGGCGACAATGCTCCGATACGGCAATGACCGCCGTCGCCAAGCGACATGAGGGTTTTAAAGTAAGCGTCCTGTGGCGCATCTCTTCGGGGGGAAAAAATTGCGGATAGAACTCATGTTGGATATCGGCAATGGTTACAACGCTGGGGATATCGATGTTGCGGGGCTGGAGATCCATCATAGGGCAGAACCAGAGGTCTACGCCCAGTTCCATGGCGCACCGATACATGTCCCAATGCCCCAGCCCAAGCTTCGCGCGCAAATTTCTGACGATGCTCCATTGCGTCGGTTTTTCCTCGATGCAGATCTTTTTGTAGGATCCCTTGCCCAGGGCTATTTCGCGGTGATTCCAAGGCGCTGTGATGACGTAAAAATGGTGGCCAGCGTCGATGCGAAGCATCGCCTGCAGCAGATTCTGCACATAAAATTCGTGCCCCCCTGCGATGCGAGGGCGCAGGGGGAAAATGTTCACTCCAATCTTCATCCTTTAATGTGCTCCCCCATGGGCTTGTTATACATAGCTTCCCCGGCTGATAAATTCGATTTTCACAAGCGCGATGCAAAACCGAGGGGTTGAGCTGTCGCTATTTCGGATTTTCCTTCTCTCGTATCAGCCCCAATTTTATAGACATTTTAACCAGGTTGCTGTTCCGGATCTTTTCCAGTCGCTCCATTTTCGCCATCAGCCCTGCCCGGTTCGCTTCGCTTTCCGCGAGCTGCTTTCCGAGACGTTCCATCTCAGCGAGGCGTGCGGCGCGGTCGGTCTCGCTTTCAAAGAGCTGTTTTCCGAGGTGCTCAATCTCATCGAGGCGCGCGGTCCGGTCCGCCTCGCTTTCGGCGAGCTGCTTTCCGAGACGTTCCATCTCGGCGAGGCGTGCGGCCCGGTCCGCCTCGCTTTCAACGAGCTGTTTTCCGAGGCGCTTCATCTCCACGAGGCGATTTGCCCGGTCGGCTTCGTTTTCCACGAGCTGCTTTCCGAGGCGCTCAATCTCCACGAGGCGCGCGGTCCGGTCCGCCTCGTTTTCGGCGAGCTGTTTTCCGAGGCGCTCGATCTCGGCGAGGCGCGCGGCGCGGTCCGCCTCGCTTTCGTCAAGCTGCATTTTGAGGTTTTCCATTGCTGCGAGGCGGTCCGCCCGGTCTGCCTCACTTTCACGCAGCAGCTTTTCAGCTTGCAGGCAGGCCTCAAGACGCGCCTGCCGATCCTTGTTAGTTGCCTGAAAGACTCTGATCGCCTTTTCAATATATTTCCCGGTTTCGGGACTGAGACAGGTTGAAGCTTTCAGGATCCGAGGGCCGGGCACTCCCGCTCCCTCGAAAAGAGGACGGACTGCCTGCTTCACGTCATTGATCGTAACAAGTTGCACGCAGGGAGCATCGCCGAAAAGGCAGCTCCAATCGCATCCAAAGCAAGGCATTTCGCCTGCAATCGCCGTGGACCGCGTCCCCCTTGGGAGAAATCGAGGCCACCTGCCGCCGCCGAAAATGGCGATTACGGGGATATCAAGCGCGGCAGCCATATGCATGGGACCGGTGTCATTACCCAGATAAAAAGAAGCGGATTTCAGAAGTGCTGCCAGCAGAGGAATTTCACCGTCCCTGCCAAACCAGGTTTTTGGATGAGCACCCCGGTGCCTTGCCGATTCCGCCACTCTTCGGACAATCTCAATTTCGGATTGATGCCCGACCAGGAGGCATGGAAGGGCATAGGTGTTTTCTATCCATGCGATGATATCTGCATAACAATCCGCAGCCCATGCCTTGATGGCGATTCTTTGAGTGCCGGCCGGGCAGCCGATGAAAAACTGCTGAGATTGAAGGCCCACGGCTTCCAGAATCTGACGGCCTGCTTCACCCTGGTACGCACTCACATTCAATACGGGCTCCGGCAAAGTAGTCCGCCCGTCCAAGGCTTCCCAGAGGGCCTGATATTTGTCCGTTTCGTGGGAGCGCTCATCAACCTCAATAAGCTGGTCAAAAGGGCAAACTGACCGGAGACCTGATTCAGCAAGGAAATTTTGATAAGGCTCCGGTTTTTCAGCCCATCTCCCGAAGGCGATGCGCGTCGCGCCGGGCATCGAAGCAGCAAGAAAATCCTCAGCCCACGTTCGGTTATGTGCGGTTGCCAGCAGGAGATCCCATGGTTCATTCCGCAAGCCCGTTAGCAGTGCCTGTCCGAGCGATACATTCGGCGGATTCCTATGGGGATCAAAGTCTATTGTCAGCCATTCCAGGGAATCGGGAAACAGGCCGGCCAGATCGCCGAATATACTGCGCACCAACAAGGTGATTCGGGCTTGAGGGAAACGACCTTGGAGCGCCGCAAGAAACCCCTCAAGCAATACTAAGTCGCCAAGCGTATCAAATCGAGGGAGAAGAATTCTGGACGGCGATGATGCCGGCAATCCTTTCATAGACACATGCCTCAAGCTTGACGGTTGCCGCTATCGATCATTGACTGAGCCGGAGCCGAAGATTCCATGGCTTTTCCTAGATTACATCAGCGAAACCGGGTTTCAGTCGCTGAAAAATGATTGCGCCCAGAACAAATAGCGCCATCGTCACAGACCAGAAATATAGGGTGAGTATGGGATGATGCCAGAAAGGCACGAAGTGAAGGAATGAGTCCCGGTAGCCCTGAACAAGATAAAACATGGGATTCAATTTAAAAAATATCCGAATACGATCCGGCATCATATCAAGATTCCAAAAAATCGGCGTGGCCCAGAAGCCGAACTGTAAAAGGACTGCTATGACCTGGCCAACATCGCGGATAAAAACGAATAGAGCCGAAGTGATCCAGCTGAGTCCAAGTGCAAGCACCAGCATGGCACACAGATAATAGGCTGCCTGGAACCACCCTATGCTTGCCGGTAAACCGTGCCCCAGGATCAGGCCAATGAGAATGAGCAGAAATACCAGGTGGACCATGAGCGCGGACGTCATTTTTACTACGGGAAGGATGCTCAGAGGAAAGAGCACTTTCTTCACCAGATGCGGATTGTTTCGCACGGCGGTTGTCGCTCCGCTCAGGATTTCGGCGAACGCATTCCAGATGATGAGGCCTGTGGTCAGCCATACCACAAACGGCATCCTGTCGGTTGTCGGCGTCTTGAATCCCACGCTGAAGACAAGCCAAAGGATGCAAATGAGGATGAGCGGATTGATGAATGTCCAGAAAAATCCCAGGAACGTGCCCGTCTGATTCTGAGCGAGGTCTCGTTTCGCCATCTCCATTATGAGGAAACGCCGATAGTAGAGGGTCAAAAGGAATTCCCAAAAGCTCTTTATCAATGCCCGAATTCCAAGAGCCATGAGTCAACCTGCCGGCAATGAGATGCCTGACATGCCCCGAAGCCGCAATCGGCAACGCCGAGGGGCAAAATAGTCTTTTCCAAAACCACCTGTATCTGCGGTTCCCGATCAGGCCTTTATCAATCTGATTCGCTGTGGGCGATTACGTGTCTGCCCATACAGGGACGTTTTAAAGCTCCGCCTGAAGATGCCGCGCAGGCGAAGCCACAGTGTAATCCAATCCGGCCGGAATTTCACGCCTTGGCGAGGGGGGCGCGGTTCCGATCAGGACAGGCCGGCGATGGTCCCGAGCAGGGAGAAATTGGTCCCTGCGCGGGCTTCCATCCGGTCCCTCAGGCTGCGGAGATTTTGCAGCATCGGGGATGGCCCGGCGAGCGCTTCCTCGATGAGCTTCCCGATAGCATCGCCGTCAAAATGGTCCATATCTCCAACAAAGGGGAGATGGAGTTCCCTGTTCAGGGCTGCCATTTTTTGACCGCGCTGGATCGAAATGGGGTACACGCCGGCAAGCACCGTGAAGAGGGTGAAGTGATATCGCTGGCTGATGGTTGCGTCCATGAGGGAAATCAGCGAAATGGTTTCCGAAGGCAAATAGTATCGATCGGGCAGGAGGAACGAGGGCTGACTCATAAACGCCCGTATTTCTTCGGCGGCCACCCGGTCGAAATATTCGCCGGGGCGCGATTCGTTGCAGAAGAAAATGATCCTGGCGTCAAATTTTTCCGTCAGCCGGTCGAGCAGCGATGCCCAGGCCTTTTTCCTTTCCGGGTCGGCTCCCCAGATTTCGTTGACGGCATTGACTCCGATTCTCAGCTTCCGATCGGAAACGCCGCACTTGGCCAACCATCCGGAAGCCCATTCCCGATCGATTATGAAATCCAGCAGCCAGGCCCAGTCGGCCCCTACGTGGATTCTTGACTCCGGAACGCCCATTTCCAGCAATGCCTGCCTGCACTGTTCCGACCGCACGGACCAGGAAAGTATGGGAGCATAGAATTTTCGAAAGATGCGTTCGCCTTCAGTCCTCAGCCGGTCGACTCCCACGCCGACTGCGTGGACCGGCTTCCCGAGGCTGTGGCAGAGCTCCAATTTGCCGGCGTTTGCGAGCAGGGGCCATTCCAGCCCCCATTCATCCATGATGGGCGTTCCGCCCATTATCATTGCGATTTGGGATTCTCGAATACTGGCATCCAAAGCGGCATGGTCCTTAACGTGGAGGTAGCGCACTCCCTGTGGCAATGTCTTTACCCTGGCCAGAGAGTGTACCTCTGTCGCCAGGTCCAATCCGGCCGGAAGGCGCCTGATTGCGGCGGCGAACATTGCGTCATCTCCCGTGTTTCCGGCCGCCAATCCTGTATCCAGCTGATGGACTCGGATCGGGCCCGGATTCCCTACTGTGGAGCAGGCAGGGAGCGTTTTTTTGTTCAAAATCGCCCCTCCCACAATATGGCTAAAATGTGGTGCAAGGCTGCGATGCCATTCCAGAAAGCTTCCCCTATCCTCATCGTTCCATCGGGCAGACGGCTCCACGGGTTCCATGTCGCCGCGCCGCCAGACTATCCGGTCGAAGGATTCCATATCCAGTGCTTCACCGATCGATAACGGGAAAGCCATTTCGCAAAGCTTTTCACAAATGCTAAACGTCAGGCAGAGAAGCCCACCGGGCTTAAGCACACGGATCATTTCCTCGATTGCGGTTTCCTTGTTGCTGGCAGCGTCTAATCCCGAGAAAGACGTGACTACGTCGAAAACGTCGCGAATCAGGGGCAATTCCGCTCCCGAAACCAGGCGCCATTCCACATCAAAACGGTTATGCAGCCTCAACGCTTCCCACTTTTTTTCTAAGGAGGGATCGCTATCGACTAACGTAACGTTGGCGCCAAGGGATGCCAAAAACCAAGGCATGGGAGAGAGCGCGGATCCGAGATCGAGAATCCTCATCCGGCGCAAGGGCAGCCTGTTAAGATATTGCCAG
Organism: uncultured Acidobacteriota bacterium; assembly: GCA_964474425.1. GTDB lineage: Bacteria > Acidobacteriota > UBA6911 > UBA6911 > UBA6911 > UBA6911. Next base: position 19,933 of record CAYYTC010000028.1, read on the forward strand.
GCCCAAGGATACTCCCACCTCTTGGATCCGTTCGTGTGCACCTGAAGCTTGTGGACGCGGGCAAAGCCGTTGATCCAGGCCATGAATTCACAGAAGCATTGCGAACGCAATTCTTCGACGGAAGCAAGCCGCCTCATCGCTGGGATATCTCCTTTGTTCTAAGCACCAAACAGACCTAGGAATCTGATCGGATAAATATGGAGCATGAATAGAAATGTCACGATTTTCCGGCTGCTTTGCTTTGCCGGAGTGCAAAGGCTTCAGCATAAACTCCTCGGGTAGCTTGGGCTGTGAGTTTCCATGAAAACTTTTCGCTTTGCATCAACCCCATTTGGACCAGCCTTTCGCGCAACTCATTGGAGCCAAGTATTTGGTAGACAGCCTGGGCCATATCCTCCAATTCCAGGGGATTGAAGTACACTCCAGCCTCCCCGACCACTTCCGGAAGGGAGCTGGCATTTGAGACTGCAACCGGGCACCCGCACGCCATGGCCTCAAGCGGCGGCAAGCCGAATCCCTCATACAGAGAAGGGTATACCAGCAATGCAGCGTGGCGGTATAGGGAGCCCAGAACTTCGCGCGGCACGTATCCGGCGAATACAACGGCATCCGCGAGATTTAATCGGTGGACACTTTGAAAAATATCCTGGTCTTTCCAGCCGCCGGGCCCGGCAACAATCAGTTTGTGCGGAATATGATAGCGGTCCTTGAGCAGCCTGAACGCCTCAAAGAGGCGAGGGAGGTTCTTGCGCGGCTCCAGCGCTCCGACGCTGAGGACATAACCGCAGTCCAAACTATATCCGCGCAAGGCTTTTATGGATGCCTCTTCGGCTGGTCGGAATGATTCATCGGCCGCCAGCGGAATTACCCTTACCCTTCGCCGCTCGACGATATCCTGGCGCTCGAGATCGTTTGCTGTGCTCACTGAAGGCGCTATTACCAGATCCGCCCGCTCAGCGCGGCGTTTGAGCTGCTGTGCCGTATACAGATTGCTCCGCAGGTGGAGTTCCGGAAGCAGGACGGGGGTGAGGTCATTTATGGTTATAACGATTGCAGCCTTCCTGCCGGCCGGTACCAGCAATGGGCCGGCGTGAAAAACGTCGGCATCCCCAAAAATCGTCTCAGCCTTGAGCCATGAGCACCGGTCAACTGCCGGGACAAGGAACCTCAAAGGGAAGCGCCTGATACAAATAGAGTTGTGGGAGAAACGTTCGCGCAATTTTGCCGCGGCCCGCCCCTGAACGGAAACGGCGCACAACCTGTATTGCTCCGCGCCATAAGCTGCAAGCATAGCGTCGACCAGCCGGCCCATAGACACGCCGACGCCGGTATTGCTGGCGAGATAGGGAGAAACGTCTATGGTGATTCTAAGGCCAGGATTTGGATCGGCATGCAGCTGTGTTTCCGGCGAAACAGAGCGCAATTCCTGCATAGGGGTGTCTTCGCGCACGCCTAACCGCCTTCATTTCATATAAATATCGCTGATAGTATCCCTTTTGCCTGAACCTTGCAATCGGCGGAATCCTCGGTTGCGGTTTATTCGCTTGCCTGCACTGTAGTCTCAGGATAAAAATGTCGATAATCTATGGGGCGCAAGGGTGTGTGCCCAAAGGATCCCTTGGAGGATAAAAATGCCGCATAAAGCAAACAAATCAAATATATATATGACCCTGGCCCTTTTGCTTGCAGTCTCAATTCCGGGATGCTCCAGGGATCCAAAGACATATCTGCAAAATGGGAAAAAATACCTCAGCCAGGGGAAGTACGCGGAAGCCGTCCTCGAATTTCGGAATGCCCTGAAGAAAGATCCGCAGCTCTCCGAAGCCCACTATCAGCTTGGCCTCGCATACCTGAACCTAGGCAGCCAATACCTCATTGATGCGTACCAGGAATTCGAGCGGACCATAGCGACCGACAAGAACAATATGGCGGCTCAGCTGAGGATAGGAATTCTTCTTCTGATGGAGCGCAAATACGACGATGCCCGCGCCAAGGCTGAACTTGTATTAAAAAAGGATCCGTCCAACATCCAGGCTCAGATCCTGCAGGCAAATTCCTATTCGTATATGCTTCCCATCAACAATTCTATTGCCGAAGTGCGGAAAGCGCTGGAATACGAGCCCAGGCTCAGTCCGCCCCTCCTGCTGGTCGGTTCCAAAGACGATCCCAAGCGGCAGCCTGCGGAGGCTGAAGCTCTTTATAAAAAGGCGATAGCCTCAGACCGCCGCTCTGTCGAGGCGCGCCTTGCGCTTGGCAACTTCTATATTCTCGAACAGCGCATGAGCGAGGCTGAGGAGCAGATCCAATCCGCCTTGGCGCTGGATCCTCAGTCCAGGGATGCCGTCTACGCTCTGGCATTCTTTTATATGCAAAACAAAAGGCTGGACGAAGCCGAAGCTCAATACAGGAAATTTATTGAGCTGAACAAGGACGGCCCAAGCCGGCAGATTATCTTGGCGGATTATTTTCTTGCCACGCAGCAGATGGACCGGGCGATTCAGACTCTGGAACAAATGATTGCCGGCAATCCCAAATCGGATCTGGCGAAAAAGCGCCTGGCAAACGTTTATCTGAGCCAACGCTCGTTCGACAAAGCGGAGCAGATTGCGGACGAGTTGCTCAAGCAGAATGACAAGGATGCCGATGCGCGCCTGATCAAGGGACGTATCCTGTTGATCCGCAACAAGGCAGCCGAAGCCGTTCCGCAACTCGAGGCTGTGGCCAAGGCTCTGCCGCGCGAGGCGATAGCCCGCTACTTCCTCGGGATTGCCTATATGCAGAGCGGGCAAGCTCAAAAGGCCGGACCGGAACTGGATGCCGCCGTGAGGCTGGAACCGACGCTGTTCCAGGCCCAGCTGGCTCTTGCCAATGTGCGGCTGGAGTCGGGGGATGCGGATGGCGCAATCCAGCTCGCGCGTCAGGCTTTGAGCCTTAACGCCAACCTCAGCGAAGCGCATCTCCTTTTAGGAAGCGCGTTTGCCATTAAGAAGGATTTTCGGTCGGCTTTGCCCGAGTTGCAGGAGTACGTTCGATTGAATCCGGGAAACCCGGTGGGCCTCCAGCGATTGGCAACGGTAATGATGGCCCTGGGAGACTTGCAGAATGCTGAGATTCAGCTGGAAGCGGCTTTGAAAAGCGATCCGGGCAATCTTCAGACAATTGCTTCACTCGCAAATCTTTATGTGTCTCAAAAGCGGCCGGATAAAGCTGTTCAGCGTTTGAACCAGATCATTGCCCAAAATCCGCAACAGGCGAGACTGCATGAGATTCTCGGACAGGTATACGCAAGCCAGAAGAATCTGGCTGCGGCGGAAGAAGAGTACAGGAAAGCGGCTGCCATAGATCCCCAAAACAAGAGCCAGCGCACCGCACTGGCCCAGTTCTATGCCGACAGCGCGCAGCAGGATAAGGCTTTGGAGACGCTTGAAGGCATTGTTAAGGAGGACCCTTCAAACTCCGTCGCCCGGCTGCAGATGGCGGAAATTTATTTGAGGCGCAACGAATTTGACCGATCGCTGCAGGCCGTGAACGACGTGCTGAAAGCCGACGGCAAGAATGCAAATGCGCTTCTGATGAAGGGCAGAGCTCTGCTGGGGCAGAACAAAGAAAACGAGGCGATGAGCGCTTTTCAGAGCGCTGTGACAGCGGATTCGTCATCCCAGCCTGCCCGCTATTTCCTCGGCCTGGCATACCTCCAGTCAGGCGACCGGAAGCGAGCCGAAAAGGAATGGACCGACGCAATGAACCAGGGCGGGCGTTTCACTCAGGTCTACCTTGCCCTGGCGCAACTCAAACTTGAGGATGGAGATGCGGATTCCGCGATCCGCTTCGCGCAGCAGGGTTTAAATCTGAGCCCCGCCTCCATCGAGGCCCATCTAATACTGGGAAGCGCCTATGGGAATAAGCGCGATTTCAGCCGGGCTGTTTCCGAACTGGATACCTATATCAAGGCCAGGCCCAAGGACCCTGTGGGGTTTCAGCAGCTCGGGCTGGCTTACATGAGGCAGGGCAGGAGCGCGGAGGCGGAGGCGAAGTTTGAAGCCGCTATTGCCGCGGATCCCAGGCGCGTCGAAGCGCTCAATGACTTGGTCGGTCTCTACCTGAATCAGAAAAACTACGATAAAGCAATCCAGAGGCTGAACCGGCAGATTGCGCAGGATCCATCGAATGCCAGGCTCCACGAGCTGTTGGGGCGGGTGTATTTGAGCAGGAAGGACAGCGCGAGGGCTGAAGAGGAATACCGGAAGGCAGTTTCCCTGGATCCCAAAAACCAGTCGCAAAAGCTGGCTTTAGCGGACCTGTACGAGGCTACGGGGAAGGGAGCTCAAGCGGCTGATGTGATAAGCGGATTAATCCGGGAAAATCCGGCCGATGCCGGCCTGAAAAGAAGGCTGGCTGTGTCCTATTTCAACCAGAAGTCTTTCGACAAAGGTTTGCAGCTGACCGACGAGATCCTGAAAGCAAATGCCCAGGACAGTGGGGCTCGAATCCTCAAGGCGCGCATTCTTATGGCCCAGAACAAGCCGGCAGAGGCGGTCAGGGATCTTCAGCCGGCCGTAAATAGGATGGCCGCAAGTAACGATCCCAACGTAGCCCAGGCACGATATGTTCTGGGTCTGGCGTACCTCCAGGACAGGAAGGGGCAGCAGGCGGAAGCCGAGTGGAATGAGGCGATCAGGATCAATCCGCGGCATATTCAGGCATACCTCGCCCTGGCACAATACAAGCTCGACAGCCGCGATCCGGACGCTGCGATCCGGTATTCGCAGGAGGCGCTCAAGTCAAATCCCAACGCAGCTGAAGCGCAATTTGCGCTTGGCAGTGCTTACTTCGCCAAGAAGTATTACAAGGATGCAATTGCCGAGTTCGAAGCTTTCGCAAAGCAGAATCCGACAAATTCTCAGGGTTTATACAGGCTGGGCATGTCCTACGCTGCTCAAGGCGACGCGGCCAAAGCAGAAACCATACTGGAATCGGCTTTAGGGCTTAATCCGGCGGACCCGCAGCCTTTGGCAGGGCTTGCCAGCCTCTACATCAACCGCAAGCAACCCGACAGGGCGATTCAGCGCATCAACAGTCAGATTCAGAAGTCGCCGCAAACGGCCATCCTATATGAGATGCTCGGTCAGATATACGCAACGCAGAAAAGCTACGGACAGGCCGAGGCCGCTTATAAGAAGGCCATATCTCTAGATAAGAATAGATTTAACACATATTCTTTGCTCGCACAGGTTTATATCGCTCAAAAGTCTTTCGATAGCGCCATCCCCGAACTCCAAAAGGTCTTGGACGTAAATCCAGGATCAGGGCAAACCCACGTAATTATGGGCGTTATCTACGAGGTCCAAAAGAACAGGGACAAAGCGAGGTATCACTACAGCGAGGCGCTTAAAATCGATCCGGGATTAGCCGTCGCCGCAAACAATTTGGCCTGGATAATGTGCGAATCCGGCGGCAATCTCGACGAGGCTCTAAAACTTGCGCAATCGGCGAGGGATAAGATGCCGGAGTCTGTAAACGTAGCCGACACCTTGGGATGGATTTATTTTAGGCGGGCCGCCTATCGTTCCGCGATCGCTCTGCTGGAAGAATGCGTCAAGAAGGAACCCGAGAATGCAACTTTCCAGTATCACCTGGGTATGGCCTATAGCAAGAACGGTGATGAACGCCGAGCTAAGCAGTCCCTTACCCAAGCCTTACGGCTGAATCCGAACCTTCCTCAGGCTTCAGAGGTCAGAGAAATTATTGGGGAAAATTGACCATTCCAAGCAAAAGCTTCTTTCATGCCGGGCCTGCCGCTAACAAGAATGGGATTCCTGACCGGAAAATCCCATTCTTGGTATGCGCTTGACCTGCAATCCATCGTTTTTTGTTATCCGTAATTAGTCAGCGGCTTTTCTTGCCTTGTTCTCACTTCGGGTTGTAAAGGTTTTTTACAGTCGCAATCCCTTCGATATTTTCTCGTAGTATATTTATAATAAATCACTTAGGGTGATTTTTGGGATGGTTTTAATGTAGCTGCCTGGAAAACGTCGGATTCCTTTACACTCCTGAGCGTGTATTACAGGCCGAGGACGCACCGGATATTCCAACCGGCCAACAACATATTGCCGATAAATAGTTGTAAATTATAGCTTAATAAGCCTTTTACAGGAGAGCCTGCGGCGATGGGAAAAATTGTGGAATGCATATTGCTTACTCATTAGCGTGGAAGCAAACTAGAAACAACAGGGGGCTGTTATGATCAAACGGTTATTCACGGTTTTGAGTTTGGCTCTGGTTCTTGCCTTTATCTGCAATTCCACTCCGGCAGCTATGGCAGATACGGTAATCGACTTTGGAGATGGTCTGCTGACAGGGGGCATCATCACGCTTTATGCTGATGGCAATCTGAGCGGAGTGGACATACCAATTGGCGGGGTTAAGATTATCGGCGCTCCTGATAATTCAGGTAACTATCCGGTAGTGGGTGGACTCCTTGATTTCAATACGGGCGGCGTTGCCGGTGATCGTTCAATCGTTTTAACTGGCGCGATCCCTGGCCTGGGAATCGGCGATCAGGTCCTCCTGAGCGGTATCATTGGAGGATTCGATAAATCAAGAGTATCGGATGGCCTTGTTAGTGCCTTTGGACTCGACACAAAATCACGGGAATTGCTGGATGCAATCGGTCTTAACCCGGATACGCCTTTCGCCTTCTTCGGGTTCTCGGTCGCGGCTAAAAGCCTTTCCGTGGATAAACCTTCTATAGCAATAAGCACCGATATAAGGAACACTGCGGTTCCCGAGCCATCGACCTTGATCCTGCTGGGATGCGGATTGGCTGGCTTGGGCTTGATTGGCCTGAAGAGAAAGTAAGGATATGCGGACAACCCGCATAGCCCCAAAATTCGCAAAGCCAATAATGCAGTAAGCCTTAAAGAGCTAAAGAAAAAGGCCGCCACTCGGTTTCGGATTCCGAAACTAGTGGCGGCCTTTTTCTTTTTGGCTTGCGAAGCTTCGTGGCTTCAGCAGGTTTGATTGGGATCTGACCCGAATATATCGACGACCATCAGTTTCAGAATTGAGCATAAAAGGTAATGAGACGTTTCCGATGCTCAAAAAGAGCAGCGAAAGCGCTTCATGTATATACTATAGACGCAAAAAAGGCCGCTCCGAGAAGCGGCCTTTCGCCAATTGCCCGTCTTCCTGCAGACTGAAAACCGAGACTACTGGGGGTCTACCTTATTTATCTGCTGTTCCAAGGCCTTAAGACGGTTGTTCAGTTCGGTGATTTCGGCGTTTTTATGCACGATGTAGAGGGTTAGTTCCTCGATTTTTTCCAAAAGCTTCATCTGAAAATCGCTCACGTTCAACCCATTATCCTTAATCTCGTTGGCTGAAGGGATGTTGGGCAAATGCTTCTCGCTGGCAATGAACTTTCCCAGTTCATCAATGCCCATCAGCTTGTAGCCCGAATCAAAGACGTAGTCGGGCACGGAAGCGCCGGAGTCCGTCCAGATGAGATCCCCGTCAACTCGGACATTTCCGACAACGTGGAGACGCTCCAATGGCGCAGTTGTGTTGATGCCGACATTGCCGGTATTCAGGATCACCACCCTTTCGGTTGTGAGATCCCGGTCGAGGAACGAGAACCGGCCGTTTTGGCTGGTGTCCGTGGCGATGAACGCCATAGCCCCATACTCGGGCATGCCGCCTCCCACTCTGCCCCGGAACTGAATTTTGCCCAGATAGTCGCCTGCCTGAATGTCTGTCGGCGACGTTGGAGTGGGTCTTGCCCGTTCAAACAGGAATGCCGGCGAATATGTCCGCGTGAAAGGATCGGTAGTGCCGTAATAGCGCCGGAATCTTCCCAAGGCCTGAGTCCCTTCAACGGTCAGTTGCCGGTCGGGATTCGTGACTCCGATCCCGACATTGGTTTCAGCCGTGGCGCAGTTCGAGCCGGCAACTCCTCCAAGGACAACGCTGTTGCTCCTTGTTACGCTGGAGCAATAGCCGATCGCTGTTGCGTTCGAAATCGCGCCGGCGCCATCGGCGCTGGATCCGAAAAAGCTGTTACCGCTTTCGGTGGTGTTGCTCAATCCTGTGGACACGCCGAAGAAAGTGTTGTTATTGCCGGTGGTGTTCCAATTGCCGGCGCTCGTTCCGAAGAATGTATTGCCATAACCGGCGGTGTTTCCCCAGCCGGCGGCCACGCCGAAGAACGCATTGTTTATTCCGGTGGTGTTGGATGTTCCGGAGGTTGCGCCGAAGAACGAGTTATAGCCGCCAGTGGTATTTTTCAGGCCGGCGTCTTTTCCAAAGAAGGAGTTGTAATCACCCGAAGTGTTGACCCTTCCGGCTTTGTATCCGAAGAATGAGTTGTAAAAACCATCTGCAGCGTTGGAGAGGCCGGCTTCAGTGCCGAAGAAGGATACGGTGACCCCCGTATCCCCGGCGTTGAGGCCAAACGCAGTGACATCGTCGGTTTGTATGTCGGTTGCCTGCACCGGGACTCCGCCGGAAACCAGTACAAACATCATTAGAATGATTACTGAAGGCCAGGTGTATTTCATTTCAGCATTCCTCCCATTGATAATAAATTGCTTTGTGTCGCGTCACCCAGAATCCCAAAACCCAATGCAAAATCCCTAAAAACTTCTTCACACAGGAAAAATGATCTGCGCGATTATAGGTCCCCCAATCCCGTCCAGGATGATACCGGACATATACTTCGATAAAGCGCAACCTTGAGATCGATGAAGAGAGGATCTATCGTTTGGACTGTATGTGCTCTGATATCTCCAAAACAATCGCAGGGGCCCCGTCGTCGCAACCATTATATCCCTTGTTCCCCCTGAATTCGGCAACAAGACATCGCCGGAGATTTTCCGGAGAGGCGCCCGGACATCCCGCGAAATCCGTACCGATGAAAAAATGCAACGCTTTCATGCCGCAGCCGATAGCAAGTCCATTACAGGACTCTTTACACGGGAAGGAATTGATCCAACAAAGGGAACAATGCCTTGACAAAATCCACTGCATGCGTTTCAGCGGACGCTTCGGCTTCCGGATCCGAGCCGGAAACCGGGCAAATCACCCGTACCAGTGCTCCGTCTGTGCGGTTGGTGCGCAGAGCGTCGAGTACGGTATATATTTTCCCCCAATATTCACTGGCGACGACCCTTCCGTGACTGTGATACCAGTAAAGCACCACCTGCTTTTCAATCCCTTTCTGAATCACGATCCGGTTTATCTCAATGCTTGAATTTTCCCCGATCGGGATTTTTATGTGGTTGTTCTTTACGGGATTCCATCCGGCGCCCGGCAGGCAGTTAAGCGGAGAGTGCATCGTGTCTCCCTGCCGTTGGCTTTGATAGTAGCCGACATACAGGCCGGCCGGATAGAGTTCAGGACTATAATAGGTCCTGCTGACATAGTCATCGACGCCCAGGACAGCCATGATTCGATCGTCGATTTGGTGGATTTCTCTTCCTTCCCACGAACCGATCCTCATGGGCATCCCGGAAAGAGATTCCCGGATGGGCACGATTTCGGGCTTCGAGGTCCGAGCGATAATTGCGGAAGCCGCCAAGAAAACGATTCCAAGCAATAGTATGCGAGCTTTCATGGTTTTTGCCTTGTTGTGCGCAGCGCGGCCCGGGGCCGCAACCCAATATCCGACATTGACGGAAACCGCGCTATCAGTCTTCAGCTTTCAGCCGTCAGCTTCTGAACATAATTGCGGAAGTGCTTGGTTCCAAAAGGGAAGCAAAACCTCTGTGCAAAACACAAAGAAGTCATGGATGTAGAATCTAATAGCATAAGGGCGCACCTCTTAAGCTCTCTTCGGCCCCAGGCATTATTAGCGCGAACCGGATATTGCATCAGTCCATCTCTATGGCTCGTCGTGTCTGCCCAAGCCCAAAATCCCATTCCCGGTTCCTTATTCCTGCTTCTCCGGCGCAATCAGCGCAATAATCCTATACAGGATGAACATCATCATGAAGGCGGCAATGAATATGATCCATCCTGAAAAACTGTGGAAAAAACCTTGAGCCGCTTCGGGGCCGTAATAATGCGCTGCAACGCCCGTTCCTGCGACACGGATCCCGTTGGCCGCAATAGCGATTGGAATTGTTCCTATCGCCAGGGCTAAGCGGACCCAGAGCCGTGAGTCCGTGAAGTACCCGAACACGATCCCCAGCGTCAAAAGCGAAATGAGCGAGCGGATGCCACTGCATGCCTCGGCGACTTCCAGGCTTGTGTTGGCCAGATTTATGACATTTCCCTCGCGCAGCACGGGAATCCGGAGGAGCAGCAGCGCCATTTCGCCGAATCGGGAAGCCAGAAGCTGAAGAGGGAAGGCGAACTGGTTAAATATGATCGCCGGAATAGGAACCATCAGGATCAGAAAGGCGATCGGGAAAATCAAAATTTTAAGGTGATTCCAGCCATAGAGGAAGAGAATGACGCCGGCAATGGTTCCCAATATCGATATCCGCGTCAGGAACAGTTCGGAACCCAGGATGCCGGCCAGCAGCACCGCCAGACTTCCCAAAACAACGGCCAGCCCCAGGGAACTGGGCTTTCGCGCAGCCTCCTTAAGCCTGGCCCTGCGCTCCCAGACAAAGTAGAGCGCAATAGGAATGATCAGGAACCCGTGAGAATAATTGTCGTCGGTATACCAGTCGTGAACCAGCTTGGCGATGACGGGGTGGTACAGGTAAGCGAAACACCCTGCAAGCACCAGAAAGCCGACTGCTTTTTTCAGCGTAATCTTTGGCAAGTTTTAGAGTCCGTACCTTGATATGAGATCGTAGAGAGTGGGCCTGCTGATTCCCAGGGCCTTTGCGGTCTTTGAGATGTTGTTGTTGTTTTCCTGCAGGGCGTTTACCAGGATGTCCCGCTCAAAGGCTTCCTTGGCCTCTTTGAGCGTTGAAGAGCCGTTGGCTTCACCGCCCGGCATCTCGAGTTCAAGTTCCAATGGGCCGATGGTTGGACCATCAGCCAGCACGAGTGCGCGCTTCACGCGGTTCTGAAGCTCCCTCACATTTCCGGGCCATTCATACTTGCGGATGGCTTCCAGAGCCTGTTTCGAGAATTTTTTGGGCGGCCTTTTCAGCTCCTTGGAAAAAACCTGAACCAAGTGCTGCGCCAGTTCAAGAACATCGTTGCCGCGTTCTCTCAGGGGCGGCAGGGCCATTTTAACCACTGCAAGCCGAAAGTACAGGTCCTCTCGGAACCGGTTCGCCTTGACTTCTTCGTCCAGGTTCTGGTTGGTCGCGGCGATGACCCGGCTGTCAACCGAAATCAGCTGCCTTCCGCCGACCCGTTCGATGACCTTCTCCTGAAGGAAGCGCAATATTTTCACCTGCAGTTCGGGAACCAGGTCCCCGATTTCATCGAGAAACAGCGTGCCCTTGTGAGCATACTCCAGTCTTCCCCTGCGCTGCGTGGTCGCCCCGGTGAAGGAGCCTTTTTCATGTCCGAAGAGTTCGCTCTCAATCAGCGTATCCGGGATGGCTCCGCAATTGATGGCAATAAATGGCGCATCCTTACGCGGACTCCGGTTGTGGATGGCGTTTGCTATCAGCTCTTTGCCTGTCCCGCTTTCGCCCGTGATCAGCACCGGGATGTCCGTTGCGGCAATTTTGCTCACGGTGGCAAAAATTTCCTGCATCGGCGGGCTGCTGCCAATAATTTCCTCGAAGGACACGCGCTGACCTAGGTTGCGCTCTTCGATGCTCTCCCTTTCCAACTGGATTCGCTTGTAGACCCGATGCAGGACCACCTTGAGTTCATCCAGATCCACGGGCTTCGGGAATATGTCGTGGGCCCCCTTGTCGATCGCCGCCAGAGCATTGCTGCGCTCGGAGTTCCCCGAGACTATGATCACCTTAACGAGCGGATCCATTGCGATCAGCTCATCAAGCGCCTGGAGCCCTTCGACCGCCTCTCGCGGATGAGGCGGAAGGCCCAGGTCCAGCAGCACAACCGGTATGGCTTCTTTATGGAAAGTTTCAATCGCCGAGAGCCTGTCTCCTTCCGAGAATACGCTGAATTCATCCGAAAGCGCCCACTGGATCTGCTTCCGTATCTGCTCGTCGTCGTCCACAACCAATATTTTTGGCAATCCCTTGGTTTTCTTCATCTGTTTCATACAGTCTTTATTCGTGGTCAGCCTTTTTGAAGCATCAGTCTGACTGTGGTCCCAATCCCTTCCCTGCTTTCGACGCGAATAGTTCCTCCATGGGCTTCCATAATTTTCTTGGATTGAAACAGCCCGATACCCAATCCTCCGCTCTTGGTTGTATGGAATGGGACAAACAATTCCTTGGCCAGAAATTCCGGGCTCATTCCCTTGCCGTTATCCTCGATCGACAATTCGATCTGCTCTCCCTGATCGGTGGTCGTAACAATTATAGCCCCATCTTCCGCAATCGCCTCGCGCGCATTCAGCAGCAGGTTCTGGATCACCCGCCCCAGCTCCTCGGAATCGACCGTAACGGGGGGCAGTTCGGCCAGCTCGAGCTTCAGGTGCTCAGCCAGTCCCGCATTTAGATTATCGGCAACGGAGCGAACAATCTGATTGATATCCGCAGGCTTTTTGTTCCCGGCCAGCGTGCCTGAGAATGTCCTGAGGCTGTTGCAGAGGCGCTTCATCTTTTCCGCCGTATCGAACACCGACTGGAAAGCGTCCTGCTGGAACTCCGGCTTGTGCTGATGCCGGGGGGCGTTCTGCGCGATGTAGGACAGCGTAGACGCGAAATTTTTCAGGTCGTGCAGAACGAAAGTGGAGAACGCCCGGAAAGCTTCAGCCTCTTTGGCCTCCACAAGCGTCGCCAGCAGATCGAATTTGTGAAACTCTCCCGCTGCATGTCCGGCCAGGGCGCGGAGAAACTCCCGGGCCTCCATGTCATAGGGATGCCCGCTCCGATCCATCCCTACGCAGATGGCGCCAACAACCCGGTTGCTGGAAAGGAGGGGGACAAGGAGGGAAGCCTGCGTGTCGTTCATGAAATTCTTGATGGCAGAGGCATCTCTGGCACTGTCCAGATCTTCCATTGAAACAGGCTCGGATATATTCAGCAGCTCTTCAACAACCCCTGGAGCCTCCTTGCCGAGGATTTCCGTCGCCGGGCCCATGGAGCTCAATAGCTGAAGCCGGTTGGGATTCCAGCGCCGGATCCAGACGCTGACATCGATGGCCCCCAATGCCCGATGCACGATATCGGCCAGCGCCGCGGCCGTGACATCGGGAGGATCGATGGAGCGGACGCGCTCGGTCGCTTCGAGCCAGAACTGCCGGTAATCGTATCGGCCGGCAAAAATGTTCCGCCGGATCCAGGATCGCGTGCGGTGGCGGAACGCAGTGCCAAGGAGAACGGCGGCCAGGGCTACCGCCGAAAGTAGAAATATCAGTGCTTCTATAGGCAGCCCGACCTCGCCGTATTGGCTGGCCCATCGCGCAATCAGGCTCGAGGCGATCAGGTAAACGCCGACGCTCACAAGCGTGATCGAACTGTAGATGGCGCCGTGGGAAACCGCAATCCGCGCACGACCCGAGCCTCTTTTCCAGGAGATGGCGACCAGGCCGCAGGAGACCAGGTACATCAGGTGGAGCAGTCCCATGGCGCCGCTTGACAGCAAGCCGGCCTGGGGTGAATAGAGCAGAACCTGAGAACTCAGGTAGATGATGGCGGCAAAGTAGGCTCCTGCCCCGAGGAAAAGGAATTTCAGCTCCCATCGCACTGTTTCGTTTGCGCGGCGCAGCATCTGCTCGAGCTTGGCAAGAGTGATTACGGAAACGACAAGAAGGTAGAAAGCAGAAACATATCCAGCAGTGCCGAGGGCAATGTGGCCTGCAAATGCTTCTTCGCTCCGGGCATAGGGCGGGGTGACAAGGCCCAGCAGCGCGGCAAGCAGGATGGCCGCAACAAATACGGAAATGGCGTACAGGCGTTTGGACTGCTGGCTCAGCCGGAATGCGCTGAGATAGCCGCCTGCAGCCGCGAGCAGGACGAGCGCGTAGGAAAGTCTAAGCGAGTCCTCGGCAGAAACACCTCCGGGCCCGGAAGCAAAAGCCTGCACGCCGGCAGAAAGCGCTCCCGGCAGCAGGAATAGAAGCAAACGCCACGAGCCCGGCCCGAATCGCGGAAATATCGCGATCAGAAAAGCCAAGATTAGCCCGGCGCCAAGTGCCGCACCTTCAATCCAAACCATCCTCTTTCCCTGTTTGCACGATTCCTGATTGCCCCGGCGCCGTTTTCGTCACCGGTGGCCGCGCCCTTGAAGCGCAAAAAAAGTCTGCCTGATTCCCGGTCCAGGCGTCCATGCCCAATGGAGAACCGCTGCGGCACGCCCCGGGTTCCGGCTGTCCGTCAAATGCCGCCGAAGGCCTTTCCATCCAAAATCACTGAAGCGAGACCGTCCTCCCGACTCCCAACTGTATGTATTTTGGGCCATAAATGGACTGCAATGATAGCACCATTTCTTCGCCGCTGCAGTGCGCCGCTCCAACTCCGGCCACTCCGAAAGCGACGAAGCTTTTGATGGTATCGCTGATCGTGGCTTCTGAAGCGGAACTTAAATGGAACCCGCCAAGGACACAAGAGACGCGTTTCTGAAACGATTTCATGCTTTTTTCTATGATATTGGCTATCCCGGGATGCGCGCATCCGCACAAGAGAGTCAGCCCGGATTCTCCCTTTATGACCAGCGATTGCTCATAGATTCCATGCCCCAGCATGGGGCCCGTGGAGAAAACGTCCCTGCAGATTTGGGTGGGCTGTTTCACAAGGAACATTCTTGCGCCATAAGACTGGATCCGCTGGAGGAGATCATAATCCGCGAAACCATCCGGTATGAAGACCGTGGCTTTCCTGTTGGCCGCCAGGATAGATAGCAGCCCGCCCGTATGGTCCGCATGATCATGGGAAATCACTATGCAATCAATGGCCGCCGGATCGATTTTCAGCATCCTCAAATTATACAAGAGAACATTTTCCTTCTCCCCGGTGTCGAACAATATCGTCTTTTCGGTCCCGCGGATAAGGCATGAGAACCCGTTCATTGCGATCAAGCCGTTTTTGAAGGGGTAATTGTCGTAAAGGACCGTCAGTTGGGGACGTTTCTGAGCGAATGCCTCTTTCAGGGGCCAGGCGAAAAATATCGCGGCGGCAAATGCTGCAAAAATCTTGAGCAGGATTTTTTCCCGCCGGCCCTGTCTGTGAAACAGCATATTTTTTCCAGTGTTCAGCTTCGTCGAAATGAACTCCATTTTCCAGCCGGCTCAGGTTTTACGGCCAATTGCATTGGCAAACTCCCGGTTTTGCCGGGCGATCAAAGAGTTTGACAGCTCCGCATTTTGAAACGCTGAGAAACGCTGATAAAAGCGCCGACAAACGCCGATTTGTTCGGCGTGGGTCGGCTTTTGCCCGCGTGAGTCAGCGTTCAAGAACGGCGTAGCTCCTCCAACCGCTTTGAGCCGTTCGAATTTTTCAGGTGCCTCCGGCAAAGCCGGAGGCGCCTGACTTTCCATCGCGCGGCGACCGCGTCCGATAAAGGAAATTATCTGATACCCATACTCGCGGTGTTCAGTATAATCGGCATTGTATCCCGGGTATTCTGATAGGCAATGCCCGGCAGGGATGCGGCATTCTTTTGGCTGAAACAGAGGATTTATCACACGATTTTTCAAGGGATAGGGCGACGTGGATGTCTCCTGCGTGATTTTAACCTGGAACTCGGAGCGCTATGCTTCGCAGTGTTTGAAGGCTCTGATCTCCGATCTGGTTCAATGCGGCCTTTCCCACGAAATATTCATAGTGGACAACGGTTCACGGGATCAAACGGTCGCTATTCTGAATGCATTTCAGGAGCGGCATCCTGACCGGATTTTTCCCATATACCTTAACTATAATTCAGGAACCACCTATTCACGAAACCTCGCACTCAGACGGGCGCGCGGGAAGCACCTCTGCATACTGGATTGCGATGTTGAAGTGACTGCCGGGGCTATTGCACGCCTCATCATGACTCTGGAGCGGAATCGCCATATCGGATTGGCGGCCCCCCAATTGGTCTATGCAGACGGCGCACTCCAGAAATCCACCGACGCGTTTCCCACAATCGTTACCAAGACCCTGCGGTATTTTTTCCTGAAATGGTTTGAAAAACGGGACCGGGAACTGGCCAAAGATCCTGCAAACCAGGGATCCGGCGCCCATGAAGTGGATTATGCGATTTCAGCGATGTGGATTCTCAAAAGGGAATTGCTGGAACGGGTCGGTTTTTTGGATGAACAAATTTTATATTCGCCGGAAGATGTGGATTATTGTCTGCGTGTTTGGAAGGCAGGTTATTCCATTGTCTGCGATCCGGCGGTTTGTTGTGTCCATCATGCACAGGAAATCTCGCGTGGGATCCGCATAAACCGGGCGACCGTAAGGCATATCCTGGGGCTCTGTTATTATTTTAAAAAGCATCGCTATCTTTTCAGGAGACCTGCAATACGTTCGCTTCATCCCCCGATGGGATAGGGGCTAATAGATAAGGCCCCAAAATCCATGGCACAGAGATCCTGCTCATCCGGAAAGTGATTTCCTGGAAAAAACTTCCGCATTCCCGGTCACTTTGTGTACAGCGTCTCATATGCGTTCAGGAGAACGCTTCTCGCCACGGACCAGTTATATTTGGATTCGCCCAGCCTCCGTGCAGCAACGCTCATTTTTAGTGCTTCGGTTGTCCGCAGCATCCGAAGCGCCGATACGATGGCTTCAACCGAATAGTCCGGGAGTACCAGCCCGCAGCCTTCCCGGGACACAATGCGGCCGATCTCCCCGAAATTGCAGGTGATGATCGGCTTTCCGGCGGCCAAAGCCTCAAACAGCTTGTTTGGGGCGCTGTAGTTCGCATTCGGATTGGCCGGATCAAAACCGTAAAAAACAGCATCGGATGCCGCTGTGTAAAGGGGGATCAAAGCCGGTTCCACAAGGCCGAGGTAGCTGATATTGTCGTTCCGGCTTGCTGCCTCCGCCGCCATTTCACGGCAAGGGCCATGCCCGCCGAGAACCAGATGTATATCGGATGAGCGCCTTACGGCTTCGATGAGCTGAGGGATCTGCCGTTCATTCCCCAGATGCGCGATAAAGCATACGATTGCCTGTTCCGCCGTCACCTTCAACCGGCGGCGCACGTCGTCCAGGGCCGACCTGTCAAACCGGAACAGGTCGGGATCCTGCCAATTCCCGACGACTACGGCCTTTTGGGCTCCCCTGCTGATCAGGTGATCGCGGAGAAGCTCTCCTACAGTAATCACAAGATCCGTGCGCTTCAAAGTCCAGGTTTCAGCCCGATAAATGATGTATTTAAGCCATTCGGGCAAATTATCGAGCATGCCGACATAGCTTTCGTGGGAATCATAAATGAGCGGAGCTTTCCGGCATCGCGACAGAATATATCCCAAGGGAAGGGTGTCGAAGTCGTGGGCATGAACGACATCGAATTTCCTGCGGCGTGCACGGAAGAACGCACATACCCAGAACAGTATCAGAAATAGCGACTGCCCGGCGCCCCGGCCGTGCGTGGATGCCACACGAATTCTCTCTACCTGGATGCCATCGACACAGGCGACCGGCTCTGACCGCAGATCCCTGTCCCAACAGATAAGGGTGACCTCGTATCCCGACTGCACGAGCGCCCGCGCTTCACGCTGAACACGGGGATCGGGGTCAAAGGCATTGGACAGCAGCATTAAGATGCTTTTTGGCGGAGAGGGCATGATGTCAGGACAGATACTCGGATAGGATCGATACAATCTTTTCTGCAGCATGCCCGTCGCCATAGGCATTGGGGACCCTATCGATCCTCGTGCCGACGTTTGCGAAGGGAGGGTCGTTCCGGATTTCCTGGGGCAGGGATTCAAAAGCTGCCAATATTTTTTCCGATGAAGCTCCCGTCAACATGTTCCAGCCGGCGGCTACAGTCTCGGTCCATTCCGTTTCGTCCCGCAGGGTGATGCATGGAACGCCAAGGAAATAGGCCTCCTTCTGGACGCCTCCGGAGTCCGTTAGAATTGCCATCGCATTTGCCTCGAGCTGCACCATGTCGAGATATCCCACCGGATCGATATATTTCACCCCAGGCGCCGGGTCACTGCAGGCATTTTGGCGGCCGGGAAGGCTGCCGATGGCTTTTAGCGTGCGCGGATGAAGCGGGGCGATGACTTTCATCCCGGTATCGGCAATAAGAACCAGGGCTTTCATAACGGCTTCAAGCCTTTCCGGATCATCCGTGTTTTCAGCCCGGTGCAAAGTGGCCAGACAGTACTTTTTCCGGCCAAGCCTGAGGCTCTCGAGGATTCCGGACTTTTTCCCGGCGAGGTCTCGATAATGCAGAATGGAGTCGTACATCACATCCCCTATCTGATAGACAGCCTGAGCATTGATATCCCGCACTCCCTTTGCGGGACGGCCTGAGGGGATGCCCTCGTGCTTGAGATTTTCCACTGCGGTCGTTGTCGGGCAGAAGAGCAGGTTGGAGATTTCGTCCGTAATAATGCGGTTTATCTCCTCGGGCATCCACCGGTTGAAGCTCCGGAGGCCGGCTTCCACGTGAGCCAGCGGCATGTGAAGCTTCGAGGCTGCAAGGGCGCCGGCCAGGGTGGAATTCGTGTCCCCGTAGGTAATTACCAGGTCCGGATGCTCTGCTTCCAGCGTTCCCTCAATCGCCGCCAGCAGCTTGCCTGTCTGGACCCCATGCGAATCCGATCCGACGCCCAGGTTATGGTCCGGATGCGGAATCTCAAGCTCGTCGAAGAAAACCTGGGACATCTTCGTGTCGTAGTGTTGGCCGGTGTGAAGGATCAGGTGCGATATCTGCGGCTTTTCACGGCAGCGCCCATTATGACGGGCAAATGCCCTTGAGACAGCGGCTGCTTTGATGAACTGAGGACGGGCTCCAACCACGGTGGCTACTTTAGGCATATTTCAATCCGGCTGCGGCTGTCAAAAGGCCGCAGCATCCATAATGCATGAACATACGAACCTATATTGGGCGGAAAATCTGCAGCCATTTGAATGCCTCTGTGTTTATGCTTTTTGTGTTATTGATGCAGAGCGCCGTCATGAAACCCGGCGTAAGTGTCCCCGAAATAAATATCCACAGAGGGTATGCCTTCCTGGCCGAGTGTATCCACCGGAACGACCCAAAGCCGGTCCGTGGTTGCGTAGGAACCCTCAGGCAAAACATAGGGTGAAGCCACGGGAACCTTGTTAAGCTTGTTTACGGGAGCGAGTCCGCCGTTTTCGGTCCGGGCATAGAGGTAAACGTTGTAGCCTGCAATATTGTTTTCCGGCGCGGGATCCCATTGCAGCGTCCTGGCGCTCGTGTTCATCAAAACATGAGTCGGAGCGGAGGGAATCGTTATTTGGTATGGAGAGGAACCGCTTTCCACGCCGAACCGGTTAACGGCTTTAATAATATAGGCAAAGACCGCAAACGGATAGTCGGCGGATTCGGGAGGCGGAGACGAAAGATCAACGCTCAAATCCCTGTACGATGTGCCGGCTATCAAGCTGGTGTTGACCTTCGTAATTCCCGTAATATTTCGCACCATCTCAACGACATTTTTTGTGTACCCGTCATAAACGGTTTCAAACCATCTCGCATCGGAATTAATTTTGGTTTGCGCTCCCGTTGCGGTTGCCGAACCTGAAAGGGAACCCGTGATCGTTCCGGCGGCGAAATTACCACCGCTTCTTTTCCAGATTGCAAAATATCCTGAGGCGTCGCTCCCCCAGGCTCCGGATTTCAGGACCACGTATTTGACGACCGCGGTCACGGATCCCTGAGTTAGGACTTCTCCGTTAACAAAGCGGGACCGGCCTTTATTGAATGCAAGGGTTTCTCCTATCGTGGTATTTGTATGGACGGTCACGATTCCCCGATAGAGGTTATATCCCGCGATGTCTGATGCGGAATGAGCGGGCCATGAAATATCGACCTTGTAGTCGCTGCGCGCCGATACGATGGGTGCTTTCATGACTCGCGGCTGCGTTCTTCCGAAGAACGACTGTCTTCCCTCCGTCCCGCTGATTACCGGCGCATATCGATAATAATAAATCGTCCCGGGGGTTACGCTGTCATCAACATATGTGGTGCCTGCGGTCTTGGCTATTGGCGAAAAAAGGAGATTTGGGATCTTGCCTGCCGCCCGATAGAGGGTGTATTGAGCGGCCCCGCTGATAGCGTTCCAGGATACGGTTGCCGAACGTTCTGCGGTGGCGACAGTTGGGGCCTCGGGTCGAGGGCTATAGTTTCCTGAATTGGAATAGGTGTACGTCCAAAGCTCATTAACAACTTTGGACGCGGAACAGTCTTTCCAATAGGGCGATTCCAGGATGAACATGTTGTCTTTGGGGGAGAATGCGAGATTTCTGCCGCGAACCTTGGCACAACCCGATCCATGGGGTTCCGTAACGGCGGCCGTATTCCAGGTCATGGTTCCCATGTCGAACATCCATGTGCTCAACGATCCGTTGTTCAGATCCCCTGTTTCCGCGGAATTACCCTTAAAAATTACTGCCAAGTGCTTGTCATGGATTGAATCGTAAGCGATGCTCGGCACACTGGCATATCTGTCAGCCCCAACGGTGCTATCCGGCCTCGGGGATATGTCATGGCTGGACCACGTGTTTGTTGCTATGTCATAGATGTAAGTATTTTCATCGCTCAGATATTGCGCTCCGTACATAAGCAATTTATGCCGGGCTTCATCATAGGAAAGGCCCGCAGTGTCCCGCTGAGATGGCTTGTTTTTCGCATCCAGAAGCGTCAATTCATTGGTGTAGGCATCATAGCAGTGCAGCTGATTGTTGTTTGAGCCCCACCCGGTGCCGCCGAATGTAAAGATCGCCTGTTGAGGCTCGGCGTAGGCGGCTGTGACCGCCATTCGCGCCATGCCGCCCTGGTCCAGGGTTTGGCTCATTCGGTCGTATTGCGATTCAGGCAAAGCATCGGTCCATTCGTTAGCTGCCGCGTCATACAGCCATATATGAGGCCCTCTCAGGCTGACCTGCCGGATCCATTGATAGCCGTGAGACAGGTAGGCGCCGACGGTTTTGAAATAAAGCCTGTTTGCGGTGTCAAACTGACCCGCTCCCTGGACCACTCAGGATCCGGGAGGGCCGTTGTTTGGGAATTTGACGGTCCAGCCTCCATTATCAACACCCCATGTCCACAGGGCAAATGCCTGAACACTCCCGAATGCGTCATGGCCTGCATCGTGAATCCAAACCCTGTTATATGGATCAAAAGATCCTGATCCTTCCCATGAAAACGTGCTGGTTTTGTGATCCGTGGTTGGAGATATCAGCGTCCAGCTGCCGGTAACCTTATCGGAAACACCTGCGGATGTCGAGAATGTGAAATCTTCCGAAAGGGCCTGATTGCCTGCGGCATCTCTCGACTTTGCGCGATAATGATAGAGCGTGCTCGGGGACAATCCACCCAGCGTCAGCGAGTGCGACGTCACCAGGGTGCTTATGAGTGATGTGCTGCTGCCATAGCCGGTAGTGGTTCCATACTCTATCTGGGAATCCGCTGCTTCATTGGTGGTCCAGGTTATGGAAGCGCCGGTGCCTGTTATGCCCGCACTGCTGACGGCGCTGATTATGGGTGCTGTTGTATCCAGCGAGCCGACTGTATTGAAAACATAATCGCCCGATACGGCCGAATTCCCGGCACTGTCCGTGGACTTCACCCGATAGTGATAAAGCGTATTCGCCGTCAGGCCGCTCAGCGTTTGCGAATGCAGGGTCACCAGGCTGCTGTCGGGAGAAGTGCTGTTTCCGTAGCTCGCGGTTGTCCCGTATTCAATCTGGGAACTGGAAGCGTTGTTGGTGGCCCAGCTTATCGAGATGCTGGTGCCGGCTGGACCTGAGCTGGATACGCCGCTGATGATCAAGGTCGCGGAATCCGGAGCGGCGGCGGTTTTGAAGGTGTAGTCCGCCGACGTGGCCAGGTTGCCCGCAGCGTCTTTGGACTTAACACGATAATGATACGTCGTGGCGGGCATCAGGGCGCTCAGCGCTTGCGAGTGCGACGTGACCATGGCGCTGCTGAGCATGGTGCTGCCGCCGTAACCGGCCGTTGTCCCGTATTCAACCTGCGAGTCGGAGGCTTCGTTGGTTGCCCAGGTGATCACAGTGGCAGTGCTGGTCGTGCCTGAGTCGGATACTTCATTTATGGTTGGCGCGGTGCTGTCCGTGGTTAAGGGAGACCTTAGGTTTGACGGAGGGGCCGGCGAACGGGTCACGCCATATTCGATGGCCCCCATATCCGGCGCCCTGCCGCTGTAGCTTTTCTCGTTTATGCCATTAATGACAACCCCCGCATCTATTCCCGGGCTGCCTTCCCTCAATGCAATATTGTAATTGTTTAGATCCGTGAGCAGCGGATCGGATGCAATTCCGTGAGTTTCCTGTCCCGTCGCAGATCGGAAAGCCTCGAGGTTTACAGCGTTGACCTTGTTCGCCAGGCCGTACCAGTATGCGGTGATATAATAGGGCCAGGGCTGAGTGTTGCGCGAATAAATGCAATCATAATCCCAATTTACCGGTTCCACCATCTTGTACCGGTAATTTTCATATGCGTATCGGTCTCCATAGAAAATGTTGTTCCTGTAAATCATGTTTCCGATATCGCCGATTGTACCGAGGGTATTTACGGCATTCCTGGTTGTGTATGCAGTATTGTGGTAGACATAAATGCGGCCGAAGCCTCCATAGGTTCCACCATTCGCATACTTTAGCGAAGCGCCCGTGTCGTCTGCGTAGCTGTAATTCAGAATCTTGTTCCGGATAACATATAAAGGCCCCACCGTAATAGGCGCCAGAGATACTCCCATATGAACGTCCTTGCACGTATTGTTCCAAATGCGGGTATTGATATTGGCGCCTTCAGGCTCGATGCAATCATCGCCGATGTTGCTGATTATATTATTGTGGACATCCAAATTGAAATTGTAGGTCTCATCGGATAAGTACCCCCATGAGCCTGGATTTACTCCATTAAAGACATCATGAATGGCATTATCCCTTACAACGTTTCCCCCGCCGCCGGAGATGCACACCGCAACGGTTTCAGTGTCGTGCTTCTTGTTGTAGGACCAGGGCCAGGCAAGAAAGTGGGGATCATCATAGAACTCGTTTTTTTCTATCAAGACATCATGGGAATCATTATAGGACACAAAAACGCCGTAATAGGCGTGATGAATGACGCAATTGCGGACAATGATATTGGATCCGTGCTTTATGGATATGCCGATCGACGGGGTGGACGGAATCGGCTGGCTTCCAAAATATCCGAGATCGAGATTTTCAAAAATAAGATAGCTTGCGCTTGAAACCAGGAAGCCCCGGTGCCTTTGTCCAATCTGCATCGTGACGGTGTCGGGATCGATTCCGCCCGGTAACTTCACATAGAGCCAGCCGTCATCGGATGACCAATAGCCGGAATCAATGCCCGGGAGGCTGAGAGTTGAAAAATCGGTAAAGGTGTAGGCTTTTTGGCGGTAGTTGAATACGCGTCCAATGCGGTCATAGCCTACGAAGTAAGTCCGGTAGCCAAGATATGTTTTATAGGATTGGCTGGAGGAATCATACGCCCAATCATCCTTTGCATCGATTTTGTCGTATTTCGGATCTGCTCCCGAGATGCGGGCTCCGGGGTCTCCCACATATTTGATATATGCATCCGGGATCCCCGATTTATCTATTGTCACGGACTCATAATAGGTTCCGGCGGCAATATGAATGACCGAGCCGGGCTGCGAGACGCTCTCGGCTTTGGACAGGGTCAGAAAGGGGTGATCCTTGGTGCCGGGATTTTCGTCGGAGCCATACGGCGCCGGGGCCACATAAAAAGTGGGTCCGGATTCGCTGGGAAAGATTGATTTTTTTGTCGCAATTTGCCCCGCTTCCTGGCAACTGGGGTCCGTGCATGCGGCTCTTTTGACGCGGACGTTATATAGAGTGCCCTCTGTCAGGAAGAAAATGCTTCCGATAAAGCGGCTTTCATTTATTTTCGCCAATGGATGACCGGTACGCCAGGCGGATTCGCCGTTTTCCTGATACTCCAAAACCAAATCCGGTTCTTCGAAGCCAACATTTGCGGTATTAAGGGTTACGGAAATAGATGCGAATGTGGAGTCGAGAGTAAGAGTGCCGATGGACCCAAACAAGCTCGCAGGGACCAGCATCAGGAATGCAATCAGGGAAAGAGCCTTTTTCATAAGAGAATACCTTTAACCATCCTAAATAGCCCATGTCGCCCAGAGAGATTGGGCGCTCAAATCGGGGATGGAAGAAACCAAGAATACGGCGAAATCCGTCGGGCGATCCGAATCCCAGGCCGGATGGCGATGGCTATCAACGGAGACGCAAGTGGCTATCTTGATGAGATGTTCCGGATCCAGCATTGGCGCCTCGGGAAATGGCGTGCAACCAATCGAACCAATCGGGGATTTTCCACCGATCATCCGCGGAGCGGTTTCGCAAACCCGTGAATCATAATTTTAATCGCATATCCGGATACGGATCGATGTGATTTTAGTCACAATATCCTTAACAAAGCGTGCCCGCGATTTTCCGCAACATCTCAGCTTTGAAGCGTTTCCAGGCCTGGATCTGTCAAGGAAATGTATAGTCGCTGACAAAAGGGCAAATTCCTAGCGCGGCCCGGGGCCGCAACCAAAATCAAAAGCCAGGCCACGGAAAAAAGCAAAAGCATTTTGCCACGAATTCCCCGAATTGTACGAAAAGGGTTCGTTAAATTCGTGGCTGGCTTTGTTTGGGTTGCCCCTTCATACATATGTCGGCTTATCTATGAACTGATTAGTAAGTGCCAAAGTGCTTGATTCCAAAAGGAAGAAAAACTTCGCTGCAAAGCGCAAAGAAGTCATAGATATGGACTCTATCCGTCTATGAAGAGCCGGTGCCAGAGCTCAAACGTCAAAAGGCAGACGATCGTCGATTCGGAGCCGCTCGCATAATCGGTCTTCCCCGCCAGGAAATTCTCGGTCATCCGCCGA
The DNA here is from genome assembly GCA_964474425.1 of uncultured Acidobacteriota bacterium. GTDB lineage: Bacteria > Acidobacteriota > UBA6911 > UBA6911 > UBA6911 > UBA6911. The sequence goes on from CAYYTC010000028.1 coordinate 45,008, forward strand.
ACAAAATCCTTCCTGAAGTACCCCCGGTTCAGAGTTCTCGAATCCAGCAGAATATCGCGCACATAACCGGCAAGGTTCCGCGCCAGCCATTCTCCGATAGGCATGGCAAATCCCTGCTTTTTCTTGATCAGCGTATGCTCAGGAAGAAATGCGCGCATGGCCTGGCGCATAATAAACTTCCTTTCATTTCCCCGGATTTTCATATCAGGGGGCAGGGATGCGATAAAATTGACCAAATCTATATCGTGGAATGGACTGAAGGCATTCAGTCCATGCGCTGCGGTCATTCGTTCGACCTTAATCATCAGGTCATCAGGCGCGTAGGAAAGGATGTCATAATAAAGAATTTTGTCGAGCAGGCTTTCTTCTTCGACCTCCCGATACAGCGCGTCGGAAATATCCAGAGCGTCGAGCCGCGCATTGCACTCCAGGAGTTCATGGCTATACAGGCATCTTTTGAGAAGGGGCGGGACGGGCATGCTCTCAAGCACTCGCTGTTTCTCCAGCGGGAAGGTTTCCCTGTATACAAAACGCTTTGCTTTGTCCAGGTAGCTTGTCCCGCCGGCCTTCCAGTGAATCCGGCGCATGAATGTGTCAAGATGCAGGTCTCGCAGCAGCCGCAAATGGATCCGGTCGCTCTTTTCTCTATTTAGGGCTCGAACCTGATGGCCGGATCCCCCGATGAGCTGGTCCGGAAAATCGCCCGTGAGCACAGTGTCTACGTGTTCTTTGGCCAGCTTCGCAGCGCAGTAGGATGGGATGGCGGATGTATCCGCAAAAGGAGAGTCGTGGTGCCACACGATTTTTTCCAGTAGATTCGCGAATCCATCGTCGAAGTTGATAACGGTGATGACCAAGTCCAGCCCCAGATGATCGGCAACAATGCGCGCATCTTCTATTTCGTCGTATGCCTTTTCCTTAAAGCCCGCTGTGAAGACCTTGAAGGATGATCCTTTTATCCTCTGCATCACGGCTGCGACACTACTGGAATCCAGCCCCCCGCTTAAAAAGGCGCATGCAGCCGGAAATCGGATCAATCGCCTCTTGACAGCATTTTGAAAAATTTCAAGGAACTCCTCTTTGAGACTGTCGATCCCCTCCTTCCGCCTGATCCGGCTGTACCTGAAACGCCAATAGGGGCGCTCGGAAATCCCTGATGGATCGACAACCAGCAAATGGCCGGGCTTCACCTGCTGAATAGCCTCAAACATGGTCAGCGGTGCGGGAACATAACTGTATGAAAGAAATGCATCGACAGAGCCCAGGTTGACCCGCTTTTCCAGCAACCGGCTCTCCAAAATCATTTTTATCTCTGAGCCAAACACGAAGGCGTCTCTGGTGGAAGCATAGAACAATGGTTTTGTGCCGAGTCGATCCCGAGCCAGGATGAGCTTGTTTTGTCTGGAATCATAGAGGGCCAGCGCAAAGGAGCCGTCAATTTTGGATAGAAACTCCTCCTGGTATTGAAGATATGAATGAACAAGGATCTCCGGATCACTGGGGATTGTTGCATCCTCCAAATCTGGGAATGAAAAAATCATCCCGTCCATGACAACTCTTACTTCAGCGGACTCGTCCATCGATCCGGAAGCGGATTCGGGGAGGCTTCCGGCAGAGGCTGCGCCCAATACTATTCCATCTGCGCATTTGAATTGGCTTATCTTTGCGCCTCTATGGGGCGCAGCCTTCAGCATCCTGAGTGCCAAATCAGAGAAAGCATTCGTCTTTCTTGACCAAAAGCCTGCAATCGAGCCCATAAGCCAACCCTATCTCTGCAAAATCATCTGCCTGCAGCCAAATCCGCTGTGACCAATATCCTGCAGTTTGCGCCGCCTTCGAATAGCGACCTTATTCCATACAGGTTTTATATTAATGGCGCCTGAGCCTCCAATAGCCGGACTGCCATAAAAAGTGCGTTTTGGCGCTGGTGCCGGCTGCCGGCGTATGAGCCTGGGATTACCAATCAGTTCATAGATAAGCCGACATATGAATGAATGGGCAACCCAAACAAAGCCAGTCACGAATTTAACGAACCCTTTTCGTGCCATTCGCAGAATTCGTGGCAAAATGCTTTTGCTTTTTTCCGTGTTCTCCGTGTGCATTTTTCCGTGGCCTGGCTTTTGATTTTGGTTGCGGCTTTGCAGTTCCAGGGAATTCGTGGTTAAGTTGTCCGTATGCCTGTTGATAGTTTATATCCCAGGAAGGTCCACTTACGAATGAACTTATTAGTATTTTGCAGAATCCAGGCCATGCAATCGGGCGAAACCCATCTCATAAGTCGGCAGCAATCGTGCGTGTGTTTTTGAGGCAGGAAAAATCGATAGATCCGTTATCCTGCAAGAAAATGGCTTTTTCCAACACCACAGGTCCGGCGCTCAAAAACGCATATTCTCATTTGTTTAATTTTCCGTTAAACATCAGTCTAAATATGTTAAAGCGAAGGATAACAAAATGATGGATGCTTGAGGTCAGCGTTCCGGCGATCATCAATACGATCAGCCATTTCAAGATCGGGCTGAAATCGTATCGAATAAGGTAATAGCCCGTGACAATGACAATAATGTGATGAAATAAATAGATGGAATAGGAGGCATCGCTTAGGTATTTGAAAAAATTGGATTTATGATTGAAAAATGTCTTGAAAAAAATGAAGCACCACGAACTGGAAATCCAGCTGGCCAGTACACTGAAATAGGTAAATGCAATCTTTTCCATGGTAGTGCCATCCATCGAGGTCGATTGGCTTACCCAGAGGCAGAATGCGAAGAGAGGTATCTCCAGGACATGGCCTTTGAGGAATTCTCTCTGGACAATGGAATCACCAAAAAGCCAGATACCAAACAGGAAAAACGGCAGAAAGCGCAACACAGGATACATATCAACAACATAAAACAGCCTTCCATATAAAAAGGGAGGCCAAATCGAGCCAACGGCAAAAAACAGGAGCGAAGCTATTGGAAGAATTGGAATCAGGCAATAGCGATGTTTTATAAAGTTCAGGATGCGGCCCAGGAATGCGCTATGAATTTTATATTTGGCGGCCAGGTAGCAGGACGCTACATAGGCAAAAGTGCAAGCGATAAAATAAACAGTCAAGTTTATCAAAAACCAAAGATGAGAAGACCATGTATTATTAATCCATACATATTTGAGTTTGGTTAAAAGGAAAGGAACAAGAGCGATATCATTTCCATCCACGTATCTGGAAACAAACCAGAACTGGAGGCTGTTTATAAGCAAGGACGTGCACAGCAGCGGGACAAATATGCGCACCAGACGAAGCTTCAAAAATTTCAGGGGGCCATATTTAATAAGCGAAAAATAGCAAAAAAAACCGCTGATCATGAAGAATGAGGTCATGCGAAAGGTCGGCATGAGAGCATTCACCCCATTAAAGAGCATGGACTGCGATGGGTCATTGATGATCCATGTGCCATCAACCATATAAATATTTCCCGCATGGAAAAAAACAACGAGGCACATCAATATGCTTCGCATTGCATCCATGTAATAATAGCGTTGCGTGGCTGAGGGCGCTAAGGCATCGCGGGACATCGGAAAATAGGGAAGCGGGGAAGGATTTGACATTATATTGGTACTCTATCTAAGCGAAATGCCAAGATCGCGGGGCGCGGCAAGGGAAGCCCGAAAAAAAAGGATAGGGCGCAGATAATTCAAACATGCATTGTTCAACAGGTTCATAAGAGACATGGGACCGGGACCGCACAAAAAATGGCTTGCCCCACACATAGGTCTATCGATAGCGGCATTCATTTCCATTGCGACGATCCTTGTGGGGCTGGGCGCATGGAATGGCTGGGATTTTCTTCATGGGGTCAAGAGTCGCAATAGAGATGCAGCGGATTTGACTGTCATTCGGGATCTGCAATATGTTCAGAATGGAACCGCACAGCAAAGAATGGATCTATATCTATCTGGGGCAAATAGGATTGCACCGCTAATTGTTTTCATCCACGGAGGCGGATGGAAATCGGGCAGCAAAAAAGATCCGCCGTGCCAGTTTCTCCTTGAAAGCGGGTACGCCGTAGCGAGTATCGACTACCGTTTGGCGCCGAACAGCGTTTTCCCTGCGCAACTGGAGGATTGCAAGGCGGCCATACGCTGGCTCCGCGCAAACGCGGGAAAATACGGGTACGGGAAAGATCCTATCGGCGCATGGGGGATATCCGCCGGAGGTCATTTGGCGGCACTGCTTGGGACGAGCGCAAATGTAGGGGAATTTGAAAAGGTTGGTCAACATAAGGAATATTCAAGCGGTGTGCAGGCTATCGTCGATTGGTATGGGCCGGTCGATCTTTGCAGCCTGCTGAAGCGGCGTATGCAAATGGATCCGCTCGGCGATTTAAAGAGGACATCAATTTATCAGTTGTTTGGCAAGTCAATACTCGAAAATAGTGAGGATGCAGATGCGGCCAACCCTGTCAAATATATTTCCAGCAATGATGCGCCATTTCTAATAATTCATGGAGACCGCGATACCGTGGTGCCGCTCGATCAAAGCCGGCTGTTATACGAGGCATTAAGGGAAAAGGGAATTAGTGCCGAGCTTAGGATTGTCCATGGCGGTCAGCATGGCGGCAAGGCTTTCGAAAACAGGGAATTGGAACGGATCATGATACGTTTTTATGACAAGCATATTAAGAGCCATTACGAAAGGTAAGGCGTTTTAGCAATTTGTGAAAGAGGTTACGCCAAAAGCGGGAAAACAGGACCATGAAGGGAATGGGATCATCCCCGGCCCAAAAGGCAAATTCCTTTTCGCCGCTATAGGATTTCAACCACTGCATGATCGTAATCCGTCTGTGCGATAAATAGCCCGCGGGGAAAAAAATGGACTGGATATCGACGATGATGTCGAACCACTTCACGCCCGGCCTGGGCTCGGGAATCTTCCCGATATCCATTCCCAGGGCATCCCGGTAGACGAAATATTCCATGTTCATTCCGCAATGGGCGGACAGCCGGGCCTCCGTCGTGGAACGGGCATTTATTTCCACGAGTTTCAGTTGCCCGTCCCGGGCATCGCGATGAACCTCTGCCTCGGCAAGACCTCGATATCCCATTTTCGTTAGCGTGCTGAGGGTCATTGCGACCGCTTCGGGTTCCCACACGGTCTCACAAGCGCAGGCATTCCCGTAATCGATCGGAAAAATACGCACTTTTTTATAGCAGTTTACCGCCATGGGCCTCGACGAAGAATCCAGGCAGGTATAAACGAGATACCTTTCCGTGCCGAGCAATTCCTGCTGAAGGATCACTTCCTTTTCTTGAGCGGTTACTTTTTTATAGCACTCGATGAGAGCGTCCGGGGAATCGATCCGGAGGCATTTGTTGTGAAACCTGGCCGCAAAATTACTCGATCGGGAAGGCTTCAATATGTAGGGATAGTCCAGGTCCGTGCATAGTGCCTCGACCTCGGAGAGGTCCCCGGGCGAGTAGGTTTTTGCGTGAGGGACGGAAAACTGATCCAGCATGCGGTAGAATTCCTTCTTGACCAGCAATTTTCTGGCAATCTCCAGGGGCGCCATAGGCATGTGGAAACAGGCTTCCAGTTTATCCCTGTGCGCCAGTATGATCAGCACCATTTCATCGCCCGTGACAAAAAGGACCGGTTTTGGGATCAGGGATTTGCCGAGATTCACCAGAAATTCGATATAGGCATTTTGCGACGCCGTGGGATCCGGGCTGAGAACGCGCTTTGCATATTTTGAATAAAAAGTCACGTTGCGAGGGTTGAAGTCGACCGACAGAACCGGTATGCCCTGCCGGCCCAGATTCACAACTACCCCGTAGCCGTTCGAATTACCGCTGTTTATGACCACCGCGGGCGCCTGCCTGGAAATGGGACGTGTTTTCATAAATAGGGTCTTTATCTATGACTTCTTTGCGTTTTGCAGAGAATTTTTCTTCCCTTTTAGAATCAAAGCACTTTTGCGCTTATATTTGGAGGCTGAGCGCTGAAAGCTGACAGCTGATAGCGCGCGGCCATCGTCAACGTCGGATATTTGTTTGCAGCCCCGAGCCGCGCCAGGACATCAACCTTCGGTATGGGGCCTGCAGTTCGCGGGGGAATGCTGCCGGATCGCCAATAAAGATAAGTTTACAGGGGGGATGTTTTTCCGGCTCCGCTAAATGAAAAACCAGATGCTGTCATAATCTTCCATGCGCTCGCCGGATTCAGCCAGACGTTCCAGGTAGTTTAAAACGGGCACGTCTCTGTATATGAAGGTGTTGCATTTGTTGATGTGCATCTCCCAAGGGTGAAACTCGTAGACGCGCCTCCCGTCCGGCAAGACAGTCAGCAAGTCCCGGTGCTGAACCGCACGCAGGTAGTTTTTTCCAAGTCCTGGCACGTTGAAGACCGCCTCATCGGTCCTTCGCAGGCCGGGCACAAGCCGCGCCTCCTCCTTCTGCTCCTGCAAGACCCGCGGTATGGGGACCCGGTACTCATTGGTTTCCTCTTTGCCTTTAGGAAGAAACGTGTAATAGGGATCAACGCCGATTCGCCGAAGAAGCATTCTCAGGTAGGTGCTTTGAAACCTTCTGGAAACGTAAAAGGTGTAGACCAGCTGGTTGTAAACGCCGATTCCCTGCCGCTTCAGGTTGTCCACCGCCGCCGCCGTTTCCCTGGTTACTTCATAAGGGTGCTCAATATGCGTCAGAACCGCGATATCCCGGCACCCGATCTTTCTATATTTGCCGAGCATTTCAGCCAGCGGCCTGGTGATTCTCATGGGCAGGGTCACGGGAGTTCGGGTCCCAATACGGATCAGATCCACGTGTTCAATGGCGGCGATTTTGGCCATCATGGCATCTATTTGTTTGTCCGGCAGGATGAACGGGTCTCCCCCTGTTATAAGGACTTCTTTAATGGACGGATGACCCTTGATCCATTCTATGGATGCGTTCAGTTCGGATTGGGTGGCAAAAGAGCCCGGCGCCATCACCTGCTCGATTTCCCAGTTTCTCTGGCAATACACGCATATTTGCGGGCAGGTCAGAACCGGCTTTATTATCGCAATGCCGGGATACCTCCTGGTGATTTTGTCCATCGGCGAGGTGTCGGATTCCAGCATGAAATCAAGGGACCGGCAGCCGTCTTTGCGGTTCTGAATCATGTGATCGACATAATGCCGGGTTGGAAGCACCTGTGCCCGTATGGCTGCGTCATTCACGCTCGGCTGTTCATCCATCAGGGAGGCATAATAGGGCGTAACGCCAAAAGGCAGTCCGCCTTTCAATGCATCCTCGATTGTCCGGCATTGGGCTTGGTCCACCTGCACGAGTTTTCGGAGCGCTTCGGGCGTTTTTATGATGTTTCGGATCTGCCACTGCCAGTTGTCCCAGTCCTTCTGTCCGGCGCCCAGGGCTTTTAAAATTTGGTCTTTACGACTGCGGCGAATCCTGACGGCACTCTCGGACAGCCCATTGGCATAGCCTTGTATCTTGTTTTCCACGGCCTGCCATATAAGGTCGAGTTCCTCGGATCTGTGTACGGCCTTTTCTCTTCCGGAGGTTCCGGCGTCGAAGGACTTGTTTTGGAACAGGAAGTGATAATCGGCCCGCCCCTCAAGGCCTTTGATCCAGTTGATGACTTCGGCAAAAAAGCCCGGTGTGAGGTCCGGGCGAGGGTTGTCCCTGGATATATCCCAGACCGCCTCCGCGAGACTGAATCCGGATAATTGCTCGGAGCGTTCGGAAAAGGCGTTTCGCAAAGCGATGGCACAATCCCGAACCCGAATGGATTTGTGGGCATCCACCTCCCCGGCCGTGCCGTTCAGCCTGGAAAGCCGCTCCACTCTTTCCTGCAATTCTCTCCGAACGCTTGCCAGGGTTTCAAATCGGTCCAGTCCCTGCAGAAGTTTTGCGGCTTCTTTTTCAAACAAACGGCGATCGTATATTGGCACGAAAAATTTTCCTGTTTATGTATGGAGAGGTTGATTGGATAAGGAAACTCTGAAAAACGCGGACTCTTTTCAAGGGCTATCGTCCCAGTAACTGCACCTTGCCGTCAGGACCAATCTTTCTGGGGATATTGTCCTTTTCTACCCAGATAAATCCGGCTTTTTGCATCGCATTCATTCCATCCTTGATGATGTATGCTCTACTATACCCTCTTTTCCTTAACTCCAGCGCCGCCCGGGAGCTGTTGCCTTCCCAGTGCCCTCAATCGCAGAAAACACCGATGAGCTGATTTTTTGGAATTTTCAGGGTGACGTCTTTGATTTTTTGTGAAGGTATATAGTAGGCTCCCAGAATCTTTGACCGGTCGCTGCCGTCATGTACATCCAGAAGCAGTATCTTATTTTGCTTCGACAGGACATAGGCCTGCATCGCTGTAATGTGCGGCATCCTGGCGATTTCATCCTGATTCAATGCTTCCTGTCCCATGACCGGGCTGAGGCAAAAAAGCGCTGCAAATAGTAATGACAGAATGATCCCATATCTCATTCCCATTACCTCCCGATATCCTGAATAGAGGTCATCCAGGCCTTAGAGTTGCATTATTTTTCTTTGCGAGGATGTATGGGTGCTCATTTTGCCCTTCCCCATATCCCAACATATCTCCCGAGCCCCAAGCCTGAGGAAAAGGATCTTTCCCAGAATCCGGCCTCCAAGCCTGGAATGGACCTGAACCGACAGGTTGTTGGTTGTCGAGATTCGGCTGTAGATCCAGCGGACCCCTTGTTTCCCCAGGTAATCCAGCGCTGCTTCCCACAGCATGGAAAAAGCCGGAGACAGCCGGTGCTCTTGCCGGATCCACAGGTCGAAGTCCCAGGCCGATTCGGGACCCAATTGAATGTCCAAAAATATGATATCTTCCCGGTAATAGTCTCTGATGAGCCAGAAAAATCCTATGGGCTCATTGTTTTTTTGGACTACCAGGCACACCGCATTCTGGCGGAAACGGTATGCGATGGTCTGGGGGGAAACGGGGAAATCCCGCAGCATCCCGTCATCCTGATGCAACAAAACCACGTTGTAGTTTTTCTTCATCGAGTGCGGGAGCTTGATTTTCTTTTCGCCTTCAACAGGCACTGCATAAAGATAGACAAACTGGATGGATATTTTTGTCGTCACACGGGGAAGCAGCCTTTTCAGGACATATACGAAATATATAAGCGCCCCGTGGTCCGCGATTCCCTTTTTTATTTTCCCCCAAAACATTTTTTCCGTTCCGCCCGGCCGTAACCGGATCGAGAGCAGGCCGACCGCTAACCGGCCAGGATTTCCCGGGGCGACGGGTGTCCCAGGAAGAGCAGCGGACTGGCGGTATAGCCATAAGCCCCGGAGTTCATGATAGCAATGATGTCCCCCTCCTCCACCGTTCCGAGCTGAATCTTTGTGCCGAGCAAATCCAAAGGGGTACAAAGCGGGCCCACAAGCTCGAATACTGTTGTGTCTTCCGAAAACACCCTGGTCCCATTGACAATCGGGTAGTTTTTCCGAATCACCTGGCCAAAATTTCCGGAAGCCGCAAGATGGTGGTTCATACCGCCGTCGATAACGATAAAGTGTTTCCCCCGTGAGGTTTTTTTATACAAGACCCGCGTCAGGTAAAGCCCTGCTTCGCCTACAAGAAACCGGCCCAGCTCTATGATAAAGCGGGCCTTGGGCAAGAGCGGCTGATAGGCATCGAGCAGCCCCGCAAGGCAGCCGCCAATTCTTCCCACATCCAGCGGCTCATCCTTGTCAAAATAGGGGATGCCGAATCCTCCGCCGAGATTCAGGATGGCAATTTCATTGGCCCGCGGCCCCGAAAGGCGTACGGCAAGATCGAGGGATTTTTCCAGGGCGGCGCAAAGCACTTCCGCATTCAGGTTTTGCGATCCGGCAAAAATGTGGAACCCCCGGAAATCCACCGGCATGGTCCGGATTTTTTCGAGGATGGCAGGTACAAGCTCTTCATCAATCCCGAACTGGTTGGCGCCGCCGCCCATTCTCATTCCCGAACCCTGAAGCTCAAAGCTGGGATTGATCCGGATGCAAATCCTGGCGGTCAATCCGCTGCGTCGCCCGGCTGCCGCTATCAAATCCAACTCCCGTTCGGATTCCACATTCACGGAGCCAATGCCGGCTTCAATGGCACGGGAAAGCTCCTCGGCCCGTTTGCCCGGACCGGCAAAACTGATGGTTTCCGGACGTGCTCCCATCGCGACTGCCCGTTCCAGTTCGCCGATGGAGGCAACGTCAAAGCCATCCACCAGGGGCATCATCACCTTGAGGATTTCGGGATTCGGATTTGCCTTCATCGCGTAGCTCAGCCCTATCCGTTCGGGCAGGCTTTCTCGGAAAAGCCTGATCTTTTTCCATATAACGGCGGCATCATAGAGATACAGTGGTGTCCCGTATTCCATTGCCCAATCGGAGACCGGCCGGCCCGCCACAACCAGCTGATTGTCGAATACCCGATAGTGCCTTAATGCCGCCTCAAGTGCTTTGGATCTCATCACAGGCGAAACCTCATTTCAAATGCCTGGAGAAGCCGGGCATGCTCCAAATGATCGAGTGATACCCGCTTCCATCCGGTGGCGCCGGATCTTGTATCCGGCAGATCTCCCCGAGCAATCTATTTATCCTGATAAAACAATGCTAAAACTTTTGGGGATTCTCTGCTTCGCGCCTTTTTAGCAGGGCCATATCAATTTTTCCGGAGCCTGTCCGCGGCAGATCTCCAACTATGTCAATCCAGCGGGGCATCATAAACTGCGGCAGCTTTTGCGCGCAGTAATCCATAAACTCTTCTTCGCTGGAGACTGCATTGTCATTCAGCACCACAAACACCTTGATGCTTTGTCCCCGGACCGGATCGTCCACGCCGATGGCTGCCGCCAGCTTGACCTTTCCGGTCGAATAAAAAACATCCTCGATTTCAGACGGGCTGATGCGGTGGCCATAGCACTTAATCATGTGGTCCTGCCGGCCAATGAAATACAGATATCCCTCTTCATCCTTCCTGACCAGATCTCCGGAATAGACAAGCCGTTCCGTATGTTCCAGCCCGGCCGGCAGAAAGTGGTTCGGCCTGTAAACCTCTTTGGTTTTTTCCTCATTGCCCCAATAGCCCAGGGCAACCGTGGGCCCCCGGTGAACCAACTCTCCGGGTTTGTTGGGACCACATAATTTCCCATCCTTGTCGACGACCAGGATTTCCGCTCCGGGAATGGCTTTCCCCATGGAGCTCGGGCGGTTTTCGAGTTGTTCGGGGGGCAGGTAGGTGGAACGAAATGCCTCCGTAAGTCCATACATCAAAAAGATGCGGGTGCCCGGAAAAACCTTCTTCAGCTTGTCGACGGCATGAACCGGCAGGACGCCACCGGTATTGGTAATGTACCGAAGATCTTTGAAAGCATTTTTGTAGACTGGAGACCCGGCCTGGAGCAGCAGCAGCCACACCGTCGGGATCCCGGCAAATCCGGTTATTTTTTCCTTGAGCATCACCTCCACCAGTTCTCCTGGAAAGCGAAACGACTTCATGACATAAGTCATGCCCAGCAAAGCGCTGCAGGTAAGCTGGTTCAGTCCTGCGTCGAAACTAAGAGGCAGAACCCCAAGCAGGCGGTCCGAATGCTGGTTGGACAGGTAGCTTGTGACGGTTTGCGCCCCGGCAATCAGGTTGTCGTGGCTGACCATAACGCCCTTGGGGCGGCCTGTGGATCCCGAGGTATAAAGCAGCGCCGCCAGGTCCCGGCCAATTCCTGAATCGGGGAGCGGGATGGCCGGGGCGGATTCGGCGAAAACTTCCTCAAACTGAATAACCTGGAGAGCGGAACCGGCAGCCCATTTGGGGATATCTCCCAGCACGATGACGAATTTCAGGCAATCCCACTTCAACAACACATCCCGCAGCAATTCCAGGCGCTCGGCATCCAGAATCAGGCCGGCCATCTGACAATCCCGGGCGATATGGTTGACCTGATCGCTCAGCAGTTGGGAATTGATGGGGACGTATACGCCGCCGGCCTTAAGAATTCCGAAAAAGGAAAATACCTGCTCCAGCCTGTGGTCAAAAAAGACACCTACCCGGTCATAGCGTCTGCCGCCGGACGCTTGGATGACACCGGCCATCCGGTCCGTGATTTGATCGACTTCCCGGTAGGTAAATTTTCTATCTTCCTGAACAAGAGCGGTCTTGTCCGGATAAAGCGCCGCGCTGTCTCGAAGCAAATGCTGCATAAGAAACTGCATTTCCATTTCCTTTCACGGTCCGACTGCTGCCGGAGCTTTCGCGTTTCGGGCTGAGCTCTGACCGGGCCGTCGTTGAGAGCCGGAGTTCCGGATTTGGCATGCACTCCGGATCCGGAGTGCCCGGATCAGGCGATGTTTTTCTTGCGCTCAATCAAATTTACTATGGATTCGACGCTTTGAAAATTCTCCTGCGTCAGATCTTCCTCGCTCACTTCAATCCCAAGCTGGTCCATCAGATAGTTCACGATTTCGAGGACTCCAAGAGAGTCGACAATGCCCGTTTCCAGAAGCGATTCCTCGCAGGTGATCTTGTGCTTTCTAGCCATGGGAAATGTTGCCAACAGGAACTTTCTGATATCCTCTCTCAAATCAACCATTATGCACTCCCGCTTTCCAATTGGTCCCCGCCCCGGCCGATTGCCGGGCTCTGCAGGGTCATCGCTCAGGAAACAAGACCCGTGCCGATCTCCCTGATTTCATAGAACACTTGCCTGCAAAACAGTCCGTGGTACGCGACAAAGACAGCGGCGCCGGTAAGGACAATTGCCCCGAAGCTCAAAAACGATATGGGATCATGGGCGAGCAGAGTCCCCTTGAGCAGAAATATGCACGCTGTCATCGCCAGAGATGCGAAAAACGCGTGGGACGCCTTCCCCCATGTTTCGGCAAAGGAAATATGGATTTCTTTTTTGACCAGCCATAGAAGGTACAGGAAAAGTGCAGGGAAACAGATCAGCCAGGCCACAGCGACACCGAATATGCCGAATTGGACTCCGACCAGAAAACTGATGGGAAGCACGATGGAAGAGTACATACCGTACCTGAAAACAGCTCCGCCGTTGCCTTTGGCTTTCAGAATTATCAGAAGGAACCCTACATAGGAACGGAAGATCGCTATGAGACAAAAAACACGAAGCACGAATAATCCCGGCAGCCATTTCGGGGACAGGATCAGCACGACCACTTCCTCGGAAACACAAAACAGGCCGAAAAGAATCGGAAAAGAAAAGATGGAGATCAGGTGAAACACCTTATAAAAATATCCCTTCATCCTCTCCTCGTCATCCTGCAGCTTCGAAAACACCGGAAAAACAACTTTATTGGCCGTGACGATGACCTTGTTTATGGGCATCATCGCCAAAGATACGGCGATCTGATAGTACCCCAGGGCGCTTTGTCCCAAAAAACGGCCGACGATCACGGAATCGCTGTTTTGATTCAGATAGCTCAGAAGAGATTGGCCCGTGATCGGGATTCCGAAGTGCAGCAGCGATTTCACTCTGGAAATTCGAAAGCAAATTCGCGTTTTCCACCCGGACAAGGACAGTATCAGAATGCACAGGCAGCATTGCTGGCTTACCTGTCCGATTACAAGACTCCAAACGCCAAATCCATTGATGGCAAGCGCCACGCTTACGGCCAAACTGAATATTCCGGAACAGAGCTCCGCAAATCCGCGGCGTTTGAATTCAAACCGCTTTGCCATGAGACAGTAAGGCACTTCATTGATTGCCAGGAAGATATTGCCTATTGCAAGCACGCGGATCAGCCGTACGACTGTATCGCTGGAATAAAATTCCCCGCAGAGAATGGCCAGGTACCATGTCAGGGCAAACAATATCAACCCGAAGCTGGCCGAAAACCAGAAAGCGCTGTGAATGTCCTCCTCTGTCAGGTCCTTTTTCTGCACAAGGGCCACGCCGATGCCCAGGTCGTACAAGATGTATATGACCGCCTGATAGGTGCCCGCCATCCCTACCAGTCCGTAATCGACCGGAGACAGTATCCGCATGAGGTAGACTGTCGCGGCAAGGGAGACCAGTTGCCCGATGGTCTGGGTGGAGCCTACCCAAAAAACGCTTTTTACTGCCTGCTGCCTTAGCTGTTCCATCGAGCCGGGCCCGGCACGTAATTCCGGGTAAGCAGGGATAGACCCCGCAGAATGGTTTCGTGGAGAGTATGGATCCTATACAAGAGACATCTCCAGGGGGTGTGAACGCTTCAGCTCGTATAGCGGAGTATTCGCCGAATTCGCTCCAGGCTCGGTGGTAACCGCGCATACAAAACCCAAACCCTTCAGAACCGTAGCGGCGCTTTGGGGGCAGTGCCTTTTTTTACCGAAAGGGTAGGCAAATGCTCTTACCGCCTGGCCGGTATTTTCCTCAATGGCGGCCTTAGAGCCGGATACCTCGCGCCGCAGGTTTTCGGGGCTGATTAGGGTGAGAATCGGGTGCGTCATCGTATGGGCTCCGAAGGAAATTCCATTTTGACCCATCTCCCTGATCTGGTCCCATGTGAGCATAAGCGATTGCAATCTGTCTTTCAGATCGACGTCCAGGAGCGAAGGGAGAGCGCTCAGTATGGAAAGCCGCTCCTCGTTTGGACAGGACTGGACATAATTCATCAGCATATCGGAAGCAGACCGTTTCTCGAGCGGATTCGCAAGGGGAAAAAATTCAGTATGCCCTGCGAGCTCAATTTCGAGGCGGCTCTTCGGGGTTTTCATAAAAAGATAGCGTAACTGTATAAACCAGGGAGCTTGTCCGTTTTCGATGGAACCGGTCGTAAGGAAAATTGTTGCCGGGACCTGAAGCTGCTTTAAGATCGGGAATGCCTTTTCGTAATTATCCCGGAAGCCGTCATCAAAAGTGACCGCGGCGCATCGTCTGACGGGTTTTCCGCCCGATATCCTCTGAGCAATTTCCACCAAGGGCAAAACGCTGTAATTCCTGATAAGGTATTGCATCTGTCTGGAAAAAGTCTGGAGCGAACTTTCAGGAAAATAGCCGTTGGGCTCATCGGATATCATGTGGTAGGCGAGGATATAACACTCATTCCGCAAAGATCGCAATCTGTGCAGCCTGCTCCTAAATACGAGGTTTTTTATCAGGCCTTTTACCGTATTTCGGGCCATCTTCCTTCACCTCTGTTACCGGTGTTACCAAACTGGCGTTCCCTCCAGAAACCGTCCCCTATCTTTCAAGGGTTGGAGGCTAATTAGTTTCTGTCGCAAAACTCAGTATTTAGGCCCGGAGGGCCGGCAGGCAATAGGCCCGGCCGTCAGGCCGGGCTTATG
>CAYYTC010000029.1:0-58162 GCA_964474425.1 uncultured Acidobacteriota bacterium
CCAACGCTTAGTGTGGAATTCGTGGCAAGTTGTGCTTATGCCTGTCGATGGTTTACATCTCATGAATGCCCACTTACCAATGAACCTATTAATGACGCGTTTTATCCGTTATCGCATATACATAGGTGTCTTCTATTCCGTGTCATGCCTCATATTTTTTGAGCCTGTAACCCTTCGCATAATTTACGCGGCCCACATAAAACTCCTCCTCCGGCTCACGCGGAGTAATTCCCAGGGTCTTCATACGGGCTCTGATGGCATCCTTTTGATAATCGTACAGACGGCCTGTAGGCTGCCGGACGGTTCCGCCATTTCCGCCGGCGCACCAGTGAGCGTATTTATCCGATAGAGCGGTCACGATGCCGGTGTGAAAATAGGAATCTGCCAGCGACCCCTGTGCGCCCGGCCGGGACATCCCCCAGAAGATATCCATAGCCTTGTCGATCTCGCCCCGGATCAAATTGTCGAATATCCTCACGATTCGCGGATTCTCAGGAGTCTGCATACAATAAAAAGGCCCTGCCCCGGCCCACTGCTGCCCGTACTTCGGGATAGTGAAAAACCATCTGTCCGGCATCGGATCACTGACCAGGATTCGATCACCGCAAAGGTGGAAAGCCTGAATGGTGAGCGCAATAGAACTGCCGCCGGTGACTTTCATCGCTACGACGTTGGGGATGTCGCAAATCCGGTTCATCACGTCGGGCGGGAAATAGCTTGGATGGAAATGCCCTGTGTGCAGCCGGCCGGGATAAAATGTTATTGCCAGGTTGGTGGACTCGCACATGAATTGATACATCTGGAAAATGTCTTCTTCCGACCGGGGGTAATATTGCATCGGATGGGCAAGCGTGGCATGAGTGCCGCCGACCTTTTCGATATGATGCAGCATTTCGATATCCTGCTCGACCGTGTCCTGCATGACGCTTACGGAACTGTGCATTTTGCCTTTGGCTTCGTCGCAGACTATCTGCACGAATTGCTTCCGTTCCTCGAATGTCATGCCGCATGCCTCGGGCGCAGCCATGATCGAAGTAAAGCCATTGGCGTAAATCTGGTTGACATCGAAACGGATGCCATCATCGTCCAGCTTTTCAAGGTCGGGAGTGAAAGAAGGGAAAATCGGCACTTCCAGGCCTTTCATATGCTTCTTTGCCCACAATTTAGCTTCTGATTTGGTGTATTCCATATTTGTCTCCCCGGTCCGATTGCAGATTTCCGATTGAATAAGGTCTATTCAATCCGCGACCCGCGGTTATTCAATCACCCTGGTAATAGAGCAATTCCCAAAGGTTGGAATAAAACACGAATGCTTTCCCGGTCCACCCAACACCATTACGACAAAGTCATCCTTATGGGCGATCGGCATCCATTCACAGTCCGTAAATTCACCATACTTTTCAGGGAATTTTCTCCTGTACTGGAGATTTTCTTCAGACAAACTCTTTTTTGAGAAGCGAGCATTTTCAAAAAGAAATTCCTTAATCCGCTCCTTTGAAAATCCGTCTTTGGAGATCGCAGCTGCATGTTCCGGGCACAGCATCAAGACCGGTTCGCCGGTGTAAAAAAGCGCATTGTTGCTGCCCGGTTGAGCCATAGTAGCGGCAATGGTCCTCAATAAGCCTTCGCCAAGGACACTGTTATGTTCATTGATGTTGTGGGGGCCTTCCGCAGCAAACACAGTGACCGTGCTGTCCCCGGCCATAAAGCCTCTCTCGACATGGAAAGGCTGCCACGGGCTTTCCTCTTCGTTTTCGGCAACGCAGTAGGTGTATTTTCCAGGCTGACCCTGCGTGGACTTGTCGATCTCGCCCGGTATGGCCCCTCCGATGTTTATCAGGATCAACCTGACGGCGCGGCCTATGGTTGCATTGGCTCTGACTCCTGGTCCCAATGCATTGCCTTTGCCGTTCAATCCTATTCTTTGCGCGATGGGACCGTTGACCACAATCAAGGGGCTGCAAGGATGCGTTGTTGATTGCACGCCACGGAGCCCGAATTTCTCATCAGACATCGCCTTCAGGGCAGCGACAATCACCGGCAGATACTCGGGCAGGCATCCGGCCATCACGGCATTGATGGCGGTCTTTTCCAGCGTGGCGGATCCCATCCTTGGAGGAAGGATTGCCACCACTTCCTGCGGATCTCCATTGCCGATAGCGGACAGCATTCTGCGTACCCGCTCCTCCGTGGGTGCGATGATCGGCAGGCCGTCGCTCCAGCCAAACTTGATGAAGGCGTTGTTTATGGCGTCTTCACAATTCTCAACGCGAACTCTTTTCGATACCAGGCTGCGGACGTCATCCACCGGAGATCACCTCTGCATGTATCAGGCGCTCAATCCGAGCAGTTTGGCCGGATTTGTCTTGGCCATCAGGGTAATTTCTTCTTCGCTTAAGCCATATTTAATCAAAGTGACTATAAACATTCTCATGCCTTCGACAGGCGGCGGGTTCCATATTTGACCGAGATCCGTCGACATGATGCACTTTTCGGCGCCCACCGCCTTGATTACGTCCACCATCTCGGCGGGATCATGTCGGAACTCGGATGCCTGGAAGGCCAGGAAGGTGCACTCGATAAAAGCGCCGTTCTTTGCCAGCTGAACCAGATCCTGTTTGGTGAAAGCCTCGGAGAAAAACTCGTGATCCAGAGGATGCGTGACCACAAATTTATCGATGCCCAATCTGCGGGCTTCCGCTTCAAGGGCAAACGTCTCGGTCGGCGACATATGCCCGCTTGCCAGAACCATGTCGTGTTTCTTGATGATCGGGAGCATCGGACCGATCTCCGGCACCAGGCGCCCCTTGCCATCCAGGATCGAGTACCCGTCTCCTTTAAGGGGAAGCCCGAGTCCTCTCATTTTGGAGATGGAGTTGGTGGAGGAGAATGTCGGCATCCAGACCACGCGCGCCCCTGCTCTCGCGGAATATTCGACCGCATACACGTTCAATCCGCCCATTTCATAGTCCAGGCAGACGCTGCCCAATGCGGTGAAATCAGGAACCAGCTGGTTCACCATCATCGCTATGGGAGCGGACGGGTAGAAGTGGTTTTTTATTACGAAGGCTTTCATTCCGGCTTGCTTCGCCTGATTGGCGGCTTCCAGCGCATCCACACGGCATTTAAAGGCGTCGGGGCCGGGATGAAGATGCATATCGATGGATCCTGACAGCAATTCGTCGTAGTCAATGATCTTCTTGGCCATTTGTGTTCTCCCTATCGCGTGCCGACAAGCACCGCGATTATGGTATCAACGGCATTTTCAGCCTTTCTTCGCACTTCCTCCGGTGCAATGCCTGCAAGGGGATGCGGAATCGCAATCAGGCGCGGAGCCGATATCCCCCTGGCCATTGAAACTGATTTGGCTAACGACAGGAATGCATCGCTGCAAATGATGGCTGTCGGAATCCCTCTCTTTTCCAATTCTGTCGAATCGTGGATACTCCACGATGTGCAGGAACCTCAATCGCAGATCCCATAAACAATGGCGTCGCATTGGGGCGCAAGTTGCTTCATCTCTTCCGGAGTCAGGGGAACCGTCGCGCCGGTCCCTCCTTTTTTAATGTGGACAATCTCCGCAAATTGAAATTTTTGACGGAGTGCTGCTTCCACCGTATCCAAAAAGATATCGAAGTTGGGTTTGCGGTTATCCACGAAGCCGAGGACCTTGCCATTCAGGTCATCCAGACACATTGCGATGTGTTCTTGTTTTACAGTCGTGGTTGCAGTCGGATCCAATACGTCGATGTACTCTTTCACTCTATTCGCCCTGAAATGTCGGAATTCCAAAAACTCTACAGTTGATCCATCAGCCTTTGCACCGCGATCGCTGCCGTCGCGCCATCTCCAACTGCAGTTACTATCTGTCCCCGGGAATTGCTTCTGATGTCACCCGCCGCGAAAATATTGGGGAGGTTTGTTTGCATCATTTCATTCACCAGAATGCGCCCCTGGTTGTCGAGGGATAGAAGATTTCCAATAAAGCCGGTGTTCGGATCGGTTCCCACGGCGATCAGGATGCCATCGACACCCAGGGTTTCGGTCTTTTGTGTCGCCGTGTCGTGAATCTCAACCGCTTCAACCTTGCCGCTACCTGATATTCTGACCAGCTCTGCGCCGCATCGAAGCTCGATTTTATTATTGGAACGGATCCTTTCCTTGAGAATCGCCGAGGCGGAAATCGTCCCTTCGATCTCGACCAGATACACTTTGGCCGCGATCCTGGCCAGGTAGAGAGCTTCGGTGACGCCCCTGTCTCCGGCTCCGCATACGACCACTGTCTTATCGTGGAACCGACCGCCGTCACAAAGAGCGCAGTCAAATACGCCCTTCTCCTCCAGTTCCCGCTCCCCGGGAATATTCAGTTTCCTGGGACGGCAGCCGCTGGCAATTATCAGCGCTTTCGCCGTGAAGTATCTCCCGTCGGTCAGCTGCACGCAGGTCGATTCGGAATACGATTCGATCCCGGCGACCTCAGCCATTTCCATCTGCAGGCCCGAGTTGACAGCCTGGATCGTCATTTCCGAAGCGAGTTGGGGCCCGGCGACGCCTGCGCTGAAACCGGGATAATTCTCAATCCATTCAGCATTTTTGACGTTGCCGCCAAATCCATCCCTATCGATCAGCAGAGTCCGATATTTGCCGCGGCTCAAATAGAGGCCGGCCGCAAGCCCCGCAGGGCCTCCACCAATGATGATGGCATCAAAGTCCCACATCGATCCCTCCTCCCGGTTTTGTGCATGGCGGAGGATGGCCGGGCAAATCGAGCTCTCGTGTGACAGGATAAAGTCTCAGGCCGGTCGGGCTGCGCCCTTATTCCATTGCGATATCCTCAGAGCCCGCCGGACCCTTGATTTACGCCTTCAGCGGTTGACAAGAAACAAAAACTACCCTATATCTTAACCCTATCATGTACGTATACGTACTAGGATACGAATATTTTTTCTTATCATACGAAAAGCTTGGTTTAAAATCAAAATAAAAGGAAAATGGAGGTCAGGTCGCGCATCGTGTGAAACAACGGCTCTGTCTCGAAGATCGTTTTGCGCGGCCGGCTATTTCAGCAAACGTGAGACGGTTTTAATGCTTCATGAACGGAATCAACCCAAAATGACCGCAAATCGGGAAACGGACAGAAAGGAAACAAGGGACAACTGGCTCTGGCTCTGGAGACCCCCTGAAGGCGGCGCCATCGGCCGCCGCGGCCTGCGGCCCAGAGAGGCTCCGGAGAAAGTAACGGGCAGAGCCGTTTATACCAATGACGTTTATCTTCCGGGAATGCTGTATGTGAAAGTTTACCGTTCCCCTTATGCCCACGCCAGGATCCGGAAGATGGATACGAGCAAAGCCGAGGCTCTTTCCGGCGTCTGGGCCGTAATCCGATATGATGATCCCGATATCGATTTAAGCGACCCCTATAGACCCGTATTGGGTTTCATGTGGTTTTGGCATCGGAATTCCATTCTCCCGGATACGGCCGATTATCAGGGCGTCCGATTGGGAGCGCTGGTAATTGCCGAAAGCGAGGAAATCTGCGATCACGCTTTGAAATTAGTAGGGGAAGGCATCGAGTGGGAGCAATTGCCTTTCATCCTGGACCCGGAAAAGGCGATCCAGCCCGATGCGCCTCTTTTGCATCCCGAAATTAATTCCCAAAACAACATCTGGAAAGATGCGGTGATTCTCAACCAGGGTGACGTGGTGAAAGGATTCGCCTCATCCGACCATGTCATCGAGTTCAGCGAAATCAAGAAGGAGGATGATGTCTGGGCGGGCGTGGAGCCCGGATGTATGGTTGTCCAATGGGTCGGCGACAACCTGGAATTCTGGTATCACGGGCAAAGAATCGGAGTCGATGTAAATTTCATATCAGCTCCCGTGTACAAAAACGATAAAAAGCAACCGAAAAAAGTGAAAGCGCACACGCCTTTTAACGGCGCCACCTTCGGCGGAAATGCCATGGGGCTTGCCTCTCATCTAGCCCGGTATGCCGCAATAGCAGCCAGGAAGACCATGCGACCGGTCAAGGTTGTGGATGATTACGCCATGAGTTGGGAAGGCAACAGCTTTGAGACTGGGATCGCCCGTTACAAGGTGGGCTTTAATAATGATGGAACCATTGTCGCCATCAAGATCGAAATCAACCAGAAAAACGGCCTTCCGATAACATCCAAGTTTATCGATACCTTGAAGACGCCGAATGTTTATGTGCATGCGATACATTCTTACTGGAGCAGGCCCCATGAGTCCTGCTGGAAGGATGGCGCGGCCAACTGCACCCTTGCCAATCTGATAGTCAATAAGGTAGCTGCCTGCTTGAACATGGACCCGATAAAGGTGCAGCTGCTTAATGACGGCGCCAGAGGGCATGATATGGCCTGGCTGGACGAACATGTCAAGAAGCCTTACGGAATGCCGCTCAGGGACAGCTTGAAGGAGGTTGTTGAAGTTGGCAAGAAGGCTTTCGATTGGGACCGGAAGTGGCACCTGCCCGGCGCCCGCAAGCTTCCCAACGGCAGGATGCACGGAGTCGGTTTTTACGCGGTCGCCTGTTGGCATACCGGCGCCAGAAGGGGAGGAGTCCCCGGCATATCAATGTCGAGAGATGGAACTGCCACCATCTTTTACCGCCGCCCCGATTGCGGCCAGTCTGCCCCTACAACCTACTGTCAGATTGCGGCGGATGAAATCGGGCTGCGCTATGAGGACGTTAAAATTGAATTCATAGACTACTTCTACTTTGATGCGGTTCCTCCCGCAGGTTCCATGGGCTCCAGCCTCAATACTTTCGGCCTTGTGGTCAATGCCCGAAAAATGAAGAGAGTTCTCCTGGAACATGTTGTGAACCCTCCCATTGGGGCGATACGCGCCTATGGCAATGCAGTTCCGCCGGTCCTCATCCCTTTCCAGGGCAAAAAGGTTGAGGAACTGGATATCAGAGACGGCGACATTTTTGAGAAAGCCCATCCAGAAAACAAGCTGCCGGTAATAAGAGTCACCTCATTGCTTCCGCGTGGATTAGAGGCAGCAGCTGAAGGAGGATCCTTTTTCGTTGGCGATAAAGCTCCTGAGCTTCCCGAGGTTCAGGAGAAATACACATTGCTCCGGCAGTGTGTTTTCATCGAAGTCGAGGTTGACACCGAAACCGGACAGGTTGAGGTTACCAAGCTGGTTCACCCCTATGATGTGGGCCAATCGTTGAACCCCGATGTGCATGACCAGCAACTCTACGGGGGTGCCTATCCGGGTGTAGGGGTCTCCGCCGCTGAAGCCATCTTTTATGATCCGCATACCGGGGTCAGGTTGAACGATAATCTGCTTGGCTATCCTGTTCTGACCATACTGGATGTCGGCGAGATTGAAGCTCCCATTGTAGAAACGCATCTGGGCTGGAGCGCCTATGGACTTTGCGGATGCAGCGAAGCCGGCAAGGCGGCCACAGCCGCAGCGATACTGGTCCCCGCAGTTTATAACGCCATCGGAAAGTGGATTGAGGAAACCCCGGTTACGCCGGAAAGGGTTCTCCGAGCGCTGGGAAAAGCATAGCAGAAATTGCCTTCTTTGCAGTTGTTGATAAAGGAGCCACAAATTATGCTGGCAGAAAAAGTAAAGAAAAAAGCGAAATCCGCCAAGATATCCAGGGGAAAACACCCTAAGGGAACTGCCTCTGCCGGCAAGGGCGTCACCGGCACCGGCATCACAGCCATAGCTCCCATCGACGCGATCCGAGTTCCTTTAACGATCCGGCCAAGAACGGTAAGGATGAAGGTAAATGGGAGAACCTATAGCCTACAAGTTGAGCCCAATTGGACTCTGCGGGATGTCCTGCGGCAGAAGTTGGGATTTACGTCGGTAAAAGATTTTTGTGGCGGCTATGGAGCCTGCGGGTCTTGCGCCGTCATCATGGATGGCCGGGCGGCCCTTTCATGTATGTTGCTGGCGGCAGATTGTCAGGGTGCCGTGATCGAAACCGCAGAGGGCATTGCCGATGCGAAGCATCCTCTGATTGAAGCCTACATCATGAACTGGACGGCCCAATGCGGCTACTGCACCCCCGGCTTCCTCGTTACGGCCAAGGTACTGCTGGACCATAATCTCAATCCAACCGTGGAGGAGATCAAAGAAGCCCTGGCGGGAAATCTGTGTCGTTGCGGCACCTACCCGGCGCACATCAAGGCTATACAGGATGCAGCCAAAGTGCTGAGGGGGGAGTAATAACATGGCAGAACAATTAATGGAAAAGCGGCCCTGGCTGTGGAGGCCCCCCGAGGGCGGCTATATCGGCCGCAGAGGCTTGCGTCCCAGGGAAGCCCCTGAAAAGGTCTCGGGCAAAGCAGTGTATACAAGTGATGTTTACCTCCCGGGAATGCTGTATTTAAAAGCATTGCGTTCCCCTTATGCCCACGCCAGGATCAAGAAGATGGATACCGGCAAAGCGGGATCCATCCCGGGGGTCTGGGCTGTGATCCGATATGACGATCCGGATATTGACTTCACGGATCCCTATCAGCCCGTAATAGGGCGCTCCTGGTTTTGGTATCGGAACATTCTCCCGGATATTGCCGACTTCGAAGGCGTAAGGCTGGGAGCGCTGGTGGTTGCCGAATCTGAAGAGATCTGCGATCAGGCTTTGAAGCTGATTGGCGGAGGCATCGAGTGGGAGCAATTGCCGTTCATACTGGATCCGGAGGAGGCAGCCAAACCTGGCGCTCCTCTGCTTCACCCGGAAAGGAACCCCAATAGCAATGTCTTCGCTGACACCGTAAGCTACAACATTGGCGATGTGGAGAAGGGATTTGCCTCATCCGACCACGTCGTCGAGTTTAAGTCGGTCAAAACAGAGGATGACGTCTGGGCCGGCGTAGAGCCCGGAAGCATCGTGGCGTGGCCGAAAGATGAGGAACTGGAAGTCTGGTACCATGGACAAAGAATTCCTGCGGATGTGAACTTTATTGCAGCGCCCGTATTCAAAAACGATAAAAGCCGTCCAAAAAAAGTGAAGGTTCATACGCCCTATAACGGAGCGACCTTCGGCGGCAATGCCATGGGATTGGTCGCCCAGCTTTGCCGATATGCAGTCATCGCAGCCAGGAAAACAGGGCGGCCGGTCAAGGTAGTGGACGATTATGCCATGAGTTGGGAAGGCACCAGCTATGAGACCGGGACAAATCGTTTCAAGATAGGTTTTAATAACGACGGCACTATCGTATCGATCAAAATTGACACCCTCCAGATAGCCGGCCATCCTCTGCCCAGCAAATTTGTAGATGCCATCAAAACCCCCAATATCCTGGTTCATGAAGTGCACAGCTATTGGAGCAAAGCCCATGAGTCCTGCTGGAAAGACGGCGCCTCCAATTGCGTTCTTTCGAACCTGGTTATAAATAAAGTGGCCGCCCATTTGAATATGGATCCGATACAAGTGCAGCTGCTCAACGATGGCGCTCATGGGCATGATGTGGCCTGGCTGAACGAGCATGTCAAGAAGCCCAACGGAATGCCCCTCAGGGACAGCTTGAAGGAAGTTGTCGAGGCGGGCAAGAAAGCTTTCGATTGGGATCGGAAGTGGCACCCTCCAGGCACGCGCAGGCTCCCCAATGGCAGGATGCACGGAGTCGGCTTTTACGCGGTGGGCTGCTGGCATACCGGCGCCAGGAAGGGGGGCGTTCCGGGCATATCGCTGGCCAGAGATGGAACTGCCACCATTTTCTATCGGCGCACGGATTGCGGCCAGTCCGCTCCTTCCACCTATTGTCAGATTGCGGCGGATGAAATAGGGCTGCGCTATGAAGACGTCAAAATAGAATTCAAGGATTATTTCTATTTTGATGCGGTTCCCCCCATGGGTTCCATGGGCTCCAGTCTCAACACCTATGCTCTGGTGATGAATGCCAGGAGAATGAAGCAGCGCCTTCTGGAATATGCTGTCAAATTTCAAATGGGAGCCACGAACATCAATTACGGCGACAAGGTCCCGGCAACAGTCTCTCCGTTCCTGGGCAAAAATATTGAAGACCTGGATATCAAAGACGGCGTCATTTATGAGAAGGCCCATCCGGAAAACAGGATGCCGGTCCGAAGGGTCGTCTCTTTTCGCCCTCGAGGCCTGGAATCGCATGCGGAAGTTGGAGAGTTCTTTGTCGGTGAAACTGCAGATGAACCTCCCGTGGTGAAGGAACCGTTTAGCATGGGCCGGCAGTGCGTTTTCGTTGAAGTCGAGGTGGACACCGAAACCGGACAGGTTGAAGTGACCCGACTGGCGCATCCTTACGACGTAGGCCAGTCGCTGAATCCCGATGTGAATGAGCAACAACTCCTTGGCGGGGCCTATTCCGGCGTAGGCGTCTCCGCCACGGAAGCCATCTACTATGACCCGCGTACCGGGGTCAAGCTGAACGACAACCTGCTTGGCTACCCGATGCTGACCATACTGGATATGGGCCCCATTGAGGCTCCCATCGTGGAAACACACGTGGGATGGAGCGCCTATGGACTTTACGGCTGCAGCGAAGCCGGCAAGGCGGCTACAGCCGCAGCAATATTGGTCCCCGCCGTTTATAACGCGATCGGCAAGTGGATTGAGGAAACCCCGGTTACGCCGGAAAGAGTCCTTAGAGCGTTGGGAAAAGCATAAGAGGTAATTCCAATGAAGAGCCTAATGAAATTTGAGCATATCAATGCTGCCAGCCTGGATGATGCGGTCTCAATTCTTCGTCAATACGGGGATAAAGCCTGGGCCCTCGCCGGCGGAACTGATCTGGTGGGCACCATGCGGTTTGAGGTGCTGCACGACTATCCTGAAGTTTTGGTCAATCTGAAGACCATTCCGGGACTGGACTATATTAAGGAAGAGAACGGCACTCTCAAGATAGGCGCATTGACCCGGCTGGAGGACATCGCCGCTCATTCCATCGTCCGGAGCCGCTATGCAGCTCTTGCTGAGGCAGCTCACCGGACAGCTTCGCCCCATGTTCGAGCCATGGGCACCATCGGCGGCAATCTCTGCCAGCTTATTCGTTGCTGGTATTTCCGGAAGGAAGAAAACCGGTTTGACTGCATACGGAAGGGTGGGGCCATGTGCCACGCTGTCATCGGAGACAATCGATACCACTCCATCTTTGGAGCTGCGAGGGTTGCGCCCCCTCCCTGCACCTCTCATTGTCCGGCAGGGAACGACATTCCTTCTTACCTGAGCAGCATCCGGGATGGCAACCTTGCTGAAGCCGCTCAGATCCTGTTGAATTCCAACCCAATGCCTGCTATTACGGGCAGGATCTGTCCTCATACCTGCGAACAAAATTGCAATCGAAGAGATTTGGATGAAGCCCTCTCGATACGGTCTATCGAGCGTCTCGTGGGGGATTATATCCTCGATCACGCCGCTCGGCTGTATCAGGCTCCGGGGAAAGAAAGCAAAAAGAGAGTGGCAGTCATAGGGTCCGGGCCCGCCGGTCTGTCCGCCGCCTATTACCTCAGGAAACTCGGCTACCGCGTGACCATTTTTGAAGCCAGGGAAAAAGCCGGCGGCGTTCTCGCTTACGGCATCCCGCCTCACAGGTTGGCCAAGGATGTGGTGAATAGACAGATTCAGGCTATTGAAAACACCGGGGTGCAATTTAAGTTTGGCGTCAATGTCGGCAAGGACATCACTCTCGATGATCTTCAGAAGAGATATAGTGCCGTCTTTTGCGCCACCGGTGCCTGGAAATCATCCGTTCTGGGACTTCCGAATGAAGGATTGCTGAACCGTGGTCTGGATTTCCTGGAGAAGATCAATCGCGGATTAAGAAAGTTAAGCGCTAAAAAAATATTGGTGATAGGCGGAGGCAGTGTCGCCATGGATGTTGCGACGTCCGCTCTCCGCGCGGGGGCTCAAGAAGTCATTGTAGCTTGTCTGGAATCCCGAGATGAGATGCCTGCCTTGCCCGGAGAAGTGGAGCAGGCAGTGAAAGAAGGCATAAAGCTGATGCCTTCATGGGGGCCTTCCCGTATCCTAAAAACCAAGGGTAAGCTCTCCGGGATGGGATTGGTCCGATGCACTTCGGTCTATGACAGCGAGCATCGATTTGCTCCCACCTATGATCGGGCCACCCAAAACACAGTGAAGGCTGACCAGGTCATTCTGGCCGTCGGGCAAAGACCCAATTTGTCGTATGTCCAATCGAGATTGAATATGGACAGGGGCTTGATTGTTGTTGATCCCGGCACACAGGCCACCAGCATCAACAAAGTGTTTGCCGGAGGAGATGCCACAATTTCCGGTCCTCTTTCTGCGGTGGCCGCTCTGGCGTCGGGACGACGGGCTGCAGAAGCGATCAATCATTTTCTTGAAGGCAGGGGTACTTTAGAGATCGAGAAGAAAGTGGAACATCTGACCCGCTGCGATAGCGAGTGCCTGGAAAAATCCAGCCGGATTAAAACACCAGAGCAATCTCCATCCGATTACTGCCTGGATAAAGAAGATGTTCCGGGACTGGACCTAAGAGCCGTTGAGGCGGAAGCCAGGAGATGTTTCAACTGCGGATGCGACGGAGTGAATCCGTCGGACGTCGCACCGGCATTGATTGCCTTGGATGCCACGATTGTAACCTCCGAGAGAAAGATAAAAGCGGACGAGTTCTGGGTTGCGGATAAAGGACTGAAGCCGACTATTCTGGATAACGATGAAATAATAACTGAGATCCGGATACCCCGGCCGGCTGCCAACGTGAAGAGCTCATTCCTCAAGTTCGCCATGAGAAAATCTATCGACTTTCCTATCGTAAATTGCGCAGCCGCCATAGAGAACAAGGACGGAGTCGTTCAATCAGCCCGGATCTGCTTGAATGCGGTATACAGCAATCCTTACCGTGCGACGAAAGCCGAAGATGCGATCAAAGGAAAAGCCATTGATGAGGCTATGGCCGAAGATGCTGGGGCAGAAGCGGTCTCTGATGCCATAGCGCTACCGTATAACAGGTTTAAAATCCAAATAGCCAAAACATTGGTCAAGCGAACGATACTGGCCTGCAACAACGTTCCGGGCCACGCATAAAAAAGGTTGCCAGATCCCGATGCCCAAGCTATTGGTCAAAGTCTTTGGAGATCCCGGGGAGGATATATACGACCTGGAGGAGGTGAGGTACCTCTTTAATTTTGCCGACCAGATTGTTGTGGTTGATGGGCAGAACGTACGCTCCTATGACGAGCTTGCAAAAATCGTTTCCCGGGAGGAATACAGAGATCAGGAGTTTATTGAATTAGTGCAGATACCGGCAACTACAGGCGGTTAGTTTTCCGCATCATTCCAAAAGGCGAGTGAATAATGACAACCCCTGCTGAGATTGAGAAATATCAGGAAGAGAAATTGGCACTCAAGAGGCAGATTGAGGAACGGACTGGCCAAACCGTGGAACAGCTTTATGCGGAAAGAGCCCGGCGCGTCAGGGATGCAATCGAATTAAGGGTGCCGGACCGCGTGCCCTTTTCAGTTTTGATCGAACCCCACGCCTATTCCGGAATTCCCAATTCGGCCGCCTATTATGATCCCATCACGCTTAAGCGGACCATGCGACAAATGGCCGTGGATCTGGAGCCCGATATGGCTGAAGGCGGGTTCCCGTCATCTGGCGCCGCCATGACCGAGATGGATGTCAAGAATGTCGTATGGCCCGGCGGACCGAAACCGGAGGACTATAACTACCAGTTCATCGAAGGGGAATACATGAAGGAAGACGAGTATGACATGTTCCTGAATGACCCCTCGGGTTTCATGATCCGCCGCTACCTTCCCCGCGTATACGGGGCTTTAAGTCCTCTGGCCAAACTGCCCCCCCTGGACAGCATGTTCATGGGTTTTGAAGCCCTCACGCCTCTCTTGGCCAGCCCGGAGTTTTTCGAAATGGCCAAGCATTTGGCCGCGGCCGGAAAGCATGCAGGGGAATTCTTTAAGACCGTCGGCAATACTCAGGAAGAGTTGGCCCAACTGGGATTTCCTCCATTCGCCAGTTTTGTGCGCGGCGGTGTGGGCGGAGCGCCCTTTGATACCGTCACGAGCTTCCTGCGCGGAATGAAAGGATCGATGCTCGACATGTATCGTCGACCCGAGAAGCTGCTCAAAGCTTGTGAGGTGATACTGGAACGCCGCATCGCACAGGCCATCCCGGCCGATCGCTCCCATCGGGACTATCCTCAAAGGATTGCGATGCCGCTCTGGAGAGGCGATCTGGCCTTCATGTCCGACGCCCAGTTTAAGAAATTTTATTGGCCGGGATTGAAGAAGTCTTTGCAGACACATGTGGACCTCGGCTATGTCCCTGTGCCCTTTTTCGAATCCAAATTCGGCGACAGGCTGGAATGCATGCTGGAGCTACCCAAAGGGAAGATACTGGCTTCGATAGAAGCCGTGGATGCGGTCCGCGCAAAGGGAATTCTGGGAGGCCACACCTGTTTGTTAATCCGCACTCCGAATACCAGCAAACTGTGGTCGCTCGGCCAGCTGGAATCCTTCATGAAAGATCTTATTGATAAATGCGGCAAAAACGGCGGACTTATCCTCGTCATCAAAATGCCGGATAAGGCTCGCATTGAAGACATGCAGGCTATGCTGAAATCAATTAAAGAGTATGGCCGGAACTAAAATAAACGGCACCGGCATCTTTAGGTGGATTTCGGCTGAGGTCAATCTTAAACTGCACCCGTTTTGAAATTCCGTGATTCGAGGCAAACGCGAATGCATGGATGACGGTTTTCAATAAATTACAATGACAAAGGAGACAAATGCCACTATTTGAAGAAACTCCGGAACAGAAGAATTTTAGACAGGCATTCCGCAAATTTGTTGCTGCTGAAATTACTCCCCACCGGGAGGAATGGGAGAAGAAACAGGCAGTTCCTCGTGCTCTGTGGATAAAGATGGGGGAAATGGGATTCCTCTGTCCATGGCTGCCGGAGGAATATGGGGGATTGGACCTCGACTTCAGATATTCAGCCATAATAAATGAAGAGCTTGCCCGTGGCGAAGGCTTCGGGGTTGGAGTCCCACTCCATAGCGATGTTGCGACCCCCTATCTTTTTCACTACGGCACAGAAGAGCTGAAAAAAAGGCTGTTGCCAAAAACCACAACAGGAGAGGCTATCTGTGCCATCGCTTTTACCGAACCCAATGCGGGATCGGATCTGGCAGCGATCCGAACAAAAGCCGTGCGGGATGGGGACCACTACATCATCAACGGTCAAAAGACCTTCATTACAAACGGCATATTCGCGGACATCATCATTACAGCCTGCAAAACCGGCCCATCGGAGAATAACCGATCCATTACCCTGATCGCCGTAGAGGCAGACAGCCCCGGATTCCATCGTGGACGTCAGCTCGACAAAATGGGCCGCCATATGCAGGATACGGCCGAGCTGTTTTACGAAGATTGCCGCGTTCCGGCAGGAAATTTGCTCGGCGAGGAGGGGAAGGGTTTCAAGTATATGATGGAATGTCTTGACCGCGAGAGGCTCGAGGTGTGCGTCAAGTGCCAGGCGATGGCGGAGGAGTGCTTCAAAGAAGGCCTGAACTACGCCAAGACTCGGAAGGCCTTCGGGCGCCCGGTGGCTGAATTCCAGCATAATGCTTTCAAACTTGCAGAAATGGCAACGGATGTGGAATTGGGCCGCACTTTCCTTAACACCCTCATTGAGGAATTCAACAGGGGAGAGAATATCAATGTAAAGGTCTCGATGGCGAAGGCATGGCTTGGCGAGATGGTTAACAGAGTTGCGTATCAGGCTCTCCAGCTGCATGGAGGATATGGCTACACCGAGGAATACCGCATCTGCCGCCTTTACCGTGACGTCCGCATTCTGTCGATCTTTGCCGGCACAACCGAAATCATGAAGCTCATCATCGCCAGGAGCCTTGGCCTGAAAGGACTGTAAGTGCTCCTCGGAGTTACGATCTTCAATCCCCTGAGGCAAAAAGGCAGTGCGGCTCTTTATTCATAGGAGCGACACCTATCTGGAGTGTGAGATTTTGCTTGGATAGAATTGAAGCTACCCGCAGGCTTCCGGTAGAATACCGTATCTTCCAAAGCCGAAGTTGGAGAATGGGGCGCATCCGGAGTTGCTGCATTCTGCGGGACGCCCGTTTTCAACATTGAATTGCTCTGAAATCATCAGGAGAACGAGGAGGCATGGCTATGAAGAAGAGAATACTGAGGTCTCTATTGGGAGCATGCCTGATAGCTGGCTTGTTTGGGATCAGCTCAGGTTTTGCTCAGGTGACATTGGAGGTTGTAAGTCCGCGGGCGGAAATTCCGCCCCCGCCGTCCATTCTTCACCCCGCGCCTCGGCTTGCGGATCTGGCGGGCAAAAGAATTGGATTGATTGCCAATAACAAACCCGGTGCCGAGCTCTTTCTAACGAAGATCGAGGAATTGCTCAAGCAAAAAGTCCCTGATGCAAATGTCGTGCGCCTTAGGATGATGAAGGTTTCGGCAGAACAAGCCAAGAAGCTGGCATCTCAAATCGACACCTTCATCCACAGCACAGGGGACTGAGGGGGATGTACGTGGCTGGTTAGCCACGATACTATCGAACTGGAAAAACTCGGCAAACCCGGCGTAGGCATTGTCACTTCCTCTTTCCTCAGTGATGCTCTTTCAGCGGCTCAAGACTCCGCAATGCCTACGGTGCGCCTTGTAGCGGTGCCTGCCAAAAATTACTATACGGCGCGGACTCAGGAACCGTTGATGAAGGACGTTGCGGCTGCGATTTTTGATAAAGTCCTCGATGCATTAAAACGTCCTTTGACCCCGGAAGAAACAGGCGGGACTGAAGCCTCGAAGAAGGCGAAGAAGGACGAGGAAATCCTAAGGTTCACTGGAGCGACCTATAACGAAGCATCCGAGGCGCTGTACAAAGGATTTCTCGAGCGCCACTGGGCCGATGGATTGCCCATAATGCCCCCCACCAAAGAGGCTGTCGATTGGATGCTTACAGGAACGAGCCGCTCTCCTGATGAAGTGATAGGCATTGTCGCCACAAAAGGTGGGAAGGCAACAATAAGAAAGATTGCTGCAAATGCCGTAATGGCGGGGGCAAGGCCGGAGTATTTGCCGGTGATCATTGCGGCTATGGAGGCCATCACAGGGGAAGGATTAAGCGCCCTGCACCTGCAGGCCTCTGCGGGATGCGTAAGCCCGCTCATTATGGTCAACGGCCCGATCGCTGAAGAATTGGGAATCAATTCCGGGGCAGCCTATATGGGCCATGGATTCCGGGCGAATAACTCCATTGGACGTGCTGTCAGGCTGTGCATGATCAATTGCGGGCACATGTGGCCGCAACAAAACGATATGTGCTTGCTTGGACGGCAGGATGCGTTTGGGAACACGACTTTTGCGGAAAATGAGCAAGAGAGCCCATGGAAGCCGTACCATGTTGAGCGGGGATTCAAGCCCGAAGACAGCACCGTAACGGTAGTGAATTATATGCACCACAAACGCGGCCCCGGCGGGCCAGTCGTGCCCGCGACTCCATATGAGAGCCTGCAAGACCTGGCGAAAACAGTGGAGATCGTGAACACGCCTTTGGGATCGGCATCCAATGAGGTCGTCATAGCAATTGATCCGACGTTCGCCCACCAACTGTCCACGGTGGGGTTTAGCAAAGAGGATATTAAATGGTGGATCTTTTTGCATGCGCGCACTCCGTACTCGGAACTTAGAAAAGAAGAGAAAGAAAACCTTCGCAAGTCCATCGAAAGCGGGAAAACGCCCGCATATCTTTGGACCTGGGGCGAACAAGGGCAAGAGAAAAAAATTGAAAACATAGCGGATGTCCCCTGCCTCCAGAAACCGGAACGGATCCACATTGCCGTGGTGGGGGGTTCGCCGGGATATTCGTATGTCTGGGAATCACCGACCGGGCAAGCCACAAAACTGATACGCGGCGCCGCACTTACTAAAGCAGGTCGTTAGTCCGCTCGGGATTTGTGCTGCGTTCGCAGCATGCCACGCGTGCTCTTTCAAGGAGCATCGTCCGGACGCAAAGAGCATGCAGCGCCAGCCAAAAGTGACAGGCGAATCGGCCACGGCTGGAAGCCGTGACCGTGGCCTGTCCCCGCAAAGCGGGGCGAACGATTGTTATTCCTATTTTACGCGGAGCATACGGAGAAAAGAAACCTTGCAGAGCAGTTTTACGCATGCTCTGCGGGACACTTCCCTTTTCCTGATGGCCGCTTGCTGGCAGGACTCAGCCTGTGAGGGCGCATGGTCGGAAGCCGGTGGCTTTATGGGCACCGAGGTCGCTGAAAGAGCATCCGCGTGTGCCTTTTTTATCTCCTGTGCCAAATGGGATATCTTACTTGCCGCCTGCGGCCAGTACCTTTTCCCAATTGGCGGGGAGCTTCACCTCTCGGCTCACGGCTTTGGAACTGCCCCACACGGGAACGATCATGTTTTTCTCTCCCGGAGGCCCGCCTGCAACCAATATGAGCAGTTGATCGACGGCAGGCGCAGGGATCATCGCCTTCGACGCGTCGGCTGCCCCGGGAATGGAGTCGGACGCTCCAGGCGCCTCGCCGGACGGACGGTTGAACCCTTTTTTAAGCTCGGCGGCGGGCGTTACGGCATGCTCGGCGATGTGCTTTTTGAGTCTGTCCTTCGTCCATCCGTCACCCGCCAGTATGTCGACCGTGTCGTAATTGAGAATCAACAGCGTCACTCCCATTCGCGCGCTTTGGAGTCCCACGAGTCGGTCTGTCAAGAGGCTCAGGAACTGCTCGGAGGTCAGACCCAATCCCACAATCGCCTGATAGGATTCCGCCGTGACGACTGTAACGAGATTCGAGTCTTTCGAGTGGCCCAAATCGACGCGTAAAGGCGCCCAGGGATTCCCCTCCTCGATTTCAGCAACGCAATTCGCGAACTCGCTCGGTTGACCTAAAGTAGACATGTCGTTGACACCCGGCCAACTTCCGCCGATGTTGTTGATGATCATGTGCAGGGCCCGGCCGATCGTCGCATTGGCCCGCCAGCCGCGCCCCAGCGCGTTTGACCCTGAATTGATGTCCAGTTGCCGGGCGATCGGGCCGCTGACGATGATCAAAGGGGAGTCATTGCTTGTAGTGGTCGCCACCTGCGACAGGTTGAACTCCGGGTCGGACACGGCCTCGACAGCCGCAATGAGCACCGGCATGTACTCCGGCCGGCACCCCGCCATAACTGCATTGACGGCAATTTTCTCCACGGTAGCCTGCCCCCCCTTGGGCGGCACCGAGGCGATCACCTTTTCGGCGGGCATATCAACGCCGCGCAGCATCTCCTTGACGAGTTCGGCGGTTGGAGGCACGATCGGCAAACCGTCGCTCCACCCGCGCCTGTAAAACAGATCGTTGACCTCCGCAAAAGCATCCTTGACGATCGTAATTTTCTCGGTTCGCCCCTCGACAAATTCTCCCGCCAAAGAGGGCCGCGTCTTGCCGGTAGCCGCCATGACACTCTTGAGAAGTTTGTCGATATAGGCTCCATCTTCGCGTATGCCGGCCGGGTTATAGACCTCGATCACCTGACTGGCCGCAGCGAAAACGGAGGACGCTAGAAAAGCATTGAAAATGAGGGCACGCACGATAGTGCGCTGAGGAGTTGTCGGCATCGCATGTCTCCTGTTTCGAAATGTGTGGGCGCCCATCGTTGCGCCGGTGGTCCATCCGCCGTCGCATAAACCGTGAGAATGGACCGGATGCATGGGCGGCACAGGCATTGCGGCCGATTATCCAGCAGGTTCCCGCGCCTTTGGACTCGTTAAAGCGAGGATCGCGCCCTAAACCATTCAAACGGCCGGCATGGGTCAATGTCGTTTGACATTTGGCTACGACAAAATCATGTGCGGACGGTTCTCCAAAGACTGTGTCAAAATTACTGCCCCGATAGGGGCAGATTCACACAGCCCAGGGCAGGCGGCAAAAAGCGCTGCCGATTCCGGGTATCGAATCATGGCAAGATCTACCCCGAAGGGTTGTTTTCCGCGATTGGCTAGGATGAGTTATTCTGAGAATCAAAACATAACCCCTTCGGCGTAGATCGGTCTATCTGTCGTCTTCCCGGGGCAGGCCGCACAAAGCTCAGCCCACCCCGGGCTTTGAAACGCCGTCCTTTCAGGACAGTGGATGGGGTCGCATCTCAGAACTTGCATAGCCGCGATTCAAATGTAAAGCCCCGAGATCCTCTGCCCCAATTTTGAGACGGTTTCTCCAGGGCCGTCCGGTAAGACTGAATCGCATCCGGATTTAGATTCAAATGTATCGCGCTTCCAATCGGGTTGATCCCAATGGCCATAGGTCAAGATCTGTTGGATGCACTGCGCTAGTAAATTTCGTAGTTGGGAACAATACCTTTATATTTTGCCACAAGCTTGTCCCAATTGCGGGGAAGCTCTATTTTTTTGGTAACGAAACTGTTCCCGAAACCGCCCGAGCTTTTCAATGCCCCCATCCAGACACCTGGCCCGCCTGCGACGACAACTATGAAATCCTCGTCTTTGAGCGTCCTGCGCATTTCGCCCCGAGGCGTGTTTTCCAAAATGAACTCCCTGAGCTTCTTCTTCGACCACCCTTCGCTTGAAAGAATACGAGCATGATCGGGGATGACCACCAGGCAGGACAGCGAGTAAGGACTCATGCTCGCGAGTCTTTCGGCAATTCCCTGAGCACTCGTCTGCGCGGGGATGGTTTGCGAATAGCTATTGGGGAAAAATACGGTCAGGGCGCTGTCCTCTTTCTTAAAGCCGCGCTCGACATGCAGAGGTTCCCAGGGGCTTTCTTCTTCATACTCGCCGAGTACAAGGCTGTATTTTTCGGGATTGCCCAGAACTCCCATGTCCTCGATCCCTTTTCTCACTCCAGCGATATTCTTGACCATTAAGCCGACGGCGCGTCCAATGGCGGCATTGGCCATATTCCCGGGACTGAAAACGCCCGAGCCGCAATTGATATTGATATCGTTGCGTACCGAGCCGTTGATGGCAAAGAAAGGAGCCCACGAGCCCGTGCTTGTTTGAAAGACGTCGAATCTGGTATTCGAATCGGCCAAAGCTTGCACAGCCGCTATCAGCACCGGCATATAAGTAGGAAGAGCGCCGGCCATGACCGCGTTTACTGCAATTTTCTCAACGGTAGCCTTGCCTAACTTCGGGACCATCCTGGCCACCACCTGATCAGCCGGCAGGTCCGTTCCGGTCATCATTTCTGCCACTGCTTTTTCGGTTGGCGGCACTATCGGCAGGCCATCCGTCCAGCCCTTGCCGTAAAAGAAATGGTTGACCTCTTGCTGACTTCCCTTAAAAACTATTCGGGGGGACTTCTCCGCTTTCGGCTTTGGCGATTTCTCGCTGGGGGTAAGCGGTTTAGTCAATGCGGCAATAATTCCCGGCATAGCTGCATCTATGCCGGCTTCGATATCCGCAGCTACAGTGGATTCACACGCCACATTTTCACTCAGTATTCTTAGGCCGGGCATTCCCTTGACAGATGCTGCTGCCTGGGCGTCTTTAACGAAACCGTAATTCGCCAGTACCACGACCGGCGTGCCAAGGTCCTCGACGGAAACTCCGTTGTACGCGAGGTACTTTGTGCAGGACCCTCAGTCGCCGACCAAAAGGATCACCGCGTTCATACTCTTCACCCAAGCGGCAAATTTATCTCCGTCTTTCTCGTTTCTCAAGATGACGGTCGACAGGGGGGATGCAAAAACGCTGGTCTCAGAAGTAGGAAATTTCTCCTTCAGTCTCTTCGCTATCGCTTCTGCCATAGGTTTGGCGGCGCGCTTAGTGTTGAGGAACAGCCCGATTTTCTTGCCGGCCAGACTCTCCAGTCGCGGCGAGATTCCCCTCGGCGGTATCGAATCCATTTCCGCCCACGGGCTAAGAACCTCGTATTGAATGTCGGACGCGGCGCTGGCGAACGGAGTTGGTGAGGGGCCCGTTGCCACCGACATACCGAGGACGATCGTTAATAAAACAGTCGCAATTTTATGCATACGCACTCCTTTTTCTCCTCTTTCTGCTCAAATTTGGTTTTGCAGGAAAATTGCAGTGCAGCGGATACCATTAAAGATAGCCAAGCGCAAGCCAGTATCGCTTTCTTTACCATCCCCGCGGCGACCTGAATCTTCCACCTGTCGCCCTTTCAGGGCTCTTCTCTTGCCGATTCTCACCAGGGGTTCGCTTCGCTCACCCCTGGCTATTCTTTGATCGTCTCTTGCGGAGCTTGGTCAAAAAACCTGTTTCGCGACAGTAACTATTTAAAATTATCGGCCATTTATAATAGCACGTTTGAAAGCATGAAGTGGCTTTCTATTACCTGTTTAGCCGAGGCATTGTCAAGATAATTGCCATATAAAATGCAACATTCCTCTTGACAACGAAAAAGTTGAACCGCCATAAGGTTTCAAGTCAGGCGCCCTGAGGCCGGACCCGGCATGAAAACAGCTGCACGATAATCCACGATTTCAGGCTTTACTTCACTTATACGGCGCATAGAAAATCACGGAAGCGCGCCGGTCTTCGGGTCCGCGCATGGCAAAACGGCGGTTTTTTGCTACTCCCAGCCGCTTGGCGAGTTGTACGGTGCGACAACGCCTATGGCCTCGATTTCATGAATCTGGCCACCCCAGATTTTGAAGATATGCATCGCCAGCGTATCAAAGGGATTGTAGGATCTATCGACCGTCTCACGCCCCGGATCATTGAGTATTCTAAATTGTTTTTTCTCCATCGCGTGACGAAAGTCGGAAAAGCCGAGCGCCAGCCCAGTCTTTTCATCGGCGATCTCGACTCGGCGACTGGCAATCTCGCTGATGTATTCGAACGTTTGCAAGTCGATTTGGCTCCTGCAATCGATCATTCCCAAGAGCCCGATCGGCCGTTGGACTGCGCCGGGGATGTCGGGTCCGCTCAACGGACCGCCAGACGGCGCGGTGCGCGACCCATTCTCGTGACGACCACAATCAGAGGCAAAGGGCGCAAGCGAACCGTTGTTCAGATCCACGGCATCGTAATAGGACTTGGCGATGTGAATCAGCCGGCCGCGCGAGTCGGCATATTCATAGGGTATTTCCATCGGGATGGCAGGACGAACCTTGTTCAATGTCGCCGGAAGCTCGCCGCCGCGCGGGATGGCAATCAAATGTTCGGCTTCGATGATCATGCCGTCAGCCAACTTCAGCCGGAAACCAACCTGTACAGGTTTCCCTTCGGACTGCAGGATAACCATGCCGCCGACCTGCTGCGATAGGGGATCTGGCACGACAATCTTGAACTCCGTCGGACCGGCCGATGCCGTTTTCCAGAGGCCTTCTCCCGGCCGGATACGCTTTGCGTTTTCAACCATCCTGACACTACTGCTCAAGGGCGCATTCTGGGGATCGTGTGCCGCCAACGCAACCAGGTATTTATCCGCGATCGCAATCAGGCACGCACGGTCGCAATCGGCCGCAAATGCTGTTGCCATACTGAAAATTAAAAGTGCGGCTCTTCCCAGTACTGAATATACGAATCGCATGGCATCCTCCAAGTCTTTGGGTTATCCGCAGTTTTCTATGCCGCTCTCAATGTCGAACGCTTTCTGCGCAAAAGGTTCTGTAAGATCAGCATCAAAAGACGGTAATAATCTTACGCCCACGGCTTCTCGGCAACAACGCGTTCGCCCGCAATGCGTCCGAAAGCGACACACTCACCAAAGTTGCCCGTCCCCTGGTAGCCAAAGCTGAATATGGAGCCAAGCTCTCCGGCGGAGTACAGCCTTGGGATGGGCTTTCGCTTCGTATCCAACACTTGAGCGCGCCCGTTGTGTCGCGGCCCCCCCAAAGTGTTCACGAAGGCGGGCACCAGCTCCATGGCATAATAGGGCGGAGTTTGTATCGGGATCATTCGTTCCTTCGGCCTGCCGAATTCCGAGTCGTTACCTGCCGCACAAGACCGATTCCATGTGGCCAGGGTCTTTTCCAGAGTATCCGGATTTTTCCCCATTTTTGAGGCCAGCTCGCGTAGGGTATCGCCCTTGAGAATCCAGCCCTTCTGCAATTCCACGCTGCTGTCGGCGCTCCATTTATATTTTTCAATCACTCCGTGCCAGCACCAGAATTCATCAGCCCTGTAAAGCGGGCCACTCTTTCGCCCAACCTCATCAAAAACCGCGTGTACGGGCAAGGGCGGGGGAAGATGAACGTAGGTACCGTGGTAGGCTACCTTGCCGTGTCTGCCAGGTTGGTTTTCGTTGACGAACCTTGTAGCGTCACTGGCAGCAAAAATGTATCCCCCGGCCGACAGGGTGAATCCGGCTCCAAAGGCCCATTCACAACCAGGAGCTTTAAAACTTAGAACCGTACCGCACATATTCGCCATATGCCAAAGGTCGGCGCCCACGGCCTGAGCCATTCTTATACCGTCCCCTGTGTTATAGGGGCTGCCAAATGGGTATGCGTACGGCAGCAGAAGGTAGTCACGGATCATCTCCTGATTGTTTTCGTACCCGCCGGTACACAGGATCACACCCTTTTTCGCCTTGACATATATCTTTTTACCTTGTCTTTCCGCGATTACACCATGGATTTCCCTACTCTTATAATCCTGGACCAATTCAACTCCAGGCGTTTCATACATGATCCTTGCTTGCCTCTTGTCAACAGCTTCTTTGAGCATATTCCAGAGCCTGGAGTATCCCCACCCCTCTGCAGAGCCGCACATATAGCCGCTTCCAGATCCAGGCAACTCAGGATATTCTGCCTGGGCGGCGCCGGCGGAACGCTGACTGATTTTTCCGCTGCATGTTTTTTTCAGCCACTCGAAGCTCTTTGTGGTGTATTCATGATAGGCTTGAAATACTTCATCGGGGACTGGATACCGGCCATTGAGCGCCTTTTGATAGGTAAGGGCTTCATCGAGGTTGGGCGGACACCAAACACCCTGCATGCTTACCCTGCTGTTGCCTCCCGCGTGAGCCTCGGATGCCTTCTCGAGGATCAGCACGTCGGCGCCCAGATCACGAGCCGCAATGGCGGAGCTAAGGCCGGCTCCCCCTATTCCCAGCACAACGACCTCCGCCTCATAGTCCCATTTCGAAACCTGACTTTGTTGGGCCGCCGCGGTATCTTTCGAACCGGCGCCGGCCAGAGCGGCCGAGCCTGCGCTAACGGCGGCCGTTTTTATAAAATTCCTCCTTGTGAGACGAGCTTTTTTCTTTTCAGCTTTCATAAGCTTTTCTCCCATTTGAAGTCTCTTTTGGCAATCGGGCTGCTATGCTGCTATTATGTGTGCATTCCAAATGAAATGATAGAATATTGTTTTTGTCCGGTGGGCTCCATACAACGAATTCGCCAATGCGAAATAGCGGAAAAAACAGACCGGCCATTACCTCTTGCTCACTGCGGTAATTTTTCTTCCTTAACATGTCCCCAGGAGAATTTGGGCAGTTTTCCGACTAGCCTATGCTATCCTGCTCGCATCACACAAAAAGCGAATTATTATCTCCAGGAGGTCAGGCATGAAAAGCAAAAGCAATTTGCTGGTGATGATTTCACTGATCTTTGTGTTTCTTCTAGGCCTGGCGAGCTTTGCTACTGGCGTCGCGCCTGCAAATCATGGAAATAAGGTAAAGCCGGGACAGTTTGTCATCGGAGATCCAACTCTTATTTGCCTTGGATTTGAATGGAACATTGAGGGCGATGATAACCGTAATGCGGCGGTTGCGGTCCAATACCGCAAAAAAGGGACGACCGCCTGGAAAGAAGGGTTACCGCTTCTGCGCCTCCAAAATGAAGAAGCGGGCGGGAGCTTTATTCGCGATTTTGTAGGCCCCAACATGTTTGCCGGAAGCATACTGGATTTGGAACCTGATACGGAGTATGAGTGCAAATTTCAGATGTCCGATCCGGACGGCGTGGATGGAACCAAGCAAAAAATGGTCACGGTGCGAACACGTCCGGAACCGAAACCTTTCGCGGGCGGACGGATCCTGCACGCGTACCCCATGAATTACAAAGGCGCCAAAGATAAGCAGGTCTTTTTGGGCCTGGTATCGGCTTACGGGGCGGCGGAACCCGGCGATACTATCCTGATACATGCCGGCGTCTATCAGAGTGATCGCACTAGCTATAATTCCCGAATGAGAGGTGGAGTCGGATCAGACGGGTTTGGAACGACCAGGCTTACCAAGAGCGGCACGGCCGAGAGGCCTATTGTGATAAAGGGCGCAGGGGATGGCGAGGTCGTCTTCGACGGTGGCGGTTGTTCTATCCTCTTCGATGCCATGGGAGCCGATTATTTGTACTTCGAGGGCCTTACCTTCCGCAATACCGATGTGGCTATTTACACGGGTTTAAAGAACGTGATCGGCAGCAGCGGGTTGACGGTCAGAAAATGCCGTTTTGAGAACGTATGCATGGCCATCTGGGGCACCTACCAGGCATCCAAGAATTATTACATCGCTGACAACGTGCTCATCGGCCGATTCAATCCGAAAGTGCTGATGGGGGAGTTTGGGGGTGACTTTGTTCCGTATAAAACACTGCCCGGCTACCCCATGAAAATAAACGGCCCCAATGGCTCCTACTACGCGGTCACGGTGGCGGGACAGGGCCACGTTATTTGCTACAACCGTATTGAGAATTTCTGGGATGGGACGTGCGTCGATCAGGGAGGAAGCCTTTCGTTCCCGGGAAAGCCGGGCGGGCCGCATGCCAATATCGACTTCTACAATAACTACTACTGCAATATTTACGACAATCCTGTCGAAGTCGACACCGGCACGCACAACATCCGCTTTATGCGCAACCTTTGCCTCAATAGCGGACATGCTGCCTTGAGCGCACAGCCTATCTATGGCGGACCGGCATATTTTATACGGAATATCGTTTACCATGCCCCGGACCGGGGAGCTATCAAGATGTATGACCGGCCGGCAGGCGTGATTATGTATCACAACACCTACTGTGCCGAAGTTTACGCTGGGCAACCCTCCGCCAATTTAAACGGCCGCGAAGGCGCGTCGAACTTGCATTTCCGCAACAACCTCATGCTGGGAGAAAGCCCCATTTCAATGAGGAATTACCGTACCAACAGGGATTTTGGCGGTATTTACTTTATGGATACTTACACTTCGTATACAACCTCCGACTATAACGGGTTCCGTCCCAATGAAGGGTATGAGGCCCAATTCATGTGGCTTTCCCCTGCCGGTGGCGCGGTGCGCGACTATAAAAATCCCAGGGAGGTGCATTCCTTTAAAACTCTCCAGGAGTTCTGCAAGACACTGGGGCAGGAGTGCCATGGGATAATGGTAGACTACGATATTTTTGAGAACGTGAAAAAGGCGGATTTAAAGGAATTTTCAAGGGTATATACACGCGATGAACTGGATTTCCGGCTTAAGCCGAATGCCGTCGCTGTTGATGCGGGGTGCGTCCTTCCCGGCGTTAACGATGGCTTTGCCGGGAAGGCTCCCGATCTCGGGGCATTGGAGGTTGGGCTGCCCCTGCCAATATGGGGACCACGGCCGTAATCAGCCCGAAAGGGATTGCGAGCTCTTGGATCGAGCGAGCGGTTCATCGATGATCCGGCGAATTGCGGAGGCACTGAGTGGGACCGATATCCTCGAAGGGAGTGTGCGCAAGGCAGGAAACAGGATTCGCAATACAGCACAGTGAATTACTGCTGCTGACGGAAGCCATCTTGGGGCTGAGCGCTAGGATCGAGAGATGAGAGACGTATGCACGATCGAGGCGATCCAGGAGCCTTTCCATAAGCATCATCGGACTGATGGCCTTCCGGCCATCCCACCCAAAAAGGAAGCCGTGGCGGAGATGTTGAAGGGAACGGTCCTCACGGCCAAGGCAGACGTCCGAAACGCAGCCCGGCTCAAAAAGCGACCGATTTGCTGAGGAACCGGTCTTGGCGTCTGAGCGGTACGCCGTCAATATCTCCCGTATTCTTTTGTAAATTCAATCATGGCCTTCAAGTTCTCCGGCTTTACCTCATCCGTGGAACTCCTTGGCCCCAGAATGTAGCCGCCGCCCTTGCCCACCGTGTCGATGAGGTTCTTGCAGTAGTCTTTGACTTCCTGAACCGACCCCATCTGCAGAAGCGACGACGGCACATTTCCTTCTATGCACACATGATCTTTAAGAATCTCTTTCGCCTTGAGTATGTCGGTGCGGTCGAACCGGGCCAGTATCTTGCCCTTGGGAAACTCGAGCAGATACTCCAAACGCGACGTGAATGTCCCCTCAAAAAAAATGCAGGGCGTTGCTCCACGATCGACGAGAGTCATGACAAGCTTCCTGAATGTCGGCCAGTAAAAAGTCTGGAACTGCTTCATCGACATGAAGTCGTCCGACCCCCTCGTATTAGTCATGAAAATCCTGATGTTGCCGAATTCATTAGGCTTCGGAAGCGGTCTTGCCAGCGTTTTCTCCAGCAGGAATTCACACATCGCGATGAGTTTGTCCGGCTTTCGATACATGTCCAGCATCGTGCCCTTCATGCCGCGAATACTGTTGGAGATCACATCAAACGGCGGCATTGCCGCCCCCTGAAACAACTGGGGGATGCCGTAGTCAAGCAACATCTGGTTGAACTCGTCGATCTTGCGCTGCCACCTCCTGAATTCCCGCCCCGCCTTCTGGAGGTTTTCGATCATGGATTCGAACTTGGGTTCGGTAAAGATCATCGCCAGCGTTTGCGCGGCCAAAGGTTCGAGCCAACTCATGCTGTTCAGCTCCGGAAGTATCGACAGCCCTTCCAGGCCTTCATACGTCCTCGGCAGATGATGCCGTATCATGAAATCGGCCGGCTTGTCTAAAAAGCAGTCGTGTTCGTCATTCCGCATGCTTTCAATTTCAATGGCCTGGTGCCCATGGTTGGGAGCAACGCCGTAGCCGGGCCATTTC
Source organism: uncultured Acidobacteriota bacterium (assembly GCA_964474425.1). GTDB lineage: Bacteria > Acidobacteriota > UBA6911 > UBA6911 > UBA6911 > UBA6911. The sequence continues at coordinate 28,914 of CAYYTC010000029.1, forward strand.
CGAAACCTTGGATTCAGGTATTCCATTGCGGTTCCGGGAGAGAAAGGCTGGGTGAATGACATGTCCGGCTGATAGTCGCCAAGTGTTTTTCGGTATGCCGCCAGCCAGGCGTCAGGATCATAATACGCAGCCGAGCATGGTATGCCGGCATATCGGGCGACGAAGTAGCCAAGCGAACAGATTATCGGGACCCTGTCCGTCGGTCTGAGATGGATGGCGTTCGTGACCCGCAGTTCTCTTTCACGGCGCAATTCCTCGGAAGTTTTTCCATGTTCAGGTGTTGTTGTCATTCCCGTTTGTCCCTTGCTGCAGCTCTAGGGTGAACCGTTCTCAAACTCTCATTGGATGAACAGCTTGCCGATCCCTATAGCGGAACCTGATCCGGGGGCAGGCCGCGGATGGACACTCGCCAATTGAATGGCAAATTGTATTTTCCAAAAAACTAAGCGCAAGCCAGGATCGCTTTCTTTACCATCCCGGCGGCGACCTGAATCTTCCACTTGTTCAGCGTCATCGCCTTGGCTCCCGCGACCGCAGCCGTGCCGGCCGCCTGCGCGCTCGCCACATCGATCGCCTTGCCCGCCAGGGATTCCTCCGCCTTCGTCGCCCGGTAGGGTTTGTTATATACCGCATTGAGGCATATCCGGGCCGTTCCGCCGCCAATGGCGGCCGCACAATTCACAATGGGAAAGTCTATCGACGACCTCAGGGCGAACTTTACAAAGGCGCTTTTGACGCCCGCCGCCGGCGCAGGAACCTGAATCTCCTTTACGATTTCGTCGTTCTCGAGCACCGTGGAGCGAGGGATCTTTACCGCCCAGAACTCCTCGGCGTTGATGGTTCTCTTCGACGTCACGATCCTGGCATTCAAAGCGACCAGCGCCGGCGCCGTGTCGCTTGGATTCACCGCCATGCAGGCGGAAACAGCCCCGAATATCGAGTGATATCGATTCTCTCCGGCCATGGCGAAGCACGCTTTGCCGCCTTTCCTCATGCAGAAAAACCTGTTGTCGTGGAGCCGGAAATACCAGCAGCGGTTGAGCTGGCAGATGTTGCCGCCGATCGTGCCCATTTCCCGGATGTGCGGCGAAGCGGTTTTATGGGCTGCCTCGGCCAGCGCCGTCCACTTGCTCTTGACAACGCTGCTCTTCGCTATGTCCTCCAGCCGGGCCAGGGCGCCTATCTTCAGCAGGCCCCTTTCTTCTTTGATGTAATCCAGGCTCGGCGTAATGGTCTTGAGGTTTACCAGAATCTGAGGATACATTTTATCCGGGAGTACCTCAAACCTCATGGTTCCCACAAGATCGGTGCCCCCGGCAAGTGCCCAGGCATCGGCTGTTCGCAGGGCCGACACCGCCTCTTCCACCGTCTTGGCATTAATTCGGGTGAATTTCTTTACGGTCTTCATTTTTGTCTAAGCTCCTATGCTTTGCCCAATGCTTTAAGGATTTTGTCCGGGGTGACCGGTTCCGAGTCTACATATTTGCCGATGGCATTGTATACCGCCGTAGGCATGATGGTGTGGTTGCAGGCGCCGCCGTCTTCCCCAACGCCGCAACTCCCATAGGGAGCATAGCCCAGGCCAGTTTCCACAATGGCGCACTCAATCGACGCGACGTCATTCATCACATTTACCGGGTACCCTATCAGGTTGTCGTTGAGTGCGAGTCCTGTTTTTGGGTCGAAATATAGCGTCTCTTTGGTGGACCTACTGAGCCCCATATATGCCCCGCCATATTGCTGGCCGTTAAACGCGTCCGGGTTTATTACTTTGCCGCCGTCATTCACGCTCACCTGTTTTAGTATTTCAATTCCTCCTGTGTCGGGATCCACTTCTATTTCCACGAAGTGGGCTTGCCGGACCATGCTGTACTCCTCCTCAACACCGCCGCGTCCCGTGTGAGCCATGGTATAGTCCCAGACAAACAAATAATAGGTCAGGGCCGCTGCGATTTGCGCCAGTGTCTTTTTGTTTTCCGGGTGTGCCTTTTCAAAAATTACGCTGTCCTTGATGTCCAATTCCTCAGGCTTTTTATCCGGAAAGAACGCAGGCCTTGAAGGCATCAGATTTCCCAGTGTTCTGCGCAGGGGGGTTGGCTGGGTTACCATTTCAAGGATCAGCTGCTTCATTTTCCGCGAGGCTCTTACTGTTGTGAGACTACTTCCGCTCAGCCCCTGGGAACCGCCGCCCGGCTCCGTTACAAAACCGTCGCGCCCTTCGAATGGCCTTAACCGGATATCTTTAAAGCTGACTCCCATTTCATCTGCCGCAATCTGGGAGTAGGCGGTCTGTCCGGCCCAGCCTCCATCACATTGCGTAGCCAGAAGGTCAACCGTTCCATCGGCGTTCACTCTTATGCCCATGCCGCCGGTCCCCACTGTATGCGCCCACTCGACTGTCGAGACATAGCCCATCCCGTGATATTTCCCATTGGGCAGAATTTTGGTTCCGGGCAAGTGCCACTTTTTGTCCCACTCCATAATTTTCTTGCCCAATTCATTGACTTCTTTGCTGCTGTCCCTGGTAAGGTCAAATCCCTGTGGTTTTTTAATGTGCTCGTTCACGTATGCCCAGTCGTGGCCTTCGACACCATCATTTATCCGGGCAATCTTGCTTGGATCCACCCCCAATTCGCCGGCTACGTGCTCCCAAACCTGGGTCGTCACTCTGACTGTCGAGCAACCATGCTTGAAGCACTGGTCGAACGGTTTTGTATAGGCCGCAGAATCGCACGTAATGAGTATGTTGGGAATATTGGTGCCTTTGTGTATTTTATTGGTAGTGAGTTCTGTAACCCAGGCTTCGTAGCATCTCAGTTGCATGGCCGTGATGCGGCCATCCATTTTGAATCCTACTTTAAAGTAATAACGGGACCGGGCATCCTCGTCACCGCCGACGAAGTGACTTTCATCGTCCAGAACCTTCACAGGACAACCCGTTCGCCTGGAAGCGATCACGGCTACCTCAGCGGTATGATGGGACGCGATAAGACTCGAACCTCCAAAAAACGCTCCGTTGTAAGGCAGATACAGATGGATTTTGTTGAGAGGGGAGTATGGCCGCAGACCTGTCATCATAGTTAGCCAGTTCTGACCGTGATGCCAGACATCCAGATAATCTCCCCTGCATTCGGCCACTCCGACATGTGCCTCTACCCCGGCCCACACGTCATGCTCCGTAATCGCTTTCCACTCGATTATTTTGTCGGCTTCGGCAAAGCCTTTTTCAATATCCCCAAACTTATATTCGGGACCAAATCTGGGCCTGCGGTTGGACTTGGGATCCACATCCGGGCGCATTATTGGAGCGCCCGGCTTCAACGCTTCCTCGACGTCCAGGATGATCGGCAGCTCTTCCATCTCGAGTTCTATCAGTCGCAATGCACGGTCGACGATCGCCTCGCTTTCACCTACCACCACGGCTCCCACCATCCCCTCATACCAGTGGTTCGTGTCGGAGACAATCGGTTGGCTTACAAGCTTAGGCCAGGTTATCGTGGGATCATCATACCGGAGTACCGCCCTCACACCTTGAAGAGCCTCGGCCTTGCTGGTATCCAGGCGTTTGATCTTCGCGTGAGCGTGGGGGGAACGAAGAAACTTCGCATACAGCATCCCCGGACGGTATATATCCCTTGTATAAACCGCACTTCCGCTCGCTTTTTCGTAACCATCGACGCGGGGTATGCGGCGTTTCCCAATCATACTGGCGTTTTCCGGTACCGGCCAAAGCCACGGATATAGTGGTTCTCCCTCTTTTAGACCGTACATTTTCGTAATCCTCCTCTAGGCGTTCCCAGTGAATTCCTTAACCGCTATTATATGTTGTGTGTAGGTGCCGCACCGGCATATGTTGCCCCCAAGCGCGTCCCTGATATCTTCCTCCGTCGGCTTGGGAATACGGTCCAGCAGCGCCTTGGCTGTTACCACGAATCCCGGCGTGCAGTAGCCGCACTGCATGCAATGGTTCATGACGTAAGCCTCGATGAGTTGAGGATGGGTAACGGTAACACCTTCGGCCGTCTCGATGGCCATGCCGTCACAATCCGCCGCAAACGTCATGCAGGAAAGCACCGGCCGCCCGTTCATGATCACCGTGCAGGAGCCGCACGCCCCGTAACCGTTGCACATATCCTTGATGGACAAAAAGCCCAGCTGATCGCGAAGCACATCGCGCAGCATCCACTCCGGCTCGACCCGAAGCTCATACTTATGCTTGTTCACCGTGAATTTAATCGTTTGGGCAGCTGCCGAGGCGGCCGGTGCGGCGACGCCCGCCGGAGCGGCGCCGGCTCGTTTCGCCGCCTGGGGACCGGCGGCAACCACAGTGGCGCCCGCGCCTGTGCCGAGAATGGCTACGGAGCTTACAGCAAATTCCCGGCGGGATATCGGTCCCAACCCTGTTTTTTCATTTTCTTCGGTTCTCTTTTTTTCTTCCTCTTTCGACATGGCGCACTCTCCCTGATAATTCCTGCCTTTTTTATCTGATCACGGGCGCGGTCCGTAGTGAGGAACCGGGGCGCCCGCTTCGTGCGCTCCGAGGTCCGGAGCCCGTCCGGTGAAATCGTCGTTAATATTGGGAAGTCGAGTCCCGGCGTCCACCGCCGCCGAGCCGGAACGCAGCCGGAAGTCAAAGTCAGCCGGATTGTAAAGCTTGGTGGGATTGGCCGGATCCGGATGGGATACCTTCTCAAAAACGTTATAGTCAACCAAAACGCTGTGCTTGTCCTGGCCGGTAGCCGCGCTGAATTCCTGGAGGTTCTTGAATTTTCGCATCTCGGGTTTTGCGCTATAGTCCACGCGAGTTGAAAACGGAGGCGAATCCCATTCGAAAGAGCTTTCGGCGCCTTCGTTCGGGCGGAAACCGTTGTAATCGGAGCTGGAGTAATTCGTGAATGTCTGGACGGTGAACAAATCCGGAACTTCGCTCCGGCCAAGAATCAGGTTATTTCGGAAGTGGAGGTTGGATACGGGCGCAAGCATCCAGCGTGCAGCAGCGATCAAGGTGTTGTGGTAGACGAGAATTCCCGACGATCCAAAGCAGAACTTCAGCGCGCCTCCTTCCGGGGCGTGGTAAACAATGTTGCGCACGAAGTACACCGGGCCGCCGAACGCCGGTTGAGTGCTCAAAGCCCTGTGTGCGTGGTTGAAGCAGCGATTCCGGAAAACCCGGATGTTGTGCGTAACACCGTCCGCCTCGATGCAATTGTCGTCGACATTGGTGATATCGTTGTTGTAAAAATCGACGGAAACCGGCAGGCGATCCCGGATCGGGTTCGGGGTACCGTCGGGGTCGCCGTAAGTCGCGTGGTCGATGCCGTCATGGAAGTTGGCTACGTAATTATAGGCGACAACGTGCCCCGAGCCGTATACCTTGACTGCATATTCCGACAGCAACTTGTTGGGAAAACCCGGCAGCTTTTGCCATGTGGCGCCGATCCAACCCATAAGGATGTCCGATCGGTTCCTACCGATGAAAACGTTGTCGGCGATGTAGAAATCCTTCGAGCCCGACCAATCGGTGGAGACCCCTCGGCCAATGTTCTCGAACCGGCATTTTTTGACAGTGAGGCCGCGCGAACCGGCAATGTTCTTCAGGCCTGCCAGAAAAGCCACATCGGTGTTGCGAATCGTCAGACCTTCAAAGTAATTGTAATTGCCGGCCATCACATTGAAGAGGTTATAGGCTCCGTCCCCGTCGAAAATCACCTCCCCGTCGCCGGCCGCCTTGATGACGATCGGCTTGTCGGGAGTCCCGCTTTGAGTCAGGTAATACGTCCCGCCGGAAGGGTCCGTCCCTGCCCCACGCTGAGCGTACTGCGTGCGGTCATCCCGGTATGTGCCGGCATGCACAAGGATCATGTCTCCCGGCTGCACCCGGGGAGGGTATGTATTGAAGTTGTCCGTGCGCGAAGCGCCCATAAAATAGGCGCCAGCAAGGCCCGTGAACGCCGGGGTCTGTTTCTCTCCCTTGTAGTCCGGTGGATAAACGTGATAGACACGGCCACCGGCAAAGGGCTGCGGCTCGAAACGCGTCCGCACCGTCACGAGGTTTTCCGATTTCCCTTCGATGCCGTCCGGGTCCGTCAGAACAAACCGGCACTCGTATTCGGTGCCGGCTTCCAGGTCAAAAATGCTTCCCGCAAACATGTTGGGCGCGCTGTAGTGGAATGCGCCGGAGTAGGTCTGCTCGCGTTGCAGTCTAAAAAGGGGCAGCCCCCCTTTCCAGGCTTGCTCCCCCTTCTTTCTGTACTGAACCGAAACCTCGGCATTCCGGTTGTCATCGCCGTCTATATGCCACTCAAACCCCAGGGAGATCAGGGTCGGAGGCTCCACAACAAAATCTTTGGAAACGGTCCTGTCCGAGGCCGCGAGCGCGCCGGGCAGGAGGGAGAGGAACAGAACCAAGGGAACAATTCGCTGCGCCGCGAATTTGCACATGCTCGAAATCTCCTTATTCGTCACTTGCGATATAGGAAAACCTGCAAATAAAGCAATCCGCCAACAATCCAATCGTGTCATTGCCCGTTCGCGTTCTTCCTGCGCGGTACACAACTCCTCTACACCGGTTCTCGCCTCGATCAAGGCGCTGGGATGACAGCCCCTGCTGGGTCACACAGTGCCCGTTATGGTGCCGCGGTCGCCCCCGGCAGCGGCAGCTGCCGGCATAACCGTCAAGACACGCGGGCATACTTCAACTAAACGAGCGAGACTCTTCAGAGAGACTATCATGTCGGCTCCTTGTCGTCTGAGGACTTCAGGAATTTCCCTCCGGATATGAGCTACATAAGTCACTTGAAGCCGGGTCGTTAGCTATCTAAGATGCAAAATTTGATGCTTGTCAAGGGCAATATTACCTTTTGTTTCTTTTTTTGCAACTTTATTTCCTCCAAATTTTTGGGATCATTCCGATAAACCACATTCAGAACCTCACCTTTATTGGTTTTTGAGTGCTGTACCCTGCTGCCGCCATCCTGATGTGGCGGGGCATTCTATGGCGGTAGAAACCGGGAAAGGCGATCTTAAAGAAGCTCCGTTTTGAAGCACCCGGCGATCGGTTACTACCCGCCACCCCTTGATTCTCAATGCCCTCGCAGGCTTCCAAATACCCTTTCGCCGCCTATTAATGTTGCAATTATGTAACATTTAGCTTGACATCCTATTCCTAGTATGAATAATCCCCTCCATCGGTAATAAAGTTGCCTTGCAGGCTTTCGCAGAACCACCAGGTCCTAAAACAGATTTTGGGAATTCCGAATGGCGGATTCACAGGCTCCCGAAATCGTTACTCTCAAAGCAGGCCTGTGCCTTTTCATTTCCAAAGGCAACACCCTATCTGAATACCGGGGACGTGCTCAGGTCAAGCTGTACCCTAAGCGTCGGCTTGCAGGGGGGCGGCGCATCTCGCCTTTTCAACACCAGTATGGGAAGCAAAGTGAATTGCCTGCTTCGGTTCATTGGGGTCACGTTGTGAATTTTGGATTGAGTCGCTGATGGGGCACTGGCTGCCCGACTTCTTTTTTAACGCAGGTCGATAGAGGAATTTGATGGGCACGAATCCAGATGGTTTCAGTCGCGAAACTCAGAATTTAGGCCCGGAGGGCCGGCAGGCCATAGGCCCGGCCGTCGGAGGCTGTCCATCGGTTGATTTTGCGCAAAATCGGCTATTGAAAACAAAGAACTTATGAGCGCCATTTTTGACAAATTCATAACCGTAAGACAGCCTCGTCAGGCCGGGCTTATGGGCGAATAGGAAATGAGCGCCAAAGGCGCGGCACAAATTGTTCGGGTCATTGGTTTGAGTGTCGCCCCTTCGGGGCTTTCTAATTTCCTAATCCTTACCCCGGGCTCACGCCCGGGGCTATTTTCTGCCGGCCCTCCGGGCCTGGATGTCGCATTTCGCGACAGTCCTCCATGCGCCCGGGGCGCACCCAAGTGCATGAAAATCGGCTTCGCCGACGCTCAGTTGGGTGAACGAATGGTGTAATTGATCCATCGCGGCCGCTATTTTCGGAGCAGAAACTGGATAGCAATTTTTTGAATGTCAGGGAAGCCTTACAAGGGAGTTCTCCACTTTCGGAAGCGAACTCGGTTTCACTCGGGCTCTCGCTGGGAATTGATACTTAAGGAGATCAGGCATGAAGAATAAAAAAAGCATCGTCATTCCCAGTGTCCTTATATTTCTCCTGGGCCTATCCTCCTTTGTCGCCGGTACGGTACCCGAAACATACGGGAACAAAGTAAAGGCGGGAGCGTTTGTCGTCGAGCCCCCAACGCTCATTTGCCTGGGGTTTGAATGGCATATCGATGGCGATGATAACCGTAATGCCACCGTGGATGTCCATTATCGTAAAAAGGGAGATACAGCCTGGAAACAGGCACAGCCGCTTTTCCGCCTCCAGCGCGAGCAGGCAGGCGGGGCGGAGACAATTCAAAGCTATGTGAATCCAAACATGTTTGCCGGAAGCCTATTGGACCTGGAACCCGATACCGCGTATGAATGTAAATTCAGCATGAACGATCCGGACGGCATAACTGGAACCAGGCAGAACATTGTGTCTGTGCGCACACGTCCCGAACCGAAACCTTTTGCGGGCGGAAAGACCTTGCACGTATATCCTGCCGAGTACAAAGGTTCCAAAGAAAAGCCGGCCTTTGTAGGTTTGAAATCGGCGTATGAAGGGGCTGAGCCAGGCGATATTATCCTGGTGCATGCCGGCCTTTATCAAAGCGACCGCACCAAATATCTGGATTACCTGAGAAAGGGGGTCGGGTCAGAGGTATTTGGAACATCCAGGTTTACGAAGAGCGGAACGGCCGAAAAGCCCATTGCGATCAAGGGTGCAGGGGATGGCGAGGCTATTTTCGATGGGAATGCCTGCTCTCTTTTTTTCGATGTCATGGGCGCGAATTATCTATACTTCGAGGGGCTTACGTTCCGCAACGCCGATGTCGCGTTCCTCACGGGCTTGAAGAACCTGGTAGGTTGCAGCGGATTGACCATTAAGAAATGCCGCTTTGAGAATGTGGCCGAGGCCATCCGGGGAACCTATCAAGGGTCAAAAAACCATTACATTGCCGATAACGTGATCATCGGCCGGAACAACCCAACAAGGCTGATTGGCATGATCAGCAGAGAAGTTCGATATGACACTCAACCCGGCTTCCCCCCCTCGGTAGGCGGCCCGAACGGATCCAATAATGCAATCACCGTCGCAGGGCAGGGCCACGTTGTATGTTACAATTATGTTGCAAATTTCTTCGACGGGATAGACACCAATCAATCCTCCGGCGCACCGGCGGAAGGACAGGTCTTGTTGCCGCCTATGGCGATCGACTTCTATAACAATTATATTTCCAATATGTCAGACAATTGTTTCGAAACGGATTGCTCTACGCACAACATCCGCGTGATGCGCAACATGTGTATCAACAACGCCCATGGCACCTTGAGCTCACAACCCGTCTACGGTGGACCGGTATACTGGATACGCAATATTGTTTACCATGCTCCCGATCGAGGAGCTCTAAAGATGTATGCAAAACCGGCAGGTGTGATCTTTTATCACAATACGTTCTGTGCCGAAGCCGTTGTTGGGCAACCGCCTAACATGGCAGCTTCGAACTTGCACTTCCGCAACAACCTCATCCTTGGACAGAATCCTGAATCCATGCTTAATTATCTTCCCAAGGATTTCAGGGGAATTTTCCTTATGGACACCTATACTTCCTATTCCACCGCTGATTATGACGGATTTCGCCCAAATGAAGGGCAAGACCTGCAGTTCGCCTGGAACTCACCGGCCGGCGGCGCACGGACCGATTACAAAAATCCACGGGAGGTGCATGTATTCAGAACTCTTAAAGAGCTGTGTGCAGCCATGGGCCAGGAATGTCATGGGATATTAGTGGATTACGATATATTCCAGAATGTAAAAAAAGCGGATATGGCCAACTTCGGCAAAATTTACGATGCTAAAGACATGGATTTTCGCCTTAAGCCGGATTCTGCAGCCGTTGACGCCGGATGCATCCTCCCCAACATCAACGACGGCTTTACCGGGAAAACTCCGGACCTCGGGGCATTGGAAGTCGGGCAGCCCGTGCCTATTTATGGACCGCGGCCGTGATGCTCTGAACCAAAAACTGTGAAAGATTGATCCGAATCCATTGGAAGGCTTCCGCAAAAGCAAATTGAGAGGAGGAATCTATGAAAACCAAAAAACAAAAACGCAATCTCTCAAGGAGAGATTTTCTGACGACGGCAGCCGTCAGTGCAGGCGCAACCGCCCTGGTTGGGGTCGGTCCGGAAGAAGCAGGAGCGGTCCAACAAAGTGATGTCCGAAAATGGGACTACGAGGCGGGGATCGTTATCCTGGGCATGGGCGGAGCGGGCCTTACCTCAGCTATAACGGCTCACGATCAGGGATCCGATGTGCTCATGCTCGAAAAGGCGTCGGAAGCTCATGCCGGAGGCAACACCAGGGTATCCATGCAGGGGGTTTGGTGTCCCCCAAACCTGGAGGAAGCCCTTACCTATCACAGAGCACTCAATAGTCGGTATCCGGTTCCCGATGAAGTGTTTCGTTCCTACCATGAATACACTACAAAGAGCTTCGAATGGCTGAAAAAAATCGCCGACGGCAAGATCAACCAGCAACTCAGCACCGGCAAGGGAGAGTACCCCGAGTTCCCTGGAGCCATGAGCAGCTATATCTGTTCGCCCAAAGAAGGATATGGATACCAGAGGCTTTGGAAGATGCTCAAGGGCAACGTGGACAAGAGAAAAATAAGGATCATGTATGAAACGCCCGGAGTTGATCTGGTCCAGGATTCCAGGACCCGGGGAATCCGCGGTGTAGTCGCGCAGAGGCAGGGCAAAAAAATCTATGTCAAAGCCAAAAAGGCTGTGATCCTGTGCACGGGCGGGTTCGAAAACAATCAGGAGATGATCCGTGATTATCTGCTGCTGCCCTGCGGATATCCGATTGGCAGCCCCTACAACACCGGAGACGGGATAAGGATGTCCCAAGCCGTAGGCGCCGATCTCTGGCACATGGCTAATATGTGTGGGGTTTCACTCAGCTTTAGAGCCCCGGGCAACGGTTGGGCCTTTGGCGCCGGATTTTCCATGCCTTCCGGCGGATATATCTTTGTCGCCAGTGACGCGACGAGGTTTGCGAACGAAAACCAGCCCTCCAGGCACGGCAAGGTGGCCTACCACGGCACCTATGTTCATCTTCCCCTGCCTTTGCCCATACACGCGGTCTTTGATGAAAATGGGAGAAAGAGCGGCCCGCTTTATCAGACTGAGGAATTCTGGTGTTGGTATGCCGTGATTGAAAAGTATAAGTGGAGCGCGGACAGCAGCGCGGAATTGGAAAAGGGCTGGATCCTTAAGGGCGATACCATAAAGGAGTTGGCAGCAAAAATGGGCAAGGACGCGGATACTTTGGAAAAGACTGTAGCCAGATGGAATCAGTCTTGCGCGGCAGGGAGCGATTCCGAATTCGGCCGGCCGGCTAAAAGAATGGCTCCCATCAAAAATCCGCCCTACTACGCCATGGAACTGGTGCCCGCCTTCACCAACACGCTGGGAGGCCCCCGACACAATCAGCATGCTCAGGTGTTGGACACAAACCGGAAGCCGATTCCGAGACTGTACTCTGCCGGAGAACTGGGTTCCATATTCAGTTATCACTACCAGGGAGCCGGAAACTTTGGGGAGTGTGTGGCTTTCGGACGCATCGCCGGTGAACGCGCTGCTGCTGAGAAGCCATGGTCTTAGCCTTGCGGCGCTCTGTGGCGCTTGAGTGCCATTTGCAGGCAGGATAATCCCTGCGCTATTGGAAGCGAAGAATCTTTTTGGGAGGGAGAAATGGCAGAAAACTATCAGCCCTGGACTTGGAAAATACCCGAATCCAACGAGAGTATTAAAAGCACCATGGTCCCCCGCCAGGATGCCTATGCGAGGGTGAGCGGCCATGCGGTTTACACAAGAGACGTTTATCTGCCCGGAATGCTTTACGCGAAGATCCTCGCGTCGCCTTACACTCATGCAAAAATTGTAAGCATGGATACAAGCAGAGCCGAGGCGCTTATAGGGGTACGGGATATACTCAAATACGAAGACCCGGACGTTGCGAGTGAAAATAATACCGGGACCAGTCCAAGCAATATTCTCGCTCTCCCCGGCATCAGTGACTTTTACAACCATCCCATGGGAGTTGCGGTAGTCGCTGACACCGAGGAACTGTGCGACCGGGCGCTGCGGCTGATCAAGATGGAATGGGAGGAGCGGCCGTTCATTCTGGATATGGAGAAATCACTGAAACCGGATGCTCCCAAGATTTGGAGCGAGGTAGTGCGCATCCGGGAAACGGCAAAAGGGCCTAACAGCCTCGGAACTCGTGAGGAGGAAATCGGTGACGTGCAGAAGGGTTTCGCCCAGGCAGACAAAATCGTGGAGTACACCATTAAAAGGGCGGCGAATTCGCCGGCGGGTGTCGAAGCCATGGCTTGTGTGGCCCAATGGAGGGGAGAATTCCTGGATATTTGGGTGCATCACCAGAATAACCCGCAATCGATTCTCAGTTCTTCCCCAGGTGGGCGGTCTGGCACTGTTAGAGGAAGGAAGCCGAATCCTGGCTTTACACACTGGTCCAAGATAACAGTTACATTGCCCTACCAGGGCTCCTGGTTCGGGGGGCTGTCCTGGATCGGTTATTCCGATTTGTTTGTCCGTCTCGCCGTCATACTGGCGAAGAGGGCGGCCGGGAAACCGGTGAAGCTGTTGTATGACGAAAGTCAGTTCTATCTCAACGGCGAAGAAACCGGCAGCTACAGATGCAAAGTGGGCGCCAAAAAGGATGGCACCATCACGGCCTGCCATTGGCACATGATCGGGACGAGGAATCCCGGCGTTGATAAGACTCCTGAGTGCACGAGTATCCCCAATATCCGAGGCACCATGGAGGCGGCGTGCACCAATATGGGCCACATCAGTTGTTTCCGGGATGGTACTTCAGCAAGCATCGGCCACCAGGTTATGTTTGATCGGGTGGCTGCTGAGTTCGGCCTCGATCCGACCGAGGTAGCGCTTAAGAACGATGGTTGCCACGGACACTCCTGGGATTGGGTCACACAATACCAGAAAGACAATGGTTTCCCCCAAAGGTGGAGCCTTAAAGAGGTCCTTGAAAAGGGCAAGAAGGCCATTGACTGGGACCGGAAATGGCATGCGCCTGGAACCAAAAGGCTTGCCAACGGGAAGATGCACGGCCTGGGGTTCATGTCCATTAATGAATGGGCCTGCAATGCAGGGAGCAGGCTGGCGTCCTTGATGTTTCGCGACGGCAAAGTCGCCATCGTGGGGATGCGGTGCGATCCGGGAATTGACTCGATATCCGGTTTCCGCCAGTGCGTGGCCGGCGCGATGGGACTGAAATATGAAGATACGGTTGTTCACCAACATCGATCCGACAACAGCATGTACCGCTTTTCCAATCCAGGCGGTTCCCAGGGCACCATTACGACCGTTCCCCAATTGATAATTGCCGCCAGGGAGCTAAAACAAAGGATCCTGCAGGCCGCCATAACGCCTCGGCCCGGCTTCATGATGCGTCCGGCGCAGCCTGCCATGTTCCCGGGCAAAAAGACCGAGGACCTCGATATCAAAGACAGCATGGTATTCGAGAAAGCAAATCCAAGTAACAGCAAGCCGGTGATCGAGGTGATGGGCCCCTCGTCCGACGGTGACAACACGGGCATCGCGCATCCCGTTGCCGGCACGGTATCGGGATTGACTTCAGATGGGAAGCCGGACCCGACGAACTACATCATGAGCCGGCAAGCGCACTTCATAGAGGTCGAAGTGGATCCCGAAACCGGGCAGGTTGAGATAACCAATGCGGTCTGCGTCAACGACATTGGCCATTGCTTTAATCCTGCAGGCGCCATGGGACAACAGTATGGCGGAGCGGTCATGGCCTTTGGCAGAAGCGCAACCGAAGAGAAGGTGTTCTGCCCGAACACCGGCGTGGCGCTTAATTACGATCATATGAACTACCACATCGGAACCATGAATGACTTTGCGCCTGTTCACTGCATCCTAAACGAGAGTCATCTGGGATATTCTGCGTATGGCGCATACGGGATTGGGGAGAACATCGGCGCCAGCCTCTCCGGAATAACTTCTTCCGCCATATACAACGCCATAGGCAAATGGGTCCTTGACTTTCCAACGACTCCGGACAAAGTGCTCAAAGCCCTGGGCAAAATATAGAAGAAGCTCTGTGAAAACCTGGAAGAAACTTGCGACCGCGAAACTCGGGTTCTGTGAAAAAGCCAAATTTTGGTCAATAGGATATTTGATATTACATAGAAGCCGATAATTGGAGTCAGGCCGCGTAGCGGCCAGCTGAATTGAGCCAGGCCTTTTAAGGCCTGGATCTAAAGGAGTTAGGTTTTCCGTCGCGTAGCGACGGCTGAATCTCAAGCGTCGCTACGCGACGCGCTGCTCTCTATATCATGGTTCCCGGCCTTGAAAGGCCGGGCTAACATCAAAATGCCGCTACGCGGCACAAACCAGTTTCGCGACAGACACTAGTCCGGCGCCTCCGGCCAAACCGGAGGCTTGAAAGATTGGAACCGCTCAAAGCGGTTGGAGGAGCTATGCTGGTCTTGAACGCTGACGCACACTGAACTGACGCCGACCCACGCCGACAAAAATTTATATTTTTTTCAGCGTAGGTCAGCGTAGATCAGCGTTTCAAAATACGGAGCTGTCAAACTCCATGAGTCTCCCGGCAGAGCCGTGGGTTTGCCAATAGAATTATCTTCCGGCCTTGGTCAGGGTCGCGCCCGTTATCTTTTTCGTAACATGGGCACCTTCTCCGTAATCCCATATCATGGAATACCCCGGCACACCGCCGGTCACGGCAATGGAAATATTCTTCTCCGGTACTCCGGTTTTTTGGGCAAACCAAGCCTGCAAATCCTTTCTGTTGGTATAAGATGTTTTCAGCCCTTGGGCGGCTTCCGGATGAAACCACAGCCAATAACTGTTGTAAATAGCACCACTGGTATGAGTCATTTCTTTAACCATACCATCCAAAATCGACTGCTCTGTCCAGGTATCAACGGCTCCACCCCCAACCTTTTGGCCCGAAGCTCCAATGTAGGAGCCGACCTTGGTCACCGTCACAGCGCTGTCTCCCTTCGCAAAACCCTGGCTCACACTATACGGCTCCCACGGGTTCATCTCCTCATTTTCAGCAAAGGTGTAAAAGGTGTGCGCCGACGGCCGTCCGGTCAGGGCCATGTCGTTCACCGCCGGCCAGGTGTGGCCAATATTGCGCGTTGCCAATCGAACGGATCGCCCAATCGTACTATTGGCTCGCCAGCAATCGCCCAAGAAACCAATCCCGGAATTCATGCTGATTTCCTTAGCTATGGGACCGTTCACCATAATGATGAGAGTAAAACCACCCGAAGAACCCATCATGTGCCAGAAGCCCATGCTCCACTGTCCTCCCGCCGAAATAGCTTCCATCGCCGCGATGATCACTGGAAGGTACTCCGGCTTCGCCCCTGCCATCACCGCATTGATAGCAATCTTTTCAATAGTGGCGATGCCAAATTTCATGGGAATTTTTCCTATTACTTCGCTGGGAGAACGGCTCGTTCCTTTGAGCATCTTGGCAACAGCCTCTCTGGTAGGGGGTACCAGAGGCAGTCCATCGCTCATCTGGTTATCGAGAAACGACTGGTTGAATTTTTCCTCAGCGTCCGCATAATTGGCGCCAGTAATGCGGATAGGGGGGTGGTCGACTGCGGTTTTTTGCTGAGGCTTGGCCTCCTCTTGTGTTAGGGGGGTCGTCAGAGCCTTAACAATGGGATCCAAAGCGGCTTCAGCAAGGGGTTTTACCTCTTTTACAGTTCCCCGATTCCGGTACCATTTATCGGAAGGTATTGTGACTATCCGGATGTTGGGCATCGACCAATCAGCAGCAGCGGATTTGGCATCTGCAAGGAATTGCGAGCTGACCAGAAATACTCCAGGCGCTCCATACTTTTCCATCTGCATCGTGCGGCGGGAACCCCACCACGTGCAGGTCCCTCAGTCTCCTATGGCAAAAATAAAAGCATCACACTCCTTTGCTATCTTTTGAAACTCTTCTTCCCTTGGATCTGCTGTTGATCCCGCCTTATATTGCGTTAAAATAGTTGCGGTTGGGTATTTCTGCTTCAGCAGTTCTTCCAGTGCGGAAATTAGATTTCTTACACCAGATTTGCCGTTATTCAGCAAAGCAACCTTCTTACCGGCCAGATCCGGAATACGAGGCGTCAGTCCTATGGTTTTCGCCGGCTCGATCACGCCCATGGGATTGAGCAGCTCCAAAGTTACCTTTTCGTTCGCCGGTTTGGCGGTCGAAAATCCGCACAAAACCAAAGCGGCAGTTATCAATAGAGAAACCGCTACCAGTCTATTTTTCATTCTCTGACCTCCCAATTCGTTTTGAGGTTGGATTCCGCTTCCGAACCAATGCTGACTCCGGCCAATTCGATCCTTCCATTAAGCACGCTTTTTCTCCTAGCTCTACTCTCAAGCTAGAGGTTAAGGCTCCCATCCTGAGAGTGCCCTTGTCTTCTTTGATGTAATCCAAACTTGGAGTAATGGTCCTCAAGTTCACAGGGATTGGAGGATGCAGGTAGCATCTCAAACCTCGAGGGACCCAAAAGATCTGTGCCGCCCGCAATAGCCCGGGCATTAGCGGCACTCGAATCCGGCAGCGCTTCATCTGTCTTCTCGACATTGACACGGGCGAATTTCTTTACGGTCTTCATTTTGTCCAGGCTGCTATGCTTTGCCCAGTGCCTTAAGGATCTTGTCAGGGGTGACCGGCTCCGAGTCTACGTATTTGCCTATTGCGTTAAATACGGCGGAAGGGATGATACAGTGGTTCACGGCACCGCCGCTTTCACCGATGCCGCAAGTTCCATACGGAGCATAGCCGAGACCGGTCTCCACAAAGCGGCAGTCAACGGACGCGACGTCATTCATCACGTTGACCGGGTAACCGATCAAGTTTTCATTGAGCGCCACTCCCGTTTGCGGATCGTGATAAACCGTCTCTTTGCTGGACCGCCCGAGACCCATATAAGCCCCGCCGTACTGCTGGCCATTAAATGCATCGGGATTTATGACCTTGCCTCCGTCGTTCACGCTAACCTGTCTTTTTATTTCAATACCGCCCGTATCGGGATCCACTTCTATTTCCACGAAGTGGGCTTGCCGGACCATGCAATACTCCTGCTCTACGCCTCCACGCCCGGTGTGCGCGGGCGGAACGTCCCAAACAAACAAATCACGGCTCCACGCTGCCGCGACTTGTGCCAGTGTTTTTGTATTTCCCGGATCCGCCTTTTCAAAAACCACGCTGTTTTTGAGGTCCAATTCTTCAGGCCTTTTATTCGGGAAAAGAGCAGCTCTTTGGGATGACATCGTTCCCAATGACCGGATCCGGGGCGGCGGCTGAACTGCCTTTTCAAGAATCAGCTGCTTCATTTTGCGGGCGGCTCTTACCATGGAGGGAGTCGTTCCATTCATACCCGCGGAACCGCCGCCGGGCGCCGATGCAAATCCGCCCCGGTCGTCATAGGCCCTTATGCGAACGCTTTTATAGTCGACTCCCAATTCATCGGCCGCAACCTGACAGTAGGTGGTCTGTGGGCACCAGCCTCCATCCTGTTGCGCAGCCAGGATATTAACGGTTCCATCGGAGTTGATTCTTATGGCTGCGCTGGAATTGCCTACTGTATGAGCCCAACCGATCGTCGAGATATAGCCCATGCCGTGATAATTCCCATTCGGCAGGATTTTGGTTCCGGGCAAGTGCCACTTTTTTTCCCAATCCATGATGGCCTTCCCCAACTCGTTGACCTCCTTGAAGCTGTCCCTGCTTGGGTCAAATCCCTGCGGTTTCCTGACGTGTTCGCGGATGTATGCCATGTCGTGCCCGTCGCAGCCGTCATTTATCTCGGCAACCTTGGTCGGATCCATTCCCAGTTCACCCGCTACATGCTCCCACACCTGTGCAACAACTCTGACCGTGGAACTGCCATGCTTGAAGCAGTAGCTGGGCGGCCTTGTAAAGGCTGCGAAATCGCCCGAAATGTATATGTTGGGAATCTTGGTCCCTTCGTGTATCTTAAGGCAACGGGCTTCTGTCACCCAGGCTTCGTAGCATTTCAGTTGCACCGCGGTGATGGTTCCATCCAATTTGAATCCCACCTTAAAATAATAGCGGGACCGGGCGTCCTCGCAACAACCATCGGCGAAGTGGCTTTCATCGTCCAATAGCTTAACCGGACAGCCTGTCTGCTTGGCAGCTATTACAGCGACCTGACCCGCATACCTATCCACGCCCAAATAGGTTGTGCCTCCAAACTGAGCCCCGTTGTAAGGCAGATAAAGATGGATCTTTTGCGCGGGTGCATAAGCGCGCAGAGCATTCATCATGGTAGATGCATTCTGGCCATGCTGCCAAACATCCAGGAACTCTCCCTTCCATTCGGCCACCCCGCACATTGCCTCTACGCCGGCCCACACATCCTGATCTGTCGTCGCTTTCCACTCGACTATTTTGTCGGCTTGAGCAAAACCCGCCTCAACGTCCCCATGTTTGAGGGAGGTTTCGAAACGGGTCCTGCGGTTTGTTTTAGGATTCTGGTCCGGGCGCATTATTGGAGCATCGGGCTTCAGCGCATCCTCCACGTCCATAATGACTGGGAGCTCTTCCATTTCAATTTCTATTAATCTTAGCGCCTCGTCGACTGCCGCCTCGCTTTCGCCGACGACTACAGCGCCCACTACTCCGGGATACCAGTGATTGGTGTTGGAAACGAGCGGTTGGCCTTGAAATTCGGGCCAGACTATATTCGGATCATCATATCGAAGCACGGCTCTTATTCCGGGAAGAGCCTCGGCCTTGCTGGTATCCAGGCGTTTGATCTTAGCGTGAGCGTAACGGGAACGGAGATACTTCGCGTATAGCATCCCGGGACGGTATATATCCCTGCCAAAGACTGCCTTTCCGCTCGCTTTTTCATAACCGTCAAGACGGCGGACACGGCGTTTCCCAATCACACCGCTTTCCGGCATTGGCCACAACCACGGATAATATCCCTCTCCTTCTTTTAGACCATACATTTTTGTTTATCCTCCGCGGCAAATCGGTTCCTTCCTCGTTCATGGCCGGAACATAGCGAGGGCACCTTCCATTCAAATATCCCGGTCGGTATTCCGCTCGAGTGCTCCGACACTGCGCCGATTCCCCAATCGCAAACGCCGGAAAAACCCGCCCGATTTACTGCCAACTTGGGCAAAGGCACAAATACAAAAAGTGGAGCTTGGATATGACGGTAGCCGTCTTGTCAATGCTGTCTATTAAGGACATCCAGAATTCCCAAATGGCGCTCAAAGGCCTCGTCGTTTGCATGGGCACGTCTGAGATCATGAGGATGATTTTTATTACCTGTTCAGCCGCGATATTGTCAAGGTAATTGTTCAAGATACAAGATAATTGTTACGCATCATGTAACATTTTGCTTGACAATGCACCGGCGGAACTGTTAGAAGCTTTTCATCAAGCTCAAAGCTCATTTTGTGTTCACGCTGGATTTTTGTTCGTGCAGACTTTCGCATCGTACTTGGATTGCGGAGGGCTAACTCTAGGGAGGATACCTTGCATGCGTTCAATAATCATCGTGATTTGTTGTTTGCTTGTGGTTGCCGGAACAGCGGCGTTTGCCCAAAGCGATCGGGGCACCATTACGGGATCCGTAACCGATCAGGCAGGCGCAGTCATCCCCAATGCCGCGATTGAAGTAAAAAACATCAATACCGCTGCCGTGTACCAGTCGCAAAGTTCGTCGACGGGCAATTACACGTTCAGCCAGTTGCCTGCCGGCACGTACCAGATGTCGTCCTCGGTGCCCGGATTCAAGCAGTTCGTAAGAACGGGCATCACGGTTATGGTGGCGCAAATCCTGCGCATCGACATTTCGCTCGAGGTAGGCAACATCAGCGAGACTGTCACCGTCAACGCCGATGCTCCCCTATTGAGGATGGATAGCGGCGAGTTGGCCCACAATATCGGCACAAAAGCTATCACCGAACTACCCCTTCTGGGATTTACCGGAGGTATTCGCGATCCCTTTGCCGTGACATCGCTGATCCCGGGCTCGAGCTATGTAGGGGGCCTCGGGGGCTTCGTGCGCGTCAATGGGTCGCCCTCTAACACGCAGAGTGTTCGAGTCGAGGGCCAGGATGCAACTAACGGAATATGGAGTTCCTATACGTCGTTCACCCAACCCAGCGTGGATTCGGTTGAGGAAGTTGCGGTTCAAACCAGCAACTTTGCCGCCGAATTCGGGCAGGCGGGGGGCGGATTGTTCAATATGACCATGAAATCCGGCACCAATAAGCTGCACGGAAGCGCGTACGATTATTGGTACAACGAAGCCCTCAACGCCAGTGCGCCGTACGGAACCAAGAACCGTCAGCGCCGGAACGACTACGGTTTCACCGTAGGGGGACCCGTCTATATTCCCAAAGTGTACGACGGGCGTGACAAGACATTTTTCTTCTTCAACTGGGAGCAGTTCCGTGAGAAGACTACGGACTCCACCACCACGTACACGGTTCCCACCCTGAAAATGCGCAAGGGAGATTTCAGCGAGGTGTTGACCCCGGCTACCGTGACTACGGCGGATGGAGTTACGACGATCCACCAAAACCAGCTCTACAGACCTGGGACGGAACATCCGTATGTCGGGCTTGACGGAAAAACCTACCTGATGAGAGATCAGTACCCGGGCAATATAATCACGGACTCGCTGAACCCCAGTGCCCTGGCAATCCAAAACAAGTATATTCCCGAACCTGCGGGACCCTATAAGAACGACCGGACCAACAACTATCTGGTTCCGTGGCAGAAATACAACTACAGGACTATTCCTAGCGTAAAGATCGATCACAACTTCGGTTCGCGCTCAAAGCTTTCAGGCTATTGGTCGAATACGCGTATCACCGCCAATACGATGTGCGACGGTTTTACCGATGTTAGTCCCATTACGGCATGCCAGCTTTCGTACATCCGCACGATGAATGTGCGCTTGAACTACGACTTCTCCGTGACCCCGACAAAACTGTTGCATCTCGGCGCCGGCCTTCAAAAAACTGTTTTTTCGAACCACACCCCATGGCAAGACTTCGATCAGCAAACGGAACTCGGCATGGCGCAACCGAAGGGAGCGGACACGGACCTTTTCCCCAGCATTCGAGGGCTTTCCTCGACTTTCGGCGGGCTTAATATAGGGTTTTTTGGCATCGGCCCTCCCAACCAGGCCCCGATGAAAAACTATAAGCCGACCGCACTAGCAAGCCTGACGTGGGTCAAATCCAACCATACTTACAAATTCGGCGCCGAATTGCGCATCGAGTCATTTCTGACCGAAGTGATCAATCCCTCCTACGGCTTCTTTACCTTTACCACCAACCAAAGCGGAATCCCCGATTCTGCGTATGTCAAGACTCTTTCGGTGGGATTCCCGTACGCGAGTTTCCTGTTGGGACAAATGGATTCCGGCTCCATTGGTGCCCGCGCCTACTCGCACGTGGGGAAGAATGCCTGGGCTTTCTACGCTCAGGACAGTTGGAAGGCAACCCGCAAATTAACACTGGATTACGGATTGCGATACGATTACCAGGGCTATCTGACAGAGACGTACGGCCGGTATCCGAATTTCTCGCCTACCACCCCCAATCCCCGAGTAGGCAATCTGCCGGGCGCCATGATTTTTGAAAGAAACGGGGTGGAGT
The DNA here is from genome assembly GCA_964474425.1 of uncultured Acidobacteriota bacterium. GTDB lineage: Bacteria > Acidobacteriota > UBA6911 > UBA6911 > UBA6911 > UBA6911. The sequence goes on from CAYYTC010000029.1 coordinate 50,800, forward strand.
TCGCGAAAGTTTATCCCTATGCGTTCGGTCCGAGGCTGGGAGCAGCCTATCAGATCACGCCCAAGACGGTGTTTCGCGCCGGATTAGGCATCAGTTACGGGCAAACCGCCACCAATAACGGAATGTCGCAAGTTTCTTCCGGCAGTAACGGATTCTCAGCTCCCTCTTATGGTGCGGCGTGGAGGACGCTGGACCAGGGGGCGCCGGAATCGCCGGAAGGATCCTGGTATTGGCCCAATTTGGATCCCGGCCAGTTGAACATAACCCCCGTACCTTATACATCGGGAAGCCCCGGCGCGTTCGATCCGGGTGCGGGCCGCCCACCGAGGCAGTTTCAGTGGAGCATCGGCCTCCAGCGGGAGATTACCAGGGACCTGATGGTGGAAGCCTCCTACGTCGGCAACCGCGGCGTCTGGTGGGAGGGCGACGAACTCATCAACGTAAACGCGATATCGGCGGAGCGGCTTGCCGCTTTTGGACTCAGCCTTAACAGTTCCGACGATCGAACCCTGTTGGCCGGCACATTGAATTCCAATGCTGCAAAAAACCGTATAAATCCGGTCACAAAGCTTCCATTCAGCACCCCGCCCTACACTGGCTTCCCAACGACCCTAACCGTCGCTCAATCGTTGCGGCCGTTCCCGCAATTCGGAACCATCAATTATAGATGGGCGCCGCTGGGCAAGACCTGGTATGACTCGCTGCAGGTGAAAGTGACCAAGCGGTATTCACGCGGGCTTGACATGACAAGTATTTTTACCTGGCAGCAAGAACTGGTCATGGGGTCGGAGACAACGGGCACAACAAGCGGATCAACCGGCGGAATCGTAAACAACCCGTTCGACCGCCATGTCAACAAATATCTCTCGACCTATTCGCGGCCGTTTGTATGGACCACCGCGATCAACTACCTGATGCCGAAGCTGGATACAAACAAGGCGCTGTCCTGGGCGATTCGCGATTGGAGGCTCGGCTTCGTTTTGACTTACGCCAGCGGCAGGCCGATTCAAGTTCCGGCAGCATCGTCGACCAGCGTGATCAACAACTATACCTTTACAAACACCTTCGCAAACCGGGTTGAGGGTCAACCGTATTTTCTACGGACTGTGAGAAACGCGGATGGCACCAAATCCACGATGCCCCTCAGCGACCTCAATGACAGAGGCGCATTTGATCCGCTCACGGATTTTGTATTGAATCCGGCGGCCTGGAAAGATCCGCTCCCCGGCCAGTACAGCGTCTCGACCGGTTTTTTCAGCGACTACCGATACCCGCGCCATCCTGAGGAAAAGCTGAGCATAGGTCGGATTTTCCCGCTCAGGGAACAGATGTCAATAAGCGTACGGGCAGACTTCGACAATATGTTTAACCGGTTCGCTCTACTGCCTGACGCCACCACCTTCCTAACGAGCACCAATGCGATAGCTACTCAGACCTGGAATCCGTCGGGCACTACATCATCCGGCTTTGGTCGCTACAACGCGTCTGCCGCCAACTCGCAGCGCCGCGGCATCATAGTCGTCAAATTTCAATTTTAGCCGTTAGCCTGGCAAATCGCGCCCCGCCGCTCCTTTCGCTGCCGCGACAAGGAGCGGCGGGGCCGATCGTTTTTAAGATCCAAGGGCGCCGAAGCCGAAGGCGCGCCACGGAATATCATGGACTTCACCAAACAGGCAAGCCTGTGGATCTTCGCTGCCCTGGCGCAACAGGCTACTGTTTCCATGAAAACAATAGATTCTGAATTCCACTTTGTCCGTAGGTTGTTCCATCCTTCAGCTTTCCCGCGTCCTAAAGGAGGGGAGATCCATGATAGGGTTTAGACAGACATGGATCGCTTCCTCAGAAGGGAATGGACGTCATGGAAATTTCTATCGAGCAGCGCAGTCCCATTCCTGTGATCAAACAGATTCAAGAACAGGTCAAGCTTGCTGTCTGGATGGGAATGATTCACAGCGGCGACAGCTTGCCCTCCATCCGCGAAGTCGAGAAGAAGACGGGGGTCAACCACGCTCAAGTATATAGGGCCTACAAGGCCCTGGGGCAGTCCGGGTTGCTGGTCCTGAGTCGAGGGCGCGGCAAGGGAGCGGTTGTGTCGACCGCTGCCGCATCCCGAAACTCGATAAACTCAAAATGCAGCACATTGATCCGGAATACTGCTGCCCAGGTCCGCCGGCTCGGCATTTCCCCAACCGCATACGCCAGATATCTAAGCCAGCAAATGCAGGAACTCGAGCGCCGGGCTCCATTCATTGCATATGTGGATCCCCTGAAGACTTTTGCTGTGAACCAGGCTGCCGAGCTGTCGCAGCTATGGCAGGTGCCGGTCGTCGGCCTGACGATTCAGGAGTTGGAAAACGCCGCACGAAATAAAACACATCTGCGAAAAGCCATTACAAACCACCTCATACGCGATCTCGTCCAATCCTCTCTGCCCGGCAAAACGATCGAGGTAATTCCCGTTGAAGTACGCTACAGCGACCAGATGATTGCAGAACTTGACCGGATCAAGCCACACTCGTCCGTGCTGCGTGTTATCCCGCAAACCTTCTTGCCCTACGCGGGTTTCATAGGCGCTCAAATGCAGAAACTGATCAAGGCTCCAGACGTGGAAATCTCCCTGGCCTCAGTGGCCGACAGATCGTTTGAGATGTTGCTGAAGGGTTCCCAATATGACCTTATTATCGTTGACCCTACTCTTCTAAGTGAAATCCCTCAAGAAGTGCGGAAGAGCTGTAAAATTCTAAGGGTGCAGATGCAGCTCGATCAAAAATCCTTGGAAGCCGTAAGAATCCGCGCTGGCGTAATTGTTTGATTGTTTCATCGAAGGAGGAGTATTAGAGTAAACTGCCGGCCATGGACGCGGAAAGCGCCGGAATCTCATCTTCTTTCAGGCCATACCTCCTTGCTTATCCTCCGCGGCAAATCGGTTCCGTCCTCGTAAATCCCGAGGATGCAAGAGCGCAGTTTCCATTGGATATTTCGATCCATATTCCGCTCGAGGGCTCCAACGCTGCGCCGATTCCCTAATCGCGAAAGGCTCAGGGAACCTCCCCGGTGTTTCTCCAGCTTGGGCAAAGGCACAAGCACCCAATGAGGGGCCTCGGCATGACCGCAACGATCCTATCGATGGCGTTCCGTTCATGGAGAGCATCCGGAATTCTCGCAATCCGCGATAAGATTTCGTCGTTCATCATTGCACGTTTGAAAGCGTGAAGTGGCTTTCTATGACCTGTTCAACCGTGACATTGCCAGGATAATTGTTACGTAAGATACAACATTCCGCTTGACAATGCATCGGCGGAACTGCTAGAAATTTATCAACTAGTAGCTCACTTATTGTTCACGCTCACTTATTGTTCACGCTCGCTTTTTGTTGCGCTCGATTTTTCTTCGCGTAGATTTTCTTTTCGTACTTGGTTTGCGAAAGACCAATTCTAGGGAGGATACTTCGCATGCGTTCAACAATCATCGCGATTTGTTGTTTGCTCGTGGTTGCCGGAGGAGCGGCGTTTGCCCAAAGCGATCGGGGCATCATTACGGGATCCGTAACCGATCAGGCAGGCGCCGTCATACCCAATGCCGCGATTGAAGTAAAAAATATTAATACCGCTGCCGTGTACCAATCGCAAAGTTCGTCGACGGGCAAGTACACGTTCAGCCAATTGCCTGCCGGCAAGTACCAGATGTCGTCCTCGGTGCCCGGATTCAAGCAGTACGTAAGAACGGGCATCACGGTTATGGTGGCGCAAACCTTGCGCATCGACATTTTGCTTGAGGTGGGCAACATCAGCGACACTGTCACCGTCAGCGCCGATGCTCCCCTGTTGAGGATGGATAGCGGCGAGTTATCGACCAATATCGGCTCTAAAAGTCTGAATGAACTCCCCATTCTGGGATTTTCAGGATACATTCGGGATCCCTTTGCCATGACAACGTTGATCCCAGGCGCACTCTATTCCCAGAGTTTTACGAGCCTCGTGCGCATCGGTGGGGCCCCCTCGAACACGCAGAGTGTGCGCGTCGAGGGTCAGGATGCTACCAACGGAATATGGACCTCCTTTACGACGTTTACCCAACCCAGCGTGGATTCGGTCGAGGAAGTTGCGGTTCAAACCAGCAACTTTGCCGCCGAATTCGGGCAGGCGGGGGGCGGATTGTTCAATATGACCATGAAATCCGGCACCAATAAGCTGCACGGAAGCGCGTACGATTATTGGTACAACGAAGCCCTCAACGCCAGTGCGCCGTACGGAACCAAGAACCGTCAGCGCCGGAACGACTACGGTTTCACCGTAGGGGGACCCGTCTATATTCCCAAAGTGTACGACGGGCGCGAAAAGACATTTTTCTTCTTCAACTGGGAGCAGTTCCGTGAGAAGGGTACGGACTCCACCACCACGTCCACGGTTCCCACCCTGAAAATGCGCCAGGGAGATTTCAGCGAGGTGTTGACCACGGCTACCGTGAAAACCGCTGATGGAGTTGCTACGATCCACCAAAACCAGCTCTACAGACCCGGGACGGAACATACGTATGTCGGGCTTGACGGAAATAGCTATCTGATGAGGGATCAGTACCCGGGCAATGTGATCACGGACCCGTTAAACAGCAGTGCGCTGGCAATCCAAAACAAGTATATTCCCGAACCTGCGGGAACATATAAGGACAACCTGACCAACAATTATCGGGTTCCGTTTGAGAAATACAACAACAGGACTATTCCAAGTGTAAAAATCGATCACAACTTCGGTACGCGCTCAAAGATTTCAGGCTATTGGTCGAATACGCGTATCACAGCCAATAACATGTGCGACGCTTTTGCGGATGTTAGCCCCATTACGGCATGTCAGCTAACGTACGTCCGCACGACGAATGTGCGTTTGAACTACGACTTCTCGGTGACGCCGACAAAACTGCTGCATCTCGGCGCCGGACTTCAAAAATCTTATTTTACGAACGACACCCCATGGCAAAACTTCGATCAGCTCAAGGAACTTGGCATCCCGCAACCGGCGGGAACGACCGAAGTTAAACTTTTCCCCGGCCTTAGAGGGCTTTACACGTCGTTCGGCGGGTTGTATCCAGGCCCAAATGGCGTCGGCCCTCCCGTCCAGGCCCCGATGACAAACTACAAGCCGACCGCAAATGTGAGCCTGACGTGGGTTAAATCCAACCATACCTACAAATTCGGCGCCGAATTACGCATCGAATCATTTATCACCAAAGTATTAAATCCCGCCTACGGATTCTACTACTTTTCCGGCGCGCAAAGCGGAATCCCCGATGAGCAGTATGTCAAGACCCTTTCGGTGGGATTCCCGTACGCGAGTTTCCTGTTGGGACAAATGGATTATGGCAACATTGGAGCGCCCGCCTACTCGCACATTGGGAAGAATGCCTGGGCCTTTTTCGCTCAAGACAGCTGGAAGGCAACCCGCAAATTGACGCTGGATTACGGATTGCGATATGATTACCAAGGATATTTAAGAGAGACTTACGGCCGGATGCCGAATTTCTCGCCTACCACCCCTAATCCCCGCGTAGGCAATCGGCCGGGCGCCCTGATTTTTGAAAGGGACGGGGTGGAGTTCGCGAAAGTTTATCCTTATGGGTTCGGTCCGAGATTGGGAGCAGCGTATCAGATCACACCCAAGACGGTGTTCCGCGCGGGATTGGGAATTAGCTATGGGCAAACCCCAACCAATAACGGATATTCACAAATTGCTTCCGGCAGTAACGCATTCTCGGCTCCCTATTATGGTGCGGCATGGAGGACGCTGGACCAGGGGGCGCCGGAATCGCCGGAGGGATCCTGGTATTGGCCCAATTTGGATCCCGGCCAATTTAACATTAACCCCACACCTTATGCATCAAGTCCTGGCGCCTACGATACAAATGCGGGTCGACCCCCGAGGCAGATACAGTGGAGCATCGGCCTCCAGCAGGAGCTTACCAAGGACTTGATGGTGGAAGCCTCTTACGTCGGCAACCGCGGCGTCTGGTGGGAGGGCAACGAGCTCGTCAACTTGAATGCGATATCGGCGGAGCGGCTTGCCACTTTTGGACTCAGCCTTGACGACCCCGCCGATAGATCCCTGTTATCCGGCACAATGGAGTCCACGGCGGCACAAAACCGTATAAATCCGGTCACAAAGCTTCCATTCAGCACCCCGCCGTACACCGGATTCCCGACAGGCCAAACCGTCGCGCAATCATTGCGGCCGTTCCCGCATTTCACAAACATCAATGCTAGATGGGCGCCGCTCGGCAGAACCTGGTATGACTCGCTGCAGGCGAAAGTGACCAAGCGGTTTTCCCACGGGCTTGACATGACCAGTTCGTTTACTTGGCAGCAAGAACTGGTCATGGGGTCGGAGACACAGGGCACAACAAGCGGAACCACCGGCGGAATCGTGAACAACCCGTTCGACCGCCATGTCAACAAGTACCTCTCGACCTATTCGCGGCCGTTTGTATGGACCACTGCGATCAACTACCTGCTGCCGACGCTGGATGTAAACAAGGCGCTGTCCATGGCGATTCGCGATTGGAGGTTAGGCTTCGTTTTGAATTACACCAGCGGCAGACCGATTCAAGTTCCGGCGGCATCGTCGAGCAGCGTGATCAACCTCTATACCTTCACAAACACCTTCGCGAACCGGGTTGAGGGTCAACCGTTGTTTCTCCGGACTGTGAGAAACGCTGACGGGACAAAAACCACGATGCCCCTCAGCGACCTCAATGAGAGAAGCACATTTGACCCGCTCACGGATTTTGTATTGAATCCGGCGGCATGGAAAGATCCCGTCGCGGGCCAGTACAGCGTCTCGACCGGTTTTTTCAGCGACTACCGATACCCGCGTCATCCTGAGGAAAAGGTGAGCATCGGACGGATTTTCCGACTCAGGGAGGGGATGCAAATAAGCATTCGGGCCGACTTCGACAATATGTTCAACCGGTACGTTCTGAGTGACATGCTCTTAACGAGCACCAATGCGATATCCACTCAGACCTGGAGTAAGTCGGGCTCTACAGCATCCGGCTTTGGACGCTACAACGCGGTTGGGGCCAACTCGCAGCGCCGCGGCCTCATAGTCGTCAAATTTCAATTTTAGGCGTTAGCCTGACAAATCGCGCCCCGCCGCACCTTTTCGCAGCAGCGAAAGGAGCGGCGGGGCCGATCGTTTCTGAGATCCGGGGGCGCCGAAGGCGCGCCACGGAATATTATGGAAATATCATGGACCTCACCAAACAGGCAAGCCTGTAGATCTTCGCTACCCTGGCGCAACAGGCCACTGTTTTCCATGAAAACAATAGATTCTGAATTCCACTTTGTCCGTAGGTTGTTCCATCCTTCAGCTTT
>CAYYTC010000030.1:0-57822 GCA_964474425.1 uncultured Acidobacteriota bacterium
TTTTCTGTCGGCCCTCCGGGCCTGGATATCGCGTTTCGCGACAGAAACTAATTAGACCGCATATGTTTGCATTGCAGCACATGACGGGATATGCAAAGAGCTTGTTTCATGAAAAAGAGTAAGGAAAACTCCGCCACAGCCTGGGGATCGATAAGCCAGTGGGCGAGCACAGAGAATCTTCGCCGGCATGAGGACAAGGTTCTGATCATCCTGACGCTCACGATCGCCGCATCTGTCGGCCTCATCATTGTATCGTTTATCCTCCTGACTGAGAATCTCGGTTCCCGCATGTACCCTTCGGGCAGTGCCGCATGGCGGCGCATCGTGGTCCCCATTCTGGGCGCCTTGATTACCGGCTATCTTTTGAAGCGGCACTTTCCGGACGCGCGCGGCAGCGGCATCCCCCAGACGAAGGCTGCCCTGTTCCTCGAAGGCGGTGTCATTCGCCTGCGCACGGCCTTGGGCAAGTTTGGCTGCTCCTCGATATCTCTCGCGAGCGGTATCGCCCTTGGCCGGGAAGGTCCCTCCGTCCAGGTCGGTGCTGGAATCGCATCGACATTGGGGCGGCACCTCGGACTCAGCTCCGAACGGATAAAATCGCTCGTGCCGATTGGCGCTACCGCAGCCCTGGCTGCAGCGTTCAACACGCCTATAGCGGCCGTTCTCTTTACGCTCGAAGAGGTTATGGGCAACCTGCATGCCCGTGTTCTGGGCTCGGTCGTTTTAAGCTCCGCGACATCCTGGATGGTGCTTCGCCTCCTGCTTGGAGATGAACCGCTTTTTCACGTGCCCGTATACCATTTGGTCCACCCGCTCGAGTTTGTTTTTTACACTCTGCTGGGAATTGCCGGCGGCGTCGTGTCGGCGTGTTTCGTAAAGCTCCTGCTACGGCTTCGAGAATTTTTCATGAAGATGCCTGATTGGACGGAAACCTTCCAGCCGGTCGCCGGCGGCCTGCTGGTGGGAATCCTCGGCTGGTTTGTTCCGGAGGTGCTCGGTGTCGGCTACAATCACGTCGGTCGGGCTCTCAACAGCGAGCTGTCCCTGGGAATCATGGCGCTGCTTGTAGGATTGAAGGTCGTTGCCACAGCCGGCTGCTATGCTTCCGGAAATTCCGGCGGCATTTTCGGGCCCAGCCTATTCATCGGCGCCATGATGGGCGGGGCCATCGGCAGTTCGGCTCATCTGATCCTGCCTGATTACACGGGCAGCGTCGGCGCTTATGCCCTGGTAGGGATGGGAGCCGCATTCGCCGGAATCGTACGCGCCCCTCTCACTTCCGTGATCATGATATTTGAAATCACGCGCGACTATTCGATCATTGTGCCGCTGATGATCTCCAACCTCATCGCCTACTTCATTTCCAGCCGGCTGCAAAAGGAAACGGTTTACGAAGCAATTTTGCACCAGGATGGCATTTATCTTCCTGCGGGAGAACGTGACCGTGAGGAAATGATTACGGTGAAGGATGGCACACGCCCCCCCGAGAGAATCCTTTCACCGGATGATTTTGTTGAAGAGGTATACAGGAGTGCGGATCCGGCAGTGGCTGCCTGGCCGGTTTGCGACGCCTCCGGTTTTCTGGGCATGGTGAAGGCGGAACGGGTCGCGGAAGCCGCAAAGCAAAGCAGTGGATCACAGAGAATCGCCGATCTTCTGCCTCCCGTTCCCTCCAATGCTGAACCGATGAAGGCGGAGTTTCCCCATGTACACGTCGATCTCCCGATGGATACCGCATTGAGCCGTATGGCACGGGAGGATTTGACAGTACTCCCCGTTGTCAGCCGCACAAATTTCAGGGAATTGCTCGGGATTATTACTTTGGCAGACATTCTTGCCGCCTTCAAAGCGACAGGCAGGGACAGGACCGCGGAAGCGGATTTGGCGGGTAAGAGTTCGCGCCTTACAAATCTCCGCAGCATTCTGGCGTTGTTGATCGTCGTCATCTTACTGGCCGGCTTTTTCACTTACTTCTATCACTCGCGCCGGCTTAGCCGAGCAGAGGAGCATTACCAAACGGGCCAAAAACTGGAGGCCGCAGGCCAGCTACAGGAAGCCATTGAGCAATACCGGGCGGCGCTATCCATCTCGCACAGAAGCCGGGACAGGCTCGCGCTGAGCGAGGCGCTGCTGAGTGTCGGACGTCTTAATGAAGCAGGCGTCTACTTGCGCGAACTGGTCCGCGAAAATCCCAACAGCGGGTCATCGAACCTCGGACTTGCCAGAATTGCCGTGCAACAGGGAAGGCAGCAGGAAGCGATAGATTACTATCACAGGGCCATCTTTGGCTCCTGGCCGGAAAAGGCCTCCGAACGCAAGCTCTACACGCAGATCGAGCTTGCGGAAACCCTGCATCGCTTCCATAAACGGACACAAGCCCAGGCCGAGCTATTGTCACTGACCGCAGTAATGCCGGAGGACAATTCGATCCGAAGCAAGATAGGCCGCCTCCTGCTGGATTACGGCTTGCCCAAAGAGTCGGCCCGGGTCTTTCAGGCTATTCTCCGGGAATCTCCCGAGGATGCGAACGCATACGGAGCTTTGGGCGAGGCGGAATTGGCTCAAAACAATTATCGCAGCGCTCAGGATGCTTTCAAATCAGCCCTTGACCGCGACCCTGGGAAGGCTTTTTATCAGCAGCAACTCAATCTGATTGAGCAGATTCTTGCCCTCGACCCGACACTGCGAGGATTGAACCGGAAACAGAAATATCAAAGCAGCCGAAAACTCCTGGAGGCGTCGCTTGATTCCCTGGACCGGTGCCTGTCTTCCCTTTCACCGCCCGCTCCTGAGCCGGCGTCCGAACTCTCCAGAACAGCCCGAAAAAGGCTTCTGCGGCGTGTGACGCCTCGCTCGTATGCGGATGCTGCTGAGTCCAATATCGAACTGGCCATACAAGTGTGGAATTCGCGCAATGATGCTTGCGGCCCTCCTGCGGAAACGGATGCGGCGCTCGCCAGAGTGCACGCTCAGCTCTCAAAATAATAGCCGGCTGCTGCAATGCCTTTCTCTGGAGTGCATCAAGGCGCCCGGCGGGTGCCTATGGATCCCTGTGGTTTTTAATATTGATGATATATTAAAACGGAGAGCAGGATCCTGGCCTTCCGTCTCGTGACAATTGCCGCGAGCCCTTTGGGCGCCGGCTTCTTCCACTCAGGAGGCAATCCGTAATGACGGTTTCCGTTTCGTTTGCGATCATTGGATGTGTCATATTCATCGGTTTTTTTGCCAATCTGCTGTTTCGAATAACCAAAATCCCCAGTGTATTGCTGCTGATAGCCATCGGTGTCATTTTGGGCCCGGCCACGGGCTGGGTGACTTCGGATGCGCTCATCAAGATCGCCCCATTTTTCGGAACGCTGGCCCTGCTCGTCATTCTCTTCCAGGGAGGGCTTGAGCTCGATATCGAAAGCGTCTTAAAGCAGGCGCCCAGGGCTGCAGTTCTTGCCCTGGCGGTCTTTTTGTTTTCGTTTGTGTCGGTGGCGGCATTCGCTTTCTATCTCCTTCATATGCCGCTACTTCCCTCGATTCTGCTTGCAGCTATTCTCGGGGCAAACAGCCCCGCCATATGCATCCCTGTCGTTTCCGGTTTGAGCGTGAGAAAGGAGATCAAGACAATGCTCAAGCTGGAATCCGCCCTGGGGGACGTGCTCCTGATAGTGACGGTGCTTTTTGTGTTTGATCTTCAAACCTCAGGCAACCATGGCGCGGGCGGGATAATTTCCAGCTTCATCATGTCCTTTGCCGTAGCCCTTGTTATTTCTCTTGCGGCCGGGGCCCTGTGGTCCCGCCTCATCGGCTGGATGGGGAAAGAGCCCTTGGCTTACATGCTCACACTTGGATTTGTTCTGCTCCTGTACTTCGGGGTTGAAGCATTGCATGGGAGTGCGGCTCTGGCCGTCCTCATGTTCGGCATGATGCTTGAAAACATGCATGCGATCGCTGGCCGCGTGGGAGAGCGGGTAAGCCACCTATTCGGCATTGATGTCCGTGCGGAGCAATTCGTGCTCGACGAGTTTATGAAAAACATTACCGAGGAGCTTTCGTTCCTCATCCGCACATTCTTCTTCGTCTACCTGGGGCTCCTGCTGGATTTTGGCGCGGTTACGCCGGCAGTTGCTCTATCCGGCGCATCCGTGGTGATTCTATTGCTCATAAGCCGCTGGCTGGCTGCCCGAATCATCAAGAAAAGCAGCCAACCGAATTCCACAGAGATGCATTTTATCGTGGCAATGCTCCCCCGGGGGCTGGCGACTGCCGTCATGGCTTTTCTCGCGTTACAAAGGGGCATGCCGGGAGCGGATGTTTACCCGATCTACGCATTCATAACGATTGTCCTGACGAATGTCCTGATGACAGGGTATGTAGTTTTTGCCGAGAGGCGGCAGGTGCGCGATAAAATAGCCGGAGCATCGCTCCTGGGCATTTATCGGGAGAACGCCGCAGCCGAACAAGCGGTTCCGGAAACCGCTTATTCCGGGATCCCTGCCGCGGGCAACGAAGATTACATGATAGATGCCTTATCCGTTGCAGCAGAAGCAGGGATTGAAAATCCGCCCCCGGCACCTGCTTCTTTTACAGCCTATATGTCCAATCTTTTTGGGATTCGCCCCAGGGAGCGCGAACAGCGATATTTGGAGGCCATAGAGACATCCTCGCTGGCACAACCGCCCTTCTGGGTGCAGGTTTTCCTTGCAGCCGTCCTGACTGCTCTCGGACTGGTTCTGAACCAGAGCGCCATCATTATTGGAGCGGCGCTGATCGTGCCGATCGCATGGCCGGTCCTGGCCGCAGGGTTGGCGCTTGCCGTGGGCGATATACTGCTTTTTTTGAAGCTGCTGCTGAAACTGTTTCTGTTTGCCGCTATGGTCGCAGTCCTGTGCGCGATGTTCAGCGAACTGCTCCCTTTCAGTGCCGTTACATCCGAGATTGCCGCCCGGACAAAACCCACAATTCTCGATTTTCTGGTTGCCCTTTTTGCCGGCATGACGGGCGCGATTCTGCTCTTTTCGAAAAAAAAGATGCTGTACTATTTTCCCGGCGCGATTCTTGCCCTGACCCTGCTGCCGCCGCTGGCAGTCCTGGGATTCGGCTTCGGGAGGGAATTCAGCACGGAGATATTCTATGGCGCCGCCCTGCTCTTTACCGCCAATTTCTTTGCCGCCATCCTGGGGGCTTCCCTCATCTATGCTTCCGTAGGGATGCCCGAAACGGCGGCTTTGAAGGAGATACGCGTTTGGAAACGGGAAGCGCTGCGCCATCCGTTCGAGAAATTCATTTTGGATTCTCCAAGGCTCCGGGGCGTAATCGGCCGGGCGGGAAGCGTCCGTTCGCGTTTGATAGTCGTTGCCGTTTTCCTGCTGGCTCTTGTTATCCCGCTGCAGATGGCTTTCAACCAGTTAAACCTGGAGTTTCGGGCCCGTCAGGCTATCTCAGATGTGGAGAGGATGTTCGATGTGGCCGGCCGTTCAGCCATCATAAATTCCACCTCCAATATCGGAGAGGCCGCCATCACGGTCCGGATCCAGGTTGCCACGAACGCTTTTTTTACCTCCTCAGATATAGAACGGTTTGAACAAAGGATCGCCGACCGCACCGGCAAGCCTGCCAGGCTTGATCTTGTACAGAGCCTGAGTGATGTCGGGGAAGGGGCAAAAATTCGAGAGATACTTTCACAAAGCGCCCCGGCCCAGGTGGAGTACAAGCAGGGAATTTACGAGATCGCCGCGGCTTTGCGGGCCGAGATCGATAAGAGCCTGCAATCGGTCCCGTTACCTCCCTCGATGACCGTCCTAGGGACGAAAGCCGAATTCGGTCCAAGCCGGGCTGCGCCATCTTTTCGAATTGAATATCTTGCAGAAACCCCGCTGTCCGAGGATGGTAAATTGCTGCTGGCGGCTCTGCTGGAAAGGCGAATGGAAGTGAAGGCGGACAGTCTGTGTTTCACACATATCCCGGCCCAATGTTCTTTGCTGCTAAATTCCTCGTGGCAATTTCGGGAAGAGGAAAAATCGATGCTCGCCGAGATCCAGGACACGCTGGCGCGGTATCCGCAGTTGCATGCCCATGTCCGGATTCCCTCCGCAATCAGAGAAAAGCCGGCGGAAAAGCTCAAGGAGACTCTTTATCGGCTTGCGCCGCTGCTCGCGGACTCTTCTCGATCCACCATGTCGGTAGAATCTGCTTTGTCTCGCGGATGCATCATCACCCTGGAGCCGGTTTCTGCCTCCGCCATGAGCGCGCCCTAAAGTCGGATTCATAGAAACGAGGCCTTGGTTCCTCTTTCCGCGCAACCGCCCTGCGTATCTTTTCAAAATATCCGGCCTAATACCGATATATGGCTGCCATGGGAACCCTATCCGGCATTTCTCCGGGTTTTACGGCATAAACGGTGCCTCCATTCGACAATGTGTGAACGGCAGCGAGATCCAAAAGATCTTCGTCTCCCGGCCGGTGCCTTTTGTGCAGAATTATGGACAGATCCCTGGAGTCAAAAGCGCCCCAGCGCTGGATTCCCACAGCCGTAAACAGGACATCAATCCTGCCCTGGTGCGCCGCCAGCGCAATTTTTTCAACGTCGGAGGAGGCTTTCGGGCTTCCGGCCAACTGCTTGTACTGTGCGGCTGCCTTGTCCCGGGCTTTGAGAAAGCAAGGTTCCGCGATTCGCCAGGCCTTTTTCTGCAGCCACTCAAGTTTCAGTCCCTCTGGATTCCCGGGGATTCCCTGAGGCAGGAGATTGGGATAGCTGTTCGCTTCGTGGTATATGGGGAAAAGATAATCCACCCCTGCCAGCACAAGCGGAGCGCTCTCATCTTTTAAAGTCTTCCGCAATCCCCGGTCAACCTGCTGGAAGAACTTCAGGATGTTGTTTTTGGCTTGATCCTTTCCCATTCCATGACCATGGTAAATGGCCGCCCGATTTCCTCGTGCGCCGGGTGTTTTTGTGTGAAAATGAAGCTGTCTCTCTGGATTGTCATTCTTAAGAGCTTGGCTCAAGCTTCCGGGAACGCTCTTCAGTTCCACTTCGCGGATGCTGTGCCGGGCGCACTGGAAAAACCTCACGTCATTCAGGCTTAGAGCAAGAATATGGAATGGCGGATCCTCTGTGCAAAGCTGCAGAAGAGGTTTGATATGGAAGCGGTCGGTAATAACCAGCAACTCTTTGAAAGCCCCGGGGAGGCGGTAGTAGTGAAACGATTGTAAAGTCATGAAGGCAGCGAATCCGCCACTCTGGTATTGCCAGAACAAACGATCCCCGGCGAGGGATTTTGCCGGCCTGGAGAATTCCCCTGCGGCTGATTTCGACAACCCGGCCACTTCCAATCGCGCCTCCATTTGCTTCAGGAGATTTTTAAAGCGGATAGAATTTTGTTTTGCATCCGGCATAGTGCGGAATGCGGGCATATATATTGAGGCACAGATAAAATCTCTTTTCTCCATGAGCATTCTGAGTTCATCCCGGCCTATGATATTCATGAGGAAGGCTCCTTTCCGGGAATCCGGATGCTTTCGCTGTTTCCACAAACGGAAACACTCGGAAATCCCTCAACATGACCTTTGAAAAATTGATGAGACACCTTTTTGATACAGACCGATAAGAGACATGATCCAGAAAACTCGCCCGTCAATAGGTGCCTCAATTATCCTGCTGTCATAGTATATTTTATGTTTCGCCAGAGATCTCCGGCAATACCCTAATCAGGGGATTTCAGGAACAACAGGCCATTTGGCGAAGAGTTGGCGAAGAGTGACGCTGCGGTCTCCGGCAGATGGTTTTACCCATGTGCGGTGACGATCTTTCGTCCCGCAATTGAGGGCGGATGTGTCTCTCAGGCTGAAAATATTCCGGATAATGGCTTTTACACTTGTCCGCGACATTTATGCGGCACTACACTCGAGTACGCTCGTCCGGATAAGGACTCAGCACCGAGTGGATCGAGCGGAGGCGTTTTTATTTGCTCCGGCAGTTCAAGTCTGAAGCATTTCACAGTAGGGAGGTGAGGATGCAGGTTCGGGACATTATGCGCAAGCCTGTGGTTGTCGTCCGGGATTCGGACACCCTTGAAAACGCTGCAAAGCTGATGCTGCAAAACGATCTGAGGGGCCTTCCGGTTATTGATGAGACGGGGAAAATATGCGGATTTATAAGCGTCTCCGATTATCTTGCGAAAGAAAAGCACTTTCCATTTTCACATGTAGCCGCTCTTCAGCTTTTCGGAAAATGGATCCCCAAGGAAGGGATGGAGGGGATTTACGAGCAGGCGCGCACCCTGCCCGTGAGGGAGATCATGAACTCACCCGCTTTTACGGTGCAGGAATGCGATACAGTGGAAGCGCTTGTTGATTGGATGCTGCGCCACGGGCTAAGCCGGATCCCTGTTGTGCGCGACGGAATACCCGTCGGAATTGTCTCCAGGCATGATTTACTAAAGCTTATGTTAAAAACCCAAAGCGACGCAAAAGAACGGGCAAAGGATTCCGAAACGACTGAGCATAGAGAAAAGCCTCCTGAGTAGGGCAATCTGGTGGATTTTGTCGGACCTTCTGGTGTCTTGGCTGTATTTTCCCCGGACAAAAAAGCAGGTACAAGGAAGAATGCCTTCGTTGCAGGGTAAAATCTGTTTGTCGGTCTGTCGCTTTACGATCGGGCCGGCTTTTGATCGTGCGTGATTGAAATGGAAAGGTTGACAGATTTGTTTGGATTTGATTTCCGCTATATCGTGTATCCGGCCGTCGCTCTTGCGATAGCCGCCATGATCCGTTTCGCTGTCCATCGCTACATGCGGAAATGGGCGGACAGAACGGAGAGCAAAATCGACGATCCCATCGTGGCCTATGTGGACGGCCTTGTAACACCGCTTCTGTTCATTGCAATTTTCTACCACGCCAGTGCCTGGCTGCCACTCTCCGCAGGAACCATCGATTATATTCAGAAGGGCATGGGTGTCGCTGCAACACTTCTCGTGATTTACTTTTCGGCCAAACTGGTGTCCGCAATACTGACGGTCCTTCAAACAGGCCGGGAAAGCTGGCAGCGGTTCATGCGACCGTTGCGGACCCTTTCGAATGTGTTGCTTGCGCTGATTGGAATAGCGCTCTCACTCAAGATTCTCAATATAAACCTCACGAGCGAGGGTATACGTCTCGTTCGGATTGCCGGCATTGTGTTAGGCGCCTTTGTCCTGCTAAGAATCATCAACCTGGCTGTTGTACAACTGGAACGCCTGGTTGAAGATGAGGACTCCACCACTTTGTCCGAGGCGGAAAAGCGGGCTAAGACGCTCGGGAAAATCATCAATAGTGCAGGTCTGGTGATCGTCATCGGAGTTGCCATAATGATGGTTCTGAGCGAGTTCGGCATCGACATCACTCCCATCATCACGGGTGCGGGTATCGCCGGACTTGCCGTTGGATTTGGTGCGCAAAATCTTGTCCGCGACGTCATCAGCGGATTTTTCCTGATACTGGAAGATCAGATCCGAGTAGGCGATGTCGCAAGGATAAATGGCGCGAGTGGACAGGTTGAAGCTATCCGGTTGCGAACTACCGTCCTGCGCGACCTTGAGGGAGTTGTCCACATTTTTCCAAACGGCGAAATCAAACAGGTGTCAAACCTGACCAAGGAGTTTTCCTACTCGGTGATCGATGTGGGCGTTGCTTACAAGGAGAGCGTGGATGAAGTGATGACGGTGCTGAAAAGCGTGGGTGAGGAGCTTGGCCAGGATCCGGATTTCGGCCCGCTTGTCCTTGAGCCCCTTGAGATCCTGGGAGTGGATGAATTCGGCGACTCCCAGGTGACGATCAAAATACGTATCAAAACAGTACCTCTAAAACAGTGGAAGGTGGGTCGTGAACTGCGGCGCCGCATCAAAAACACATTCGACAGGCGAGGCATCGAGATTCCCTTCCCGCATATCAGCGTTTATTTCGGCGAGGCCAGCAAGCCATTTTGCTTTGCCATGCCGCAGGGTATGCGTGAGTCTGGCGAAACACAATAAAGCCAATGCATCCTAACGCCCAGGAAGCTTCGGCAAAAACACAATCGGGGAAGGAGAGACAGACAGTGCCCATAGCGCAGCGATATACGCCGGAGCACTTTAAGGCAGAGGCTGAAAATATACTTGCGGTCGTTCGGCGGGCCGGGTCCGTCTCCGAAGCCCGGCGCACGCTTTACGCGTATGTTTCCGGAGAGCAGTGCGATCGAAGCGACGAGGAGACGACATCGCTGAGAGCCCTTTTGCCGGTTATCCGGGACTGTGCCCGTGCATGGCGAGGCATGTTGCTGGAAAGCTCGGAGAAGGCCGCCGGCTTCAGCATAGCCCAGGCTCTGTACGATCTGGCTCAAGATGTCCCCCGGCCGGATCTTCAGGCCGGCTTCTACGCGGAGATGACTCACATGGCCATGGGCCTGGCCGGCAAGGCATTGCGGATTCCATTCGAAGAAAGCGAATCGTCAGCCGCAGCGACGGGACGCGTGGCCGCGATCCATCGATCGGATGAGCTGGACCGGTTGTGGCAGTCTGTCGAAAAGAAGATGTCCTGCTATCAGGATGGGCTTGCACCGGAAGCCCGGGGTAGACGCTCGAAGAGACGGGCCAAAATCCTCAGCGCTCTCGGCGGAACATCGAAAAATTTCGCCGATTGGCGCTGGCATATTGCGCAAATCGCACGGGATGCTGAAACACTCGAACGCATGGTCCCTCTGAGTCCGGCAGAGCGCGAAACCATTCGTCGGGCGACACGAGGGAAACTTCCCTTTGGCGTTACGCCGTACTACGCGAGCCTCTTTGATGATGAACCGGATTTGGGGCGCGATCGGGCGGTTCGGGCGCAGGTGATACCTCCTCAGGAATATGTCGACCGGATGCTGGTTCATCGCGACAACCGGGAATGTGCTTTCGACTTTATGCTCGAGAGGGATACCTCGCCGGTAGACCTGGTGACGCGCCGATATCCGGCCATTGCGATCCTGAAACCCTATAATACCTGCCCGCAGATCTGCGTCTACTGCCAGCGCAACTGGGAGATCGACGAAGCCATGGCGCCCGCCGCTATGGCGAGCCCTGAAACCCTGGATGCGGCGATCGACTTCGTGGCGCGGCATCCCGCATTGCATGAGATCCTTGTTACCGGCGGAGATCCTTTGGGTCTTGAAGACAACGTGCTGATCGGAATTCTAAACCGGCTGGCTGAAATACCGCACATTGACCTTATCCGGATCGGGACGCGCACACTGGTCACCCTGCCCATGCGCATTACGCCGGAACTGGCCCGCAATCTCGGAAAGCTGCGTCTGCCGGGAAGCCGCGAGATTTGTATCGTTACGCATGTTGAGCATCCCTACGAGATCACGCCCGATCTTGTGACTGCGGTGAACCGGCTGAAACGGCAGGGAATATCCGTCTATAACCAGCTGGTGTATACGTTCTTCGTCTCGCGCAGGTTCGAGGCAGCCAAGTTGCGCCTGCTTCTGCGCCGTGCAGGAATTGATCCGTATTACACTTTCATGACCAAAGGGAAAGAGGAAACCGGCGCCTATCGCGTGCCCCTGGCCAGGCTGTTACAGGAGCACAAGGAGGAGGCGCGTCTGCTTCCGGGACTGTGCCGCACGGACGAGCCTGTATACAATGTTCCCGGTCTCGGCAAAAACTACTTAAGGGCTTTTCAGCACAGGGATCTGCTGGCGGTACTGCCTGGCGGCTCCCGCGTTTACAGTTTTCATCCCTGGGAGAAGGGGATCACGCACCGCGAAGCCTATGTCGGGCAGGACGTCCCGCTGCTTGAGTACTTGTCCAGGCTGGAAGATCTGGGTGAAAATGCCGATGAATACGAGAGCCTCTGGTATTACTACTGACCCGCCGCCCCGTTTGAAGCACGTCAAGGGCAGACAGAATATGACGGCTAGAAAGACCCCAGGCGACCCCATAGAATCAGGCCTCCGCCGCTCCCGTCCTTTATTTCACCTCCATTCGCGTTTGCCCATTTGCGGGCAACCTCTGCAAGGTACGTGTTGCCGGATTTCAAAAATGCCGCTGCCATTTCCGTGCTGCCTTTTGCCTTTATAATTTCGGCCAGGTCTTCGAGGCTCTCTTCGCGCCCGATTCCTATCAGCGCGCACACGGCGTTCTCAGCCTGCCGGTTGCTTCCATTGTTGGCCTCGGACACAAGAATTTTCCTGGCAATATCCCAGTTTTGCAGCAGAGCCTGTCTGTTCCTCGTGGCGACATAAAAGAGAATTCGCTCCTCGTCCGAAGAAGGCTGCCAGCCCAAATCTCTCAAAATCGACGCAGCCCTGGGGCCCAGAATCCAATCCCCAAGTGCCTTCACAAGATCGGGTACACATGCATTGCCTATGGCAGTAAGAGCAATGGAGGCGCCATTCCATATATAGATGTCCTCATCACGCAAAGCCAACAGGAGCGCATCGGCAGCTCTCGGGTCCCCAAGAGCGCCCAGGGCCTGAGCAGCGGAACGCCGCACCAGATCACTTTCATCGCTCAAAGCTTTGATAAGAGGGTCGACCGGGCGTTTATCCCCGAGGTTGCCCAATGCCTCGGCCGCAGAACGCCGCACTACAAGACTTTCGTCGCCCAGGGCTTTGACGAGGGGCGCCACGGCTCTTGGATCGCCAAGATTTCCCAGAGATGTGCAGGCAAAGTTACGAACAAAGGTATCTCTGTCATTGAGAGCGCCTAGAAGCGGCTCCACGGCTTCCGGGCTGCCTGACCGCCCCAGCGCAATCGCTGCGCGATGCCTTTCGTAGGAGTCTGCGGACTGAAGCGCTTTGATCGATTCTTCAAGTTCCGGGCTGACCTTTTCGCTCATTCCGGACCGGGCAGCAACCGAATTTTGCTCAGGAGAGGAGTTTTCAACGGCCAAACCCTGGGAAACAAACAAAACGAGAACGTATCCTGCCGCGATGATCAGATTTTTCATTGTATTCCGGATACCTGACATGCTGTTTCTAGCGCTTTCGCCTGCCGGCTCCTTGAGCTTCATCTTGAAGTGTTGCTGTCTTCTCGGCATTCGGCGGCTCCGACCATTTGCGATTTTTCCATATCAGATAGCTGATGCCGCCAAAGAAGGGCAAGCCAAGACACAAAACCACGATAACGTCCAGATCCATTGGGACCCTCCTTTGCACACCCGGTCACTCCGTATTTTTTGAAAGTGACAGGCCGGTTGCCAAAAAACAATCCCCTGAATGCCGTAGGGAAAGGCAATGAACGCATTAGATAGTTTCTGTCGCAAAACGTGACTTTTGGGCCAGGCCCCGAAGGGGCGCAAGAGAATAGCCAGGGGTGAGCGAAGCGAACCCCTGGCAAGAATCGGCAAGAGGAGAGCCCTGGAAGGGACGACAAAAAGCATTGCCATATAAAACCTTTCGCCCCTTGCGGGGCTCACTTTAATGCAATGTCCTATCCGGGGGCTTGCGCCCCCGGCTATTCTCTTGCGCCCCTTCGGGGCTTTGGGCTGATCGGTCATTGACATGTTTCGCGACAGAAACCAGATAGCAATTTTTAAAGGCCTTTCGATAAAGGGCGACGGGCATTCCTGCCGCAGTGAATCGCGGAATGCTTCCGCGCTTGTGTAAAAGCGGCTCATCGGCAGGCTCGCTTTCTCCCGAAGCGTATGCCGGGTTTGCTGGATTCATGCCCGTTGGAGATGTTTCGTTGCACGAGGAATGGACGAATGCGGCTGAGGAAGTAGAGAATCTCACGCCCAATCGCGGATTGCTGCCAGCTTGCGGCGGACAGGCCCGAATGCCGCCAAGGCATTCCGGCTTTTACTCTTTCACTCCGCCGGCTGTCAGTCCGGCCACGATGCGTCTTTGAAAGACGGCTACCGCGGCAATCAGCGGCGCCGTGCTTACGACGATGCCTGCTGCCAGCAATCCCCAGGGAATCTCATAGGCGAACGCGCCGCTCAGCGTTGCCACTCCCACTGTCACGGTGCGCGAAGATTCCAGGTTCATGAAAGTCAGGGCGAACATGAACTCATTCCATGAAAAAATGAATACCAGAAGAAATGCGGTCGTTAAAGCGGGAATAGCCAGAGGCAGGATGATTTTGCGATACGTATCGAAGGCCGTCAGGCCGTCGACTGCCGCCGCTTCCTCCAGTTCATACGGAATCTGTTCCATATATCCTGTAAGCAGCCATACCGCGAAGGGGAGGTTCAAGGCGGCGTAGGGAATGATGAGGCCCCAGGGCTGGTTGACCAGGCCCGCGAAGCGGACAAGTTCGTACACGGGGAATACGAGCACAATAGGAGGGAAAAAGGCCAGGACCAGCAGGAAAGAGGCTATCGTGGAGCGGACATTTTTCGGAGCCCTTGCGAGCCTGTAGGCGGCAAGGGAGGCGCAAGCGGTGCAAAGCAACGCCGCAAGCGAGGCGATCACAATGCTGTTGAGATAGTAGGCGGCGAACGGCCGGCGCAGGAAGAGCCCGGCATAATTATCCAGCGTGAAGCTCGAAGGCAACAAGGAGGGCGGTACCTGGGCAAGCTCCAGGGAGTCTTTGACGGAGGATAGGCCGTACCACGCCAGCGGAGCTGCCGCGACTGCGCACCAGATCAAAATGAAAAACCTAGCGACCCATTTCATATTTTCTCAGCAGCAGGGAGTACAGCGCCCCGGCAGTCAGGGCCAGCACAAGCACCATGGCCACCACAAGTGCGCCGCCATACCCGAAATCAAGATACCGCATGTAGGTATAGTAGCCGTATACCGAAACGGTCTCCGTAGCGCCGCCCGGTCCTCCACCGGTCAGCACATAAACCAGATCAAAAACTGCAAAAGCCTGGACGATTCTGAATATCAGTGCCAGGAAAATGAACGGCAAAAGATAGGGCAGGGTGACATATCTGAATTTATGCCATGCCGTCCCTCCGTCGATCTCGATGGCCTCATACATTTCCTTGGGAATGCCCTGTAGCCCGGCGAGCAGCACGATGAAGACGAAAGGGAAAGCCTTCCAGACGTCGGCCATGATTAGGGTGCTCATCGCCATCTGCGGCCTTCCCAGCCAGGCAAGCGGCGAGTCCACGATCCCGGTTTTCAGGAGTACGGCATTGACAACGCCGTACTGGTCGTTGAAGATCCACATCCAGAGCACCGCGATGATTGCCGTTGGAAGAGTCCAGGGGATCAGCAGGAAAGTCCGCGCAGTGCGGCGCCCCTTTTTAATTTTTTCCACGGCCAGGGCCAGCAGCAAGCCCAGCAGGAATTCCAGAGCGACCGAAACGATCGTGAACAAAGCCGTAATTTTCAGCGAGCTGTGAAAACGCGAATCCGCAAGGAGCCGGGCAAAATTTTCCAGTCCGGCGAAATGCGCCTGGAATCCGGTCTCCAGATTGAGATTCAGGAAACTGAGAATCAGCGTCCGGAGGACCGGATAAACAAAGATAAGCAGCACCAGCGCGGCTGCAGGTGCGAACCAGAGGATTTCACGCATTCGTTTGGAGACGAGAATGCTCATGACGGTTCCTGCAAATCAACCTTTCAGAAGAGCCCGAGTCTCCCGCGCTGCTTCCCTCAGCGCGTCTTCGCATGGGATACGTCCGGTCAACGCGGCGCTTAACCAGCGCTGGAGTATATCCGAAGCCTGCGCGTATTCCGGAATAGAAGGCCGGGAACGAGCCTTTTCGAAAACAGGCAATAGCTCCGCGGGCATCAGGCTTCTCCGCGAAGGGATTCGGCCCATTTTCCGCTGCACGCGTGTCAACTGCCCGGGACGAGTCATGTATTTCAGGAATTCCCATGCCTTTGCCGGATCCGGGCAAAATCGGGAGATGGCAAATCCCCACCCTCCGAGTGTCGCAGCGCCCGAGTGTCCCGGCTGATGCACCATGGACGTGAACGCGGTTTTGTCCTTCACCGGCGCGTTACTGCTCTGCATCAGGGACCATACATAGGGCCAGTTGCGAAGAAACACCGCGCGCCCGCTCTGGAACAAAATCCGTGTATCCTCTTCGATATAGCTCGTCACGGCCGGTGGAGATAAGGTGCCGATGGTATCCTTTAAAAAATTCAATGCCTGGAGCGCCTCCCGCCCGTCTACATGAACCTGTCTTGTCTCCGGATCAATCCAGTCTCCGCCGAACCCCCAGAGAACCTCGAGAAACACGGTGACCAGACCCTCATATTGTTTTCCCTGCCAGAGAAAACCCCAGCGCTCCCCGGTCTGGAGTTCGCGCGCCCGCTGAACCAGCTCATCGAAAGTCTGCGGCGGCTCGGACAGGAGATCCTTCCGATAGTAAAGCAAGCCTGCATCGGTGAACGCCGGGATGCGGTAAAGCCGCCCTTTATAGGATCCCGCTTTGAGTTCCGCAGGAAGAAAATCCCTGAGGTCTTCCGCGGAGATGCGGTCGGTTAAATCCCGGAGCCATCCCGCTGCTGCGAACTTCGCAATCCAGATCGCGTCGCAATAGACGATGTCAAAGGCGGATTCCCCGGACAGAAAAGAGGTCGAATAGAGATCTTCCCGGGCATTCGTTGCGGGAGGACCTTCTACCAGGCGCACGCGGGTTCCGGGATTCAGGCTGTTGAATTCTGCGACAAGCTCCCGCCACACGCCTGTCCCGTCGGGTTCCATCAAAATCGAGAGCTCTCCGCTAAGGCGTGACGGAGCCATCCTCAGGCTGAGGATGATCAATATCGCCATTGCGAGCGCGGCGGAGGCTTGTGCCAGTATCTTTGTCAAAGACATGGATGTCCTTAGGTTCGATATGCAGCCGTATCGAGTCTGAAGGCGGCCGCTCATCCGAAAGAACCATCAGGGAGATTTGCCCGATTCTTGTGTCCACCAGGAATCGAGCGCCGAGGTTCTCGGCCCAGACAACTTTTGCTGGAATTCCTGTACCTGTTTTGATCGCTTCCGGACGAATACCGATCTTCACGGGTCCGGAAAAATCGAGTCCTGTCTGAATATCCTCAGACCCGATGCGAAAAGCGCCCGCTTTCAGGATGACGTCGAGGAGGTTCATAGCCGGCGACCCTATGAATGAAGCTACGAAGAGGTTTTTCGGCATCCGATATAGGGCTTCGGGGCTGCTTATCTGCTGGACTTGTCCCCGATCCAGAACGACAGTCCGGTCCGCCAGAGTGGTGGCTTCCACCTGATCGTGGGTAACGTAGATCACAGTGGCCTTGAGACGGGAAAAGAGCTCCTTGAGCTCGTGACGGACCTTTTCGCGCAAAATCGCATCGAGGTTGCTGAGCGGCTCATCGAAAAGAAAAACTTTCGGCTTGCGGATCAATGCCCTTCCCAGGGCCACACGCTGCCGCTGACCGCCGCTCAGCTCGCGCGGCCTTTTCCCGAGCAGGTCCTCGATCTCCAGCATGCGGGCTGTCTCACGTATGCGGCGGTCGATTTCGGCACGGGGTGTTTTTTTGAGCACCAGGTTGAGCGCAAGGTTTTCATAGCAGCTCATGTGCGGATAAAGAGCATAGGACTGAAAAACCATCGCCACATCGCGCGAACGGGCAGGGATTTCGTTGACCCGCTTGTTTCCTATCCAGATCTCCCCTGCGGACGGCTGATCGAGACCGGCAATGATGCGGAGAAGTGTCGATTTGCCGCATCCCGAAGGCCCGAGCACCGTCAGGACCTCCTGGTCCCGGATTTCGAAGGAAACGTCTCTCAGGGCATCAAAGCTTCCGGAGAAACGCTTCGAAACGCCCATGCAACGCACAGAAGCCATAGTGCACCTATTGAAAGAGCCGCGCGCCGCTAACCGCCTTGCGCATCGGGTGCGCTGTCGGCTGCAAGGAACCGGCCGCATTGCGAACCTCCCGGACCCGCTCCGCGGTTCCGACGGGGCAATGCGTCGGAAATCCTAAAGGCGGGAGGGATTCCCTGCAGCAAAAAGGCGGAGGCGTCGCGGCATTTTCGAAAGAAGTCACGATTCCAGGATCACCGTAGCCACGGCCCATTGCCCCGTGTGCGAAAGGCTGAGGTGCACTTTGCTGGCGCCCTTGCTCATGCTGAGCCTTTCGGCTTCGCCGTGAAGCAGCATGTTGGGGGCGCCCTGCCTTTCCCTGTGAACCTCCACGTCCAGCCAGGTCACTCCCTGGGCCCAGCCCGTCCCCAGCGCTTTAAAGAGCGCTTCTTTTGCGGCGAAGCGCGCCGCAAAGTGAGGCGCCGGATCGCGGTGGCCCGAGCAGAATTGCTGTTCCTCGGGCGTGAAGACCCTGCTGATGAAACGGTCCTTCAGCCGCTCCATGACTTTTCGAAGACGGTTAATTTCCACGATGTCCACGCCGGTGCCGATAATCATCAGTAACTCCGAAAGCGGGTTGACAGAGTGCGACGAAACGACTCAATATTCCGGGTATGCGAAGGGATGGATTCGTCCTTCAACAAGCCCGGGGGATACCCGTATACAGCTGCCGTGCCTTTGAGGAGCTGGGAGGCCTTTGCCATGGCTTCTCCACGCGCAGGGGCGGCGCGCTCTCTCTTTCCGAATGCTCCATGAACCTCGGCTATACTGCCTGGGACACGCCCGCGCGTGTGGATCAAAACCGCCGGCGGTTCCTGGATGCAATCCGTCTCGACGAAGCGCGCCTGGTCACCCTGCACCAGGTTCATTCCAATCGTGTGTATATCATACGGGATAATTCCGGCCAATGGAACCAGCCAGAAGCGGATGCGCTCATCACCTGCCTGGAAGGCGTGGTACTGGCGGTTCAAACCGCCGATTGCCTGCCGGTGCTGATCGCGGATCCTGTTACCGGAGCTATAGCCGCGGTCCATGCGGGCTGGAGAGGGACGCTTGCGCACATTTTGCCGGGCACGGTCCGTCAGATGGAAACAAACTTCGGCGTGGATCCTGCCAATTTGCTGGCTGCCGTCGGGCCCGGAATCCGAAGCTGCTGCTATGAAGTGGGGCCGGAAATGGCGGAGTTTTTCGATGATGAATTCCCGGGAGCGAGCCTGGCTGCGCCGGCACAGGCGCCGGGGAAATATCTCCTGGATCTGTGCCGCGCCCTGGAAGCCGACGCGCACAGGGCGGGAATGCGGCCGGAAAATTTTTATGATTCCTGCCTCTGCACCCGGTGCCGCAGCGACGAATTCTTCTCCTATCGCGGCGAAGGAGACCGTGCCGGCCGGATGATGGCCGTCATCGGCCGGATTCCACTCAAGCGGATACGCGAAGCTCAAGCAAAACCTGCTATGCCTTCGTGAGCTCCGCGCCTCCGCGTGAATTTTTTATCCATTAATTTGTGAAATTCGTGGCTCTATTCCTGCTCACGGCCCGCGAGCAGGCCGCAGGCAGCCGAAATGTCGTTGCCGCGCGGGCGGCGGATGCTTACGGTGACATGGTGATCGGCCAGAATTTTTTCAAAGGCCAGCACGCGTTCCGGACTGGGGGCATTCACCGGAATCGATGGGGCTGCATTGAGAGGGATGAGGTTGATTTTTTTCTTCAGGCCATGGAGCAGGCGCGCCAGCCGGTAAGCATCCTCGGACGAATCGTTGATCCCGTCAATCAGGACATATTCGAAAGTGATGCGCCGCCGCTGCTCCACAGGGAAGGCGCAGCATGCGTCCAGCAGCGCCGCGATATTCCACCTTTTGTTCGTGGGAACAAGAAGGTCGCGAACGGCGTCCGTGGTCGCGTTGAGGGAGATGGCAAGGTTTGGGATGACCGGCTCTTCGGCAAGCCTTTGGATGCCGGGAACAACGCCTGATGTGGAGAGCGTCACGCGCCGGGGCGAGATCGACATTCCCCGGTCGTCGGTCATCAGGCGTATGGCCCTCATCACGTTTTCATAGTTGTGCATCGGCTCGCCCATTCCCATAATCACGACGTTCAAGCGCCTGGAAACCGAACCCCGGTCGGACTGCAGCGAGAGCACCTGGCCGGCGATTTCACCCGCAGACAAATTTCGCTTCATGGGCAATTTGCCTGTGGCGCAGAACAGGCATCCGACAGCGCAGCCGATCTGGGTCGATAGGCACAGAGTGTCCCGGCGCTCTTCCGGGATGAATACGGCTTCGATTTTTTGCCCTGGAGCCGGCTCGAACAGGTAGCGCCGGGTCCCGTCGCGGGAAACAAAAACCCGGCGGACGGGCATGTACTCGATGACATACTGTTCTTTGAGCTTTTCGCGGAATTGTTTCCTGAGATCGGTGAATTGGTCCCAGGATCGGGAAAGGCGCCGGTAAATTCCCGCATAAATCTGACGCGCCCGGAATGCAGGTTCGCCCATTTCTCGGATTACGGCCTCGATATCTTCCAGGGTCGCTCCGACCAGATTTGTGGTTCCCATTCTTCCCATCATTCCCCGTTCATGCAACAATACCATTTTCCCCGCAGCGCCTTCGAATCTTTGCGCCATAATCGGGGGCGGGATGATTTTGGCCCTTTCGGGCCCGGCCCGCGGTGTGATAGTAATACGGCGGAGGAAGCCCTCTGAATCCCAAAACCTGTATGGATGTCCGTAAAAGGGTGATGAGAAACGGCCTCGTCGTCGCCTCGGAGGTCATGCCCCATCTGCGCTCCGTGTCGCTTGGAGTCTGGGTGAAATGCGGTTCGCGGTTCGAAAACGACGGTAATGCCGGCATCTCGCATTTTATAGAGCACCTGCTTTTTAAAGGCACACGGAAACGCTCAGCTGCCGAAATCGCGGAGGCGATCGATTCCGTTGGCGGCCAACTCGATGCTTTTACGGAAAAGGAGTATGTCGGGTTTTATGCCAAAGTGCTGGACGAGCACCTTCCGTTCGCCTTCGATCTGCTTTCAGACATCGTTTTGAATCCGACGTTCCCCGCCGCCGAGATGCAGCGCGAGCGCCAGGTCATCTTCGAAGAGATCAATATGGTGGAGGACTCTCCCCAGGAATTGATCCTGGATATGTATCAGCAGAATTTCTGGAAGGGACATCCCCTGGGCCGGCCCATCCCAGGGACCAAGCATTCCATGGGAAAAATCGCGCGGCGGGACGTGAAGGAGTTCTTCCGCCGCAACTACAATGCCAGCAACATGGTTGTCGCGGTCGCAGGGAATATCCGGCACCGGGACGTTGCCAGGCTTGCGGAGCGCCATTTTTCGTCTCTGGAGACGGGCGTTGCTTCGGACCCGGGCCCGCCGCCTCAAGCCTTTGCCGGCCGGGTCGTTCGCCGGAAGAGCAACCTGGAGCAGACCCATATCTGCCTGGGAACCGTTTCGCCGCCGGTGACCTCCGATGAGCGGTACTGTTCCCATTTGATGTGCAATGTTCTGGGCGGCGGCGTCAGCTCCCGGCTTTTTCAGAATATCCGCGAAAAACGCGGTCTTGTGTATTCGATATTTTCGATGTTGAATCTCTATCGGGATGCGGGATCCCTGGTGGTTTACGCGGGGACGGCGCCCGACAAGGCGGCTCAGGTGGTAGACCTGACGCTCAAAGAATTCCGGAGACTCCGCGAGCAGCCGGTTCCCTCCCGGGAGCTGAGGAGGGCGAAGGAAAGCATCAAAGGCTCGGTGATGCTGAGCCTGGAAAGCTCCAGCAGCCGCATGACCCATCTGGCGCAACAGCTTATTTACCACGGGCGGTTTTGCAGCCTGGAGGAAATCCTGGAAGCGGTGGAGCGGATCACGGCGCGCGATATCCTGAATCTCGCCAACCGGATTTTTAGCTCCCCGTGTCTGACTCTGACGGCTTTGGGCGGCCGGAACAGCCGGGACCTGCAAACTATGACGATCGGTGTGTAATCCATGGGACTGAGTTTCACTTTGCTTGGCAGCGGCAGTTCGGGCAACACCACTCTGGTGAGCGACGGGACAACGCATATCCTGGTGGACGTCGGATTGAGCGGGCGCGAGACGGCGCGGAGGCTCAGGGAGTGTGGGCTGGAGCCGGATAAGATCTCGGCTATCGTGATTTCCCACGAACACGGCGATCACTGCCGCGGGGTAAGGCCTTTTGCCAAAAATCTGGACATACCGGTTTTTATGACGGAAGCGGCTCTCGCGTGTTCCGGCCTGTCCCTGGATTCGAAAAAATATCAGCGGATCAGCTCCGGCGAAAGCTTCGACATAAACGGCATCCTTTTTACCGGCTTTTCGGTGCCCCATGATGCCATCGATCCGCTCGGTTTTGTGATTGAAAAGGACGGCGTCAAAATCGGCATCGTGCTGGATCTGGGCTACCTGTCCAACCTCGTCATCGAGCGCCTGAAGGGCTGCGACGGCATCATCCTGGAATCCAATCATGATGTGGAAATGCTCAAGGTGGGTCCTTATCCCTGGGCGCTCAAACAGCGGGTCATGAGCCGGCGCGGGCACCTTTCCAACGAATCCGTGGCGCAGTACCTGGGCAACGACTTCGACGGCAAAGCAGAGCATGTGGTTCTGGCCCACCTCAGCAAGAACAACAACCTTCCCGAGCTGGCCCTCCTGTCCGCCCAAAGAGCGCTGGAGGCTCGAATGGATTCGCTGGCCCGCGGGACAAGGCTCGAGCTGGCCAGGCCCGATCAAATCAGCAGCACTTACCGCTATTGATGCATTGCGTCGAGGCTCGGTCCTGTGTCAATTGTGAGTTTGATGCATTAGTTAGTTTCTGTCGCGAAACTGGTTTGTGCCGCGTAGCGGCACTATGATTTTAGCCCGGCCTTTCAAGGCCGGGAACCATGGTACAGCGAGCAGCGCGTCGCGTAGCGACGCCTGAGATTCAGCCGTCGCTACGCGACGGAATACTTAACTCCTTTAGATCCAGGCCTTAAAAGGCCTGGCTCAATTCAGCTGGCCGCTACGCGGCCTGACTCCAATTATCGGCT
Organism: uncultured Acidobacteriota bacterium; assembly: GCA_964474425.1. Taxonomy (GTDB): domain Bacteria; phylum Acidobacteriota; class UBA6911; order UBA6911; family UBA6911; genus UBA6911. Next base: position 22,764 of record CAYYTC010000030.1, read on the forward strand.
TCTATGTAATATCAAATATCCTATTGACCGTTGAAAAATTTGGCTTTTTCACAGAACCCGAGTTTCGCGACAGAAACTGGTTAATGGAATTCGGAAACCTGGAGGTTTTTGAGCGCGGTATTATTCACCGCTCAAATAGACAAATAAGGACTGCATATCATGATCGATCGTTATATGCCTGAGGATTTCACGGAAATCTGGTCGGAAGAAAATATGTATCGCACCTGGCTGCGCGTGGAACTGGAAGTATGCCGGGTCCTGGCAGAAAAAGGGTGGATTCCGGCAGTGTCCATGGAAGTCATTGAGAAAAAGGCGAATTTTTCGGTGGCGCGGATCAAGGAAATCGAAAATGTGACGCATCACGACCTGATCGCCTTCACGACCAGCATGGCCGAATTTGTGGGGCCGGATTCCAGGTACATCCACTGGGGGCTTACATCTACCGATGTGATCGATACGGCCCGCGGCCTTCAGTTCAAGCAGGCGAGCGAGAGAATAGTCGCCGCCATGGACGAGCTTCGGAAAGCCATTGGGGACCGGGCGCAGGAGCACCGGAAAACTCTGATGATGGGACGGACGCATGGGGTGCATGCGGAGGTGACGACGTTCGGATTGAAGCTGGCGGTGTGGTACGACGAGATGCGCCGGAACCGCGAACGGATGCTGCGTGCGGCCGAGGCTGTCTGCGTGGGGAAGATCTCCGGCGCCGTGGGGACTTTTGCCCATCTGGATCCCGATGTGGAGGCGCAGGTTTGCGCGCGACTGGGACTGAAAGCGGCCCCGGCATCCACTCAAACGCTTCAGAGGGACCGTCACGCAGAGTACCTTTGCGCCATCGCCATTGTCGGCGCCTCCCTGGACAAATTCGCAACCGAAATACGCCATCTTCAGAGAACCGAAGTGCGGGAAGCGGAGGAACCCTTTGCCGCAGGGCAGAAAGGATCTTCCGCTATGCCTCATAAGCGCAATCCGATCAAGTGTGAACAGGTGTCGGGATTGTCCCGTCTGCTGCGCGGGTACGCCGTGACAGGGCTGGAAAATGTCGCGCTCTGGCATGAAAGGGATATCTCCCATTCATCGGCGGAAAGGGTGATCCTGCCGGATGCGACGGGCGTCCTCTGTTACCTTCTCCGTGCCATGACGAAAATCGTCAGGAAGATGGTGGTGTATCCGGAGCGGATGCTCAAAAACATTGAACTGACCCGGGGTCTGGCATACTCCGGCCAGCTGCTTCTGGATCTCACGCGCAAGGGTGTCGTCAGAGAGGACGCCTATCGCTGGATTCAGCGTTGCTCCATGCAGGTGTGGGACGAAGACAAGGATTTTCTGCAGGTTCTGGAGGCAGACCCCGACATTACAAAGGTCCTTTCCCGGGACGAGATTCGCTCGGTGGTTAATCCGGAACTCCAGCTCCGCAATGTCGACGCCATATTCGACCGCGTCTTCGATCTCAAATAATCGCGGCCTTCCTGCCGAATTTTTCGTGAGGACGGTCTCTCCAGATCCGTCCCCACTCAATCAAAATTAGGATGCGGACGGGATAATATTTATTATTATTTTTTCAGCGTACGTCGGCGTTTATCGGCGTTCGTCCGCGTTAAAAGTCATGGACGAGTCTCCAGAGACCGTCCTCACCGGAATCCGGACTGGAAGCGCGGGGGCTACGGCATGGGGATCGTGATTCCGCGGGCGCGGGCAAATTCCTGCGCTTCGGTATAACCGGCATCCGCGTGACGCACGACACCGATCCCCGGATCATTGGTCAGGACGCGCTCGATCCTTCGGCTCATCTCTTCCGTCCCGTCGGCAACCGTGACCTGGCCCGCATGCAATGAGTAACCGATCCCCACGCCGCCCCCATGGTGGAAGGAAATCCAGGATGCCCCGCTGGCGGTATTCAACAGGGCATTCAGAATGGGCCAGTCCGCAACGGCGTCCGATGTGTCTTTCATTCCTTCGGTCTCCCGGTAGGGAGAGGCAACCGACCCGCAGTCCAGGTGATCCCGCCCCATGACGACCGGGGCCTTGATTTTTCCGCGCGCAACCAGGTCGTTCAGACGCAGGCCGAAGGCGGCCCTTTCTCCGTAGCCGAGCCAGCAGATGCGTGCCGGCAGGCCCTGAAACCGGATCTTTTCCCTGGCCATCCGGATCCATTCACAGAGGCTTTCATTCGCGGGAAACATTTCCAGAACCAGATCGTCGGTGAGAGCGATGTCTCGGGGATCTCCGGATAGCGCGGCCCAGCGGAACGGCCCGCGGCCCTCGCAGAACAGGGGCCTTATGTAGGCCGGGACAAAGCCCGGAAAATCGAGCGCATTCACGACGCCGGCCTTCAAAGCTTGCCCGCGAATATTGTTCCCGTAATCGAATGTCACCGCGCCGCGCGACTGCAACTCGAGCATCGCCCGGACGTGGGTGGCGATGGAATCCATGCTCCGCCGCAGATACTCATCCGGATTTTCCCGCCGCAGTCTCGCAGCCTCTTCCAGGGAAATGGCGGCGGGAATATAGCCATTCAATGGATCGTGGGCGCTGGTCTGATCGGTCAGGATATCCGGCGCAAATCCGCGGCGCAAAAGCTCAGGAAGCACTTCGGCGCAGTTTCCGAGCAGGCCGACGGACAGGGCCTCGCCTTTTCGCGCCGCGCCTTCGACCAGCGCGAGGGCTTCGTCCAGATCCTGGGACATTTTGTCACAGTAGCCTATTCTGAGGCGCTTCCGGATCCGCTCCGGATCCACCTCGATGCCCAGAAACGCGGCGCCGGCCATGGCAGCCGCCAGAGGCTGCGCCCCTCCCATGCCGCCGAGCCCGCCCGACACGAGAATCCTGCCTCTCAGGCTGCCTCCAAAATGCCGGCGGGCGACCGATGAAAATGTTTCATAGGTGCCCTGGATGATTCCCTGGCTGCCTATATAAATCCAGCTTCCCGCCGTCATCTGGCCGTACATCATCAATCCCAGAGCCTCCAGACGGCGAAACTCCTCCCAGTTGGCCCAGTGGCCGACCAGATTCGAATTCGCGATCAGAATTCTCGGGGAGTATTCATGAGTACGGAAAACACCCGCCGGTTTGCCGGACTGGATCAAAAGAGTTTCATCGTTATTGAGGGTTCGAAGAGAGCGGACGATGGCGTGGTAGCAGTCCCAGTTGCGCGCGGCCCTGCCGCTGCCGCCGTACACAACCAGATCGTCGGGACGCTCGGCAACATTTTCGTCCAGATTGTTCATCAGCATACGCAGCGCTGCCTCCTGGTGCCAGCCCTTGCAGCTGATCCCGGGACCGACCGGCGCATGGATTTTTTGATGGATTCCCGACATAATAAACTCCTGTCAAAAGTTGGGGTTGACGCTTTCTGTGAATTATGTCCCTAATGGGCAGCAGAAGCCAGGATTCGGAATCCTCGGCAAGGGTGGCTTTGACATTCCCGGGCTGCTGAAGTCCGAAAGACAAATCCGCGCAGTCTGGCGATCCGAAGGCCGAAAGCATCCATTTGTTGAGGCCTTCAGAGACACCGGGATTCAGCTCTGATATAATCGGGTCCCAGGCCAACCGCTGAAACAGTTGGCTGCAGACAGGAGGAATCCCAGCCTTTTGGAGCGCCGGCTAAAATCCCGGGCTGGCAGAATGCGGGTTAAGTAGCAGGAATATAGTCAGGCACCTCCGGCAAAGCCGGCGGCTAGCAAGATTTGAACCACTTAAAGCGGTTGGAGGAGTTACGCCGGTCTTGAACGCTGACTTACGCGGGTAAAAGCCGACCCTCGCCGAACAAATCGGCGTTTGTCAGCGCTTTTCTCAGCGTTTCAAAATACGGAGCTGTCAAACTCTTGGAGTTCCCCTGCAGAGCCGGGGGTTTACCAATGTAATTATTTTCAGGATTTGTTGACGTTCCTTTGGAATAAATGCCGGAGAGATTATGACGACGTTAATAAAGAATGGGACCATCGTTACGGCCACGGATACCTATAAGGCCGATATCCTGGTGAAGAATGGGGTCGTTTCCGAAGTCGGGCGGGAGATTTCCAAAATAGCCAGTGAGATCATAGACGCGACGGATAAATGGGTTTTGCCCGGCGCCATTGATGGGCACACCCATATCGACACCCAGGCCGACGGAATGACAACCGTCGATGATTTTGAGACGGGCACGGCTGCAGCCGCAGCCGGCGGAACCACCACAATCATAGATTATGCCGAGCAGGCCCCGGGCGCCACTCTTGCCCAGACGCTGGATGACTGGAAATCAAAAGCGGCGCCGCGTTCCATCGTGGATTACGGATTTCACATCGCCCTCTGTGAAGTAAACGAAAACGTGTTGGCGGAGATTCCCGCCATGGTGGATGCAGGCGTGAGCAGTTTCCACCTGAACCTGGACCGCCACGGCGACCGTCATATCAATGACGCGCAATTGCTGGAGTTCCTGCAGCGCACCGCCGGCGCCGGCGCGCTGCCCTGCGTTCACGCCGAAAACGGGGAAATCATCGATCTTTACCTGCGGCGGCTGCTCGCAGAGGGCAAAACTTCCTCCAGGTACATAACCGCTGCGCGCCCTCCCGAGGTGGAAGCCCAGTCAACGGCCCGTGCCATCAGTATGGCGGATATGGCGAAATCCCCGATGTACCTGACCAGTCTCTCGTCCGCGCATGCGATCGAAAAGGTCAAGATAGCCAGAGATCGCGGTCAATGGGTCTTTACGGAAACCTGTTCCCACTACCTGGTGATGCAGTGCGAGCGATATGACGAGCCGGAAGGAATCAAGTATTCCTGCTCACCCCCCCTCAGGCCTTCCTGGCATGCGGATGTGCTCTGGAAAGCGATTGCGAGCGGCGATATTCATGCCATCGGGAGCTGTCACTGGGCATTCAACTACGCGGGACAGAAGGACGTGGGCAAGGAAAACTTCACTCAGGCTCCGTACGGGTTTCCCGGCATTCAGGAGCGCCTGTCCGTGGTCTGCTCGGCCGGCGTTCATGGCGGAAGGATTTCGGCGAACCGGCTGGTGGACCTGATATGCACCTCCCCGGCCAAGCTTTTCGGGATATTCCCGCGCAAAGGGACCCTCGCGGTAGGGAGTGACGCAGACATGGTCATCTTCGATCCCAAGGCGGAGACGGTGCTTTCGAAAGCTCTGGGTCTTTCCCGTTCGGACTACACGCCTTACGAAGGGATGAGAGTGCGCGGCGCCGCCTGGCTCGTGCTCCAGCGGGGAAGAGTCATTGCCCGCGAGGGCAGAGTCATGGGACGCCCGGGAAGCGGCGAATTCCTGCCTCGAGCCCGGTTCAGCATGCCCTAGGCGATGCTGTGCCGGAACAGAGACGGAGGAGCGAGGTTTCGGCCTATTCGGTTGTGGACTGCCGCGATCGGTTCGCTGCGTTGTTGAACCCGGTGCGATGTGCTATGGTGCTACTCTGATGAAAGAGTGTCCGCAGTGCCATAATGCTTATCCTGAGCCCTTCCACTATTGCCCTGCAGACGGTTCGGAGCTGGGCGAAAACCAGGAGAAGCCGGGACTCAAGGTTCCGCCGCGCGAACCCGCCACCATACGGGTTCGAACTCTGATGCTGGCATTCGGCGTTCTCGCGCTTTCCTTTCTCGTGGCCCTTGGCATTGCCTTCTTCTACCAGGACCTGAAGCCCAAATACGGGACTCTGACCATAAAAACCACACCGCCCGGGGCGATGATCTGGCTGGATGGGAAGATGAGGGGCGCCTCCCCCCTAACCCTCCAGGACTTGCGCAGCGGAGGGCATTCCCTCAAGGGAACGAAGGAGGGATACAAGGATTTGATCCAGCAAATTTCAGTTCAGCCCTATGAGTCCGGTAGTCTGCACTGGGACCTGGAGCCGATCGTTCCGCAGCTGAGCAACGAACAACTGGCCGAAGTCGAATTTCTGAAAAAGAAGCTGGAAGGCGCCCAGAAAGAGAACATACTTTTTCCGCCTCCCGAAGACTACAATGTCCTCTTTTTTGTTAACAAGATCCTAGCCATCGATCCCGCAAACGACTCTGCGATAGAGGCCAAAGAAAAAATGGCGGCGATGATTCGGCGGGATGCGGAATCCGCTTATGCCCGCGAGGACTGGCTGGAGTCCGAAAAACAATATAAAAACCTTGCCCGGCTCTTGCCGGACGACATATCGATCGGGGAGCGCCTCGCCGATGTTGCCGCAAAGCTCGACGCAAGCGTAAAGGACCGCGAGCAGCAGATTCAGGATTGGACGGCGAAGGCGGATGCCGCACTGAAAGTGGGAAGCCTGCTTCCGCCGGACAAGGATAATGCCTACGATGCCATACGGAGCATCCAGCGACTGGATAGAAACAACAGCTACGCCCGCGAGGCTACGGCTCATCTCAAGGAGCTGCTCCAGAACCGAGGAGACACCAGGATCGCGGCCTCCGAATGGCAGGGCGCCCGCAGCGATTTCAGGCTGATGCTGCAGTATTTTCCCGAGGACAATTACAGCAAAACCCGTCTGGCCTTTGTCGAATCCAGGATCGCGGAAATAACGCAGCAGGAACAGCAGCGGGCAATCCGCACGGCCGAGGAACAGCAGTCCAGGCAAAAATCCTCGGCGCTGCGCCAGTCGGCGCTCGGGTCTTTTCGCGCCGGGCTTTATCAAAAGTCCATTTCCGAGTGGCAGGAATACCTGAAACTCGAACCCGGCAGCGACGAGGCCTATTTTTACCTTGGGGCAAGCTATCAGGATTTGAAGCAGCTGGACACCGCCATTCTTAATTTTGAAAAGTGCCTTTCCATAAATCCCAATAATGTTCTGGCTCATCTGAATCTGGGGCTGCTCTACGATTATCATCGCGACAACTTCAAACAGGCGGAGGAGCATCTCACAAAAGCAAAGGATCTCGGCGGAGCCGAGAAATACAGTCCCGAGCGGCTTCAGGCCATGATCCAGGACCTGCAGGACCGGGCTCAGGCCATCTTCGTGGTAAAAAAGCCCTTTGCCGTCGAACACAGGCATGCCTTCTCCAGCTGCCGGGGGAGCCTCTATCTTGCGGACGAAGGCATCGAGTACAGAACGACGGAAACGGATCACAGCTTCTACGAACCCTACAAGGAGCTGCGGAGCTTTTCTCTGGATGGCAACGAGCTCTCCATCCGGACACGGAATAACAAGAGATACAACTTCCACCTGCTCAACGCGGGGGATGCAGCCCGCATCCGCGCATGGAACCTGTCTTCGCGACGGATACAGATCAACGAACGGGCTGAGTAGGAAGCCGATCCTTCACAAAGTTTCCACAAACAAGGATTCACGCCCGGACAGGGCGAAGGTATCAGCGACGGAACTGCGCCGCGACCAGCGGTCCAACGCAGGCATGCCGCGGGGATTGCGGACTAACCCGTTGGGAGATTCCACGGCTCTGCAGGGGAGGCAATACGAGTTTGACAAATCCTGGATTTTGTTCCAGTTCCAGACAATAACCAAGAGGATAGGCACTGGAATATCGAATGTCGAATTTCGTATTAAACGCCTGACATACTCCTAGGAAATATGTCCGCCTTTCAACGAAACGCCCAACGCCACTTCATGGGTTTGCCGCGTAGCGGCAGCATGATTTTAGCCGGGCCTTTCAAGGCCCGGACAGCGATTTGAAATAGAATCCGTCGCGTCAGCGACGGTTGAATTCAGGCGTCGCTGACGCGACGCATCCTGCTCATTGATCATAATGCCGGCCTTAAAAGGCCGGCCTAAATTCACCGGGCCGCTACGCGGCCGAGCGGGATATCGGTGCTACCTGCGAAAAAGGCGGACAGGTTTTGTGCGCATCTATGTCCGATAGATTGAAGGTTTTCCCAATTTTTGGGAGAGCATGGAGGAAATTCTGAAGCTGGCGCTACACTTGGAGATTCAGCATTCATTATTCGACATTCTGCGGTTCCCCAAAATCTATGGCGACTGGGGCCTTTTCATCTCTTCTCGGATACAATCAGGCTATTTGGAGGGGCCAGACACGGTTAAGCATTGAATTTTAAGGGAGAAGACCTACAGTTTCGTGCGTCCCGTGCTGGAATGGGAATCCGGCGGATGCGCCGAATCCCGATTCTCGCGCGCAGGGATTCTCTTGGAGCGCCTGAAGACCCCGACGATGCCGAAAAGCATAAATCCTAGGATAGCCCCGACGGCCAGCGGGACAGGGTGAAGGTACCCTCGCAGCTGACGGACCGCATTTGAAGCATTCACCGCGTGCTGCTGCTGCAACAGCCCGATCTCATCGGAATTCCTGTTGATAAGCCGGGCGGTGAGGACGAGTTCGGCGTCCTGAGTTCCCTGATTGCGTATGCTCCAACTCCAGGAAGACCGGTCCCGCTCCCCAATCTCGCGGACGGATTCGCCCTGTTCCGGCTTGACGAGCATGGTGGCGGAACCGGAGACCAGGTCCACGCGCATTTTCAGCCGCTCCCCCAGGGTGCCCAGGATATGCCTTTCCTCAGGCGTAACGCGCACAAAGTCGATGGATTCGGCTGAGAAATTGACGCCGCCGCTTTTGTCCGCATTGTGGTTCAGGTATGCCGGGAAGCTCCAGTCCAGGGTGCCCAGCAGCGTGTTTCTCAAATAAACCTGGGCCTTGCCCCGGCGGAATCCTCCCTCCGTCTTCTCTTCAACAACGCGCGTGCGGAGGGACCGGACGGATTGGGCATAATCATCAAGCTTTTCTTTGGCCTTTTTGAGGTCGAGGTACTGTTTGGCGAGGGAGTCCTCCTTGGACGTCAGGGTGCCGATCGTGCTCTGCATCTGGCGATTGCTCGATTTCAGCTCCTCGTTGTCGCTCACAAGACGAGCGTTGGCAGCCCGCTGGGCACTCAGGTCCGTTTGCAGCGCGCCTGCCTGAGCCCCCAGGGCGTCGTTATCCTTTTGCAGCTTCCTCATCACCTGGCCCAGCTCCGCAATCTGCATCGAGAGGTCGCGGCCCGCGTCCACCTTGAGATTCAGCGAGCGCTGGAGACTCGCCAACTCCTTCTGATAGCCGCGCGCGGTTCCCCTGGCGTCGCGCAGCTCGTCCCCCAGTTTGCTGACCTGGGATTCCGAGCTGTCGATCTTCTCCTGCAGCGCCGCATGGGAGCTCTTCAGGCGAGAATACTCCGACTGCAGGTTTTTCAGTTCGGCGTCTCGCTTGCGGTTCTCGGATTGAGACTGGCTAAGCTGTGCGGAAATATCCTGCAGCCTGTTCTTGAGGGTATCGATTTCATGCTGCGCCTCCTGAAACGCGGGCACATTGGGCGCGATATTCTTGAGGACGGATTCACGGCTGATGGATGCGGAAACGGCGATCTCGCGCACGGACCGCTCAAACTGCTCTTTGACAAAATCCTGCTTTGCGTCCTCGATATCCGTGTACTTCAGGCCTTCGGTAAAGGTGGACTGCAGCGCCTTGTCAAAGAGGTCCCGGTTTGGAAACGAATCCTGCAGATCCGCGTCGAACCTGAATCCGATCTCGACGAAGCCCGAGGCGGCAATCGCGCCTAGCCTGAACTTGACCTCGTTGCTTCCGAAATCCACGAGAAGAATCCGGAGCTGGTCTCCGACTTTAAAGCGAGGCTCCCCGCTGCCCGGCTCCACCCGATAGGTCTGCCCGCTTATGGTGACGACCTGTTTCAGACCGTAAACCGGGATTTTCAGAAAAATGGCCTTATTTTCATAATCCCGCTTGTATTGTTCCTGAATGGAGCGCGAGACGCCGGCGAAACTGCCGGCTATGCCTGCCAGCATGAACAGCATCAGACAGGAAATCCTTAAAGGGTATTTCTGGCTGGATTGCATGGCTATCCTCGATCTTTCAAGATCCCGATTGTGCAATACCGTTGCGCAATGCTCACAACAGGAAAATCCATGATAACACAGAGCTACAGCTTTGAGACTCGGAGCCTTTGAGGTTCGCCCTCTTACCCGCCGCTGGTTTGAAGCAGGCGAAATTTTCCGCTTCGGCACCAAATGCAGCTCTCCATGGATATTTTTATGTTAATATTTTCGATCCAGGATGCAGAAGAGTATCATGGCGCTTATCCCTTGAAGATTTCCGGGATCGTGCTTCCCTGCTCTCCGGATTTCGTCTGTGAGGGCTGATGAACCGCGCCTGTGAATAGGAGCCTTTATTGCGCATCGAATACGGTATTCGGAGTGATCAGGGGAGAGTCAGGGCTTCCAACGAGGATGCGTGTGTCGCCAGCATCGGCAGCAGGGTTTTTCTTGTAGCCGACGGCATGGGCGGTCACGCTGCCGGGGAAATTGCCAGCCAGATTGCAGCATCGACCGTCGAGGAAATTATCGCGGGCAGCACCCCCGACCCCGATATGGAAAGCCTACTGCAACGGTCGGCAAGGACCGCGAATGCCCGTGTCTATGAAACCCAGAAACTCCGGCCCGATTACAGAGGGATGGGAAGCACGCTCACCGTGCTGGCGATCCGGGACGACCATTTTTATGTCGCGCAGGTGGGGGATTCCAGGGCATACCTTTTGCGGGATGGAGTCCTGGATCAAATTACGCGCGACCATTCCCTGGTTTGGCCGTTGTATGAAAGCGGCGTAATTTCAAAAGATGACATTTCCCGGCATCCTCAAAAGAATCTCATTACAAGATCCATTGGGACGCACGCGGAAGTCGAGGCCGACCTGCACAGCGGCGCTGCGCTCGCGGGCGATGTTTTTCTGCTGTGCTCGGATGGTCTGACGGATGTGCTGTCCGAGCGGGAAATTCTGCAAATCCTGTCGCTCGGGGGACGTAATCCCCAGGATTTGTGCGATGCTCTCGTTCAAGCGGCAAACGCGGGCGGCGGCCCGGATAATGTAACAGCCATAGTCGTGCGCCTTCTGCCGGATTAACCACACAAAACGCCGAAGTACGCTGAACCGACGCTGACTCACGCCGACAAAACATCTATTTTTTCAGTGAACGTCAGCGTTTTTGAATTGCTGCATAAATCCTGCTAAATACTCCGGACGGTACTTTTCCACAGGCTTGCCGCAGAATGTGAATATTTAGTTTAAGCCTCTTGTTTGCAAGGGTAAGAGCAAACTATCGCCCTGCATTATCCACAGGTTTTCCACAGTCGGTCCCATGGGCGCGTGGCATCGAAGCTGCAGCGTGGCGGCCAGGCGAGAACAGCTCTCCGCGGTCGCATACACAACGGTTAAACGGTTTTTTGAGTTATGCTTACCCGATGATAGAAGTCGCCGAGGGAGAGACCGCGGACTTGCAGGACCTTTTCTCTCGATTTGGAGCCGGCCAGGATCTGCAGGTTGGCTCTCGAGATGCCCAGCAATCCGGAAAAGAATTCGATTATGGCACGATTTGCGGCGTCATCCACGGGCGGCGCGGTCACCCGGACCTTTAAAGCTCCATTGAACATCCCCGCTATTTCACAGCGTTTGGCGCGTGGAAGAACGTGGATCCGAACCTCCAGGCCGGAGCCGGTCTCACGGATTTGCAGGGCAGGATCATGCATGGGGACGAGCTCCGAAGATTGCTGTCCCCACCCTGACAATGGTTGCCCCTTCCAGTATAGCCGCCTCAAAATCATGGCTCATGCCCATGGAGAGGTGCCGCCGCCCGAGGCAGCCCGGCTTCTCCGACTCCAGGGACTCGCGGATCTGCCGCAGGCGGGCGAAATAGGGGCGCGCTTTATCCGGATCATCAAAAAAAGGCGGAATGGTCATCAGCCCGTCAAGGCGCAGGTGTTTGAGATTGGATACGGCTTCAGCCAGATCCCCTATCTGAGGAGCAGGAGCGCCGAACTTGGTCTCTTCTCCTCCCAGATCAACCTGAATCAGTACGGAAAGCACCCGGCCTGATTCCATACAGGCCTGATCAAGCCTGGCAGCCAGCCTGGCGCTGTCGACCGAATGAATCACATGGAACAAATCGGCGGCGCGGCCTGCTTTGTTGGATTGAAGGTGCCCGACCAGATGCCACTCCAGTTCCGGGTCGGCACGAAAGTGAAGTATCTTGCCTTCCGCTTCCTGAACGCGGTTTTCGCCGAACCGGCGAATGCCTGCGGCTATCGCCTGGGAGAGGGACTCTTCGTGAACGGTTTTGGTGATGGCCAGGAGCGCAATTTCCGCCTCGGAACGGCCGCATCGGGCTGCGGCTTTCGCGATTCTTTCTCTGACCGAATGTATGTTGTTTCCGATATCATTCACGGGAACCATCTGTCCAGTCTCTCTCCGGCCCGGCCGGCCGCAAATGCCCCCGGCCTGAATTCGCGGCAACAAGCGGCTTTTTTCCGCGTTGAGTTGCGGATTACGCTTTGATACTCTGAAACCTGCCCAAGAGCAGGCGGCTCATGCGCGCCGATCTCAGGGCAATTCTAAAGGTCTTCAACGAAACTGGCAAGGATCCAGCGTGTTTATCACATTTGAGGGGATCGAGGGTTCGGGCAAAAGCCTGCAGCTGGCCCGCTGCCTGACCTATCTGAAGAAAAGGGGCGTCGACTGCCTGGGGACGCGGGAGCCCGGCGGGACCGATTTCGGGCTTGCCCTTCGTAAAGTGTTGCTGGGGACCGACGGCTGCCGCAGGGAATCCCTTTGCGAACTTCTGCTTTATCTTGCGGACAGATACCAACACCTGAAAGAAGTCATCGAGCCTGCCCTGCAGCGCGGACAGTGGGTTCTCTCGGACCGCTATCAGGATGCAACCCGCGCATACCAGGGAGCTGCCCGCGGCATTCCCGACAGCGAGATCGAAAAGCTGAGCCGGATGCTTGGAATTATCGAGCCCGACAGGACAATCCTTCTGGATCTGGATCCCGAAGAAGGGCTTTCACGAGCCAGGCTGCGCAACACAGAATCCCCTTCCGCAGCCGCAGAGGGGCGGTTTGAAGCGGAAGATATTAAATTCCACCGGAGAGTCAGGGACGCGTACCTGGATCTTGCCCGCCGGTTTCCTCGGAGAATCCATCCGGTCCCGGCTTCGGGTTCGCCGGACGAGGTCTTTTCCAGGATTGCCCGCCTCTTCGACGGATGGATCCCCCCCGGTCGCTGATCCTATGAAACCGCCCTTAAATCTGAACACATTTGTCGGCAACGCCCGGGCAGTGGAAATATTGAAGCGCGCCATTCAACGGGACCGTCTGCCGCATGCGATGATCTTCGCCGGTCCTGCGGGCATCGGCAAATGTACCCTGGCGCTCCTCGTTGCCCAATCCATCAATTGCCTGTCGCCGGTTCAAAATACAGCCTGCGGCGATTGTTCCGCCTGCCGGAAAATCATGGCCGTCATTGAAAGCCGGCATCTCCAGTGCAGTTCGCTGAAGGGCGAGGGATTATGCGGCACCTGTGAAAACTGCAAAACTTTGACCCGCCGTCACCCGGACGTCTGGCTGGTCGAGCCGGAAAAGACCGTCATCAGCATTGATCAGGTTCGGGCCCTCATCAATGAAATTGCCTTCCAGCCCCTGGAAGCACGCTATCGCGTGATAATCCTGGACCCGGCGGAGCAGATGAAGATCGAGGCGCACAACAGCCTTCTCAAAACCCTCGAAGAGCCTCCGAGCCGCACCGTCATCATCCTTGTCACCACCAATCCCTTCATACTGCTGCAAACTATCCGTTCCCGATCGCGCCTGGTGCAGTTTGGGGCGATTTCTCAGGACCAGATCGAAAAACACCTCGTTTTGAATGAAGGAAGAAAGCCGGAGGAAGCGCGGATCGCCGCCACGCTCAGCGGAGGAAGCCTGGCGTCGGCCTTGAGCTTCGATACGAAGGAGTATCACGAGGTTCGCAAACAGGCACTGCAATTCGTCGCCCTGGTTTTGACGCGTGGGAAGTTTGCCGATATCAGCGCTCTGGTCGTCCGCGCAACGAAAGACAAGCAGCTTTTTCAGCCCTGGCTCGAGTGCGTAATGACGATGCTGCAGGATGTTTTCTACGCCGGGATTGCGGTGGAGCGTGTCGGGCAGCGCGACCTGCTTGAAGAGCTTGTCCGCCTGGCTCGGGCCGTTCCAAGGCCGATGCTGATCGCATTCATTGAAGTGGTCGGCAAATTTAAAAACGACCTCAAGCTGAATGTGAACCGCCAGGTCGCCCTGGAGGCCATGTATCTGTCGCTGACCCAGCCCGGGCAGGGCTAAGCTGGACCGGAAGAACCTATAGCCGGAAAAGATGGGCTCAAATACGAACTCTGCCGGATAAATCCCCGATAGGCTCAGGTTTGCCGGCCTTCAGGCTGTTTCCCCGGAAGGCTTGCGGAGGGATGCGGAGCTAGGGCCTCTTTTCGAGTTTGGCGAGCTTGCTGCGAAACTCGGAGATTTTTGGCGACTCCGGATTCTTTTCGATCAATTCCTTATAGGCGGCTATGGCTTTCGTGATCTCGCCGCTCTTTTCGTAAGCCCGAGCCAATGCTTCGTGGGCAGCGATGGAATTCGGCTGGTATTCCAGGGCGTCAAGATATCGCTGAATGGCTGCGCTGTAATTTTTCTTTTTCAGATAGAAATTGCCGATATTAATATTTTGCTCAGCCAGAAGGGGATTAGGTTCTTTGGGTGCTGGAGCATCAGCGGCATCCGCGGTCTCTTCGGATGCTTCCGTGTCCCGAATCAACTCAGGCCTCCTCGAAGTCCCCGTTTGGGCAGAAGCCGAAATGTCGGACCACAAAAGCAGCAACAGCACACTTATAATTAAAAATTGAACCCGTTGCACGATAGGCGTATCAAAAGCTCTTGTTGTTTCTAAACGCATTTATATCAAATTTAGCCGATCAGATTTCGCTTGTCAAAGGCGTATCCGAAGGTTACAATTGCTTTTAGCCCGGCAATACTACATCACGCTAGAGTTAACTTCATAATCAATGCGTTAATTGCCAATATTTAAATAGATTAAGACTAACCTCCCGTGGAGGGCTTTTAATGGTGAACCGCAAACTCATCCGTCCGAGCCTGTCAGAGATCAAGGATCAGATGCCCCGCTACGGACCTGTCCCCAGGAAGCGGGTTCCTCCTGAGGTAACAAACGCTGAAAATTATTATTATATCAAGCAGATGGCCGCGAAAACCCCGATGGTTGTCAAACTCACGGACGGGGAAGAAATTCGAGGTGTCATTGAATGGTATGATAAGAACTGCATTAAGGTACATCGAGGCGAAGGACCCAACCTTCTCATTCTTAAACATGTGATTAAATACATGTACAAACAGAATGAGGACCAGGAACCCGATGAGGTAGACCTGGATCAGATGGAATAGCTCGTTTCCAAGGCAGGCTGGGAGGGCAAAGGCCGCTTTTGGCTTCATTTCACTGCCTATGCCCCCCGCCCGCGGGCGGAACTGCACTTGCCAGACTCCCTTGAAAAAACCTTACCCCGGCTCGGCATCACGACCGGAGACCCCGCCGGCATAGGACCTGAGATATCCTTGCGGGCGGCCCAGGAAGGTTGTTTCCGCGGCGTGTGCCGCAAGATACTCTTCGGAAGCTGGGATGTCCTTCGTTCCAGAGCCGCGGTACTGGGATTGCCCTTCGATTTTGTCAAAATTCCAATCGAAGCCCTGGATTCTGGGGATCGCTTTCCGGAATGCAGCATTGTCGATATTCCCGCCGAGCAGGTAAGCCCCGGCGTCGGTTCCATAAAGACCGGTGCCGCCGCCGCGAAAAATATCGTCGAATGCGCCGAAGCCTGCCGCAAACGGCTTCTTGACGCGATGGTCACGGCGCCCCTGAACAAGAGGTTTTTCCAGGAAGCAGGATATGCGTTTCCCGGACACACGGAATTCCTGGCTCATCTGTCAAACGTACGGGAATTTGCAATGGGGTTCCTAACCGAGCGGCTCAAGGTTGTGCTGGCCACCATACACATCCCTTTGAACGATGTCGTCCGGGAAATTACCCCCGGTCTGGTGTACGACAAACTGCGAATCATTCTTGGCCAATTTCCGCGCATGGGGCTGGCCTGCGCCAGAATCGCGGTCGCGGGGATCAATCCGCACGCCGGAGAATCCGGCATCCTGGGTCGCGAAGAGACGGAACTGGTGGAGCCTGCCCTTATCCGCGCCCGCATGGATTTCCCCGGCGCTAAGATCGACGGGCCGCTTCCGGCCGACACGCTTTTCTGGCGCGCCTTTAATGGCGAGTTCGACGTCGTTCTGGCCATGTACCACGATCAGGGTTTGGGACCCGTCAAGCTGATTGGCTTTGGCGAAGCGGTGAACGTTACCTTGGGACTTCCCTTCATACGCACTTCCGTGGATCACGGCACTGCTTTCGATATCGCGGGGAAAGGCGTTGCCCGTCATGACAGCATGATGACGGCGATCCGCTGGGCTCTGCGCCTGCTGCAGGCCCGGTAACATCCGTCGCAAATTGCGCCGACTTACGCTGACAATGGCTGACGACCGAAAAACATATATAAATAAATGTTTTTTGACAGTCGGGTTTTGCCGGCGTCGGTCAGCGTTTAAAAGAGCTGCGAATTATGGCCTGGGATAGAGTCTATATCTATGACATCTTTGCGTTTTGCAAAGTAATTTTTCTTCCCTTATAGAATCAAGCACGTTGGCGCTTATTTTTGGAAGCTGAGCACTGAAAGCTGACAGCTGAAAGCGCGCGGCCATCGCCAGTGACGAGTATTTGGCTGCGGCCTCGGGCCGCGCTTGATGGAAAAGCGCTATTCAAGAAGCTGCACCAGGGTTCGCAGGCCGAAACCTGTGGCACCCTTGCAGGCGAAAGGCTTTCCGTCATGGTCAAGATCCATGCCCGCGATATCCAGGTGGACCCATGGCGTGCCTTCCGTGAATTCCTGCAGGAACTTTGCGGCGGTTATGGCTCCTGCCCAGCGGTCCCCGACATTCTTGATATCGGCAATTTCGCTGCGGATCGCTTTCCGGTACTCCTCATCCAGCGGCAGCTGCCACAAGCCTTCGCCGGTTACCCTGCAGTTGGAGCGAAGGCGGTCGATGGTCTTTTGATCAGTGCCGAATATACCTGCGTTCACATGGCCCAGCGCGACCACGCAGGCGCCGGTCAGAGTGGCGATGTCGATGATGTTTGTGGCTCCCAGCGTCCGGGCGTATGCCATGGCATCGGCAAGGATCAGGCGCCCTTCGGCGTCCGTGTTCATAATCTCGACGGTTTTTCCCAGATAGGATTTGACCACATCCCCGGGTTTGGCAGCCTTTCCGCTGGGCAAATTCTCCACCGCGGGTATCAATCCGATCACCGGAAACCGCGGATTCAGTTGCCCTAGGGCGGTCATGGCGCCGAGTACCGCGGCCCCGCCGGCCATGTCGGCTTTCATTTCATCCATTTTCTCGGCGGGCTTGATCGAGATGCCCCCGCTGTCGAACGTCACGCCCTTTCCCACCAGGGCGAAAAGCGGCTCACGGGTCCGCTTCCGCGGCTTCTCCTCGCCGATCCTGAGAATGATCAGCTTGGGCGGCTCCTCGCTGCCGCGGCCGACGGCGAGCAGCGCATTCATCCCCAGCTTTTCCATTTCCTCGCGTTCCATGATCTGCGCGCTCAAGCCCGCCCGGGCTCCTTCCGTCAATGCCCGGCCGGCGAATTGGGACGGAGTCAGGATATTGGACGGTTCATTTGCCAGAGTGCGGGCCATGTTGGTGGCATCGCCCACGATCGCGGCGCGCCGGATCGCTTCACGCAGCTCCTCATGGGAAACTTTTTTGTCGAACAACAGCCAGAAATTTTCCACATCGCGGCGTTCTCTATCGCCGGTCTTGTAAATGTCGGATTCATAGTTTGCATAGACGGCGCCCTCGGCTGAAACCCGTGCGGACAAATCCGCCGGATGGCCGCCGCGGCAGAAGAAGGCAACCTTCCTGGCAAAGCTCGACCTGGCGACGCGTACCGCGACGCCGGCAGTTTCGCGCAATCTGGCCGGCTCAAACAGTGATTTTTTGCCCGCACCCACCAGAAGCAGGCAGCGTGCCTTCAAGCCCGCGGGTTGATAAATCTTGCAGGATTGGTGCAGTTCCGGTTTGAACTCCCGGGAAGATAGGACCGACCGGACAATTCCGCGTGCGGCTTTGTCCAGAGACTCCAGAGATGAAAAGTCCTTGCTTTCCTCCTCAAAGACCGGGAACGCCAGAATGTCGCACTCGATACTCCTAAAATCTCCGGGTCGAAACTCTATCTGCATGGATTTCCTCCAGATCTGGGAATGTTGTGCGAATCTGCTGCCTGGTAGCCGGGTGCCGCAAACCGGAAACGGAAATATTCGTTGTTTTCCTTAAAAGGCGCATAGCACATCGGCCATGAATCTTCATATCGACGTTAAATGTTTTTAACACAACTTTTCCGGCTTCTGAATTCAGCCCCGAAACCTACCGGCGGTGTTTCATGGCCGCTCTGGCTTCCCGGTCCGCTTCCTTGCGGCGCTCTGTTTCCCGCTTGTCGATCAGCTTCTTTCCTCTGGCTACGCCGAGCTCAACTTTTACTCTTCCGCGCTTGAGGTAAACCCGCAAGGGGACCACCGTCAATCCTTTTTCCTGTGTCTTGCCTATAAGTTTGCGGATTTCCTTCATATGCAGCAGCAGCTTCCGTGTTCGAGTCGGATCATGATTTTCCCGGTTGCCGTGCGAGTAAGGGCTAATGTGACAATTCAGTAGAAACGCCTCTCCAGCCTGAACCATTGCGTAACTGTCCTTAAGGTTCAGCCGGCCTTCCCGGATGGCCTTGACCTCCGTGCCCAGCAGCGCAATGCCGGCTTCAATCTTTTCGAGGATAAAATAGTCGTGGAAAGCCTTCTTGTTGGTGGCTACCACTTTTTCGCCGGAGGTTTTTTTGTCTGCCATATATCCTGCTGCCGAATGCACGCGCCCGAAAGCGGTGATTATACTATAAAGCGTAAGCGTTGCTAGGTTTAGATAATTGCAGGCTTAACCCGGAGCGTGCTTTTTCAGGAGATGGCGCTCTAGGTATTCACGGACTGCACCTTGCCAGGGCCGCAAGGGAGGCACTCCGTTCCGTTCCAGCTGGGAATCGGCGAGAATGGAATTGGCCGGGCGCGGCGCCGGGCGCGGAAAATCGCGGGTCGCCACCGGCGTTACGGGTATATCTTTCAATCCCATGCATTCCAGAGCATGAAGCGCCAGCTCATACCAGGTGCAGGAGCCGCTATTCGTGACGTGGTAAGTGGATCTGCAGCCCGCTTCCACCATCCGCAGCGTGTGCGATGCCACGTCCTCGGAATACGAGGGGCTGCCCCTTTGGTCGTTGACAACGCGCAGAGGAGTCCCTTTTTGGGCAAGATCCACAATGGTTCGGATGAAATTGGGACCATTCCGGCCAAAGAGCCAGGATGTACGCAGTATCAGATGATCGGCACAGTGGTGGCGCACAAGCTGTTCGCCGAGGAGCTTGGACTTTCCGTAGATGCTCGGGGGATTCGGAGCATCCTCTTCCAGGTATGCCCCGGCCTTTAGTCCGTCGAAGATGTAATCGGTGCTGTAATGGACCATGAGAGCTCCACAGCAGGCCGCGGCTTTTGCCAGGTTGCCGGCGCCTTCGCCGTTCACGAGGAACGCTTCCCTCTGGTTGGTTTCGCAATAGTCCACTTTGGTGAGGGCCGCGGCGTTGATCACGACATCCGGCCTGAAGTCCTGAATTTGCTCAAGAAATTGCTCCGGACGGGTGATGTCCATCTCCTGCTGGTCAACGCCTCGGACTTGATGGCACGATCCGAACCGTGTCATCAGGTCCGAGCCGAGCATTCCCAGACACCCAACGATCAGAACTTTCATATTGAATCACTTGGCCCCAAATAGGATTCCCCTCAGACATTTACTGAGGACAGATCCCCAGGAGACTGTCTCAAAATCACTGACCCGATAGGGGCGGATTCACACAACCCCTTCGGGGTAGATCTTTCTGCCTGCCGGCTTCTTTGCCCGCGATGGAGCAGGTCAGCGCTCGGATAGAGTCTGACGGCGCTGCCGGTACATCCGGTCGTAATACGTCAGGTATTCCCCGCTGCGCACATGCTCCACCCAAACGGTGTTCCGGCAATACCAGTCGATGGTTTCTTCGAGCCCGGCCTCGAACGGGATCCGGGCGTGCCAGTTCAATCGCTTTTCCAGCATGGAGGGATCCATGGCGTAGCGCCGATCGTGCCCCGGGCGGTCCTCCACAAACGTCAGCAGGCTTTCATCCTTTTTTAAAAGCCGGAGGATGCGGCGCGCGACCTCGAGATTTGGGAGCTCCTGCCTCGATCCGATATTGTATACCTCCCCGGGCTCTCCCTGGTGCAGGACCGCATCGATGGCCGCGCAGTGGTCCCGGACGTGAATCCAGTCGCGCACATTCAGGCCGTCTCCATAGATGGGCAGCGGAATTCCCGAAATGGCGTTGCTGATCAGCAGCGGGATCAGCTTTTCCGGGAACTGGTAAGGGCCGTAGTTGTTGGAGCACCGGGTAATGATCGCGGGGAAGCCGTGAGTCCGGTGATAGCTCCGGACCAGCAGGTCCGCCGAAGCCTTGCTTGCAGCGTACGGGCTGTTTGGCTGTATGGCGCTGAGTTCCGTGAATGCGCCCGATGGACCCAGGCTGCCGTAAACCTCGTCGGTGGAAATTTGAACGAAACGTCCGGTTTTGTTTTTGCGGCATAACTCCAGGAGCGTGTGCGTCCCGATGATGTTGGTGCGGATAAATTCCGACGATTGAAGGATGCTGCGGTCCACGTGGGATTCGGCCGCAAAATTCACAACGGCATCCACACCGCCGGCGAGAATCCGGCCAACCGCGTCCGCGTCGCAAATGTCCCCCTGGACGAATTGATGGCGCGAATCATTTTCCAGGCCGGAGAGGTTTTCGAGGTTGCCGGCATAGGTGAGCTTGTCGAGGTTCAGCACCCGGTAATCCGGGTGTGTATCGAGCATGAAGCGAACGAAATTGGATCCAATAAAGCCGGCGCCTCCGGTTATTAAAATCCTCATCTAGCTCTCCTGGTTCCGGATCGACTGCTCGACCTTTCCTTTTTCCTTCGCCGCGTTCCGGCGGACAAGGTTGGAAGCGTGCAGGAGGGATTCGAAAGTCCCGGCATCCGTCCACCAGCCGTCCAGTATGTCGTACTGCATCCTGCCTTTGCTTATATAGGCGTTGTTCACGTCGGTGATCTCGAGCTCTCCCCGTTTCGAGGGTTTCAGCGTTTTGATGATCTCGAAGACTTCCGGATCGTACATGTAGATGCCTGTTACGGCGTATTTGGAGGCCGGCTTATCCGGCTTTTCATCGATCCGCACAATCCGGCTCCCCCGTATCTCCGGGACGCCGAACCGCTGGGGATCCGTGACCTCCTTCAGAAGAATGCGGGCGCCGGAATTCTGCTTGAGAAAATTTTCGACATAGGGGGAAATGGAGCTTTCCACGATGTTATCTCCCAGAATGACACAGATGGGATTCTTGTCCGCGAAGAACTCCGCCAGCGACAGCGCGGCTGCAATGCCCCCTTCGCCTTCCTGGTAGGCGTAATTGATGTGGTTCAAGCCGAATTCCCTGCCGTTTCCCAAAAGGCGCAGAAAGTCCCCGGCATTTTTCCCCCCGGTGACGATCAGAATGT
The DNA here is from genome assembly GCA_964474425.1 of uncultured Acidobacteriota bacterium. GTDB lineage: Bacteria > Acidobacteriota > UBA6911 > UBA6911 > UBA6911 > UBA6911. The sequence continues at coordinate 44,276 of CAYYTC010000030.1, forward strand.
CGCGAATGTCTGCCTCCACCATCCTTTCGATGGGATAGTAGATCATCGGTTTGTCGTAAATCGGCAGCAGATGTTTGTTGGTCACCTTGGTGAGCGGGTAAAGCCTCGTACCCAACCCTCCCGCCAGCACAATTCCTTTCATGAACGGAACCTCGTATCCTTATTAAAATTAAATGTATTCCGGATCAAGCTTCAGCTCATCCGTCGGATGCCGCCACTATATCACAATCCCCCCGGATGGCCGATTGATGGCATGCGGCATGTCCGTTCCGGCGATCTATCGGCTCTTGATGCGCAATTCATGGAGTTTTGCATATTTGAAAAAAACCGAAACTGCACCCATAACAGCCACCGTGAAGCCCGGCATTCCGTCCATGAATCCGCGCTTCAGAAGATAAGCCTTAAAAAAGGCAGCTGCCGGGTTCCCAATCAGGTTCAGAAAAGTGGCCGTTCTTCCCTTTTGCTCATGGTCCAGCGCCGCCAGCGTCGAGTAGGTCTCCAGGCGTTTCAAATAATCGGACAGGCTGCGGTAGGTGTAATGATAGATTTCCCCGTTCAGGATTTCCGGCTTTCCTCTCATCCTGAATGATTCATGCACCCGGCCGCCTGCCCATTTGCCGAACCTGCGGTCGAACAGCCGCAGCTGGTAGTCCGGGTACCAGTCGCCGTGACGTATCCAGCGTCCCATAAAAAATGCCACGCGCGGAATTTTATATCCCCGCCCGGAGAATCCCCTGCGGACCAGGTCCTGGATTTCGGTGCGAAGCTCCGGGCTGGATCGTTCATCAGCGTCAAGCGAAAAGATCCAGTCGTTTGCGGCCTTTTCAACGGCGAAATTTTTCTGATCGGCATATCCGGTCCAGTCCCTGTGGTAGATCCTGTCGGTGAATTGACGGCAGATTTCCAGAGTGGAGTCGCTGCTTCCGCTGTCCACTACCACGATTTCGTCCGCCCAGGAGACGGATTCCAGCGCCGCGGCGATATTGCGCTCTTCGTTAAAGGTGATCAGGGTGGCCGAAATAGCCTGCATGGCGCCCGATTTTATCATGGGATAGGGGATTTTCCTGATTCCAATATAAATCGTGCCAATGCAGATCTCACGCGGAGACGCGGAGCTCATGGAGCACAATAATCCAAAAACCCGCGATCTCTGCGTGATCCTGTCTTACCCTGCGGTTAGGCGGCGCTTGGGTATCTGTGGCGTTTTGTCCATTGATGTCGCAAGGCTCGTGAGAGCTCTTTTCACATATCACGGGGAGCGATGGGTGCGGTATTGTAGAAGTGCTCGAGCAGGCGGCGCAGCTCGCGGTCGGAGCGCGCAGCGGTCCTGCGGTTTTCCCTTCGTTTGCCGATTATGGCCGGAAGGTTTGCCAGGCCGGTGAAGACGGCCCAGTAGAAGGGCCAGTCCAGAAAAACCCAGCTCGTCAGCATTCTCGCCGCCAGAGAAGCCAGATGCGAGCCGAACATCCGCTTGTCGTGCAGAAGGAGCCAGTGCATCACGATGCGGCTTCGGCGCGAAAGACGGTCCAGCGAGCGGCGTTTGTATCGCCGCTTCATCGTCTGGCCGGCATCGTGATAGGCGATGCTGCGCGGCTCGTATCGGATGAGCCAGCCGCGTTTCCATCCCCGGTAGGAAATTTCGATGTCTTCATACATCGCGGTCAGAGGCTCGAATCCGCCGATCTTCAGGAACTTTTCGCGGTCGTAGGCTGAAAAGGCGGCAATCGCCGCGAAGGAAAGAAACGAAGACCCGTCCCCGTTTTGAGGGGAGCAGTCGTAGTTCCGGTAATTGCTCCACATGCCGCGGCGGAAACGGCCGATCTTGCCCCCGTTGCAGAAGATATCCCCCTTCTGGTTGAACATCTTCCCGGTTACGGCAAAAACCTCCGGATCATTGAAATGCCCGGCCAGAGGGGCGATGCAATCCGCACCGAGCCGGACGTCGTTGTTGAGCAGGAGGACTATGGGGAAGCGGGCATGAACAAAGCCCGTCTGGCATGCCGCGCAAAAACCCTGGTTTTGGGCATGCTCCACCGCCCGCACCTTTCCGGCGTAATTCGACTGCAGCCATTGCATCGTGTCATCGCCGCCCGCGTCTTCGACGACAATGATCTCGGTTTCGGCTCCCTGAACACTCCGGTAAAGCTCCGAGGCGGCGATCACCGATGGGAGGTAGTCCTCCAGCAGATGCCTGCCGCGCCACGTCGGTATGACGATGGATACATTCATAGCAGCCGGGGATGGGACTCCTTTGCCGGCCCCGCCGGTGAAAAACCGCCGGAAAGGCGGGGCTCCTTAGGGAGTTACAGCCGAGATTGCCTGAACCGGTTCCTTGACCCTGAAATCCGTCAGCGTCGAGATCGTGCGGTTCGCTATATTATCCTGGATTTTCACTTCCAGGGTGTACTTGCCCGGTGAGATCACGGGTTTCAGCGGGATCTTTCCCAGCAATACCACGCGCTGTCCGTAGAAAAACTGAGCGGAATTATCCGACTGGCCCTTAAGCTCCTCCACCACCTTTCCGTCGTTCTTGACGATGAACGTTACATCCAGCGACGGCTTTTGGCTGGTCTGATCCACGGCCATGTTGTAAATCTGCATGTATGGGATCAGATTCTGGCCCGCTTCATATTCGGACTTCACGTTAGGCAGGATCTTAAGGTCTCCGATGACGTACTGCTCCAGCTGATCGGAGCTGGCAAGGGCCTGCGTGATGGAATTGGCGAGGATGATGGTGCTGGACTGCAAAGCCCCATCTTCATACTTCGGGACCGTAAGCCCTAGGCTCATGGGCCCCATCCTCTTGCTGTTGGTGTCCTTGAGCACCAGGTCCAGCTTGAACCGCTGCCCGGGCGGCAGTGCCACGATCTTCTGGTATATGGAACGGTTGTTTTTTCCCTGCTCGAAGTACTGGTCCATGTATTCGGTCGTGATGACGTCCTCGAACTCGGACATGATGCGGCCCGTAAGGCCGGTCACAATTCCGTAGACGTTGACTTCCGCGCGGTTGAAGTCCAGTTCCTTTTTGAACTCCAGACTCTGGTTGCTGAGTTCAATCGTAATGGGCACCAGGACTTTGTCGGTTGAAAGCTTGATGTAGTCGATGCGGACCGTGCAGGGCAGCGTGTTATAGGTGATGCGCGTGGTTACGGCGGCCTTCAAGTCCTCAAACTTTATCTGGGGAGGCCGCTGCAGACTGAAATACTGTTCCATGCGCGAAAAAGGCTGGTCCTTGGCACGCATGAACATGTTCTGGGGATTGTTCGGATCGTTGTAGGCGCTCGGATTATAGTAGGCGCGCTGTGACTTGTCGGACAAGCCCATCTCTTCCGCCAGCGTCAGACCGGCGTTCGGGACGTTGAGCAGCGCATCCTTTTCATCCGGGGTCATCGCCATGCGGTACTCGCCTGTCATGGACGGATCGACAAACTCGATCTCGATGTCGTCTCCGATTCCCTCAACATGCCGGTACCACCATTTCTCGAAAGGATAGGTCGTGGTTGTGCCACCGCCTTCGTTGAATGGCCTGTTGTAAGCGCCACCCGTCGGGTGCTCTTCCTTTTCATCCGGCGGACCGTACATGATGTAAATGCGTCCCCGGTCCGTTTTCCAGCCGGGAATGCCCGACGTAAAGCGCTCGTTGGCGTAGGCGATGCGCCGATAATGCTCTTCTTTGAAGGAATTGTCGGCGGAGCGGGGATCGGGATCCCTGCGTGCCCAGAATTGCTCGATGAAAGCCTCGCGTTCCTCGTCGTTCTTCAGGTCCTTGAAGACCTTCCTCTCTTCCTCGGAAATAATATAAAGGACGTCCTCGTTGACCCATTTTTTGTAATACGGCGCCCGGTCGCCATCCTGGCCGGCGGTCTTCTTTTTCGGTCTGTTCTGAGCCGAAGCCGATACAAAACCGACGGTACTCAATCCCAGGCCCAGAATAACCAGAAGCAAAATAAACCTCGAGCAACGCATGGGAAGACCTCCCTATATGACACTTCCGTAAGGAGATTATAGATTTTTCGTGCCATTGAGTCAATCGGCGCCGCCCCCCGCCCCTTCAGGCCGGTCGCGCCGCTTTCCCGAATCTCGAACAATGGTGCGATCCATGTTGAAAATCGGAGCCCGGAATGCGACTATGGACGGTTGCCGGCATGTGCGAACCTGCGCGCATCCCCGGCCTTTAATGGATTATCAAATTATTGGCGAAAGATGACTTATGACGAATCCGGCTGAAAAAATGATCATCGTTTCCGGAATCCAGCCTTCGGGCAATCTGCACCTGGGCAATTATTTCGGTGCCGTACAGCAATTCATCCAGCTTATCGAGGAAGGGCATGCGTGCTATTACTTCCTGGCGAACTACCACGCCCTAACCACCATGCGCGATGGATCAAGGCTGCGGGAGCTCACACGCAGCACCGCCGCCGATTACCTGGCGCTCGGCCTGGATCCCGCCCGGTGTGCCATCTATCTGCAGAGCGATATGCCGGAAGTGTGTGAGCTTCAATGGTTTCTGACGTGCCAGACCCCGATGGGGCTTCTGGAGCGCTGTCATGCATACAAGGATAAAATTCAGCAGGGAATCCCGGCGGACCACGGGCTTTTCGCCTATCCGGTGCTGATGGCGGCCGACATCCTGATCGTTCGCGCCAACCGCGTTCCTGTCGGACAGGATCAGAAGCAGCACGTGGAGGTGACGCGGGATATAGCGGGGTATTTCAATAACTGCTACGGGGAGCTGTTCACAATCCCCGAACCGTATATTCCGGAAAGCGTCGCCATTGTTCCCGGGCGGGACGGGCGGAAGATGTCCAAGTCGTACAACAATACAATCGAGCTGTTCGCAAAAGAGGAGGACGTCCGGCAGCAGATTTTCTCCATCGTCACCGACTCCGCCTCCGTAGCAGAGCCGAAGGATCCCGACCGTAGCGTGCTTTATTCGATATTGAAGCTGTTCTGTGACGCCGAAGGGTGCGCCTATTGGGCCGACCGCTTCCGCAGCGGGGGATTGGGCTACCGCGAGGTGAAGCAGGCCATATTTGACCGTTATATGGAGCGTTTCGGATCCGCCCGGGAACGCCGGAAGCAGCTCGAAAGCCGGCCGGATTACGTGGATGATGTGCTCCGAAGAGGCGTGGAACAGGCGCGCAAGGTAGCTCAGCCGCTGATGAAGCAGGTCCGTGCCGCCGTCGGAGTGCCGAAATACGAATGACGAAACACGAATGACGAATTCAAACCAAATCGCCCAAGAGGGGCAACGCCTCGATTAAGTCGATGCTTTTCCTTCATACATGTAACATTTTCTGTCGTTGCATCCTATGCAGTATTGCATCCGGACAATCTGAGCTGCCGATCAGATCGACAAGTTACGCCCTAACCATCGTTTTTTTTAATTCGTCATTCGTAACTTGACAGGCTGCTTCGACTTCCCGGATCGTCTTTGGAATGCCGGGGCCCAGGACGCGCGTGCCGGTCGAAGTGACAAGCACATCATCCTCGATCCGGATCCCTCCAAAACCGCGGAAATTGTTTACCTTGTCGTAGTTGATAAATTCCTTGTGCTGGCCCTCCCCCTGCCAGCGGTCGATCAGGGCAGGTATAAAATATATTCCCGGTTCGACGGTCAGCACGAAACCGGCTTCCAGCGGCCGGCTGAGCCGCAGGTAATTCAAACCGAACTGGTTGCTGCGCGCTTCCTTTTTGCGGTAGCCGACGATGTCTCCCAGGTCCTCCATGTCGTGAACGTCCAGGCCCATCATGTGGCCGATCCCGTGCGGGAAGAAAAGAGCATGCGCTCCCGCTTCAACAGCATCCGATGGATTGCCCTTCATCAGTCCCACGGATTTCAGGTCTTCGGCCAGAATCCTGCAGGCTCCCAGGTGAACCTCCCGGTACGAAATGCCGGGCTTTATCATGTCGATGGTGCCGAGCTGCATGCGCAGAACGATCCGGTACACCTCAGCCTGGACGGCGCTGAAACGCCCGCCGACGGGGCACGTCCTCGTGATATCGGATGCATAATACCGCGGAGACTCGACCCCCGAATCGTTCAGCAGAAGCTGTCCGTCTTCAAGAATGCCGTCGGACGAATGATTGTGGAGCACTTCGCCGTGCACCGTAACGATGGGGTGGAAAGCCTGCTCGCGGTCGCATGACAGGGCAATCCCCTGAATCATGCCCGCAATTTCACACTCCCGCCTGCCGGCCCGGGCTGCCGCCATGCACGCGCGGTGCATTTTATCGGTGATGCCCAGCGCATCTTCCATTTCCGCGATCTCGACGTCCTCTTTGACGCTCCTGTGTCCGGCAACCTGCTCCATCAGAATTTGAGATGAGTTGGCGGCAATTTCCTCCGGGGTTCCATGCAGCAGCCGGGAAAGCTGGAACATGGCGGAGGTCCGGTAGGGAGGCAAATAACGAATCTGCATTCCCTGGATACGGGCTTTGTTGAGATGGTCCTCGAGCCGCTCCAGGTCCTCCACGTTGTCGATTCCGGCATCCCCAGCCAGGTCCTGACGCGAGCGCATCGGACCGCTCCAGACGATATCGTCAATGCTCGCCGACCTGGCGAAAAGAACATCGTGATCGGCGTCGGGGAAGGACAGCACCGCAAAATCGGGCTGCGAAATGCCGGTGTAGTAAAGGAAATGGGAATTCTGCCGGAACGGGTAGGTGTTATCCGCGTAATTGCGCGGCTCCTGAGCATGTCCCAGCCAGAGGATGATTCCGTCGCCGATCTCAAGGCGAATCCTGTTGCGGCGCCGCCTGTATATCTCCGCCCAATTTGCCTGTTGGGTATTTGTGCTCATATCCCCTCCTCGTGCGGCAAGCACACCAGCCATTATATCGCTTGCACATCAGGGAGAAAAAAAGAAAGGATCAGAGGCGCCGAAGAGCAAGGGGGCCAGAACAAGTTGCATATCGGTGTCGTCTGAATGATAAATATTTGCTTTCCTCTTTCGTTCCCAAGCCATCCTACCCCCGATGGATGGCTGGGAATTTTGGTGACCAGGTCCCTGAAACAGATGTGTCGCCCTTCAATGCCGGAATCGTGCTTTTTCCCTTAGGCTAGGTGAATATCCCCGATCCCCGAATTCTTTGCTCCCGCAACTCGCTGCTTGACAAGGGGCTTCAGGCACCTTTATCTTGTAAAACTTTGTGTCCGGACCGCAGCCGTTGCCGCAAAAAGCTTTAGGGAATGCAGGTTTGCTCCCGGGAAGGAATTTATGAACTACGCCAGAGGATCGATCCGGCGGGGCTATGCCAACAGAATTTTGTATATCGATCTATCCGCGGGATCTCTGGACGCCCGGCCGATCGAGGGGCGCGTGCGCGAATATTTCCTGGGTGGCCGCAGCCTGGGACTATATCTGCTCCATAAAGCAGTCACTGCCCGCACACAGGCTGACGATCCGGGCAATCCCCTGATTGTGGCCAACGGTCCCCTGGGCGGAATTCCGCAGTTTCCCGGCACGGCGAAAGCGATGGCCGTTTCTCTTTCACCGCTGACGGGAATCCCCGGCGTCTCCAATTTCGGCGGCCACTTCGGCGCCTACCTGAAGTACGCAGGGTTCGACGCGCTTCAGGTAACGGGCAAAGCCTCCGGCCCGGTCATGATCGTCATCGACGGTCTCAAGGGCCGTGTGAGTGTCGAGGAGTTCTCCGGATACGGCGAGGCTTTCGACCTGGAACGGCATATGATTGAGCGCTTCACCGCTGCGGGATGCGACAAGCGGAACATCGCCTTCCTGTCCACCGGGATCGGGGCAGCCAATACCAACTATGGCTGCATCAACAGCCACTATTTCGATGTCACCAAACCTGTGAATGGAGGAAGAGGTCTATTCCGCGTGAAGCAGGCCGGCCGCACGGGAATCGGCTCGGTCATGTATCGGAAAGGGATTCAGTCCATAGTCGTACTTGCCGAGCATCCGCGTGGACCCAATCCCTACGGTGCGGCGGACTGGGAGAAAGTAAAGCGTGCCGGAACGAAGCTGCACAAGGTGGTGAAGGACGTCGATCCCCAGTCACTGAAAATGCACCGCAAGGGAAGCGCCGGCCTGATCACCTTCATGAGCAAAACCGAATACCAGTCGCTGCCGGTGCACAACTTCCAGAGCGGCACGGACCCGCGGGCGCCCCGCATCTGCGGCAAATACTACGCGGAACACCTCTTCGATCACCGGGGCATGGATGGCTGCTTCCCGGGCTGCAACCTGCAGTGTACCAAGGGCGGATGGGTAACCCTCACAAGCGGAGCCCATGCGGGCCGCAAAGTATGGGTGGATGGTCCCGAATACGAAACGGCCGCCGGCTTCGGCTCCAACCTGGGGATTTGGCACGCGGAATTCATCATGGAGGCGAACTGGCACTGCGACAACTATGGCATCGATACGATCACAACGGCCGGCGGCATGGCTTTTCTCATGGAGTGCTTTCAGCGCGGATATCTGGGCAAAGAAGATGGGGAGGGCCTCGAGCTTGCCTGGGGAGAAGAATCTTCGGCCCTGGAGTTCATACACCGTCTGGCGCATGGAGAGAGCGAAATGGCCCGGGCTGCCGGCAAGGGGTTAAAAAACCTGGTGGACTGGGTGACACACCGCTACGCGGGGCGCGCAGGGTGCGACATCCGGCCGGAACTGAACAAGTTCGCCATGCAGGCCAAGGGGTTGCCGTTCACGTTTTACCGGACGCACCGGTCTCTGTCCATGCAGGCGTCCTATGCCGCCGCGAGCGATATAGGCGCCCATCACGCCGCCGCCTGGCTCATCAAAGCAGATCTCCTGGGCGCCTTTCCCACTTTTGAGGATAAGGCACGCGCCCTCGTCAACTATCCGCGCGTGCGTCTGGGAAACGACAACATGGGCGTGTGCAAGCTTCCCTGGGTGGACGTCTTCAATCCGGAATCCGCTGCCAGAACCGGCGTGGACATCTACATCAATCCGGCCTCCCAGGAAATTTATGCCGACTTCTACAACGGGATGATGGGCACCGACCTCCGTTGGGAGGAGATCTTCGCGCAGACCGACCGCGACATAAACCTGCAGCGCGTATTAAATGTCCTATGCTACCGCGAGGATACCGGGCGCCATGACTGGATTCCCGAAAGAGCCATCGGCCCCACGGACGACCCTCTCTATGAGGCGGAAGCCGATTTCAACAACCGGGAGCTGGCTGCCCACCTCGGCAAAACTCCGGAAAAGCTGGATGGGATGATCACAGAGCGCAGGCGCGAAATTTTAATGGAGCACCGCAGGGAAAAGCTGCGCCGGCTCATCGGCGCCTATTACCAGGAGCGTGGCTGGAATTCCCGCGGGATTCCGCTGCCCGGTACGTTGAAAGAACTTGGCCTGTGGGAATTTTTGAATGATGAAGCCCGCTCCCTGATTTCAAGCCTCACCTCGGACTAGAACACGTACTGCCCGGAAAGCACGAATCCGCTTCTGTATCTTCCGTTCCTTCCGTGGCGGCAAAAGATCTTTAACTATTTGTCGACGGGCTGGATTTTTCCAGCATGCGGCGCAGGCGGCGGATCTCTTCCCGGAGCTTTTTTTCCCGCGAGTGGATTGAGAAGAGATAGGCAGCCAGCAGGATCCAGATGGCCATGTAGGCGGCAAACAGAAAATGCATGGTATCCATAGCGATTCCTCTTCAGCGCAAAAGATCGGCCTGGCGCTCCAGCCGTTCGACCTCGGTCCGCATCGATTCCAGGCAAAACCGCCGGCGAAGAAGGTAGATCAGGAGGATCTGAAAAGCAGCCAGGCATACCCATAAAGCGGGGCGCATCGATGGCGACAATCCGCCGGTTTCCAGCATCGGCGACGGATGGATGTCGCGCCACCAGCGGATCGAAAACCAAACCAGGGGCGCGTCCACGAAAGCCACGATTCCGAAAACCGAAGAAACCATGGCTTTGCGCTCAGGATCCTCGATGTAATTGCGGATCAGCAGGTATGCCATATACAGCAGGCACAAGATGAGCGACGCAGTCAGGCGCGGCGACCATGTCCACCAGATGAACCAGACGGGCTTGGCCCAGATCGGGCCTGTCACCAGCACGATGCTCAGAAACAAAACTCCTACCTCGGCCGCCGACAGGGCCAGGTTGTCCCACCAGCGGTTTTTTCGGATCAGGTACATCAGGGAAGCCGCGAAATTGACCGCAAACGCAGTGAGGCCGCTGATCGCCGAGGGGACGTGGAAATAAAATATCCGCTGGAGGTCTCCCATGGTCTTCTCCCGCGGCGCCCCGATCAGTGCCATGTAAAGCGCGAAGGCCATGCCGAGGGAAAGGGCAACCCCCAGGGCGGTGTCCAGACGGGACTGAAGCCTTTCACTCATCGCTAGTCCTCCAGTACGTACTCAAACAGCAGATAGGATATCGTTCCGAATACGAGGGTGAACACCGACATTATCGTGAGAGGAAGCTTCAATTGCCCGGGATCCGCGGTATTCAGAATGATGTTCGTCGCTTCCACGGCATTGATCAGCACCGGCAGTATAACCGGAAACAATATCAGCGGCAGCAGAACTTCCCTCATTTTGGTGTTTACGGTGACCGCGGACAGCAGCGTTCCCACCGCTGTGAATCCGAGACTCCCCACCGCGAACACAAGCATGAGCGAAGGAACCTCCGACCATACGGTGAGGTTGAAAAAGATTACGCTGAAGATGAAGATCACAAGCTCGGCGATCAGCATAAAAACAGTGGCTGCAAGCATTTTGCCCAGGTAAAGCACTCCGCGGTCGACGGGGACCATCAGCAGGGCCTGAAGGCAGCTGTTTTCCTTTTCCGCGGCAAAAACGCGGTTGAGGCCGAGTGTGCCCGAAAAGGCGAAGGCTACCCACAGGATGCCGGGCGCCGCCGAGCGCATGGAGTCGTGAAGCGATCCCAGGGCGAAGTTGAAGATAACCAGGACGACCACGCCGAAAAACAGCATGGAGTTGAGCGAGTCCTTTGTCCTGAACTCGATCAGCATATCCTTCCGGAATATCGCCCAGATCTTCTTCATGATGGCTCAGTCACTCTTCCCGCATCCCTGGCTGCGGAAATAAGAGAAAGGGCTTCCTGGAATTCCGAAAAACTCACAGCCGGTTTGGCGACGTCCAGGGCCGCGACTCCCTTCTCGATGGCCACAAGCCGGTCTGCCAGTTCGTAACCCAGTTGCGCATCGTGAATCGCCATGATGCAGGTTTTTCCCTGGGCATGGGCTTTGGCCAGGTAGTCCTTCAGAAAGCCCGAACCGGCCTGATCCAGTCCGGTAAAAGGCTCGTCGAGAAGAAGAATGGAAGGATGGTGCAGAAAAGCCCTGGCGATGGCCAGGCGCTGCTGCATTCCCCTCGAATAGTTCCGCACCGGATCCCTTTCGCGTCCGGCCAATCCGACCTGACCGATTACTTTCTCCAGGGTCCCGGCATCCGCGGGCAATCCCATAAGATGTGCGAAGAATCGCAGATTTTCCAGGGCCGTCAGATCGAGGTAAAGGGAAGTGCTGTGCGAAAGGTAGCCGATGGCTTTGCGCGCAGGCCCGGGGCCGCCCGGCTGAATCCGGAAGCTGCCGGAAGACGGCCGGGACAATCCGGCGAGGATTCTTAATAAGGTGGTCTTGCCCGCACCGTTTCTTCCGAACAGCGCGACGAATTCACCGGCGCCCACGGTAAGGTTCAGGCCGCGCAGCGCGGAAAACCTGCCAAAATGTTTAGCCAGTCCGCGGACTTCGATCATATTCATAAAGAGCCGAGGGACCGCCGCCGACGCCCGGGTCACCGTTTTTTGATCAGCAGCGTAATGCGGCGCAGCCGGCGCTTGAGTTCTTCGCGCTGCTTCAGGTACTCCGGGCGGCCCAGGTCTTTGGATTCATACGTTTGATCCAGAGCGGCAATCTGGCCCAGCAGTTCCTCCCGCCGCTCCCTCAATTGATGCGCGCGGGCATCCCCGGATTTGGGCGGCCCGGCTTTGGCGCGGTTGAAGCCATACCACAACACGGTGATGAAACCCATCAGGAGCAGCGGACCGATCACGAGGGCATTCCGTCCGACAATACCGGGCCTGGCTTCCACCGTGGATTCCCCGGCCGCTTCGGAAGACGCCGGTTCCGATGGGAGAGTGCCGCCGGATAAGGTCCAGGCATATTCGGATCCGGCTTTTATGGCGGCGCTCCGGTAAACGGAGAAATTTCCTTGCGCGTCTTCCTGGATCTTCGACAGATCCCGTCCCGATAAAACCATATCTCTGGGGATCACGCCGATGTCGACAGGGCCGGAATCGAGATAAAACTTTTTCTGATAGATGTAATTTCGATTTGTGTAAGGAAGCGACTGCTGGACCTCGAAGGTAGTAACGCCGGGACGCAGGGGATACTGGCTGTAATAGCTTTTGCCATCGGGGCTTTCCAACGCCGCCTGGACTACGGGCATCGAGGATCCGGGCGCCGTAATCTTGATCATGGGGGTCTCCAGGATTCCTGGGGCCTTGGAGAACCGGAAGCTCCCCTCCGGGCTCGAAAAGGTCCTGGGCGGCCTGGTTTTGTTGTTGAATGTAATCGACTCCAGCGACTTCAGTTGATCGCCGGCCATCTGAAAGGCCATCCGGATTCCCTCAACCTCTATATCCTTCATCGAGATCACAGGTTCATAGACCTCTATCTTCACCCGGGCCTTCCCCTCCGCATCGAAACTCACCTGGCCGTAATAGTAGGCAGCCTTATAGTTTGCCCGGATCATCAAACGCTTATCCCGGGGAAGCCCCTCGATGCGGAATTGGCCTGCCGCATCGGTTTCGGCGGATTTGACAATGCTCATGCCCTGGGTCAACTCGACCACATCCAGTTCAACGGCGCGCGCGACGATCGACGGATCCGTCAGGTTCACCAGATTTCCTTCCACAGTCCCGCCGGCCTGCGGATATGCCGCGGTCAGTGAGACGAGCCAGAGCCAAGCGATGGCAATGCGCATTTTTCTCATTTTCTATAACGAATGCCCGCAATCGGCACAGAACTTTTTGCCCGGAATGACCTCTGCGCCGCAGGCAGGGCATTTAAGCGTTTCCTGAGAACGCCTCTTGCCGGCGGCCGGCTTCGGAGCCTTATGCGAGGCGATGTCCCTCTCGATCAGGTCGTCGAGGTTTTCGGACGCCTCCAGATGATCCAGTTTTTGCAGGATCTGCGCCGCTTCGCTTTTGTAGCCGGCGCCCAGCTGCTCAAAATCCGCATCGGACAGGCGGCCCATCTTGTACTCGAGCTCCAGGTCCTTGAGGTTCCTGTAGACGACCGCTTTGCGATCCAGGAGCCGGTCGAGTTCGGTTTCGGCCAGCAGTTCAATATCCAGGGCGTCTTTGGTTTCCCTGAACAGCGGAGCCAGGATGTAAACTGCCGCCAGAACCACAACCCCCGTGCATGCCACCCAAAGCATCGGAATCACTCCCCGGCGAACCGCCCAACCACTAACCGCTAACTAGTTTCTGTCGCGAAACTCATGTTTTCATGCCAAGCCCTGGAGGGGCGGACAGAGAATAGCTCCGGGCTCGCTTCGCTCAGCCGGGGTAGGATGTTCGA
>CAYYTC010000031.1:0-55944 GCA_964474425.1 uncultured Acidobacteriota bacterium
TGACAGAAACAAGTGGAAGATCCAGATCGCCAAGGTAATGGTCAAGAGGGCGATCCTGGCGTGCGCGTGACCGATCCAAACCGCATTCGTTAATTCTATTGGTAAACCCACGGCTCTGCCGGGGGACTCATAGGGTTTGACAGCTCCGTATTTTGAAACGCTGAGATACGCGGACAAAAGCGACGATTTGTTCGGCGAGGGCCGGCAGTTATTGCGGGCTCAACTCTTGCCTGGATCCGATTCCGCGGATTGACAGGGAAAGAAGAGGATCCGGCCGCTGCAATTCTCTTTTCTTACCCTTCCCTGGGCTGCGAGGTGTTGAAGATAGGCAAAAGTGTGTCGCGTGTGGATGAACTTCCTGATGAGCGGTAACTTGTCGAGCGGGTCCCGGTCGGGGAGCAGCCCATCCAATGCAAGCGTCACTCCATAAGCGTCTTTCCCATCTTTGCCCAGAGCGCCGCAGGCGGCCTCCGACCGCCCCTGGTGATGGGCCAGCAGTTGGTCGATCCTTTTCCTGTGATTCTTAAACGGGGAACCATGGCCTGGAAGCGAAAGCTCCACATCCATCTCCCTGAGCCGGGCAAGGCTTTGCAAGTGGTCGGCTAACGGGTTAACCCGGTCCAGCAGAAACTGAATGCCTGCGGTGATCTGATCCCCCGAGATTAGGACGCTTCGCTCCGGTTCATAGAGGCAGCTGTGACCGATAGTGTGGCCTGAGGTTATCAGGCAGGTGAAGCGGTGGCCGCCCCGCACAAGGACCTCACCGTCAGCAACGCAGTAAAAGGGCCAGGGGCTTCGTCGCCGGTACTCGTCGCTATAGAACTGGGAAACCACATTCTTGGGATTCTTCTCGGGAAATCCCAGCATTTCGAGGAAGACCCCCGTCTCCGCCTCCACTTCTCCCGAGGCAACCCGCTCGATGAATACGGCTTCAGGCGTGCTTATATAGATGCGGGATGTCCGGCTGAGGAATCTGGAAACAGAGCTGAAGTGATCGAGATGGTGATGCGTGATGAAGAAATCGGTACATCCCAAGTCCAGGCCAAGTTCTGTAATCGCGTTCTCCATTATTTCACAGCAGGCAGGATGGGCCATTCCCGGATCGATTATGAGATTCCGGACGTCGTCGACAATCACATAGGAGTTCATGAATCCGACCTCAGGGATTGGTATCTGGACCACAACCCTGAAAATCCCCGGAACGACTTCGCTGATCGTTTGGGCTAAATCCGGCATGGAATTTCTCGATTCCCCAAATAGCAGATTCTGCCGAAGGCGTGGACGCAACTTTCAATGATTCTCCAGGCGGCATTGAAGTCCGTGACCGTATCGCAGCTGGCTACAGCGTTTCCTCCCAGTCCCCTAAGCTCCTCAACAACTTGGTCCGCCGGGCCATGGTCCAGGCTGATTGTATCAGCGCCTCCGCCAATATCGTTCACCACCACCTTAGCCCCCTGGCGGACCATGCCCAGGCAAATCTCCCGGCCTATTCCGCGGGCACCACCGGTTACGACAGCGCACTTTCCTTCCAGCCATTGGGTCATTTCATTGCTCTCCTCGCCAAGTCAGCCTGCAAAGCGGATCCGTTTATTTATAGGACCGCGGCCATCGCCATATCGGAGATCCTCTGGTATTTGGCCGTATCATTTAAATGCTCGAGCAGCCCTGACCGCAGGAATACGAAGGAAACGTCTCGCTCCGGATCAACCCAGAAACCCGTCCCACCCAATCCGAACTTACCGTAAGTGCCGGGCGAGGTGAGATTGCCCATGGAATTGGGACCGACCCCTTCGCCGCGAATTTGAAAATCCAGACCGATATTGGCCGGCGGCGGTTTTATCCCGCGTTCCTCCATTATCGGGGCAAAATATTGGTTAGCCAGCGTCCCGGTCTGAATCGTGGTGGCTTGCTTTACGGATGCCGGGGATAGGATTCGTGCTCCCTCCAGTTCGCCTCCGCGCCGCAGCATTTCGGCAAAGCGGAACAGGTCATAGGCCGTGGAAACGCAGCCCATCCAGGGTATTTCGGCATCCTCGGTAATGAACTGATTATGTTCCTCCACTTCTTTCGCCGACATATTGCCGAACGACGGATCGTGCGCCACAATCGGGACGATGCGCGGGCTCAGGTCTTTGCGCCTGCCCATGGCCGTATCTTTCATTCGCAGAGGACCGAACAGCTCATCCTGGAAAATATCGCGCAGAGCTCTCTTTCCGCCGTCAAGCCGGCGGATGATTTCTCCAAGCAACGCATGTCCCCACAAGGGGCTGTAGCATACCGATTTGCCCGGGATAGCGATCAGTTCAAGCGGGCAAATCGCCTTGATAACCGCATCGAGGCTGCCCATCCGTTCCGCTCTCACCGGGAACAGGATCTGAGGAGAACCTGCAGTGTGCGTTAAAAGGTTAAAGACCGTTACGGTTTCCCTGGCTTTCGCATTAAGTTCCGGAATTATATCGCCAACCCGTGTCGTTAATGCCAATTCGCCGCGCTCGACTAAAGACAGAAGGATCACGTCGGTGAAAGCCTTGGAAACCGACAGTATATGGAACACGTCGTTGATACGCAGGGGACGATTGGCGGCTCGATTCGCAAATCCTGCCGCCTCCTGTAATCCAATGACGCCATGACGCGCCACAATAACCGCCGCGCCATCGTATAAATCAGCCTCCACATCCCGGTGTATGGTTTCGGAAAGCCGATTCAACGGATCCATGTTGAGCCCGGCTTTTTTGAGACCTTCTCTGGTTCGAGAGGCATTTTTCGTGCGGCCTCCCGATCGTTGCGAGTTGCTTTGAGGTTTGGACTTCGGCGTCTTTTTCACGTCAATTTCTCCAATCTCCAGCGCTGATATTCGATGATTGTATTTGGCGGTTTGGGTCGTGAGGTCAGGGGCAAGTCCCCTCGCAGGACTCTTTCGCGAAACCAAGGCCTCTGTGGGACAGACTTTGTTTGGGTCCGGATCTTTATACGATCACGCCCGCGCGAATTCTGGCGATTTCCAGATCCTCCGAATCCAACTCCATCTGCAACAAAATCATGCGCGGATTGCGATAAAGTTTAACGGGCACTTTGCTCCGTGCGCCCGGCGAAACCAGAATGTAATCATAGCGCGAGTCTTTCAGCAAACGCCCGAAATCCGCCACTTCATCGACAGACATCCAGGAGATCTTTGCATCTTTGCATTTCATCCATTTGTGCAACTGCTCCACAATGAAGCGAGCACTGGATAGGGCATGCTTTGGAAGGAGAACAAGCACAGAAGACGCTCTGATCTTTTCCAGCGCCTTGATCGTTTGTTCGGTGTAGCTAATTTCGATGGGGACAATTTCAATTTTCCTCCCCCGAGGCATGCGTCGAATGCTGTCGGCAATGAGATGGTTGACGAGCACCTTTCGGAGCTTGCTGTCACGATGGAGGGCCATTTTGAATTCGGCTACCGACAGTCCCGCCACCGATGCGTTCCAGGAGCGGGACACCTGTTCTCCCCTTCGGATGGCTATTTCTTTATCCGGATCAACATAGGCGATAAACGGAAATCGACGCTCGTCTTCCTGTGTAGTCCGGCTGAGATACCTCGAGAATGCGATGGGGGACACCCCTATCATCCGGATCCGCTTGATGATGTCACTGGACAATTTCTGACACTGTTGATTGACAGAGTCCGGCGCCGCAGCGGATACGGCAACTGCGGATCTCTTGTCACGGGCCGGAGAAAGCAGGCCGGACTGACGCAACGCCAGGTATGCGCGGTGTATTTGGCCCCGATTGATGCCCGTCTGCTTTTCCACCTCGCGAATCGGCGGAAGAATATCGCCTCTCTTGAGCACCCCCATTGCAATGGATAGCTTGATCTGCTCCTGAATCTGTTTGATGACGGGGACAGGACTGTTCTTTTCGATTTGGAATTCCATAATGCTCATCATTGAATCAAATGTGGGTAGCCTGCACGACACAAGTCTTTTTACACAAAATCCACCGGCCGGCGGGGGTTGCGCCAAGGCCTGGGACTCCCGCCTGCTTCTCCAAGGAGATGAAAGCATTGTTGCCAAAAGCATTCTAGCATATGTCATATATTTGTGACATATTGTCCTGAGAGTCGGACTAAAGTCTGACAGGATTTTTGATGCATATGTAGCCCCGCCCAATAACAATGGGAATACTCTTTAGGGAAGAGACCTAAACTCCGCATCCGAAACTTTGAGAAAGCAGATGGGAGTGGCACGAATCTCGAACCGGATGCGCACACAAAACAGATCAAGGAGGAACCCAATGAGTTCCAGAACAGGCAAAAGACCTCAAACCCGCAGGGCATTTTTTGGCGATGTAACAGCCTCCACCGCGCTGGCCGCAGTGGCAATGGCCCAATTGGGGTCGCAGACAGCGGCAATGGGGCAAGAGCAAAAGGAGCCCCCGGAGGGTTCGAGGATGCCCAAAAACCTTCCGCCGTGGCCCAAAGGAACTTCCGGCAACCGATACGACCATCTGTTCTGCACCAGGCTGAAGGAAAAACCGCTAACGGACACCATACTCTCTCCAACGATCAGTTTCCGCGGCAACAGCGACCTTCCGGGCGCCGGCATCAATCTTGGCTTCCGCTATTATGTCAAACCGTACAAGATGGAGCTGCAATCGCACCACCATGATGTGGACGAATATCTCTTCTTCCTGGGCGCCCAACTGCCGGATCTGATGGCCAACTTCGATGCGGAAATCGAGATTTTCCTGGGGCCTGAGTATGAAAGGCACATGATCACAAAACCCTGTATCCTTTATATCCCCAGAGGGTTCGAGCATAATCCCATGGACATAAAGAGGGTGGGCAAACCGTTACTTTTCATACCCCTGCTTCTGGCCCCCTATTTCAACGGGTACTACCAGACGGGCTACATGCAAATGCTTGGGCATGAGAAAATCGATTAGGGCTAATTGGAAGCAAACATGAGGAAGAGTCTTATTGCTGGAATCTTTGCAGTGGCCGTGCTCTCGGTCGCGCCTATCGCGCTCGCGCAGACGCTCTTTGAAGCGCTTATCCGCATGCGACGGATGTGGAAGCATCCCGATCGTAGAAATGGTGTGTACGGTCCCTGCCTACGCCCCCCCGACTGCTCTCCATGGCCTGCCACTCTGCCGGAAGCCTACCCCCAAGGCTTCAGGGCGGCTGCGTGCTCTCCGGCTATGCGGCCGAACGAATGAGCTTCAGGTATGTTGGTTCCGCCGGTGTAGCATAGGCTGAAGAATGAACCCAGTTCGCCCACGCTGTACAGCCTTGGTAAGGGTTTGCCCTCCTTGTTCAACGTTTGGCCCTTGCTGTTATGCTGCGGCCCACCCATTGTATTGATGAGGCTCAGAGCCATCTCCATCCCGTAAAAGGGCGGGGTTTCGATAGGCAGCAAGGCCGTATTGCCGAACGGCTGGTCCTTTTTTGTCCTGCTGGCCTCATTCACATGCTCCACAGTGCGTTGCAGCCCCTCAGGGTCGATCTTAAGCATCGCGGCCAATTCCGCAATGGTATTCGCCTGCTTCACCCAACCTTTGGCTATTTCGGCGCTGTTGTCCTTGCTCCAGTCATAAAGTTTCTTAACGTGCGCAAACTTTGTATCCATGTCAGGCCTTAACGGCGTTACAAACGGGCCTTTCTTCCTGTATGTTTCATCGCAGACAAGGAAGTAAGGCATATTCGGATAACCGCCCATACCATGCCACAAGCCCGGGCGGACATCTATCCCGCTTTTGAAATCGGTAGGTTCTATGTTCGGCCGCCGATGCGTGAAACTGATGGTTTCATTCGTGAATCTATCACCGGCCCGATTCACATAGATATGACCTCTTTGAAGGCTGCACTCGATGGCGCATCCAAATTCCCTGCTCGCTGGAGCACAGCAGCCGGCTTCCCATTCCTTCAAGAACATGTGCCACAGGGGAGCTCCCACCTCGCTGGACATCAGAATGCCGTCGCCGGTATTGTATGGCGTGCCTCCGGTGAATACTTCCATGCCCGGGTAATTAAAATAGGACCACATTTGCAGATTTCCCTCGTAGCCGCCGCAAGCAAGGATCACTCCTCTCTTTGCTTTTACGTAAACCTTCTTTCCCCCCTCTCCATGGAAGCCCTTGGCCCCTTCATAGGCTACGACGCCCAGGATCTCCTTTGTTATGGGGTCCTGAACCAGTTCTTTGGCCGGGGCCTCGTACAGAATCCGGATGTTTCGTTTTTCCACTTGAGCTTGAATGGCCCGATACAGGTGACTGCCATTGGATCCTCCGGTCTCACTATTTGCAATAAACCAGGTCTTCTTGGTGTTCTGTCCGCCCGCTTTCATTTCGATCCCCAACTTCTTTAGCCAGCCCAGGACGTTCTGGCCCCCACCCATTGCCAACGTGTCCACCATGGTCCGCACCAGCTCATCCGGCACATCGCAGCCGGCGTGCCGAAGGTCCGTGTAGCACTCCTTAGGGTCATCCCAAACAGAATTGCCTCCAACCGCGCAACAGGAGTTGCCTCCGGAAAGCTCCTTTGTCGCCTTCTCCAGCACAAGTACTTTTGCTCCGGCGTCATGCGCAGCAATAGCCGCGCTCTGGCCGGCATATCCTATGCCTGCGACCACCACATCCGCTTCATAATCCCATCTTTTCGGCAGCCAGGGCTTCTGCGCATTGGCGCCCTGGGCTGTTGATGGCGCTGACAGCGATGAAGAGACAGAAGCGCCCAGGGCTCCTGTGGCAAAGGCGGCGCCAGTGCCCAAAAACTCTCTTCTTGCAAACCGCTTTTTCGCTTTCTTATCCTCGATCATGAAAATTCCTCCCTATGGGATTTCTTCCCTTATCCGCTTTTCGCATTGGTAATTTCTTCCCGGTCAAAAATCGCTTTGAGTTCTTCGACTGCCGATCGGTTACGACCACGGCTTCAGTGAGGCGGCATTTTCTCCGGCGATGCGGCCAAAAGCAATCGCCTCCGGTATGTTACTGCCGCCGGGATACAGGAATCCAAAAAATGATCCGAATTCCCCTGGACTATAGAGTCTGGGAATAGGTTTATCGTCCTGGTCGAGCGTCTGAGCTTGGGTATTGTGCTTGGGCCCGCCCTGGGTATTGATAAGGGTAAGGGCCAGCTCCACGCCGTAATAGGGTGGAGTCGTTAGAGGGGATAGCGAGTTGTCTCTTCTGCTGAACTCGGGATCCTTTTTCCCGCTGCAAAATTGATTGTACTGGGTGACAGTCTCCTGCAGCCCGTCCGGCTCGATCCTCATTTTGGCGGCCAGATCCCTTAGGGTATCTGCCCTGGATACCCAGCCCTTCTCGATTTCGGCGCTGCTGCCTTCACTCCATTGATACAGACCGTAAACCGCATTCCAGGTCATTCCGCTCTGCCGTCCGAGCCGCTGTTTGGATCGCACGCTCTCATCGAAGATGGCATAAAAAGGCTGATTGGGATACTCCACACGGTCGTGATGAAAATAGGTCAGCTCCAGAGATTCCTTGGTGTGAACCATGGATTTCAGTTCGTTCATGAATCGCTTGCCATATTTGTTTACATAGATATAACTGCCGCCAAGAGTTACCTGAACCGAAACACCGGCTTGTTCACTCGCCATCTTTACGGAGTGCCCCGCCCATTCGAGGCTGAACGTATGCCATAGAGGCGCCCCCACCTCCGACACCATTTTCAGGCCATCCCCGGTATTGTAAGGCGACCCCCAGGGGTAGATTCGTATCCCCGGATAATTGAAGTAGGACAACATTTCGGCATTGTTCTCGTACCCTCCGCACGCCAGAACCACTCCCCTTTTGGCTTTTATGTAAATCTTCCTCCCCTGTTTTTCCGCTATTACGCCGACCATCTCCTTGGTCGCCGGATCCTGTATCAGGTGTTTGGCCCGTGTCTCGTACTGAATGGGAATCCCTCTGCTTTTCACGCACTGGTCGAGGGCCATGTACAACTGCTTGCCAGCCCCGTAGTTCGGCGGCGCATCTTTTACGGGCTTGATGGAATAAATCTTGCCATGATTCGCCCCCGGAAGGGTGCGCAGCCCTATCATGGCTTCCGGGGCCGTACGCGCATAGTCGCGTGTGACGATGGTTTCAATCCCGAGTTTCCCAAGCTGCTCCGGAACCTGGGCTAAAGCCTCGGCCATAAAGTCGCACAATTCCTTCGGCGATGTCCCAAAGGAGAGTGCATGATAATAGGGAGCCCCTTCCTTTGCGCCGTTGGGCACGGTCATGCCGCCGCCGGAACAGGCGGAGTTCCCCCCTGCATATTTTTCCGGCGCTTTCTCGATAATGAGCGTTTTTGCCCCGGCGTCATGACTGGCGATAGCGGCATTCTGGCCTGCATAGCCCATTCCTATCACCACTACGTCCGCTTCGTAATCCCATTGATCGGGCAGCCAGCCTTTGGACGCACCCCATAGCATTTCGCCCCCTGGCCCAAACAACAATCCGGAGGCACCTGCGGTTGCCGATCCCTTGAAAAACTGCCTGCGTGTAATTTCCTTGCTCTTCATGTCATCCGAACCCATATGCGTCTCCTTTCAATACCGCGATTGCGGACCTTCTGGATTTTAGTTTGCGGATCCGGGGTAGAATACCGGCTGCTCCGAGTCCTTCGGCTGCAATGGAAATATCGATCTGCCGCTTCAGTTGCCGAAATCCGAATGGGATCGTGTTTTCCGATATGAAATTCCACAGTGTCTCCGCCTCCATCCATGCAGGAGGGCATTGGCGGAATATGGAGGCTGCATGACGGCCACAACCCCGGTCCGCGGCCGAGTTGGACCGACGGACATCACATTGTCCCCCGCTTTAGGGGCTGTTTCAGAGGTTGTCACAACAATGTGACACGCATTTTGGCACACGCGTCCGCACAAAGTCAATCGCTGATTGCGGCATGATGGATGTCTTGATGGGTGTTTATTTCACCGGATTCGAAGCAACGATGTCTTTATAATGCCGGCTTCCGCACCATGCCCGGCGCGCGCATCCGTCTTCAGTGACCGCGTGAGGAAGCCAGAGAGGGCGTTTCGAGCTTCAAAATGGGCGGAGCCGCGCCAGACAGATTTTGCATTCGATGGGAAGGTTTGTCAGGATGGCGCGCAAGCGGCGATCCCATCTTATGGCTCAAGCGGATATTATGAGCCCATATAGGAAATTGTATTTATGGATGCATCGAGAGTATTGCAGCCGCCCAAAATATTTATGTCACATATCTGTGACAAAGTGCTTGACAACGCCTCAACAAATTAGGTAGTTTAATAAGCGCCAAAATGCGACACATATCTTCCTCCTCATTCTAACCGATATAGACGCGGTCGCAGTTGGGAACGATACATTCAGACAACCAGAGAATTTCCGGAGAAGCGCGACAGCTTCCTCGCTGTTCCGGGGCATGAGTGCCAGGAGGGCGTCAGGGAGGGCGATCCCCCTCAGGCCCAGGGTGATCGCGCCCTGGGAGGAGTGCGCCGCCGAGCGGCGGCGATCATGAGACGGGTTTGGCGCCAGCGCCAACACGGCTGAGTGTCGTTGTGCGTTTGGAAAATTACAGGCGATAGGAGGGTGCATCCAATGCGTTCCAATGCATGCTTGGTTGTCATTGCTTGTCTGATCCTTGCGGTAACGTCGGCTTCGGCTCAAAGCGACCGAGGCTCTATAACCGGCACCGTTTCCGATCCTGCGGGAGCCGTAATTTCCTCAGCTTCCATCGAAGCAAAGAATGTGAACACCCGAGCGGTGTATAAGGCCGCAACGACATCCACCGGCAATTACACTCTGACGCAACTGCCGGCCGGCTCCTACCAGTTGTCGGCCTCAGTCCAAGGCTTCAGACAGTACGTCCGGACCGGTATTACGGTCCTGGTGGCTCAAACGTTGCGCATCGACATAATGCTCGAAGTGGGCAGCATTACCGAAACCATCACGGTGAATGCCGATGCTCCCCTTCTGAAGACGGAAAGCGGGGAACTGAGTCATAATGTCAGTTCCGACACTCTCGGCAGCCTGCCAATACTTGGATTCTCGTCCTCCATTCGCGATCCCTATGCCACGACTCAGCTCATTCCAGGCGCTCTCTTCCAGGAAAGAACCTATGTGCGAATTAACGGCGCCCCCGCCAACACCCAGGGCTTCCGGGTCGAGGGCCAGGATGCCAGCAATTCCATGCGCATGACTCAGACGGCGCAGAACCAGCCCAGCGTAGATGCGGTGGAAGAGTTCGCAGTTCAGACCAGCAACTATGCCGCCGAGTACGGCCAGGCTGGAGGCGGTTTCTTCAATATCACGATGAAATCCGGCAGCAACCGCTTCCATGGAAGTGCTTACGACTATTGGATTAATGAAGCACTGAACGCAAGCACGCCTTTCCTGAACACCAAGAACCGGCAGCGCCGAAACAACTACGGATTTACTCTGGGCGGACCTGTATGGATTCCCAAGGTATACGACGGTCACGAAAAGACCTTTTTCTTTTTCAACTTCGAGCAATTTCGCGAAAACGTCACATACAGTAACAGCCCCTATACGATTCCAACGCTCGCCTATCGCGCGGGGGATTTCCGCCAGGCCCTGACCGGAAGAAAACTCGGAATGGATCCTCTCGGCCGCGATATCATGGAAGGCACAATATACGATCCGGCGACCGACCGTCTTGCGCCCAACGGGCAGCGTGTCCGGGATCCGTTTCAATACCAGGGAATTCTGAATACCATTGATCCTGCCCGGTTTGATCCGGTTGCGGTCAAGATCCAGGACCTGATTCCCAAACCCACCAACTCAAACCTCACCAACAACTATCTTGTCCCTTGGCCCAGCTCCAATATCCGGACTATCCCGTCCATAAAGGTCGATCACAATTTTGGCCCGCGCTCCAAGCTGTCCGTCTATTGGTCCATGACGAGGCTGACCGCGTTGGACCAGACCCCCTTCTGCGACGGAATCCAGAGTCCAGTTACGGGTTGCAGAAACTCATATGGCAACTCGCATACATTCCGTCTGAACTTCGACCAGACGCTGACGCCCACCACAGTCCTGCATTTCGGAGCCGGTCTGCACACGCTGGGATGGAAGGATGACACGAATTTTACCGATTTCGATCAACTCAAGGAACTGGGTCTTCCAGGCGCAAGCGTCACTCTTTTCCCATACATTACTTTCCCGACCATTCAGCCCCGAGGCGGCATGAAAAACATGGGTCCGCTTATGCAGAGCCATGAAGACATGGAAAAGCCGACCGCAAATGCCAGCTTGACATGGGCCAAATCCAGCCACACCTATAAATTCGGGTCTGAAATGCGCCTGGAAGGATATCCGACGCAGGTCTTTAATCCTGCCTATGGCACCTATAACTTTGCTCTCAGCCAAACCGGACTTGCCATTTCCGGACTGAACCTCTCCGGCGGCACCA
Source organism: uncultured Acidobacteriota bacterium (assembly GCA_964474425.1). Lineage (GTDB taxonomy): Bacteria > Acidobacteriota > UBA6911 > UBA6911 > UBA6911 > UBA6911. Next base: position 11,396 of record CAYYTC010000031.1, read on the forward strand.
TAGGATTCGCCTATGCCAATCTTCTCCTGGGGCTTGTTGACAACGGCAATATAGGGGTCGTCAGCAGTCCGCGCATGGGCAAATCGGCGTGGGCTTTGTATGCTCAGGACAGCTGGAAAGTATCCCGCCGGTTCACTCTGGACTTTGGATTGCGATGGGACTACCAAGGCTACTTAAAGGATACCTATGGCCGGATTGCGAATTTCTCCCCTGCCACGCCAAACCCCTCCACCGGGAATCTCCCTGGTGCGGTGATCTTTGAAGGCTCGGGACCGGGTCGCTGCAATTGCGATTTCGCGCAGGTCTATCCCTATTCTTTCGGACCGCGGTTGGGAGCGGCCTATCAGATCTCGGCCAAGACAGTGCTCCGCGCCGGAGTGGGTATCATGTATGGGCAAACCGCAACCGAGAACAGGATTTCCACGAGCATTGCATCGAATAATCTATTCTCCACCTCATCCTATGGAGATCCGATTATATTACTGCAAGACGGCCCCCCGACTCCTGGTCCATGGCCCAACCTGGACCCCGGCCAGTATCCGCCTCCAGGTCAGACTACGGCGCCTCCGACCGCATTTGACCATAATGCGGGGCGGCCGCCGAGGATGATTCAGTGGAGTTTGAGCATTCAAAGGGAGATTGCTCGAAACTTGGCGGTTGAGGTCTCCTATATCGGCAACCGGGGCGCCTGGTGGGAAGGGAACGAGCTCATCAACGTAAATGCATTGACCCCGGAGCGCCTCAACACATTCGGGCTCAACATAAACAGCCCAGCCGACCAGGCGCTGCTGAAGGCCCGAATGGATTCTTCCACGGCAAAGGCGCGTGGATTCGACACACCGCCCTACTCAGGTTTTCCCATGTCGTCCACCGTTGGCCAATCTTTGCGACCCTTCCCGCAGTTCGGCACGATCAACTACCTCTGGGCCCCGCTCGGCAGAACCTGGTACGACTCGATGCAGATTAAGGTGACAAAGCGGTTTTCCCGCGGGCTGGATTTTACCAGTTCGTTCAGCTGGCAGAAGGAACTCATGATGGGTGCAGAGGTGTCCAACGCACTGCTGACCGTTCCTGCGGCCGTTAACGATGTGTTTAATCGTCCAACGAATAAGTACATCTCCAGGCTTTCACGGCCACTCGTCTCCGTTACGGCAGTGAACTACACCTTCCCCAAGCTGAATGTGAATAAAATCCTGTCGTGGGCGATCCGCGACTGGACATTTGGCGCCGTCCTGCAGTATGCCAGCGGTATGCCCATCAAGGTTCCGACCGCGAACAGCCAGCTCAACTCATTGCTCTTCCGGGACACTTTCGCTAATCGGGTTTCGGGCCAACCGTTGTTTTTGAGGACTCGTAAAGACACTAGCGGCGTTATCACCACGAGCCCTATGGACATCAATGACAGGAGCTCCTATGATCCATATTCGGATTTCGTATTGAATCCAGCAGCGTGGGTTGATCCGCCTGCCGGTCAGTTCAGTTACTCACCAGGATATTACAGCGACTATAGTTATAAGCGCCGCCCTTCTGAAGCCATGAGCATCGGGCGGATTTTCCGCGTCAAAGAAGAGGTTTCCCTGAGTATCCGGGCCGATTTCCAGAACATATTCAACCGGCTGGTTATTCCGGATCCAACGGCAACCAATGCCAAAGCGACCCAGAACGTCAATCCCAACACGGGCCAAACTCAGTCCGGGTTCGGATATATTGCAACAAACGGGACCGGCACAGCGCCTCGTAGCGGTATAATAGTTGTCCGAATTCAGTTCTAGGCCGCGCCGCAAAAACTATCTCTCGCTGTGGCGGCCGAGGCACGTTTCTCGAGGGAGAGCATGTTCCCTGAATTGGGTCGTCTTATTGGGACCGGATAATTTGAGCGATTCGATAATTTACTGGAAAGCCCTGAGCGGCGGATACAACCCGTGAGTTGGCCTTGAAAATCGGGTAAAATCCTGAGAGACTCGAGAATGCGGTCGCCGCAAGGGATGCTTCCTGTGCGACAGGCGATGATGCGGAGTTCGGCAACAATCCCAAACTGACGGCTCCCATAGAGATCCCTCCGCAATGCGCCATGGAGTTTGTGCCCACGTTTACAAATACGCAAGGAAAACCCAGGCGGAATGAATCTGCCCAGGGGCTCGATACCGATCGCAAACCGGTCCCAAGACTAGCGGCTTTCTGTCCCTTCTATAAACGAATCCCAAAAACAGTATCGACAATTTTTTGTCCATATGCAGGCACTAAGCGCATATACTATAATGGGAAATTTGGATCTGTGTTCAGCTACCACTATCAGGGAGGGGGGAAACGTTGCCAAATGCATTGCATTGGGCCGCATCGCGGGGGATCGCGCTGCCACTGAAATACCCCGGGCCTAATTTCGGTTTGCACTAAAAGTATCTACAGGCTTGCCAAGGAGAAAAAAATGAAGGGAATGGGTCGAAGTACGAGAGGTGTTTTGTGGATAGCCGCCTTTATTTTCAGTTCCACGCTGCTGGCGCAAGAGGCAAGATTTTCGGTGCTGAACCCGAGGGGTACACAACCGCCGATTCGACTTATCCCAATGGCACCACGGTTGGAAGCACTGGACGGCAAGACGATATACATCGTCAATGTGGGCTTTGGGGATACATTCCTGCCCGAAACACTGAAGGTGCTCGCGCAGCGATACCCCAAAACCAATTGGGTTCTCAAAAGGAAAATCGGAAGCTATTTTGACGATGATCCGAAACTATGGGCCGAGATCAAAGAAAAAGGGCATGGAATGATAATGGGCGTCGGGCATTGAAGCACCTGTTCGCCGGCGGTCGTCGGCCATTGCCTGACAGTGGAAAGACTCGGTATACCTACGGCTCCCGTGATCACGCAACGGTTCGAAGAACTGGTCAAGACCATTGCCTACAAAAAGGGGATGCCCAACCAACGATTTGTTTTTGTCCCCCATCCTGTTGCCGGCAGATCTCCCGAATTATGCCATCGATATATGGAAGGCAATGATCCGGTGACGAAAAAACCAATCGTGGAGGAGTTTTTCGCGGCTCTGACAAAACCGCTGAATCCTGAGGAGAAAAAGACGGGATTTTTGCAGAGACCCGCTCGACCGAGGCTCATCGAACCGGATACAGCCGAAAACCTGCAACGTCTCTTTGCAAAGAATGGGTGGACCGACGGTATTCCCATAGTCCTTCCGACCGAGGAAAGAGTGGCTTTGATGCTGAAGAACACGAGCCACAAGCCGGACGAGGTTGTCGGTACCATGCGCCCGTCGCCTCCCCATGAAGCCTGGGAGTTCACCGTCGAAATGGTTGCCACGAATGCCGTAATGGCCGGTGCTAAACCGGAATATATTCCGGTAATTCTGGCCCTGGCTTCGACCGGAGTGACCTCACTTTTCAGTTCAACCACGTCTTTTGCGCGCATGGTTGTCGTCAATGGCCCTATCCAAGAACAGATCAGTATGAATTCGGGACTTGGCGCAATGGGGCCGTTCAATGAGGCCAATGCCACGATTGGACGAGCTTGGACACTGATATCCAAAAATCTCGGTGGCGGAGGTACGCCGGGAGAAACCTACCTCGGCAGTCAAGGGAACAATCTTAATTACAACAATATTTGCTTTGCCGAAAGGGAGGACGCGCTTCCCGCCGGCTGGAATCCCCTTCACGTTCAAAAGGGCCATAAGGCCGGAGAGAGCTACGTCAGCACCTTCACCGGCTGGAGCCTCATCAACTATGGCGGTTTTGCACTCCCGCACCATCAGTTTATCAAACGAATGCTGACCGGTTTGCTGACCAGCGGGACCGGCTCCGGCGGCCAGGCCACTCTGTTGCTTGATCCGATTACGGCGCGGGACCTCAGGAACGATGAGGGCTTCGACACGAAGGAAAAGCTCAGTGACTGGCTGATGAAGAATGGAACAACGCCCGCGCAGCAGTACTGGGCACGCCACTCCGATGAGCTGAAGAAAGGCAAAGAGGGGATCGAGCCCTTTGCGTCATGGCTGAAGTACCCAGAGGACGCTTTCATACCCGTTTCAAACTTCAAGCCGGAGACGCCGATCGAGATTATCGTTGTGGGCGGGGAAACGAATGCCTTTCTGATGGCGGGAGATTTTCGTTATGTCTCGGGCGCCTCTGTGGATAAGTGGAGGTAAAGCTCGATCGGTTCGCGAACCAAGGCGAAATTGCAGTCACAAATTCCCGGTGCAGATTTCACAGGGTCGCCTGCCTGTGACCGGGTAACGAGGTATGAAACTGTTTATCAGCAAAGCAGCTGGATACGGAAGACACGGAGCAAGCGCAATCCACGGATAAAATCCTGGCTTTTATCCGTGTTCTTCCGTATTCCTGCTTTTTTGCGATGGAGGCTTTCGTTGAATAAAAAACAACTCTACTGCTTTTGGGCAGCTTCGATAATAGTTGCAGCCAGTCTAAGCCCGTTATGCGCTCAAACCCCCGGGTCCTCACCGGCCGCCCCCGCGTCGAAAGGCGTTACGATTACGGGAATCGTCGAATGCGGGCAGGGCTACACTTCCCACGAACTGTATGACATGAAAATTACCGTGATGGATGTGGTGCGCGGTGAGGCAGCATGGATGCGGCTCAAGGAAGCGAGTCCATCCAACAAAGCTGCGGAGGCGGGATTCGAGTATGTCCTGGCCCGCGTGAAATTTGAATATTATGCGAGAGGAACACCCGGCCTGTGCATCCATCAACTTGATCCACAGCAATTCAGCGCTGTTTCTTTAGAAGGCCAGGACTATCAGATTGCCCAGGTAGTGCTTCCGAAACCGGACTTGCGCAAAGCCATGAAGTCGGGCGAGACAGTCGAAGGATGGATTGCATTTTCGGTGTCTCCGCAGGACAAAGCACCCCTCATGACTTATTCCGCCGATCAGGGTGGGGCGATCGTGCACGGCGGAGCGAAGTGGTTTTTGCTTCGTTGAGTTTGGGCCTGTGACCATGCATGCCGGGCAGGATGGCAAGCTGGAGGCCTCAAGGCAGCCGAAGACGTCGACCTGAGGTGAATGGAATGCGGGGAGCGGATTTGTCCTGCTCCCATCCGTACGAGGGCGAGACCCATGGCGTAGCCATACAAAATCCTGAAGCACTCAACAATTCGTTGATGCTGATTTAAGGAGGACCGGAGAATGAAAAGACGCGTTTGTTGTTTTTGTGCCGGTATGTTTTTGGCAGTTATTTTTCTTGTCGGGGATTCCTGGGCTGCGGAGGAGTCCAAGATCACGGTCGTAAACCCTCGAGGCACACCGCCGCCGATACGCCTGGTGCCGATGGCGCCTCGCTTGGATACCCTGGACGGAAAAACGATCTATGTCATTAACATCGGGTTCGGGGATACATTCCTGCCTGAAGTGCAGAAGGTGATGGCCGAGAAATATCCCAAGACGAACTGGATATTCAGGAGAAAGGCGGGAAGGGACTATTTCGACGACGATCCGAAGCTTTGGGCCGAAATAAAAGAAAAAGGCCACGGAATGATTATGGGCGTGGGGCATTGAAGCACGTGCTCGCCGGCGGTCGTCGGCCACTGTGTAACAGTTGAAAGAATGGGTGTGCCTACTGTGCCAGTTGTTACTCAGAGATTTCAAGAACTGGTGAAGACTATATCCTGGAAAAAGGGAATGCCGAAGCAGCGGTTTACCTTTATTCCGCATCCTGTCGCCGGCAGGCCCCCTGAGTTGTGTAACCAATATGTAAGGGGCAAGGATCCGTTGACGGGGAAACCGATCGTTGAGGAGTTTGTCGCTGCGCTGACAAACCCGCTGACTGCGGAAGAAAAGAAAACCGGATTCCTGATGAGGGATCCGCAACCACGGCTGTTAGAGCCAAACACTCCAACGGCGCTGACAGATCTCTTTGAGAAAAACGGCTGGACCGACGGGCTTCCAATAATACTTCCCACGGAAGAGAGAGTCGCCAATATGCTCAAAGGCACCAGCCATAAGCCGGATGAGATTGTGGGCACCATGCGTCCCTCTCCGCCCCATGAGGCATGGGAATTCAACGTCGAGATGGTTGCCGCCAACGCCGTGATGGCTGGAGCAAAACCGGAGTATCTTCCCGCTATCCTTGCATTGTCATCGACGGGCGTAACCTCGCTTTTCAGTTCTACAACATCTTTTGCCAGGATGGCGGTTGTCAATGGGCCTATCATTACGGAAATCGATATGAATGGCGGGATAGGAGCCATGAGTCCCTTGAACAAGGCCAATGCCACGATCGGGAGAGCGTGGACATTGCTATCGAGAAATCTTGGGGGAGGAGCTATTCCCGGGCAGACTTACCTGGGGAGCCAGGGAAACAATCTCAACTACAACAATATTTGTTTCCCTGAAAAAGAAGACAAGTTGCCTGCGGGATGGAAACCCTTTTCCGAGCTGAAAGGGTTCAAGCGCGGGGAAAGTGCTGTCAGCACGTTCACCGGATGGGAGATCGTTCATGGGGCCCTCGGGATGGGGGGCAACAAAGAAGGGCTTGCCCGGGCGGTAGCCCGATACGCCACGGGTGCGTATCGGCAGGTTACCCTGTTGCTGGATCCAATCGTGGCCAATGACTATAAAGAGCTTGAAGGATTCCAAACCAAGGAAGCCCTCAGCGAATGGCTCCTGAAAAACACTCCTTCACCCGCTCAGGGGTACTTCAGAGATCACCCCGATGAGATGAAACAGGCCAAATCGGGTGTTGAGCCCTTTGCGACATGGTTGAAATACCCGGAAGGAGCGCTCATCCCGGTATCCAGCCTTCGGCCTGAGGTTCCTGTCGAGATAATCGTGGTGGGAGGCGAGACAAATGCCTTCATGCAGATGGGGGATTTCAGGCACGTATCGACCGCCTCAGTGGACAAGTGGAGATAGAGGCAAATAGTCATAACCGGGAAAGGGGCAGACAATGCCTCTTTCCCCTTTCATGCAAAAGGAGAGGTTACTATGAAAAACAGGATTTCTGAGCTATCAGCTTGTTTGATTTTGGCGGCCTTTGTCTGTTTGGATACCGCAGCGGCACAAGGTCTTTCTCCCTCCGATGCGACACCGATTGGCGTGTCGATAAAAACCAAGGTGGAATGCGGGGAGCGGGCAGGTTCCATGGAGCCCTACGATGCAAAGATCGCTGTTCTCCAGGTTTTGCGCGGCAAGGAGGCATTGGATCGCATAAAGGCGGCAAATCCCTCCAGTCAGCCTCCGAAGGCCGGCTTTGAATATCTTGCTGCGCGCGTGGCGTTTCAGATGAATGCGATTCTGGCTCCGGGAGACAAGACTTTTGAATTGGCAAGAAAGGCGCAGTTTGTCGCGCTCACCCTAGATGGGAACGAGCAGGAACCTCCTTCGGTAAGTCCGCCATCCCCGGAACTTCACCGGATAGTGCGCTCCGGTGAGCCTGCGGAAGGCTGGATTGTTCTGTTGGTGGAACAGGCGAATAAAACGCCCGTGATGTTCTTCGATCCTTCGGCTGGCGGTGCCATGGGAGGCGGTAAAGTCCTGTTCTTCCGGCTTTACTGAGTACCGGTGTTCGGTCTGCAAATCCATCGAGGCTCTTGGGAGAGATCCGGTCCAATCCGACAGGATGTCCTGTAACGCAAAACGCAATGCCCGCTATTCCGAGGACGATCCGAAACTATGGGATGAAATGAAGCAGATGTGCGATGCCTTTATGTATGTCGCGGCACCCTCCTCTTCGACTACGTCCTATGCCTTTCAATGGAGCGCCAAACTCGAAAAGATGGGCCTGCCCGGCACGGTTGTGAATTTCGACGATCTGGATAGCGTCGGCGACACTACAAGCAGCCGATGGGGAGCGAGGCTGCGCCGTTCGTCCTTCGTTTACCCCCCTGAAACCATGAATAAGCAGGCTTATGCTGAGGCATTATCCCGTGCGGTCGATAATCTTACCCGGCCCTTGACTCCGGAGGAAAAAGCCACCGGCGTGCTGCAGGCGTGGAGCATGTATCGCCCGATCATCGTATCAATCGACAAATGGCGGTAGCGGCAAGAATATCTTGATTGTTGTCAGCCCGGAAGCAGAGAAAGCTCACAAAATCAGGGTAGACGGCACAATGCATGCCTTCCCAGCGTAGGTCGCACAAAACGCGGCCAACTCTTTGCTGCGGCGCCCCGTTGGGGCGCTGCCCCATCCCGGGGCACTTATCCGCTTTTAATCGCACGACGCCAGCTTCGCCGCAAAGAAGCAAGAAAGCTTCCGCACTCCAAAGACAGCTTCACCGCCATTTATCGATAGAGGCGCTGGCAACATGGCTGAAATCCATGGCCATCCAGTAGGGATTGGTTCCCCCTCCGACCACAATCACATTGATCGGCGGATTCCCTTCCTTCCGCCTGACGAAGGGAGATACGGGCAAAGCAGCGCTCTGCGGCAGCTTCAGCCACGATGCAAACGGTTCGACACCGGCTTGAGCCTTTTTAAGATCGTCAGGACGGCTGGCCCAATAGTGCCACGCGGGCCAGGTTGCGTTTTTCTCGAGCCACTCGGCCAGCTTCTCTTTGGTATCGAAGCCTTCGACGTCCTTCATATCTCTCGCGGTCACCGGGTCGATCAGCACGGTCGCCGTACTTCCCCACCCGCCTCCGCTCATAAAGAAACTCATCAGCGCGTTCTTCATGATCTCGTGATGAGGCACCGGAAGGTATGCGCCGTAATCGAGAGCGCTCCAGCCGCTGAATGCGCTGACGACGCTCTCTTGCGGCTTGAAGCCTTTCTGAACATGCAAGGGCCGCCAGCCTGCGGGCAGACCGTCTTCCGTTTCCGGGAAACAGATATTATTGTAATTCAGGCTGTTCCCCTGGCTTCCGAGATACGTCTCGCCAGGAATGCCGCCTCCTCCGAGATTCTTTGAGATCAGCGTCCACGCTCTGCCTATTGTTGAGTTTGCTTCATTAAACGGGCCCATGGCCCCGATCCCCGAGTTCATCTTTATCTGCTGTGCGACAGGCCCGTTTACAACGACCATCCTCGCGAAAGAAGTGGTCGAGGTAAACAGGGAGGTGACTCCCGTCGAGGAAAGAGCGAGGATAACGGGAAAGTACTCGGGTTTTGCGCCCGCCATGACCGCATTTGCGGCGACCATCTCAACGGTGAATTCCCAAGCTTCGTGTGGAGGGGACGGCCTCATCGTGCCGACTGTTTCATCGGGCCTATGACTCGTTCCCTTCATCATCTCAGCAACCCTTTCCTCGGTGGGCAGCTCTATGGGCAGTCCGTCTGTCCACCCGCTGTCGTTGAAGAGCTTCTTCAGGTTGTCCGGAGTGTCGGGCGCAAGCAATCGCGAACGATCACCGCGCGACACAAAGCCGGCTTTCTTGTCGTCGCCGGACAAAGGCTGGGTGAGCCCTGCAATGAATTCCTGAATCAGCGGCTTGCCGGTTACCGGATCGTTACCTTCGAGATATTTACGGCAGACCTCGGCGGGTCTTGCGGAGATGGGGTGGGGAACGAAAGCGAATCGCATCCCGGGCATCCCTTTTTTGAATGCGATGGTTCTCACCAGATCGGTGAATCGTTGAGTGATAATAGGCACGGTGGGAATTCCGAGCTTCTCCACCGACAGGCAATGGCCGGCGACCGCCGGCGAGCATGTGCTTCAATGACCTATGGCCATGATCATGCCGTGCCCCTTTTCTTTTATCTCTTGCCAGAGCTTGGGATCGTCGTCGAAATAACTGCCGATCTTTTTCTTATAAACCCAGTTTGTTTTCGGGTAACGTGCAGCCAGGACCTTCTGGACTTCCTGGACAAACGGTTCCGTCAAAGGATAATTCGTATCAACGATGTAGATTGTTTTTCCATCCAGGCTGTCCAGGCGCGGGGCCATGGGGATCAGGCGAATCGAAGGCTGTATGCCTCGCGGATTCAGCACGGAAATTTTTTGAGCGTCTGCTGCGAATGAAGCGCCGGCGATGAAAATCGCCAGAAAAGGCATTAACATTTTCATAGGAACCTCCGCACCCCATTTTCGCATAAAATAGAAAAGCAGCCATGCAGATTTCACAGATTTTTATGAAAAACCCCGGGAAACAAGGCCCGCTTGCTTCATAGGTGCAATCTGGGAGATCTGCGGTTGTCTTTAGTGTTTGGAAGGGTCCGGGGATTAGGGCCGGCCTGGCAGTAGTAAGCTGCAAATTTCTCTATCGATCGTGCATTTTCATAGTAAAATACGGCTCGCGTAAAATGCAGCGACACCCGCAGACCATTATTGGGCTCGTTGCGACAATCACCTGAAACAGACCCAATCGGGCATTGAGCCTTTCGCGTCCTGCTTGAAAGCCGGGAACATGGCATCACAGCCGGTATCGCCTTTCATTCGCAGACCTCCATAAGGCGCCCCCGCGTCAGCGCGGAAAAAGGCCGCCGGTATGGAATGGCAAAGCAGGATTCGAGCTTGTGTAATAGGCAATCTGATTTACGGATCAGTGCCCGATCTGCTCGAATGGTCGAAAGGGACATGAACAATTCATCAGAAAAGGAGAACCGGCATGGACCCCGCCGAGAATGAAAAGAAGAGCACGAGTAGAAGAGCATTTATCACGGGCATAGCCGCCGGCGCCGCAGGTGCAAGTGTGTTGAGTCCGTTTGCCCGGGAAGCCGCGCCCATTTCCAGCCCGCAGAAAGCAAAGGAGGAGTTGATTACGGTTTTTAACCCTCTCGGACAACCTCCTCCCCTGGCTTTGCTCCCTTTGGCGCCTCGCCCCGATACCCTAAAAGGGAAAACGATCTATGTCGTGGATACGAAATTCCCGTCCAGCAAGACCTTCTATGATGAATTCGTCAGAATTCTCAAGGAGAAATATCCCGATACGACCTGGATTCCGAGAGATAAGATAGGAAGTTATTTTGACGATGATCCAAAACTGTGGGCCGAAATCAAGGAAAAGGGCCACGGAATGATCATCATGGTAGGCCACTGAAGCACCTGTGCGCCGGCGGTCGCCGGTCATGCGCTAACCGTGGAAAAGCTGAAAGTGCCCGCAGTGCCCATAATCACCCAGACTTTTAACAGATCTGTAAAGAATGCTGTCTATGTCAAGGGAATGCCCCTCATCCGATTTGCCTTTGTCCGCCACCCCGTCGCCTATACGCCGCTCGCTGACTGCAGAGCGGCCATAATGGGCAAGGATCCTGTGACCGGCAAACAGGTTCTTGATGAAGTTATTGCCGGGCTGACCAGTCCTTTGACTGCGGAAGAAAAGAAGACGGGTTTCATAGAAAGGCCGCGGGACAAGTTTGTAAAGCCCGACACGGCCGACAACCTGCAGAACCTGTTTCGCGATAGCGGATGGACCGACTGCCTGCCGATCATTCTTCCGACGGAACAGAAAGTGGCCGAGATGCTCAAGGGCACCAGCCACATGCCCGATGAACCGGTAGGCGAGATGCGCCCATCCTCTCCTCACGAGGCGTGGTCCTTCGACGTGCAGAAAGTCGCAATCAATGCGGTGATGGCGGGCGCCAAACCGGAATTTCTCCCGGTAATTTTGGCAATTGCCTCCTCGGGAGTCACCTCGCTCTTCACTTCCACAAATTCCTTCACCTCTATGGTGGCCGTAAATGGACCCATACGCAAAGAGATAAACATGAACATGGAAATAGGCGCGTTCGGTCCCTTTAATCACGCGAATGCAACCATTGGAAGAGCCTGGACACTGATGTCGAAGAATCTGGGCAATGGAGGGGTTCCCGGGCAGAACTACATGGGCAGTCAAGGGCAAGGCCATAGCTATGTCAATCTCTGCCTTGGAGAAAAAGAAGAGCGTTTGCCTCCAGGGTGGAAACCCTTTCATGTACAGAAGGGATTCAAGCCGGAAGAGAGTGTTGTGAGCATGTTCGACGGCTGGAACTGGTCCAACGTTGGGGGATTCGAGAGCACTAAGGATCGAACCATCAAACGGTTTTTCGAAAGTAATACGCAATGTTGCGGCGCCACCCTGGTTTTAGACCCGCTCACAGCCGACATCCTCTATAAGGAACTCGGGTACAAAACCAAGGAACAGTTTCAGGAATGGTTGAACAAGAGCGTCGGAACGATCAAAGAAGATTATTGGGGGGCGGCCTCCGGCCAGGGCGGAGCTGAAGCGGCCGGCGGCCGGCGAGCCAAAGAATATGAACAGGCCAAAACAGGGGTTGAGCCCTTCGCAACATGGCTGAAATACCCTGAAGGGGCCGTACTCCCAGTGTCCAGAAATGTGCAGGTCAATTTACTCGTGACCGGTGGAGAGACGAATCCCTATTGGCAGGGTGGAAGTCTCCGATACATCGCGAGTGCATCCGTCGACAAGTGGAGGTAGGCGGGATGTGCAGGGGGGGGGCACGGCTCCCCCTGGTTTCCTGAGGGGGAAATCCCATGAGAACAAAGATGATTTTTTGTATGCTGGCAGCGCTGGCTGCCTCGATGCCCGCTATGCGGGCGCAATCACGTGGACCCGGTTTCTCTCCATTGAATCCCGCGCAGGCTGGAACCCGCCTGGGAACCGTGATCGAATGCGGCTTCGGCTATAGTCCCCATGAAAAATATGACGTCAACGTAACTCTTCTGGAAGTTCTGCGCGGAGATAAGGCATCGGAGCGGATCAAAGCAGCAAGCGCATCCAATCAACCTCCGAAGGCCGGATTCGAGTATATTCTTGCCCGTGTCAAGTTTGAGTTTTTTGCCAAGGGGGCGCCGGGGAATTGTGTCCATGAACTGAGACGGGAAGAATTTGCGGCCTTCTCCGCCGATGGGCAGGAATATGAGGCCGCCATGATTGCGCCTCCCCAACCGGGGCTCAGCGCGAAGCTCAATTCAGGCGATTCCTTCGAGGGCTGGATTGCCTTCCAGGCGCCGCAAGGCGGGAACAAGGCATTGCTGCGGTTTGTCGCCAGTGTCGGAAGCGCCGTCGAACAGGGAGGGCAAGTGTGGTTTCAGCTTTATTGAATGGGCCCTAGCTATGCAAACCCAATCCAAAGCAAGGAGAAACAACCGTGAAGCTCAGAAGAACACCCGCATGGCTTGTTCTGGCATGCCTGGTTACAACTCCTGCCTTACTGCAGCCGCAAATACCAGGCTACTCCCCGCTCAGCCCGGCAGCCGTCGGCTCCCGGGTGGAGACCGTGATCCAATGCGGCGGAGAGCCCTGTGATGCGAGAATCTTCCTTCTCGAGGTGGTGCGCGGCGAGAAGGCCTGGCAACGTATCCAAGCGGCAAGCTCGTCCAATACTCCGCCGGAAGGCGACCTGGAATATGTCCTTGCGCGTATGAGATTCGAGATGTCTTCGAGGACTCCGGGAAGCAAGAGCTACCCGATAAGATCGGGACAGACAGGGCAGTTTTTCGCTTTCTCGGCAGAGGGCCAACCCTATGAGACGCCTGCTCTGGTGTTGCCCAAACCGGAACTGGAGGGCTTGCTCCGCTCCGGCGAATCGATTGAGGGCTGGATTGCTTTCCGTGTACTCAAGAGCGAAGCCAAGCCGCTGATGAGCTTTGATCCGGCATCCGGGGCGGCTAAAGGCCAAGGCAAGCTCATATGGTTCCGGCTCCAATAAATAGCGGTTCCGGCAAGTCCACGAAAGATGAAATGATTCGGCGGCCGGTGAGGACTTTCCATTCGCATCAAGAGGAAAAACACTGAAAAGGCGAAGTGGAAGAAAGCCTGCACGGCGAGAAAGGCAATCGAATGGGATGTCCGCTCGTTGCGGCGCGCGGATGCGCATCCGCTGCGCGATAAATCCCCCCTGGCGCCATTCGGAAGATTTTGAATGGCCTGGGCTTGCCTTCCAAACCGCCGCCTGTTTCCAAAGTTCGGGCATCACTTGAATGCCGGAGGTGCCGCCCGGCTGAAGCGAAACAAATGGATGAATGAATAGATTCTATTGGATTCGCCAACAGATTCTGCCATGGAAAGGAAAACAACGATGGGTTCCGCTGAGAATGAGGAAAAGAAACTGACACGAAGGCAGTTCTTCAAGGGATCGGCTGCGGGAGGAGCGGCTGGATTGATTGTGGGCGCCGGAGGCGCCGCACTGATGGGTGGCAGCTCAAAGCCATGGCTGCCCAAGACGTGGGACTACGAGGCAGATGTGGTCGTCGTGGGAACGGGATATGCGGGTCAGAATGCAGCCATTGCCAGCCACGATGCCGGTGCGAGTGTGCTTGCATTGGAAAAGGCGCCGGAACGTTTTGCAGGCGGCAATTCCAGCGTTTCAGGGGGCGGCATGATGGTTCCATCAAACGTGTCCGAGGCGATCAAATATTATCGCGCCTTAGGTTTCGGAACGGTCCCCGAGGACCTGTGTGTTGTTATGGCCGAGGCCATGGCTAAGGTTCCGGAACAGCTTAAGAAGATAGGCATTGAAACTTCTGCCGGGCCATTCGCCACTGGCGCAGCACGGGGCGCTCGGGCAGCTCGTCCGCGCACCGGGCTTTCCCTCCTCCCTGGTTCCGGCAACTTTGGACTCTACCATATTGTTTCTTCGGGCGATGCCGATCGGAGCACGGGGGCCGGCACGCTGCTATACCTTGCCCTCAAGAAGTGCTCGGTAGACAGAGGGATCAAATTTTTATACGAGACTCCGGCCAAAAGTCTGATCCAGGACCCTGAAACAAAGGCGATTCTGGGCGTCGTTGCAGACGCACAGGGCAAAAACGTCTCTGTTAAGGCAAAAAGAGGCGTGGTCCTGGCCTGCGGCGGGTATCAGACCAACCGTGAGATGCTGGGATATTTCAATTATCCGGGATTGAGGATTTACCAGTGGGGCACACCCTACAATAGCGGGGATGGCATATATATAGCGACGGAAGCAGGTGCGGCCCTATGGCATATGTTCAGCATTGAGTGGATGACTCCCAGTATAAAAGCGCCAAGTGAGCAATATGGTGTTTCTGTTCAAGTAAGCACTGGAAATGGGACAGCCGGCGGCTTTATTTTTGCAAACAAATACGGCAAGCGATTCATGAATGAATTGAAGAATCTGGGTCACATCAAGGAGAGTTTGGAGCTGACCTACTTTAGTCATGAGCGAGCCGAGTATCCCAATAATCCTTTTTATCTTATCTTTGATGAGCATCTCAAAGCCAAGCAGCCGCTTTCACGCCCCGTAATGGGCATGGGGGGGCGCATGACATGGAATGCCGTTCATAACCTCTGCAAATGGAGTGCGGATAACAACGCAGAAATCGAGAAGGGGTGGATCATCAAGGCAGATACCCTCAAAGAATTGGCGGCCAAAATCTCAATGGATGCCGCAGGATTGGAAAGTACCATTGCCAAATACAATGGATACTGTAGAAACAAAAAGGATGCCGAATTTGACCGGCGGAAGGAATCTCTTCAGCCCATGAATACTCCGCCGTACTATGCAACCGAGCTGGCCCTCACCTGCATCAACACGCAGGGCGGTCCGAAACACAACGGTAAAGCCCAAACACTCGATAAAGAGGATACGCCCATCCCGCGACTTTATTCTGCAGGCGAGCTTGGTTCCTTCTTTGGTTTCCTATATCCGGGCGGAAGCAACATACCTGAGGCCATAGCCTTTGGCCGCATCGCGGGCGAAAATGCGGCCGCTGAGAAGGCGTGGTCGTGAAGCGGCCGTGGATGAGGATCTCGGCATTGTTTTGATGCGTCTGGATTTCGGCGAAACAAGCTCGTATGGACCTGTCATATCGCGGGTCTTGTGGGAGGAGTTCAAAATATGCAGCGGCATGATCCACGCAGCCGAAGCATCTGCTTATCAGTTCATAGATAAGCTGAAATATGAATGGGCAACCCGAACAAAGCCAGCCACGAATTTCACGAATTTCGCAAAAAAACGTTGTTCGCGCAGGGGCCGAAGGCCAGCCCAACGCTTAGGGGAATTCGTGGCAAGTTGTGCTTATGCCTGTCGATGGTTTATATCCCATGAATGTCCACTTACCAATGAACCTATTGGTATGCGTTCTATACCCTCCAGCAAGGGTTCTGGCTGGGACTGAGAGTCCTGGGGATTATTTCCGGATGCAGCTTTGTATTACGATGCCGCTTCTGATGTTTCGCGAGAACTCGTCCAACTCTGTGAAGTTTCGGTATTAGTCGCTGTTGGATTGCCCTAACTCAGGCGGTTTTTTTTCAATCGTCAACCGTCAATCGTAAATGGTCAAGCTATTGGGGGCTGCAGCAAAGCCGGCAAGAAAAAGCATCCATACCGGCAATGTCCTTCGCCGTGAAAAAGACTTGATCGACATCGATCGTCTTCCCTTTCAATTTCCGGACTTGATTCGCCGACGCCGCCTTCCGCCCCACACGATCTGCAAATTGGGCTGGGATCCGGTGTCCACTCCCGGTGGCCCGCAAGCTGTTCCCATCGATTAGGCCGCCGCCTTTGCCTGGGCCTTTTCCGTGTGGTGTTTCAGAAGCAACAGCTCGATCAGGGTCAGCACGGCGATTCCCGCCATCATGTACCAGCCCGCGCTGAATCCCTTTGTCCAATCGCGCAGCACCCCCAGCATTTGAGGGCCCAGGTAGCCC
Organism: uncultured Acidobacteriota bacterium; assembly: GCA_964474425.1. Classification (GTDB taxonomy): domain Bacteria; phylum Acidobacteriota; class UBA6911; order UBA6911; family UBA6911; genus UBA6911. The sequence goes on from CAYYTC010000031.1 coordinate 27,903, forward strand.
GAGATTCCAGCTCCCAGTCCAAGCATACCCATCACATTTCCCGTCTCACGCCCGGTCAGCACGCTTGCGGCAAGCCCATACACTTGATTGGTTGCGGTGAATCCTGCTGCAAGCACCACGGCCGTGGCAATTCGGAATACCAGTTCATTCCCGCTGGTCATGGCGAGCGACGCCGGTATCAAAAATGCAACGAGCGAGCTCAGGACGATCCACTTGTTGCAGTGATCCATCAGGTAACCGACAAGGAGGTTCAGGAAAATCGCGCAAATGTAGCCCGTGCTGATCACAAACGCTGCTTCCACGGCGTCCATTTTGAAAACGGTGGTTGCTGCGGCGGGAACAAAAAAAGTCACGCTGAAGGCAGCCGCCCCCACCATTGCCACCAATACAACAAGCGCCCAGACAATCGGGGTGCGGAATGCGCTCTGCCTGCCGTGCCCGGAGCTGCCGCCGTGATGCGCCGGTGCCTCTCCCCGCTCGCCCGATCGCTGGCGATAGAAGGCCCAGACCGCAATGGATCCTAGGACCGCTACGAATGCGAAAGCCGTCATCCCCGTGCGCCATCCGAAATTCTCACCGATTTTGCTCCCGAAGGGCGCTCCAATCACCGAAGCCAGCGAAGAAACCGATCCGAGCAAGCCCATGGATGAACCCTTCAGCGAAGGGGGCGCGGTGAGCGCAATAGCCGTCAGCACACAGACGAAGGCGAAACGGTAAGCGGCGAGCCACAAAGCGCGGGAAGCGAAGGCGGAATAAAAACCCGGCGCCTTGCCCAGCAGGAGCAGCCCGATTCCCACCATAAACAGTGCCAGGACCAGTACGCGCTTCTCACCGTAACGCTTGGCCACGAGGCCCGCGGGCACACTTAAGGCCAACGCAAGCAATCCATACATCCCTGTGAACAGCCCCACCTGGGTATAGCTCATGGAGAATTCCTTCTGGATGTCGGGCAAGAGAGGAGCAAATCCCAGGCTGGACATTTGAAGGGCCATCATCGCAAAGAGCGCTGCAATGAAGGGGACAATCCAAGATCGATCCATGTTCGGTATTTTCTCTGACATCATGAATGCCTCCATTTTGCCCGACGGGCCGCGCTATATCGATTGCGGACGAGAAAGGACCTGAGTTGCCAGGAATTCAGAAACCTTCCGGCGCATGGCTTCCGGATCCCAACCTCGGGCGTCAACCATGTCGGCAATCACCGGAAACACCGGAATCCCGGCCCCCTCGAGGGCGCGTTCCATAAAACGGTTGCCTGTGGCTGACGGTTTTGTTCCCAAAGGAGTCAGGACAAGAGCAGCATCGATTCTATGTTGCTTTGCCTGATGGATAATCCATTCGTTGGCCCATGGCGGGTTGTGCAGCTGCTCGTTCATGCTGACGGTGCGGCTGGCAAGTGCCAGCAACGGGTCGTCGAGACCGTAGCGGATATATCCGTCCGGTCCAAAGGCCAGGTACATGGACCATACGAAAACAGCTCCGAACTCCTCTTCGAAAGCTGTATAAAAATCCGTGTCGTGCCAAAGCCCGGCGCCTACCCACATCAGGCGCAGGCGCTCGCCGCCGCAGGCCGCCACTCCCTGCCTTACCCGGTCACGGATCTGGTCCCGGAAGGTACGGGCATGTTCCACCGCCCAGTCGCTGCCCCGCTCCCACTGTGCCGCCATAACATTTGCCACCTGCTCGTGCATGCGGACCGGCGTTTTGGGCGCGGCGCAGATCATCTGGCGGGCTTCTTCGAAGTATTCTTCCTGGCGGTTGACTCTTTCCATCAGGTCGCGAAGACGATCCACTTGAAAGGACCGTCCCGTGATTCTTTCCAGCGCTTTAATAAGGTTTTGAAGCTGCATCACCGTAAGCTTTAGCCGGTGTTCTTCAAAAAGTTCGCGCCAGCGATAGCGGCTGAGTTCCCACCAGCGCGGAGGCAACTCGGTCGCTCCCGGATTATCCAGGAAAAAGCATTCCGAGCCAAACGCATCGGCCCAAATCCCAAAAACCCGCTGGATGCAGTCGCACGTGAGTCGCGCACACAACAATGACGGTTTGGGCAACCCACCCCACGGAGCACGATCGGGATCCTTTGCCAGTGTGGATGCGGCCGCCAGACTGCAGTACCGGCAGAGTCCTTCATGAAATCCCAGAGAATTCAGAATATCGAGGTAATAAGCCGAAAGCCGTTTGGCGGAAATGATTGCGGCCCACCACTGATTGCTCACAACCGGCACGTCCATCACATGAAACAGTTCAAACGGCATATCCGCCTGGACAATGGCGTAAGGCCGCTGCATCTCAAATACATCTTTCCGAAGCCGGGCAAACCAGGACTTCTGGTGTTCGGCGGCTGCAAGGGTGCAATCGAGTTGTTTCTCTGCCATAATTGCCTACTGTCCGACACCGAGGCCGCGAACAAACCTCCCGATCCGGTCGTGGCCTTCTTCCGAAATCAACATCGCGTCTTCGCGGAAAAGGAGATGAGGGATTCGCCGGTCATCCAGGTATCGCCGGCGCCTGGGGTAATCCCATCCGGCCACGCAATCTTCCGGCGGCAAATAGAAAATGACGCCATCCACTCCATCGGCGGACGCCTGCTGAAACCATGCGTCCGCGATCTTGAAAGGAAACAGGCGCGGGCTCGGCGTATCGAGATAATACTTCTCGAAGATGGCCTTCAATAAATCACCCGATCCGCTGTCGATATCTCCACCCGCACATTGTGAACCCCACCAGTCCTCCTCTGCGACCACAACAGCCCCGTGCATTTCCACCGCCTGGTGAAGGCCTCGATGGCTTATCGATGCGCCCGTGATCAGCACTCTCTTGCCCGAAAGCCTATTTCGCTGCGCAATCCGGTTCACGGCCTGTTCCGCCAGGCGTGTGTATTTATCCCTATCTATAAAAAAGAAAGATCCGATCACCGACAACGCCTCTGCTCCGGAAACCTTTGGCTCCGGCTGACGCAGGCGCAACAGCCTGCGGATGGCCCCGCGCGCTGCGTTGGATTCGCCGATCGCCTGCTGAAGCGCATCATTGTTTATCGATCTGCCCGTCAGGTCTTCGAGCCGCTGCTTCAGACGCAGCGTACGTTCCAGCCCATAGGAGTAGGATTCGGCAGAGCGCGTGTGCAGCAAATCGTACAGGTATACGGGCGGAATGCGTCTCTCGGGCTCCTGGCGGGCAACTTCCCGCAGATAGAGGTACAGTTTGTATTCCTGTTCCGATGTCCGCGGTATCAGAAGAAGGCTGAGATACCGCAGGTTTCCGGAGATTGCGGCGCCAAATATGGACCGGATGCGCTTCGCGAAAACATCCTCTTCCATGAAATTGGCGACGTCCGGGTAATCCGCATTTCCGCAGTGGATCACGACGGGGAAGGCTCCGGCGGCCCGCACCAGTTCCCAAGGCACGGTATTGGACGTGATCCCCACGACCGGGATTCCGTTTGCAGCGGCTACCACGGCCTCTGCTGCCGGGTTTTCACAATGCCACGACAGCCGCTCGATCGGATCTGCCCCATTCGGAAGCTTTGCCGCAAAATTAGCATTCGTCATATACAGCGCCCGCATCTGAAAATATTATTCCGCAGTCGGCCATCCCATCCAGCACTCCATCGCGCCCAGAGAATAACGCCTATAATATTCGATATGCATGCATAATGCATTTATATTTTTGTTTTATTCGGGGATCCGATGCGCTAAATTAAACTCCGGCGTTAGAGTTGCGGCAATAATTGCCAACCGCGGAATATGGTATGTCCGAGTGCCGGGTGTATTTCTGCGGTTCGTTGCTCGATATTCGAGCAGTGAGTCTCTGTCGCGAAACTCAGAATTTAGGCCCGGAGGGCCGGCAGCCCCTCGACCCGGCCGTCAGGCCGGGCCTATGGGTGAATAGGAAATGAGCGCCAAAGGCGCGGCACAAATTGTTCCGGTCATTGGTTTTAGTGTCGCCCCTTCGGGGCTTTCTAATTTCCTAATCCTACCCCCGGGCTCACGCCCGGGGCTATTTTCTGCCGGCCCTCCGGGCCTGGATGTTGCATTTCGCGACAGTTCTCCATGCGCCGAGGCGCACCCAAGCGCATGAAAATCGGCTTCGCCGACGCTCAGTTGGGTGAATGAAGGGTGTAACTGATTCATCAGCTTGGCTATTTTCGGAGCAGAAACTAGTTAGGAGGCGGGCTTATGGTCGAAAAAGCAGAAACAGCACTCCCCAAACCCCTGGACGACATCACCGTCCTTGATATGACCGTTGCATTGGCCGGACCCTTCGCAACATTCCTGCTCGCCGGGCTTGGCGCCCGCGTGATCAAAATTGAGAATCCGACCGCCGGAGATCAATGCCGCGAGAATGCTCCCTACCTTGGAGCGGATGGCGCAAGCCTGGTCCGCAGAACCGCTGACGACGTATCCGTCTCCGCGATCAACCGCCTGCGCAACAAGCTCGCCATTACCCTCAACCTCAAGCATCCGGAAGCGCGCGCGGTCTTTGCAGACCTGGTGAAAAAAAGCGATGTATTGGTGGAGAATTACAGCCGCGGGACGCTGGATCGCCTTGGAGTAGGCTACAGCTGGCTGCATGAAGTGAATCCGAGGCTTGTTTATTGCTCCATTACCGGCTTCGGCAGTGACGATGATTCGAGCCCCGCCAAAGCCATGGATACGATCATCCAGGCCCAAAGCGGAATGATGTACACATCCGGCGAAGCCCAGGATCCGCCTGTTCGGGTTGGCATCCCCATGGCGGACCTTTGCGCCCCCATGTTCGGGATTATCGGCGTCATGGCGGCCATACACCAGGCCCGGCGCACCGGCGTCGGCCAGCACATTGACGTTTCCATGCTCGGCGTATTGACCATGATGGTGTCGGTGGAACCTTTCGATCTTCTGGAGCGATGCGGCATACCGCAGCGGACCGGTCAGACGCTTCCGCGCCTGGCCCCATTCGGCGTTTATCCAACCCAGGACGGTTACATTGCCATCTGCGCGCCGACCGAGGCGATGGCTCGCGGTTTCTTTGAAGCGACCGGCCATCCGGAACTGGCGGGTGATGAAAAGTTTGCCACGCGCAATGCCCGGGTTAAGAATTTTAAGGAGCTCGACACCTTCATTGAGCAGTTTACCCGGTCGCTGACTTCATCGGAGGCGGTTGCCCGGCTGGAGCGCGCCGGGACGCCGGCGGCGGAGGTGCGTGCCCCCTATGCGGCAACGCGCGATCCCAGGGTGGTACAGCGCGGCGAAACGGTGCCTCTTCAGCACCCAAGACATGGCGCTGTGGAGGATGTCTACGGTATGGGTATGCCCGTGAAATTCTCCGGCTCCAATGTCGGCTTTGACCAGCCGCCTCCGGAGTTGGGCGAGCACAATGATGCGGTCTACGGCCAGGTTTTGGGCTACTCATCGGAGAGAATTGCGGGACTGAAAGCTCATAAGGTGATCTGATACCATGGCCAACGCCACCCCTCTGAAACTGATGATGGTCGGGGATCTGATTCTTGACGAGCCTGATCCCGACTCATTTTTCGACCCTGCGCGCACTATCCTGCAGCAGGCGGACTTGCTCATTGGGCACGTGGAAGTCCCGCACACACGGCGCGGACGCGAAAACACCTCAGACGTCCCGGCTCCGCCCAGCGACCCGGACAACCTGGCGGCTTTGAAGCGCGCCGGATTTCAGGTTGCCACGTTGGCCGGCAATCACATCTCCGATTCAGGCCCCGATGGAATCGAAGATACCATCGCCACGCTTCGCAAATTGGGCATTGCCACAACAGGCGCGGGAATGAATCTGGCGGAAGCGCGCCAACCGGCGATCGTGGCGCGCCGGGGATTGAGAGTGGGGACGCTCAGCTACAACTGTGTCGGCCCCAAAGATTCGTGGGCGGGAGAGAAAAAACCGGGTTGCGCCTTCGTTCAGGTGATCACCCATTACGAACTGGATCACGCTTCCCCGGGAGGACCGCCACGAATATATTCATTCGCTGAACCGGAGAGCACCGATGCCATGTTGGCGAACGTAGTGGAGCTGCGCCCCGAGGTGGATGTGCTCATCGTGGCGCTGCACAAAGGAATCGGGCATACGCCTGCTGCCCTTGCCATGTATGAACGTCCTTTGGCAAAGGCCGTAATCGATGCGGGCGCGGACGTTGTTCTGGGGCACCATGCCCACATTTTGCGCGGCATTGAAATGTATAAGGGCCGGCCGATCTATCACGGCCTGGGCAACTTCGTCACCGTAACCCGGGCGCTGAATGTCGAGAAAAACCCAAGTCCCAAGCGCCTCGAATGGGCGCGGCGTCGAAAAGAACTGTTTGGCTTCGAACCCGACCCGGCATACCCGACATATCCCTTTCATCCGGAAGCACGAAATGCAATGATTGCAGTCTGCGAGGTTGGTGCGGAGGGTGCGCGCAAAACGGGATTTATCCCCTGCTGGGTGAATCCAAAAGGGCAGCCTGAAATATGCGGTCATGATGAACGGGGCCGGGCGGTTGCTTCCTATGTTGAGTCCATCACCAGGAAAGCAGGGCTCAGCACCAATTTCGAGTGGGATGGAGATTGGGTTCGCTGCAGCTGACTGATTCGGAGCGTGATATGCCAGGACCTCTGAAAACAAAGTCTCATAAAGGTAACTCCAAATCAGCTCGCGAAAGAGCCTATCTTTGCATTCAGCAAAAAATAGCGGACCGCGAGATTTCGGCCGGAAATGCAATCTCCGAAGTTGCCCTGGCAACCGAGCTCGGTCTCAGCCGCACTCCGGTGCACGAAGCCATCCGACAGTTGTTTGGCGAGGGCCTATTGGAAGAGGACTCCAACGGAAGCATTGTCGTGGTCCGGCTGTCACGGCAGGACTTCGTGGAACTCTACGAATTGCGCGAGATACTTGAATCCCATGCGGTTTCAAAAATAGCCACACGCCGATTGGAGGGAAAAGACCTCAACAGGCTTCAGGCGTTTGCGGAAGAAATAAAGGTTTTACGGAATCAGCTTGTCAAATCCGGGAAAAAGACGCTGGATGACGCGCAGATGCGGAAATTCGAGATGGCCGACATCAGTTTCCATACGTTCCTCATGAGCATTGCCGGGAATGCAGTCGCACTGAAATTTTACGGCAAAGTGAGGTACTTGATCCGCGTCTTTGCCGCGCGACATGCCGGTCATGATGCCGAAGCCCTGTCGAGAATAGATAAGGAGCATTTGGATATGATTCATGCCCTGGAGGAAGGAGATGTCCATAAAGCCGTACGGGCTGTCTCCCAGCACGTCCAGGCCAGCCAACAAGAACGGCTGAATGAGTATTTTTATTGGGAGCGCGAGGCTCTTCTCAGGAATCAAATCCAGGACTTCTTCCATGATAAGCAGGGTGAAGCGGTCATCGGCCATTGACAGATGGCGAGTGGGGCGCCTCTCCATCGTCATTCGCAAATCGTCAATCCCGCAGGTCGGGAAGGAGGGATCGACGACACTGCGTATCAAGACTGTGCCGCCGGTGGAAGAAGTGCGGAATTCCTGATGGGTTCAATTCTTCGATCCAGGGGCCTTCCCTTCCTAGCCTATCCGGGCCAACAAGTCCGAATGAATAAAGCCCCGGCCACGATCTATCTTGAAAGCATATTTATCCTCATGCAGTAAGGACGCGGAGCACGTGGATATGATCGGTGCAGTCCGCGTGCCCCGGCCTTTCTCAGATCCGATATTTAGTTCATCTTCTTCTTTTCAAATTTCCAGTTGGCGTCGTTGCAAAGTCCGCAAGATGGCCCCGTGAACATTTTTCCTGCAGTTTCATCCTTTTTTAAGTTCCATTGCAGCCATGCGACAGCGATTCTACCGAATTCGCCTCCATTCGGCTGGCTATAGGTCCCTCCGTGACCGACATCGAGGTTGGCCATAGCAACAGGAACTTTCTCAATCTTCGCGAAGTCGTCCATGCCGTTCGCATACGCAATATCCTTCTCTCCGCCATTGATATAGATAACAGGCGAATGCAATTTATTAAGGATATCTTTCCCGATTGTCATCGCTCCTCCCATTGCTCCCGGTTTGGGTGCTGCCCCCTGCGGCATTCCTTCTCGAGGGGCCTTCCCTTCCGGAGCTCCAGCTTTCGGCGCCGCTCCCTGCGGCGTTCCTGCCTTCGGCGTGGTCCCCGGCGTCACAATCCCGCTATCCATGACAAGAGTCGTCGTTACGCGCGGATCGGTAGACACTTCCAATGCCTGCAATCCGCCGCAGCTATGGCCGAACACGGCAAACTTTGACGGATTCAGTTTCTGGTAATACTTGCTGTCGGGGCGCTTATTCTCGGCTGTCGCCCAATCGAGGGCTTCCAGCAATTGAGCTGATTTCGTACCCATCCCCATGCCGCCGCCCGTACCGGCAGGTTTGGGCGTGCCTCCCGGCGTGAACGGGCCGATGGCCACAACCAGGAACCCGCGGGATGCGATTTCGGCTAAGAATGGGGCATAAAACTGATTGGAGTTGGAGCAACCCCCGTTGCCCCAAGCCACAATCGGCAAGGCATTCTTTTGACTGAAAGCGCTCAAGTTTTCGGGACGATAGATTGTATGGCCCGGCACTCCGGGATCTCCTTCAATGACCGCCGCGTAAGGGCCGGAACCAGTGGGCGGCGGACCCTGGGCTTGCGGCGGTCCCTGGGCGGGCGCCGGTTGGGCGATCGAAATTGCCGCGATTAAACCAAATGCACCTATCAGCATGCAAATCCGTTGAAGCATTTTGATTCCCTCCTATCGAAACGATTGTGTAACCCATTATCGCCAATGTGATATTGCGAGGCTGTTACCGCATACTAATCCGTTCATAGATAAGCCGACACATGAATGGACAATCCGAACAAAGCCAGCCACGAATTTCACAAAAAAACGTTGTTCGTGCAGGGGCCGAAGGCCAGCCCAACGCTTAGTGGAATTCGTGGCAAGTTGTGCTTATGTCTGTCGATGGTTTATATCCCATGAATGTCCTCTTACCCATGAACCTATTAGTAACTGCTTTGTATCCGCTCGATACGGCCTTCGGGTATTCCCCCAAAAGCAACATTGCCGGCATGGCGGACTCTGTCACTTCACTGAATTCTCTCCCTTTTGCGCTCATACGCGCCCTTCGGATTGATCATGGGAAGACTGATGTAAGAGGGGTTGGACGGCGTGGTGTAGATGGTCACAACCGGAGCGGGCGACACCGGGGTGCGATCGCGTTCGCGGTAGTCCGATCCCGCCACCGAAATCCGGATTCGGTGGCCAGCTTTGAAGATGTACGATTGTGGCAGAAACGCGAAAACGATCTGTACCGGTTCCCCGGGTTTCAATGGTTGAGCGTCTTCCCTATGGCTGCGGTGATAAGACAGGCCATAGTTCTCATATTGGGGCTTGCTCATCCTGCGGAGCGAAGCTTTCAGCCGTGCGTCGGTGACTTGAGTTACATTGCCATCCGGCGCCACGTCTTCCAGGTAGACGAAAATATTTCCGTCGTTGGCGCTTGAAGATATCCAGAGATTGAGGATGGCATCGCCGGTGACCTCTGTATCCGATCCGAGCGGAGCCGTCACGAACCGCGGACCGCCATGCTCCACGGGACATGGGGGCGCTCCGGTGAGCAATCCGCCGGGCTGTCTGGCCAAGGTGGGACAATCGACGTCATACCGAACCGTGAACGTTGTTTGCGAGCCGACTCCTGTCGGCGCCTGGGACTGGAGTTCGCCTTCCGAAGACGAGCTGCCGGCCAGAAATAATTTTGTCGGCAGAGTTCCGCCAACCGGCCAGGTTTTCGATGAGCGCCACTCAGTTCCGGCAGGCGCATTGACGGTAAAGTAGTGGATCGGATCCTGCGTAGCTATGCCGGTATGGATCCTCTTCAGGTGTTGATCAAAAAACCGATGCATCTCGGCCAGCATATTAAAGTCGCCATTCTGGCAGTGGCCCCATGGGCCAATAATCACATGTCTGTCATGCTTCAAGTTGGCGTAAGCCAGCAATCCCTGCGCGCGAAGATCGTCGCGCCAGCCTCCCTGGATATAAATCGCCGTACCGGATGCACGGATCTGCGGCAGGTAGCTGGCGACGCTCCCTTCGTACCAGAACCGGCTGCCAACGCCCGGCGCATAATCGTCGCGGAACGGCATTGAAGCCCACATCTGAGTGAGCACGGTTCCACCTTGATGCTCTTCTGCCGCCTGGCGCAGCAACACCTTTGCCTCATCACCCTGGACCGGTGTATTTGCCATGTCCTGCTCAACTGTGCGCTCGGGTCCGGTTCCCCAATTGGCGTAGATGCCGCCGCGCCAGAAGCCATCGTATTTTTCCCAAGAGAAGCATCCGGCCCAGGCGGCTTTCAGATGGGTATTCGCTGCTGTGACCGCATGCATGGCCGCATCGCCGGTATTGGAACAACCGTAGACGCCTACCGCACCTGTGGACCAGGGTTGCGCGGCCAGCCAGTCAATCAACTCATAGGCATCATAGGCTTCAGACCGGTCGTTATATCCGCGACGTTTCCCGAATGAGGGGCCCTGACCGCGCCTCGCCACCTGGACGACAATATAGCCGTGGTAGGCCAAATGCGGCACAGCATTGTAGCTGCCCGGCATCGAGCCCGACGGATTGGATGCCAGAACACCAGGCGGCGTAACTGCCAGCGTATGCTGCCAGAGAACAGGGAATCGCCCTTCAACGGCATTGCCATTTTGAGAAGGACGCGTAATGCTGATCGCCAGGCGCACACCATCGCGCATGCTCAGGTACTGCGACGTCGTTACGGCTTCGGAGTAAAGCGGCGTTGGCTGATATCGCCCGAATGACGGCGCCTGCTGCCCCGGCGGCGCCGTTTCAGCAAAGCCTGCGCAATACAAGAGCACGAATAGGGTAATCCCGCAAACAAATTTCTTCATTTGGATCTCTTCGTAGGACGATGAGGCATGTTTCACAAATAGGCACCGTTCCGTCCCTCTCCACCGGACACCCTTCCATTTAATTTAGAATATATCGCATATATTATGCTTTCTGCATGCATTATGCATTTATATTTATCAGATATCCGGTTCCAGGCACTACAATCATGGCGAGCCTCGTTGTCATAGATTTGTGATAAGTTTTGATTGATGCGGATTCTAAGCTCATATTATCTTAAAGCGTAACCGATAGCTCAGGCGCTGCAAGCCTGAGTCAATCCTTAAATATCGGTATCGCGCAAAGGAGATAGTCCATGCCCGACAAGAAGAGTTTATCGCGCCGTAAATTCATCCAATCCGCTGCGGCCGATGCGGCTGCAGTAGCCGGTGCGGGTGCCCTGGCCGCCCTGGGGACCTCGACGGCGACAGCAAAAACGGAGTGCTCCTCCAATATTCCCACCAAGTGGGACTATGCGGCGGACCTCGTGATCGTGGGAACCGGGATGGCCGGATTCTCGACAGCAGTCACGGCCGCGGATGCCGGTGCCAAGGTGCTGATCCTGGAAAAGCTGTCCCAGCAGTACGAGGGCGGAAACAGCAAGGTGTGCATGCAGTTCATTTGGGCGCCCAAGGATATAGCGAAAGGTATTGCCTATATCAGAGCTATGGACTGCGGAATGACGGGAGACGAGGAAATTTATAGGGTCATGTCCGAAGGACTGGCGGAAAACCTTAAGGTCCTCAAAGACCTGGGTGCAACTCTGGCACCCTTGCCGCTCGCCATGGCGGGTATCGCTTTTCCGGAACTGCCGGGCAGCGACTGCTATCAGGCTTATGCCTGGTCGGTGAATGGAGCCGGCCAGGGGACAACGGGCGATGGGCTACTGTGGCAGTTCATGCGCGACCAGGTGCAAAAGCGCAGCATCCAGGTTTTGTACGAGACTCCCGCAAAAGAGCTGATTCAAAATGCCGAAAACAACGAGATCGTTGGTCTGATAGCCGAAAGGAAAGGCATTAAGGTCGCAATCAAGGCGAAGAAAGCGGTTGTGCTTGCCTGCGGCGGTCTTGAATTCGACTATGCCATGCAGAAGCAGTACTTTTGGGGTTCGCCGGTCATGGGCGTTGGGACGCCGGGGAATACCGGAGATGGAATCCGAATGGCCCAGAAGGTGGGCGCGGATCTTTGGCACATGAACGAGATCAACGGCGGTCACCCGGGCTGCTTCGCGGTCCCGGGGACAGACCCGAATGTTGTAGGACTGGCGCCCGCCGGCCCCAGAGGCAATAGTTTCATCCTGGTCAACAAACTGGGCAGGCGTTATATGAACGAAAGAGGCGGCACCCGTTCCCACAGCCTGGGAACCCGAAATCTGGACTTTAACGCCGCGGACATGGATTGGTCCAGCATCCCCTGCTGGGCAATCTTCGATGAGGCGTCACGAAAAGCGGGTTGCATGCTTTCGTCACGCGCAATGGGCGGGGGAGGAAAATGGACCTGGTTCGTGTGGCACTCCGGAATTACCTGGAGCGCCGACAACAGCGAGGAGGTTGCCAAGGGCTGGATACTAAAAGCCGCCTCCCTTGCCGAACTGGCGGAAAAAATCAGAACGGACCCGGACAATCGCAAATTGATGGATGCCAAGAGCCTGGAATCGACTGTGGCCCAATACAACCAATACTGCGCAGACAAAAAGGACGCAGAATTCGGCAGGTTTCCGGGCTCTCTGGTGCCGCTCAGCGGACCTCCCTTCTATGCAATGAAGCAGTGGCCCAACACCGCAAACACGATGGGCGGCCCCAGACGTAATAAACTGTGTCAGATTGTGGATCCGGACAAGAAGCCGATTGCAAGGTTGTATGGCACCGGCGAACTCGGCTCCTTCTGGGGATGGGGATACAATTCGGGCGGTAACATTGGCGAATGCCTGTTCTCCGGCCGCATTGCCGCAAAACATGCGGTAGCGCTCAAACCGTGGGATGCCGGCGCATGAACGTGGCCCCGGATCAGCCTGAGATTTGCAATGGCTGCAGCACATGTGTCGACCTATGCCCGGTAGACGTATACATACCAAACCCTTTAAAAGCAAGCCTCCTGGCGCGGCCCGGGGCCGCAACCCAATACTCGACACTGGGAATGGCCGCGCGCTTTCAGCTGTCAGCTTTCAGCGCTCATAAGCGCTTGAATCTAAAAGGGGGAAAAACTTCTTTGTAAAAGGCAAAGAAGTCATAGATATAGACTCCTTTACCTTGCATCCCGAGGAATGCTGGTACTGTGGCTGTTGAGTGAAGGAGTGTCCTCGCAGAGCTTTGGGCGTCGTTAAATTTAACGGATGGGCACGCGTCTCTTACCTCTGGGTCACCGGATTTTTATAGTGGAAGGGCGCTGCAAAGGTTGCGGGATACGGCTCATACGTAACCGTCGGTGGACGGTCCGGCGGCAAGCTCTTCTCCAGACGAGCGCCCGGCGACGCGCTTTTGCCCCAGCCGTCCGCATAAGGTGTGCAGAGCCTGGAATAGGCGTGCAGAGTTTTGATTCTCCAAGCCGTGCCCTCTTTGACGTATTCGTTTTCATAGGTGCCGGCGCCCCAGGCCGCTGATTTCTTATATTCACCGAGTTCACTGAGGAACCGCCAGCGACCCTTGGCGGTCTTGCCGTCCGGAGCTACGTCAATTATGGGTTGCAGTTGAAGGTGGTTGAATAGCTTGCCATGCGTCAAACCGTCCGGCGAAATCCGGACAAGATATTCGAGCACCCTCGACTTGCCTGCGAATACACCCTGTCCGCCGATTTCGAGCGTGCCGTCATCCGCGAAGAGATCGGCGGCTTCTTTCCAGAGCTGCTTGTCGACATAGAATCCGTAGATCCGCTGCAGGTTTTCGATGGCGCTCTCGTCTTCGAGCCGTTGTATCCGATTCCCGACGCGCAGGAATGCAGCCCGCACTTCTTCCGGGATCCGCAATGCTGCTCCTTCGGGCTTCGCTGCCGCACCCTGATCCGCTGCCGGATTCTTATAGTGGAACGGCGGAATATAGATTCCCGGGAAGCTCTCATAAGTTTCGCTGGGCGGCTTGTCGGGAGGGATTTTGTCGCTGACCTTGGGGGCCTGCCGTGCACCCATTGCCCAACCTTTATCGTATGATGCAAAGAAAGTCGTATAGAGGTGGCCCTTCTTGAATTTCCAGATTCCCTTTTCCTTGACGAGCTCGTTCTCGTACACGCTGTCGCCCCAAATTCCGATGCTTTCAAAAGTGCCCAACTGGCTCAGCGCGCGGCTGCGCACCCTTGCGTGCTGTCCGTTCGGTTCCACATGGATGACCGGTTGCATCTGGATGTGAGTGTGCAAGTGATTGCGCTCGATGTTTTGCGGACCAAACAAGTCCCACGCTCGCTTCACGCTTTTCCTGCCGACATAAATGCCGCGCTGGGAGATTTCCATCGTCGAGTCGTCAACAAACAGATCGGTCAGGAGATCCCATTGCTGTTTATCGAGGTAATAACCGTACATCGAAATGAGGTTTTCAATTTCCTCTACGTCTTGAAGAAGCCGGATGCGGTGTGCCAGTGCAGCGATCGCCGGATCGGTTTCCATCGACTTGCCTGAAGCGGCGGGCTTTGGATTTTCGTAGTGAAAAGGCGGCGTGTACACGCCCGGCCATACTTCGTAACGTTCGCTTGGAGGCCTGTCCGGAGGGATGCGCTTCGAGACGTAGATGCCGCCCGTGCTATCCCGGTTCTCGGCCCATCCGCCTCTGTACGGCACCATGAAGGTCTGATACCAATGAAGATTGCGGATCCTCCAGATGCCGTTTAGCTTGACGTACTCGTTCTCGTAAACGCCTTCGCCCCAAAAGGCGTTTTTGTCCAACTGTCCCGCCATGATGAGCGTGCGCCAGCGCGCCTTTGCCGTGCAGCCGTCTCCCGCAACATGCACTACCGGCTGGAGCATGAGATGTTCGTTTAGCTGGCCGCGTCTCAAACCTTCGCGTCCGCCGCCCAAAGCTAACAGATACTGGCGGACTCTGTCCTGTCCCACGTAGACGCCATCCAGTCCGATTTCGATCGTGCCTTGTGGGTCAAAGAGATCCGCGGCCTGGTTCCACATCGCCTGGTCGACGTAATAGCCGTAGGCGTGCTGCAAGCGTTTCAGGGCCCGCACATCTTCAATGCGATCGACCTCGTTTTCGAGTTGCCCGAGTTGTCTTTGAAGAACGACGCCCCTTTCGCGGTCTTCTGCTTGATGGCGCCCTGGCCTGTTGCATGAAGCCGCCAGTACCCACACAGCAGCAAGTGCTATAAAACCGATACAAGGAAGAAGAGATTTCATCGATAGCTCCCACCAGGCATGCGACTCCCTTCGGAGTCTGTCCATGATCATTGCGTGATTCGCGCGGCGCCGGGAACCGCATTGCACAATGGCGCTTTTACAGGCTCGATCTCCGGAGCATCCGGAATAACCGGCAACAGCAAATGGGACGGATGTTTCCGGTCATGGTAAATTGAGATCTCAGCCTTAGCCGGCGACAAAGGTGTTTCCACGTACCGGGAGGAGGCGTCCCAAGTTGAATAAAGCGCATCATCACTGGCAATTTTTAGCCAAATCCTGCAGCCTTTTTTGAATGTTTTGAATACCGGTTGGAGCTCTATCTGAAATTCGTATATCGTATTTGGTTTTATATTTACGGGATTCCGAAACGAATGCCACGGCATTCCGGGGCGCGAGAGGACCTCGTCCACCTCTCTGAATTTGGCTTTCAGACACCCCCAGCTCCATATCTGTACTTCCTGCGGCGTGCAATTGTCGTTCGCCTCGGGCTTAATTTCAGGATCACCCGTTACAGGATTCAGCGGTACGCCCTGAGGAACCATTTCACCCATTTTCACAAAGAATGACCAATCTGAGGTGACTTCTTCCGTCGTCGAAGCGAATAAACTGAAGCTGACCGGCCCCAAAATGCGGAGGTCCTCTTCGAGCGGCATAGACACGTAGGCAACATTTGCAGGATGGGCGGTTGGGGTGTCGGCGGATAGACCGTAAGAGGCCATGAGAGCCGTATTCATGCTGATGTTATGGTAAACGTCCGGCTCTTCTTCCTCAGGCGGCCGTTGGCTGAGGAGACCGTACGGTTCCTCCGCTGTGGTTTTCCTGCCCAGGTAGTGCCTTACCCATCGAGTGCGTTTCACCGGATATTCATTTTCGTGGCGCCACCGGCCGGTGCCATTGTCATATATCGCGACTTCAGGTTCCTCCATTATCCCCGTGTCGACACCCTTCAACCAGTGGTCGAGCCATCGTAGAATGTGGTGATTCAAGGAAGTGGTTTCAAATATCCACGGCTGGTAGTTCTCGTTCGTCCATGGCGTAAGGATCAGCTTTTTGGGTGACCTTATATTCGCATAGGATCTCAGGTGATACATCGCATGCAGCCGATTGGGCGTGTGCACAAGATTCAGTATAGGAGCCTGGATCTTGTCGATATGCTTCCATCCGCCGCCGTGCTCCCACCAGAACGGACCGTCTTCGGTGTTGGCAAGGATCTCCGCGATAACGTTCATAGGCGGTTCTTTGCCGCGGACCGGACCAGGCCAAATAGCCGCCATTGTAAGTCCTGAAACCAGTCCGAGGACAAAAGGCTTGCGCAACACACCGCCGGGATAACAGAGCCCCCTGTAGTTATCCGTCGTCCCCAGCACTACCAGGGCCTTTAAATGGGGAGGATTCAGCGGAGCCGTAATCCACTGCATGACTCCGTATCCCGATGCGCCCATCATGGCCACGCTGCCGTTGCACCAGGGCTGCCCGGCAATCCATTCAATGATGTCGTAGCCGTCCTGGGCCGCTTGCGGACCGTGAAGTGAGAATTTCCCTTCATTAAAACCGCTGCCTCTTTCCGCCGCCTGAACGCAAACATATCCGTTCGGGCAATAGAAGGCAGGCTTGGCGCTTTCGAAAAAACGTTCTTTCTGGAAGGGCGAATATGCCAGAATTGCCGGCCACGGCTCCTGCATCCCAGCCGGTTTATAGACGTCAACGGCGAGTCTTATGCCGTCCCGCATCGTAACGGGAACATTCTTATCAAGAACAACTCCTGGCGGGATGCGATCCGGGTATACGACACCGCCACTGTCCATTCTCATTGATGATTCCTTTGTTCTGCGATGCGTTCGGGAACCGAAATCTTTCCTGGAAATGGTCATTTTAACACAATAACTGTCACATATCTGTGACAATATTCTTGACAACTCACAGAAAGCTCCGATAGTAAGAGTTCACCTATGAATTTCATGTTGATGATTTGTGCGTTGGCAGCTGCTCCGGGCGGGTTTTTGTTCGGATTCGACACGGTCGTTATTTCGGGAGCCGAACAGTCGATCCAATCATTAGGGGGGCTTAGCGCGGCCGGACAGGCTTTTGGCAGTTCCACGCGCTGCATTTTTGCAGCACTGCTGACGCTGTTTTTTCCGACGATGACGGAGCGCATGGCGCCGGGAACCATCTTCGCATTCTTCTGTTTCATGATGTGTTTGCAGTGGTTGTGGGTCCGCTTCATGATGCATGAAACCAAGGGTGCGCCGCTCGAAAAAATGATGCAGGAATTGGGGATCGAATCTTCGGAATAGATGCCTTGCTGAACGGGCAGGGATTTCTGGACCGCAAAAGTGCCGAACTGCGCCGGAAAGGGCAAAGACATGACGAATTGGAAATGCTTTATTTCGTCGAGGCTGGTCGCTGCAATACTGTGCGCCTTTGGCGTTTTGCTTTTTTGCCAATGCTCCAAGAACAACTCCACGTCCGCTGAAATCCACCTTCTGCTGAACCGGCATCCCTTCACGGAGTCAATCCTGCGATTCCTTCCGGAGTACGAGCGAAAGACCGGAGTCAAGGTCCGCACGCTGCTCCTGTCCGAAGAGGAGTATTTTGAAAAGCTCATTACGGAGCTTTCCAGCCGCAGTTCATTTTATGACCTGTTCATGCTGGGTTTTCCGCACTTGTGGCAATATGCCAAAGCCGGGTGGCTCGAACCTCTGGATCCGTATGTTGAGAATCCCAGCCTTACGCCCGTAAACTGGGCTTTCCATGATTTTTTCCCGGAGCTCATTGCCTGTTCCCGGTGGAATCTTAAACAAGGCACAGGCATGGGGGAAGGACCCTTGTGGGCGCTTCCGGTAAACGAAGAAGCCTATGTAATCTTTTATCGCAGGGATCTATTCGAACGATTCCGTATCGATCCGCCCGCTACCTATGAGGAGGTATACAAAGCGGCCAAAGCCCTGACTCGCAAAGTGGACGGCCAGCAAATCTATGGATTCGGCCATAGGGGCGTGCGGAGCTGGTCGACCATCCATCCCGGATACCTGACTGCGTTTGCCTCCTGGGGAGCGAGGGATTTCGACGAATCCATGCATTGTGTGATCGACAGCCCCCAAGGCGTCGAAATCACGGACCTGTTCATCCGGACATTGAAGCAAGGCGGGCCGCCCGGCTGGCCCAGCTATACCTGGTATGAAGGCAAAGAGGCGTTCCTTTCAGGCAGGTTTGCAATGTGGTTCGATGCAAATCACCAGGCTGCCGCTTTTGAGAATCCCGCCAAGTCTCAAATTGCCGGAAAGGTGGGATATCTGCTCCCGCCGGCGGGGCCCGACGGCCAAATCCGGTCCAGCACCTGGGTATGGAGTCTGGCCATGAATGCAGCTTCCAGGAAAAAGGACGCGGCCTGGCGGTTTCTCACATGGGCTACAAGCAAAGAAATGCTTCAGCGGACCGTTCCCCATGAAAACATCAATCCCACGCGCAAGTCCGTATGGAACGATCCCAAAACGGTGGAGGCCACAAACTGGGCCCAGGGCGAGTATCGTCGCACAGCGCAGTTGCTCCTTTCGAAGCATGCCAGGATCCGGTGGACTCCATCGACCTATGTCACTCAGGCCGGCGATCGATGGGCTGCGGCTCTGCAGGAAATCTACGAAGGGAGTCGAACTGCGGAAGAGGCCTTAAAGAGCGCAGCGGAGGACATTAATCAGATGGTGAGGAAGTAATCCCCCATGGCCGATCACGCTTTGCGCACGCAGCGCTTGAATCTTCCCGACACAAGCCTGCCCTATCTGCTGACTTTGCCTGCATTCATCGCCCTGGTCGGTATTCTTTATCCCTTTATCCTGGGCGTGTACTATACATTCACCAATTACACTCTGACCGATCCGGGAAATATCCAATTCGTCGGCCTGGCAAACTACCTCGACATCTTCAGGAGCATCGATTTTTGGAAGGCTTTCGGCCTGACTTTTGTTTTTGCCGCGTCCGTCGTAATAATCGAGCTGGCTTTGGGCCTCGGGGTAGCCCTGCTGCTCAAAGACACATTTCCCGGTGTTCGTATTCTGCAGTCCTTTTTGATCATCCCCATGATGATTCCCCCCATTGTCAGTGCCCTGATGTGGAAGGTAATCCTTCTCCCCACGGACCAAGGCGTGTTAAACCGCATCCTTGACCTTGCCGGGATCGAGCCCATTGCCTGGCTGGGGGATTCTGCTACGGCGCTGGTTTCCCTGATCCTCATCGATGTCTGGATCTATTCGCCTTTTGCGATACTAATTTTCCTGGCCGGGCTGCAGTCCCTGCCCAAAGAGCCGTATGAGGCAGCCCGGGTGGATGGAGCATCGGGCTGGTTTATGTTCCGCAAGCTTACGCTTCCCTTGCTCCTGCCATGCATCGTGCTGGTAACGCTCTTTCGCCTGATCGATTCGCTTAAGGTTTTCGATATTATCTATGCCACGACAAAGGGTGGCCCGGCCGGATCCACTATGACGCTGCATATTCAGAGCTATTTTGAGGCCATTCGATGGTTCAGAATGGGCAGGGGTATGGTTTACCTTTTTGTCCTTTGGCTCCTGTGTTTCACTTTCTCCAGAGCTCTAAGCAGGCTCTGGACCAAGGCGCTGATGCGATGATGACTTCCCGCCGGTTCCGACGCATTCTCAAAACTCTGGGCCTCGGCGCATATTTCACCTTTGCGCTGGGACCCATTATTTGGATAGCCATGATGTCTTTGAAGAACTCCAATGATGTCATAGCCAGTCCACCAAAATTTGTCTTCACTCCCACCCTGGAGAACTACAAAGCTATTACCATGGGTCAGTTTGCGCATGACGTGGAAGCCGTGAGACCGGATTTCCCAAGGTACTTCCTGAACACTTTGATTATTGCGTCGGCCACCGTCGTAGTTTCACTTCTTTTAGGGACCTTTGCCGCATACAGCCTGGCTCGATTTTCTTTTCGGTTCAAGGAAGACATCGCCTTCACGTTTCTGAGTTTCCGATTTGCGCCCGAACTCATGATTATCCTTCCGCTGTATGTTGTCTTTCAAAAAATAGGTCTGATCGATTCCTACTCCGGCCTCACCGCAGCGTATCAATTGATTACCTTGCCGTTCCTGATCTGGGTTCTGAGAGGATTTTTCGAGGATATTCCTCGAGAAATTGAACAGGCCGCACGCGTGGACGGATATACGGGGTGGGGGGTTTTCCGCAGGATTTCCCTGCCTCTGGCCAAACCAGGCATTGCTGCGGTGGTGATCCTGTCTTTTATCTTCGCCTGGAATAATTTCATATTTTCCATGATCCTCGGAGGCGAGCGCACCCAGACCATCACGCTGGGCATATTGGGATTTATCGGATACGAGCGTGTTCTCTGGGGACAAATGGCCGCCGCTACCATGATCTGTGTGATCCCGGAGCTTATCCTGGCGTTTTTTGTGCAGAGCTATATTGTACGCGGATTGACCTTCGGTGCAGTAAAGGGATAACAGGTGGCAGAAATTGTGTTCCAGCATGTTCGGAAGCGCTATGGCGACCACGAGGCCATCCGCGACCTGAGCCTGAAAATCCGCGACAGGGAGTTCTTTGTAATCCTTGGCGAATCCGGTGCGGGCAAGACCACCATTCTCAAAATGATCGCCGGTGTCGAGTCCGTCACTTCAGGCTCGATCTTTCTCAACGGCCGGCCGATCGAGAACCTTACACCTGAGGAACGGGATTGCGCCATGGCTTTCGAGACCTATGCTTTGTATCCGCACATGTCCGTATATGAAAATATGGCCTTCCCGCTACGTTCCCCAGGACGCCGGATCCCTGAAAATCAGATCGAGCAGACTGTTCTCCGCGTGGCCCGCACCCTGGGGATCGATCCTTTTCTGGACCGCAGGCCCGCGGCTCTGAGTGGAGGTCAGCGACAACGCGTAGCTTTGGGACGAGCCCTGGTGAGGCAACCTGCGGCCTTTCTCATGGACGAGCCTCTGTCCCACCTGGACGCACGACTGCGCAACGAAATGAGAGCCGAGATCAAGACCATGAGGGAATCCTTCGGGGCCACGATTGTTTATGTAACGCACGACTATAGCGAAGCCTTAGCCTTGGGGGATCGCATTGCAATCCTGCATCAGGGGCGCATCGAGCAGGTGGGAACGCCCTCGCAGGTGTTTCGTCGGCCCGTCAATCGACTTGTAGCCGAATCCATGGGGGACCCGCCCATGAATTTCCTTGCGGGCACCATCGCATTGGATCAAGGCCGGGCTGTGTTTGCGGCTGGGGATGTGCGAATTCCCTTGCTCGATAGCTCTCGGCGGCAGGGGTGTGTTGGAAAGGCAGTTTGCCTCGGACTCAGACCGCAACACATCCGCCTGGAGCGTGACCGGCCGGACACTCCCTTCAGCTTGCCTTCGAGGCTTTTTGTGCAAGAACTTCTGGGAGACCGCGCTGTAATTTCGGTTACTGTAGAGGATCGCGTGTTCAAGGCCTTATGCAAAGCGGACCAGGCTTACAGCATTGACGAGCCTCTCTACCTGACATGGGCTCCCGAGCACATGTTTCTGTTTTTGGAAGATACGGGCGAAACACTTCTGGCGGAAGGCGACTGTGGCCGAGATCATCCTGAGCCATGTGAGTAAGCGTTATAGCAAGGGAAATGGCCCTTTTGCTGTAAAGGATCTTTCTCTCCGTATCCGCGACAAGGAGTTTATGGTGCTCCTGGGGCCTTCAGGATGCGGCAAAACCTCCACTTTGCGAATGATTGCGGGGCTGGAGGAAATGACCGGGGGAAACCTCTCCTTTAACGGCAAGCAGGTCAAAGATCTGCCGCCCCAGTCGCGGGATATCGCCATGGCCTTCGAGAACTATGCGCTGTATCCCACACTTGCCGTAAAAGACAATATTGAGTTTCCGCTGAAAATCCGTCGCTGGCCGCAATCCCGGATCGATGAAAAAGTCGCATGGGTGGCTGGGGAGTTACAGATCACCGACATTCTACAGCGCAGGCCCTTGGAATTAAGCGGCGGGCAACAGCAACGGGTATCTCTGGCGCGGGCCATCGTTCGGGAACCGCAGGCATTCCTGTTCGACGAACCCCTTTCGCACTTGGACACAAAACAGAGGCAAGGGATGCGAGCGCTGATAAAGAGGCTGCATGCGCAGCTTCGGAAGACCATGATTTATGTAACTCACGATCAGAACGAAGCCATAGCTCTTGCCGATAGGATAGCCGTCATGCACCAGGGGAAACTCCAGCAGGTGGGTACGCCCCGGGAAATTCTGAACAAACCGGCCAATGCCTTTGTGGCCGGGTTTGTAGGTGAACCTGCCATGAACTTTCTGGATGTGGAAATCCGAATGGAAGTTGGAGGACCTTCGTGGATAGACCATGCCGGCTGCCGCATGGCAGACCTGCCGGGCGCGCTGAATCCGGAACGCCGGCAAGATTTGTCCGCGCCCCTGCAGGCTGGAATTCGTCCCCATCACATTGAATTCTCCGAAACAAGGATGCGGGCTACGGATCTGGCTGCAGAGGTCGGCACCTACGAATCCCTTGGAGAACAAGGCGTGCTGACGGCGCACCTCCAATCTCAAAGTGTCAGGATCCTGACACCTCCGGATCAGACGTTCCGCAAAGCGCAGCCCCTATGGGTATATTGTCCTTTGGAGCATATGCACTTTTTCTCAAAAGAGACCGGGAAAAGATTCCATCTGGATTATCTCGACAGGAGAATGACCTCATGAAAGCTATGGTACTTACGGGAATCAGGAAAATTGAAATCGTGGAACAGCCGGCCCCCGCCCTGAAGCATCCGACCGATGTACTGCTCAGGATCGTCCGGGCCGGCATCTGCGGTTCCGATCTCCACTATTACACTCAGGGACGGATCGGAAACCAGATTGTGCGTTTCCCCTTTTGTGTTGGTCATGAATGCAGTGCAGTCGTGGAGGACGCGGGAAAACAGGCAACACGTTTCAAACCCGGAGATCTGGTCGTTGTGGATCCGTCTGTCTCCTGCGGGGCCTGCGATCAATGCCGGGCCGGTTATTACCATACATGCCGCACAATGCGATTTTTGGGTTGCCCAGGCCAATTGGAGGGATGTTTATGCGATCTCATGGTTATGCCCGAGGATTGCTGCTATAGCGCCAGGGGGTTGACTGCGGATCAGGCCGCACTCGTGGAGCCATTGACCATAGGCCACTATGCCGTGCAACTTGCCGGCGACCTGAAAAGCAAAAGGGTTGGCATCCTGGGAAGCGGTCCTATCGGTTTGAGTGTGCTGCTTTCTGCTCAGGTAGCGGGCGCCTCCGCGCAATATTTGACGGACCGGCTCGACTATCGACTCGAAACAGCTCAGCGGCAGGGCGCTACATGGGCTGGAAATCCTGATCGAACGGACATCGTTCACGAAATCCTTCAGCGAGAACCCCTGGAACTGGACGTGGTCTTCGAGTGCTGCGGGCAGCAGGCGGCATTGGACCAGGCGATGAAACTATGCAAGCCCATGGGCCGGCTCCTCGTTGTAGGCATTCCCGAGACAGATCAAGCCTCCTTCGCGGTGCATGACGCCAGGCGCAAAGGACTCACCTTTATAAACGTCCGGCGCCAGAATAAATGTGTCGATCCCGTAATCGAGCTGATCCGCACCGGCAAAATCAAGCCTGATTTTATGATCACGCACCGATTCAGTCTGGACCAGGTGGCCAGGGCTTTTGAACTGCTATCCGACTATCGCGACGGCATTCTCAAGGCTTTGGTGGAGA
This sequence comes from uncultured Acidobacteriota bacterium, assembly GCA_964474425.1. GTDB lineage: Bacteria > Acidobacteriota > UBA6911 > UBA6911 > UBA6911 > UBA6911. Next base: position 51,856 of record CAYYTC010000031.1, read on the forward strand.
TAGGGTAGCCTTTCGGCCTGATTCACCATCGCTTTCGCTTGTACCGGACGGAGCCGAGGGCAAATGAGCAAAACCGTGGCAACAGCGTCGTCTCCCGCCCCGGGAGCATTGGTGAAAAGTGGCATGAATAAAAGCAGGAAAGCAATTCGATACGGTGAGGACAGGCGCATTGCTCAGACTCTCCTGCGCTCAGAGTTCCGGGGCATTGAGTTGCGTCAAAAGCTCAAACGGTTTCCCACGCCAGCCGACTCGCCTGCTGCCGCCGGACGCAAGCAGCCGGATGGGCTCCGAATGCTCGGCTCCAACCGGCAACCGCCTTCCACCTAGTCGATCTTCTTCTTTCGCGTGACCCACTTCGGGTCCGCACAGAGGCCGCATTGGGCGCCCCGGAACATCTTCGCGGCTTCCTTGTTGCCCTTCAGATGCCAGTCCAGCCATGCAAGCGCAACTTTGCCGAAGGTGCCGCCATCGGAATCGTGATAGGTGCCCCCGTGCCCGATTCCTTTTTCAAAGGCGCGAAAAACCGGTATGTGGTTGATCTTTTCAAAGTCGTCATTTGCATTCGCATAGGCGATGTCCGACTCATCACCGCTCATATAGAGCACCGGTGCGTGCATCAGATTCAGGGACCCCTTGGGTACAGGCTTGCCGCTGCCCGACATGGTCGTCGGCACCGTCATCAATCCGCTGTTGGCCACAATCGTGGTCTTCACGCGCGGATCCACCGAGGCTTCGATCGCCTGCACGCCGCCGCAGGACATGCCTGCAACCGCGATTTTTGCGGTATCGAGCTTGCCGTAATACCTGCTGCCCTGACGGCGGTTTTCGGCGATCGCCCAATCGATGGCTTCGAGGAGCTGCGCCGTTGTGGTGGGGGGCGTTGACGTTATCACGGGAGCGACGCCGGGTTTTGCGTCCGCACCCGGCTGAGGAGCACGGTTTTCGGGATCGCCCGGCTTTCGGCCCTTGGCTGGAGCAGCGCCACGATTAGGCGACATTGTAGGCGGAAACTGTGCTTTATCCGGGCCGATCGGGCCGTTCGCAATGACCAGGTAGCCGTGACTTGCCATTTCGGTCAGGAACTCACGGAAGGCGTTACCATCGGCCGCGCAAGCACCGTTGCCCCACGCCATGATCGGCAGCTTGACGGAACCGACAGAGTTCATGTCCTTGGGCCGATAAACGGTGTGTTTTGCCAATGTCGGATCAACTTCCATGATCGCCTTGAAGGGTCCCGTGCCGAGGGGCGTCGCGGCGGGAAGCACTTTAGGCAGCTTCGACGCAGGCTGCTCTTGCGGCGGCGGGGTTTGTGCGGAGCCGGCGCGACATAAGAGCGCCAATACAGCAAGGCAGTAGATGGGCATTTTCATAGGGATATCCTCCGTGAATGGTTTCCCGGATTCCAGAGATGGGCATCGATCACGATCGGCCCAACTTTCAATCACCCTATCCGGATGAGCCAACCGATGTCTGCACCTGCAAATCATCCATTTGCGATATCAGACTTATTGCACGAACCCATTCTGTCAAAGCAATAGCGCACATATTATGCTTTATGCATACCTAATGCATTTAAATTTTGAGATTATGTGTGAGATATTCCGGTCTGAACACTATGCGCTATTTCCTTGAAGCAAACGAAGGGTATGAACTGAGCCTGAAATCGCCCTCGACCGGATCCCGGGGTGCAGAGCCGGAGCATCAAAGCAGGTCTCCTATTTTTGGGCTCCGCTCACGATTCTGTAATCGAAAAGAAAGGAAGAGCAATGAATGCCATCAAAGTATTGGGCATACTGTTTTGCGCCCTCTGTTTTGAACCAGCACCGGCGGGCCGCCGTCGCGTCCCGCCGTAACGTGTTCGGCTTATCGGGTGCTTTCATAGAAGGTGAGCCCAACGCCGCCGGAACCAGAATCTTCCCTGTCCCTCCATAATCTGCCTTTGTCCGCCCTGCGCCCTCCTGCGTCCTCCCATTCAGCGCCTGCCATTGGCATAAAATCAAGGTGCCCGCCAGCACCATCAGAGTTGACGTCTTCAAATATGCGTTTTTCATATCCTCCCCTCAAGTTAGGTGCGCGAAGTTCGCGTCTATGGAGCCGTGCATGCGTAGGAAGATGCTGAATCGACAGGACCGCTCATGTACCTGGGATACATCGGATAGGAACACATCGGCAGACTGCGGTTCCCTGCCGTAACAGTCACAGACATCGAGGGCGCCACATTTTTCTCAACCCAATCCACCAGCAGGCTGAGCCGGCTGAACGTGTTGGGAATAGGAACTGCCGGAATGGATTTTCCGTCGCCATCCGCAGCATAGCTCGTCCCGCTTAAACCGTGTCCGGTCTGGGGAAGCACGAAGAAGCGGGCAAGCCGATCCACCTTTTTCCGTCCCATTTTCTTGATGACGGATTGGAAATAGTCCAACTGAGCGCCCGGGGACGCAAGCGTGTCATTGGTGCCGATGGAGACAACGAGTTTCCCTCCGCGCTTATAAAACTTATTCAGATCCGGATTCGTGGAATCCAGCCACCGGGAGATCTCCCTTCTCCTCGCATCAAACGCGCCGCCCTCGACGTAGTCCAGCGGATTGGCCTTCAGGTTTTTCATCAGGAACCCGGTAACCCCCAAAGCGCCCATATGGCTGTGCAACGGCGCGTCGTCTCCAGCCCCTTCCTGGCCACGATACCGGCTGGGCACAATCAATCCGCTGCCGGACGGATCGGTGTTCGGCACCCACATGCCGAACGACTTGACTCCATTCGCCAGCGGCTTCGCGAATGGATACCGGCTGTAGACAAATCGAAGTGTTGAAATCTGACCCTCGGTGAGGCACGCATTTGTGCTCTGCTCCAGGCGATTGAATTCATCAGACAAAGCAGGCCAATTGCCAGAAAGAACGCTTTTCTCATGTTTCCACACATCGTTGTTTCTCCGGTTCCGATCCTCTGCTTTTTCAGATTAACCCGGCGGATTATCGATGAGGAATCAACAGGGGATGGTTCCTCATAGCTCCTGGAATTGTGCGGTCAGCGACAGGAAAAGCTCTCCTGGCTGTCCGGGTTGCCGCCGTCGAATCGAGCCACCTTTGGATAAGGACACAGCGGACGGGTCTTGACGGGGAATGCTCTGCCCGAGGCGATCACGCGGTCCGGAGCCTGTCCCTTCTCAACCCATTGCTGGATCGCCGCCAGCATGTCGAACTGGTCCGTAGATTCTCCGCCGCCGCAGTGGGTCATACCGGGCACAAGGAACAGACGGGCCCAGGATTGCGGGCCCTGGCTGTCACGAGGCGTTAATTTCTCGTACCATTGAGTCAAAGCGCCGGTCCACATGGCCTGGTCCGATAATCCGTGATACACAATCATCTTGCCGCCGTGTTCCGCAAAGGTGGAATGCAGGGTGGCCACCGCGTCGTTGATGGCGGCGGTTTCGGCGAGGGTGCCCAAATCGCGGTCGAAATCGAAACGCAACGGGTCGAAATTCGGATTGGGCGGCGTCATGGAGAAAAGACGCAGCGTGTCGCGGCCGAGGGACGCATTGGCAGGCGAGCTGGCTGCGGTACCCAGATGCATGGCCCGCCAGGAAGGCAATGCAATCCCCGTGTCATACGGAGTCGCACCATAGAGCAACTCGCCCCGTGAATTGCGAGCGCCTCCGAGGATGTCCTTCAGCCCCTCGATCTGCTGAGCCGAGAGGCAGGGCTGAGTCCCGGCGCTGTTTTCCGATCCGCACTTCAGGGAGGCCGGATCGAAACGACAGGCCTTATGGTCATTGATCATGCCATCCTCGAGTCCGTCAAGCCCATCGCATTTCTTGAGCACCCCTGACGCAACGGCCTTCAGTTGCGCATCCGTGAAGGCCTCGGACAATTGCGGCTTGCCCGTCGCATCCCTGGGCGCAATCCGCGTGACCGTCTGCAGGCTCCAGATCTGGTTCATGGCAACCCGCGTCAGGTTGAATGAAGCATTGCCGGAGACCACGCCGTCGAACTCCAGCGGCAGGCGTTGAGCGGCCAGCATCGCCTCGCGCCCGCCGGTCGAGCAACCCATGAAGTAGGTATAGTCGGGTTTGCGTCCGTAGTAGCGGTTGAT
>CAYYTC010000032.1:0-54290 GCA_964474425.1 uncultured Acidobacteriota bacterium
GAAAATTGAGGATGTCGCGGTAATAGAAGCTTTTGGACGAGAAAAGCGCATCCGCAAAAAACAGGATCCCCGCTGCAATAATTACCGATATAGCAATGGAATTTGGATTTTTCCACCAACGCGATGCGGGTAAATGGTCTGAACGCCTGATCATGATTCCTGCAGATTCTTAGCTTTGCCGTGGTGCAACGCAATCATTCCCTACCGCTTATCGTCACGCCTGAGGGCGACGGTAGCATTATGATGGCGCTTGCATTGCGCGGGAAGACATTTTTGCGGATCACGGGAAAGAAGAGCATGAGAAATGGCTGAATCGCGCCTTCACAGCATGCATGCCTGTTCAGGTTGCAGCTGGCACGTTGCAGGTCACAAATTGCAGGTCACAAATTGCGAGTCACAAAAAGCAAAGGCGGCTCGGAGATTCGAGCCGCCTTGGGATTCTGACTGGCTGAATTTTGGCCGCCGAATATCGGGTCTAGCTGCCTGATGCCGTCTGCTTGCCAATCGGGTCGCCTGCAACGCAATCGGCTGTTCCGCACTTGGGAGCAGGCGTGCCTGCCAGGTATCGCACAACCTGGTCTGCCGCTATCCCGTAAGTGTATCGGCCTGTGGATCCGGCGGTGTTCGGCACGCCTTGGAATCCGAAGCCATCCGGCAAAGCTGCCGTCGCTGCGGTGGGAGCACCTGTGATAGTATCAAGCGCGGAATAAGTGTAGCCGTTAAAGGCACTGTTATACCGCGTATCCAGGTATCCGCCAGAAGCAGTATCTGTCAATGTCGTAAGGTTTGTATACTGTTGGTTATTGACTGCGGCATAGGCAACTTCGGCGGAGCCGATGGTGCGGCAGCCCTGAATGGCGCCGGCCTCATTGGCGGCCATCCTGGATGTAAGCATGCTTGGGACCGCGATAGCCGCGATAATGGCGATGATCGCCACCACAATCAAAAGCTCGATAAGTGAAAAGCCCTGTTCCTTTTTCATCTACTTCCTCTCCTCTCATTTATTTGGTTTAAATTCATTGCAGACCGGTAAGGCATAGTGCAAATGGTGTGCCAAACTTGCCCAAAGATCCGGGGCAAAAGGTAAATGCAATTAATTCAAGCGCTTGCGCCGATTAAGTGCCCTGGATGAAATTTCCGTTTGCCGGCCAGGTGTCAAATTTTTGTCGATTTTCAGCACATCAAGTGTTGGAATTCAGCACTTTGCTACGCAAAATTGCGATCCCTGATTCGGAAGGCCCGTGCTATCCCGCTCCGAAACCCATTTTGAAAAAGTCCTGGAAGGACACCCATGCCGAATGCTTGACATTCACATTGGCCGGCTTTCCGGCTTCTGTTTCCGGTGGCGGCCGCACGTTTCCGAGCTCATTGAAATCAATGACCGAAGTGGAAAAAGTGCCAAGGTTTTTTTAGATTTTTATCTGCAGCGACTGGAGCTTGTGGCGCAGGGATCCCTTGGTCAGCTTCAGGCGCTGGGCCGTTACGGTCTGATTGCCGTCCGACTGCCTCAGGGCCTGACCGATGAGATCGCTTTCCACCCGTGCGAGAAACTCCTCAAGGTCGAAGGGCCCTTCGGGCAGCGCAAACGTCCCTGTACTAGCCGGCGCGGGCTGGTTTCGGACTGTCTCCGGCAGTCTGTCCAGCTGGATGGTTGAGGTCGTTTCCAGGGCTACTGCCCGTTCAAGGGTGTTTTCCAGCTGCCGCACATTTCCCGGCCACCTGTAGCTCTCCAGGCAGCGAAGTGCTTCCGGAGAAATGCCTGCTATATTTTTTCCAGACTTCTGAGCGTAGTGACGGAGAAAATAAAATGAGAGCAGGGCAATGTCCTCGGGCCGCTCCCGCAGCGCGGGAAGATGGATATTGATGACGGCAACCCTGTAGTACAGATCCTCGCGAAAAAGCCCCTCCTGAATGCGTGACTGGAGGTCCTGGTTGGTCGCGGCTATGACCCGCACGTTAATCGGCACTTCGTGGGTGCCTCCCAGGGGCCGCAGATGCCTTTCCTGAAGAACACGCAGCAGCTTCACCTGCATTGCGGCCGTCATGTCTCCAATTTCGTCCAGGAATACCGAACCACCGTCAGCTGTTTCAAAGAGCCCCTTCTTATTCGTGGCGGCGCCCGTAAACGCCCCCTTCATATATCCGAAGAGCTCGCTTTCCAGCAGCGTCTCCGGGAACGCGCTGCAGTTGATCGAAACGAAAGGCTTTTCCCACCTTTCCGAGGTTTCATGGACGGCCCGTGCTATGAGCTCCTTCCCTGTCCCGCTTTCGCCGGTGACCAGGATGGTGCTGTCTCCCCCGGCCACGGTCCCTATGGTGCGGTAGACATCGACCATTTTCGGGCTTTTTCCCACAACATGGCTCCGGTGCAGTGCCTGAAACAGTTTTTGGCCCTGGCGGGCTTCCATGGTGCCCGGCTCTGCGGAGGCCTGAGGCTTCCGGCTCAGTTTTTTCTCAAAAGCGCGATGGACGACGGCGCGAAGGTCATCCATTTTAAAGGGCTTGGTGATGTAATCAAACGCGCCGTGCTGCAGCGCCTCGATGGCCGTTTCGGTGCTCGCGAATGCCGTGATCATTATAAAAACAGTCTCGGGCGCAAGCGCTTTGGCTTCCCGCAGCAGATCGACGCCCGAAAGATCCGGCATCCTGATATCGGATATGACGAGATCCACATTCCGCTTGCGCAGGATGGCGAGCGCTTCCCGGCCGGAGGCGGATTTGAGCACATCCATGCCCTCGTCCCGCAGGACTATTTCCAGAATCTCGATGATGTTCGGTTCGTCATCAACAATCAGGATAACCGGCATGAAACCTCTCCCTCACCTCTCCGCCTCTGCGTACACGAATTCCGATTCGCTTGAAGCTGCCGCCTGAGTTTCCGGGGGGAAGCACAGGCTGATGGTTGTTCCTTTGCCTGGTTCGCTTTCGCACGAGATCTTTCCCCGGTGATCTTCCATGATCTGAAAAACAATGGTCATCCCCAGCCCGATCCCGCCGGAAAACCCCGAATGGAAAGGCTGAAAGATCTGATTCATTTCCTCTCGGCTCATGCCCACACCGCTGTCCCTGAAAAGGATCTGCCCGCCGCCCTCGGACATTCTGCGAATGCTGATTTCCAGCTCCCCTCCCTGAGGCATGGCGCGAATGGCGTTTTGCGCGAGATTCCAGAAGACCTGCTTAAGCTGGTCGGCATTCCCATGGATCCGGATGGAATGAGCTTCGCTGCGCAGCACGACAGAATACTTATCGCGCAATTCGGGGTTGTTCTTCAGCAACAACACGGTATCTTTGAGAACGGGAACCAGGTCCAGGGATTGCCGGGCGTATTTCCCCGGGCGGGCGAAATTCAGGAAATTTCCGACGAATTTATTCAATCGGTCGCTTTCCCGGAGCAGGATTTCCAAAAGCCGCTCATCCGCTTTGGGCAGGCTGGCATGGCCGCGCAGGATTTCCACCGAGCCCTGCATCGCGGTCAGGGGATTGCGTATTTCGTGAGCTATCCCTGCAGCCATCCTGCCGACTGCGGCCATCCTGTCTTTCAGGCGCACCTCTTCCTCCAGCCGCCTGATTTCCGTCAGGTCCTGGAAGGAGATGATGTATCCCAGCAGCTTTTCATCCTTATCCAGAAGGGGAGACACGCTGAAGCCGAGGTATCGCCGGCCGCCCTCGATGTCATGCCATTGTTCATGGCGCAAGGCTTTCGCGTTCCTGCACAGGTCGGCGCCCAGAATCCGGACCCATAAATCCTCTCCCAGGAGTCCCTGCAGCGGCTGCCCGATCATCTTTTCGGGATCCCTGGCCGTAAGCTCTCCGGCGGCGGAGTTGAAAACCGCAATGCGCCCCTGGAGGTCGGTAGTGATCAGTCCGCTGCGTATGCTTCGCACAATGTGCTCATTGAGCCGTTGAAGCTCGGTCAGCGAATCGATCTTCTCCTTCAGCTGATGTTCCATGGCTTGAAGACGCTGATATAGGTAGGTGCCCAGGTAGGCGACGGCCCAGAAGCCGAGAGCATGCGCCGCGATGCGGAAGGTGGCCTGCTGCGAACTGAGTTCGGAACCGTAAAAGCTGATGAAGCCCAGGTAGTCGGCAATAAGGATTCCTGCATACAGTATCGTGCTGAGGGCTGCGCCGACCCTCCCTCCGTTGTGCCCGAGCGTCAGGCTGCAGTAAATGATGATGAGAAGGTAAAAAGAGACAAAGGGGCTTTCGAGGGCGCGGGTGTAGGCAACCAGCGCCGTGGTGAGGATCAGGTCGGCGCCTGCCTGAAGATAAAGCTGAAAAATCTCATGCCGGTGAGCCCACCAAATCAGCAGGAACGCGGCGGTCAGGACGAGGGTAAGGTAGTTAAGGAGAGCCAGGAAGTGGAACCGTCCCATCTGCGCTGGCAGCAGTTGCAGCCGGTCGGCCACGTTCAATCCCAGCATCAGGACGAATGCGCGGAAGACGATAAGCTCGAGCAGTCGGCGGCGGAGATCTTTTGGCTGATGAAAAACCATAATCGGAAATGTCCGAAGCTTTCAGGGCCGGGAGTCCCGCCGGGACTCCCAGGCTCGAAAACGCTGCGTCCCAGGGCTATCCGCCCGACAGCACGCGAATAAGCTTGAACAGCGGCAGATACATTGCAATGACAATGCCTCCCACAACCACGCCCAGGAATATCATGAGAAGGGGCTCGAGAATGGTCATGAGGTTCTTCATGACCTCGTCGACCTCTTCCTCGTAATAATCGGCAACCTTGGTGAGCATGGTATCCATCTCGCCCGTGGATTCGCCAACGGAGACCATCTGGGTTACCATCGACGGGAAGAAGCCGGACTGCCGCATCGGGTCCGCCATGGTTCCCCCGCCTTCGATGCGCTCCCGCAGCTGGTAGATCACGTCCTCCAAAATCGCATTGCCCGCGGTTTTGCCCGTTATCGTCAAACCATCGAGGATGGCGACGCCGCTTGTCAGCATGGTGGCCAAGGTGCGCGTGAAGCGCGCGACCCCGATCTTCCGCAGGACATCCCCGAGGACAGGCAGCTTCAGCATCAGGCGGTCGATGACATGTCTTCCTTTGTCGGTCTTGTAATAGCTGTGCAGCCCGAAAATCCCCAGCCCGAGGACAACAAGGCAGGGGATCATGAACTTCTCGACAATGTGCGAAAGGGAGATCACGACGCGAGTCAGCAACGGGAGTTCGACATTGAAGCCCTCAAAAAGGGTGCTGAAAACCGGGATTACCTTCCACAGGATGATGGCGACCACGCTGATGGCGACTGTGAGAATGGTGGATGGATAAATCAGCGCCGAGCGAAGGGCTTTCTTCAGCTTCACCATCTTCTCGATGTGGGAAGTCAGGCGCTGAAGGATCGTGTCCAGGATGCCGCCGGTTTCACCGGCCGCCACCATGTTGGTGTACAGGGTGTCGAAAACCTTCGGGTGCTTGCCCATCGCGGCAGACAGGGTGGACCCGGCTTCGACATCGTCCCGTATCTGCTGCAGGATGGATTTGAACGCCGCATTCGGATGCTGCTGAGCAATGGCATCGATCGCCTGCATCAAAGGGAGCCCGGCGTCCAGCATGACCGAAAACTGGCGGGTGAAAATCGCCACTTCGGACTGGGAAACCTTTTTCTTGAAAGAAAAGCCCGTTTTGGCGGCTGCTTTTTCCTTTATGGACGCAATCGCTATCTGCTCGCGGCGCAGCACGGCCGCCAGAGCCTGGGGGGTATTGGCGAAGCGTTCCCCCGAGATGCTTTCGTTGGTCCGGATGTTCCGCCCGCGAAAAACGTAAACTGGCATAAAAGCGCCCTTTCTGGTCAGCGTCTCATGCCGCCGACATGCTCCATCCGCTGCATGCGCTGAGCGGCTGCTTGAAAGTTAAGGCCGACTCCTCTTTGGACGAGGTCCTGAAGCTCGTCGGAATTGGACGATTTGGCGAGCGCGTTGTCCATGGAGATCTGCTTCGTCAGGACCAGTTGAGAAAGCGACTGGTTGAAGGTCTGCATTCCGTGCTTTTCCTGTCCGGTCTGCATTTGGCTGTATATTTGGTGGATTTTGTCTTCGCGAATCAGGTTGCGGATCGCGGTGGTCGGAATGAGTATCTCCATGGCCATGCATCGCCCGGACCCGCTGGCTCTGGGAATGAGCGACTGGCAGAGGATGCCTTCCAGGACCATGCTCAGCTGCGCGCGGATCTGGGGCTGCTGGCCTGAGGGGAAGATGTCCACGATACGGTTTATGGTCGTCGCGGCGCTGTTGGTGTGAAGCGTGGCGAGGGTGAGGTGGCCCGTTTCGGCAATGCGCAAAGCGGATTCCACCGTTTCCAGGTCGCGCATTTCGCCGATCAGCACCACATCGGGATCTTCGCGCAGCGCGACGCGCAGTGCGTCCGAGAAAGAATGGGTGTCGGAGCTGACCTCGCGCTGGTTGACGATGCAGCTTTTGTGAGAATGTATGAACTCGATAGGGTCCTCGATCGTCAGGATGTGTTCTTGCCGTTCGCGGTTGATTTTATCGATCATGGCGGCAAGCGTCGTGGATTTACCGCTTCCGGTCGGCCCCGTGACCAAAATCAGGCCGCGCGGTTTTGCGCAGAGCTGCTCCACCACGGGAGGCAGGTTCAGGCTCTCGAAGCCTTTGACCTCGAAAGGAATTACGCGGAAAACAGCGCCGACCGATCCGCGCTGCGTGAATACATTGGCTCGGAATCGGCAGAGGTCTTTGATGCCGAAGGAGAAGTCGATTTCCCACTTTTCCTCGAAAGCGTGCTTCTGGCCGTCGGTCATCACGCTGTATGCAAGCCGTTTGGTGTCCCCTGGAGTCAGGACCTGCTGATCGATGGGATGCAGCCGGCCGTCCACGCGTATCTGCGCGGGCGTTCCCGTAGTCAGATGGAGATCGGATGCTCCGGCCTGAATCGTTTTCTGGAGCATCTCGGGCAAAGTGCTCATCAATTCTCTCCTTGATATCAAAAGCGGCGCCCCGGAATCCTCGGCTCCCGGCGCCGGTAAAATATGCCTAATTCAGTACGGTCTCTCTCAATACCTCGTCGAGCGTCGTCAATCCCGCTTTGAGCTTTGCCAAACCGCTCTGGCGGAGAGTCAGCATCCCTTCCTCCACCGCTTTGCGCCGGATTTCGCGGGCTGAAGCGCCCACCAGGATCAGTTCCTGGACGGCCTCGCCGATTTCCATGACCTCGTACATGCCGATCCGGCCCTTGTAGCCGGTCCCGTTACAGGTCTTGCAGCCCTCACCTTTGAACGTCTGGATGCTCTTAGCTTCCTCCGGCGAAAAGCCCGCGTTGACGAGGGCCTGCAGCGGCGTTTTCAACTCCGTTCTGCATTCCTTACAAATCTTGCGGATCAAACGCTGGGCGCAGATCAGATGCACGGAGGTTGCGACCAGGAACGGCTCGATTCCCATATTTAAAAGACGGGAGATGGTCGAAGGGGCGTCGTTGGTGTGAACGCTGGAGAGCACCAGATGTCCCGTTAGCGCGGCCTTGATGGCGATCTCCGTTGTTTCGAAGTCCCGGATTTCCCCGACAAGGATGATATTGGGATCCTGCCTCAGGAATGACCGGAGGGCGGCGGCGAACGTCAAACCGATCTGCTCCCTGATCTGAACCTGGTTGATTCCGCGGAAGTTGTATTCCACCGGGTCTTCGGCCGTCATAATGTTGGTTTCCGTAGTATTCAGACGATTCAGCGCCGAGTAGAGAGTGGAGGTTTTCCCGCTGCCCGTAGGGCCCGTAACCAGCACCATGCCGTAAGGCTTGAGAATGGCGGCCTCGACTTTCTTCAGCGAGGATTCCTCGAATCCCAGCTTGCTCATGTCCAGCGGAAGGTTGTCGCGGTCCAGGATGCGCATCACGATTTTCTCGCCGAACAATGTCGGGAGCGTGGAAACGCGGTAGTCGAGCTCCTTTTTCTTCCCCTCGAACGTCGTCCGGATTTTGATCCTTCCATCCTGCGGAAGCCGCTTCTCGGATATGTCCAGCTTGGACATGATCTTGATGCGTGAAGTTATGGCATCCCGCAGGCGCAGCGGCACATTCATCATGTTGTATAAAATTCCGTCTATGCGGAAACGCACCCTGAAGTCTTTCTCATAGGGCTCCACATGAATGTCGCTCGCACCCTTTTTCAGCGAATCCGACAGGATAAGGTTCACCAGCTTGATGATCGGGGCTTCCTCGCTCGATCGCTGAAGCTCGTCCAGCGACAGTTCCTCTTCTTCGGAGCTTGCGTCCAGATCGAGTTCGACGCTTTCCTTATCGTTCTGGGCGATTTCGTCGTAGACCTTTTTCAGCTCAATCGAATGCGGCGTCCCGTAGTATTTTTCGAGAGCTTCCATTATGGAAGCTTCGCTGGCCACGACCGGCTCGATGTTGAAGCCGGTCATGAACTTGATGTCGTCCATGACAAAAACATTGGTGGGATCCGCGCTGGCGACCGTCAGGGTGTTGCCGACGCGGCTCAGGGGCACTACCGTATACTTCTGAGCCACCTCGATGGGAATGAGCTTTATGACTGCCGGATCAATCTCAAAGTAGGAAAGGTTGATGGAAGGGACTCCGTACTTCCTGCTGAGAAGCGCGGTGATGTCATCATCCTCAACGAAGCCCAGGTTGATGAGAATCGAGCCGAGGCGTCCGCCGTGCTGGCGTTGAGCCTGCAACGCAGTTTCCAGCTGTTCAGCCGTTATGTAGTTTTCCTTCAGCAGCAGTTCGCCGATTTGAGATGGCATGGCTTACTTTGATCCGCCCTGGAGCAAATCGAAAATGGTTGAACAATAAAGCGGGAAACGGAGGGTGAGGATCGCGCGCTCGATTTTCACCATCTCCGGAACCACTTACAGCCTTCCTGCATTACAGCACCTATCGGCTCGATCCTGATTCGGCCTGCGAGACGTGGGCTTCCCCGGATGACCGGAACCATCGCATTTCGGGCAGGATTCAGCCGTCCATCGATTATAGTTATCGGCACAAACGCGCTTTTCGTGAAGCAGTTATCAATATTCCGCCCGGCTCCAACCCGGGGAGACAGGACCCCGGCGCCTGCGGACGCGTAAAGGTATGCGGCTTCCGCAATTTTGCGCGCGTATTTCTAACGGGCAGTCCGTTGAAATGAGCAACTATTATTTGCGCGGCGGCGCATTGCGTTCGGCTTTTGGGGATTGATGGCCGGCCGGAGCCGGCGTTATTTGATACTGCTGTTTGAGGATGGGGGCTATAATCGGATTTATGGAAAAGGCAAGCGAAAGGGAGCCTCATGATCCGGTCATTGGAATTCTGGGCGGAATGGGACCTGAGGCAACGCTGGATTTATTCCGCCACATCATAGGACTGACTCCGGCCAGGATAGACCAGGACCACATCCGTGTACTGATCTACTCCGACCCGAAAATCCCGGACCGGACAGAGGCTATGACCGCAGGAGGGGAAAGCCCTCTGCGCCACCTGATTGAGGCCGCACGGCTCCTGGAAGAAGGCGGAGCGGGAATAATCGCCATGCCGTGCAACGCAGCCCATCACTACCTGCCCGAAATACGCAGGAATGTCGGCATACCGGTTCTGGACATGATTGCTGAGACCTGCCGAACAATCCGCAGCCGGAGGCCCGAAGCCAAAGCCCTTGGACTTCTTGCCACAACCGGAACCGTGCGCAGCGGGGTTTACGGCGCGGCCTGCTCGAGGGAAGGGCTGAAACTGCTGCTGCCGGACGACAAGGACCACCGGAAAGTCCAGGAAGCTATCGCGCAGATCAAAGCCGGAACTTACGATAAGCTGACGAGGGAAACCCTGAGATCGGTCGGGATGCGCCTGATGGATGACGGCGCACAGGCGGTCATCCTGGGATGCACCGAGATACCTTTGTCTCTGGATCCCGCTACCGTGGATTTTCCCGCCCTGAATCCCGGCAAGATCCTTGCCCAGGCAGCCGTCGACTGGGCGATGGCGAAGCGGGATGAAAGCGGAGCACCTACCCGCCGGCAATTACAAAAACAATAGAGAGCGTGTCCTTGTCGCGCACAGGCGTGTCCAGGTTGCCCAGATTCTTGATGTCCTGGTCGTTCAAATACAGGTTCATAAAGCGCGAGGTCCTCGGCGTGAAGCAGCGCGTCCCCATTTCGGGGAAACGGGCTTTCAGGTTCTCCAGTACCTCGCCGACTGTTTTTCCCTCCAACACCACTTCCGAATTCAGCTCCGAATACTGCCGGAGCGGCGATGGGATGCGAACCGTAATGCTCATTCCATGACCTCCTGCCTCAACAGAAAAAATATCACAATACATCACTTTGGTGCACAGGGAAAACCGGCCCGTGAATATCCCTCCAGAGACTTTCAACCTGAGACGGTTACCGGAGCCGAAAATCGCCAAGAGGATGGCACCGGGCATATTTCAAATCGCGGCCGATACAAGTTCCAGGTCGGCAGCGTGGGACCGATAGTCGGAATAATTGCGAACGGGTCCTTGCCTCGATAGCAGCCCAGTGAGGCAAGGCGGCCATGCATGGCATTGACAAGGCTGTAAGAAAATTTGACAATACGCCTGGATAAAATATTTACAGTTATGTGCAAATTAAAAAGATTGAACCAATTCGGACCGCTTTTCATCCGGCAATAGCGGGAGGATCCAGCTTGCCAACCGATCCTAAAGAAAGAAACCGAGGACTTCGCGGGTCGCTTCTGGGTAGCCTCAAAAACAAGCTGCTCATCCTCATGATCGTGTTGTCGCTGCTCCCGCTGGCCGGGATGTCGATCTTTTCCTACTGGATAGGCAGACGGCAGATCGAAGAACGCATCGACCTGTCTCTTGGAAGGATGGCACAGGATACGGCCGACAAGGTCGACCTGTTGCTGCGGGGCAAGAAGGAAGAGATACACTCGATGGCGACAACCTATCCGCTTATTTATCACGGTCTGAAGGATGCGGACCGGTACAGCCTTATTGCTTTACTGAACAACTATTGCTTCAATCAGGATGTATACGATGCCCTGGTTGTCCTGGACCGCGACGGACGTTTAATAGGGATCAACACGGCAGACCCGGATGGAACCCCATTGCCGTCTGCGAATCTGTCCGAAATTTTCCGCGAGAACATTTCGGGATATCCGGAAGAACTGAAGCTGTTCCAGGCCTCGATAACGGGCCACAATTCCCACCACGACTGGTATGAGTCCGCGCTCGTTCAAAGTCTTTATGGCGCCCGCAAGGACGATCAAAGCCATCAATTCAATATCGCCCTTTCCGAACCGATCCGCGATCCGGCAAGCCAGGAGATTATCGGGGTCTGGATCAACATACTGAACTGGTCGCACTTCCAGAGCATTCTTGACAACGTCGAAATGGATCTTGCGACCCAGGATTTGAGAACGGGTTTCGCGTACATGTGCGCCAAGGACGCCGACACAATCATCGCGCACAAGTACAGGCGGAACCGCAAAGAGGAAAACGGCAGCATTCAGGGGGGACAAACCTTTTATAAAACGAGGCTGGTGAAAAACCACGGACTGCGAGCGCTTCAAGAGGCAATCCTGGCGAGGGAGCGCCACTTCGCCTATGATGGGCTTGAAGGCGGCGGGAAAATTTCAGGGCTTGCTCCCATAAGCGACACCTCTTTCGGGTGGATCGTGGGCGTCGAGATTGAGCAGTCTGAGATTTTCCGGCCCATACGGCTTCTGGCATTAGGACTGCTCGGTGTCACGATCCTGCTTGCGGTGCTGGTTGTGCTGTTTACATACATCATCGCGGAAGGAATCACCGTCCCTCTTAAGAATCTCATCCGTTCGGCTTCGACGATTGCCCAGGGGAATTTCGACGAGCGCGTTCCCATCCGGTCATCGGATGAAGTCGGCATCCTGGCTGCCACCTTTAATGATATGGCGGGCGCCCTGTCCGTTCGGGAAGTGCAACTGCAGGAAATGAACCGGAACCTGGAAAACATGGTCCGCGACCGCACCGTCGAACTGGAGAACTCCCACGAAGCGTTGAAAAGAGCCTATCTCGACCTGCAAAGCGCTCAGGAACAGCTCGTCCAGACGGAGAAAATGGCGTCGCTGGGCCAGCTTGTATCGGGGATAGCCCATGAGATCAAGAACCCCCTGAATTTCATCTACGGCAACACCGGCTTTCTTGCAGACTATACGCAGATACTGCAGCTGCTGGTGGAATCCTTCGAGAAGCTCCCGAGCATTTCTGACGGGGACCGGGCGGAGATGCTGAAACTGAAGGAAGGGATGCACTACGCATTCATTAAGGAGGACCTCAAGGTGCTGATCGATAATTTCACCGAGGGCGCCCGCAGAATCAATACCATCGTTTCCGATCTGCGCACCTTCTCGCGCATGGACTCCGACGCCATCTCGGATGTCGACCTGCACGCTTCGCTGGAGATGTCGCTCAATCTGCTGCGCAATCAGTACAAGAGCCGTATCCAGATCCATAAGGAATACGGGGATATCCCGAAGATCCGGGGCTACGCCGGGAAACTCAACCAGGTGTTCATGAACCTGCTCTCCAACGCTTTTCACGCGGTGCAGGGGGACGGGGATGTCTGGATAAGGACGCGGTCCGAGGCAAGCGCGGTGGAAGTTGAAATCGAGGACAACGGCGCCGGAATCCCTCCGGAGAACCTCAAGCGCATTTTTGAGCCGTTTTTCTCCACCAAGCCGGTGGGTCAGGGAACAGGGCTCGGCCTGAGCATCAGCTACGGCATCATCGAACAGCATCAGGGCAAAATCTATGTAAGCAGCACCGTAAACAAGGGGACCTGTTTCACCGTCAGGCTGCCTTTTTCCCGGGAGAAGAGCGAGTGATCCGGAAGAAGTATGAGCTGCTGCTCGTGGATGACGAGCTTGCCAATCTGCAGAAACTCCAACGGACATTCATGGCCGAATACAATGTTCACCTGGCTCAGTCCGGTCAGGAGGCGCTGGACATCCTTCAAAGGTCGCCCATCGACGCGATCATCACGGACCAGAAAATGCCCGGCATGACGGGTATTGAGTTCCTCGAAATATCGCAGAAGAGCTATCCCAACCTGGTGCGCATTGTATTGACCGGATTCACCGAGGTGGACGATCTTATCGCGGCCATCAATACCGGCAAGGTCCATAAGTACATCACCAAACCCTGGGAGCCCGACGACGTCAGGATGGCGGTCCGCGATGCGCTTGAAAAAATGGAACTGGTACGGGAAAACGAACGGCTGGCCGCCGAACTCCAGCAGGCCAATGAAAAGCTCAAAACCGAAAACATCATCCTGCGCCAGGAAGTTGAAAAACAGGCTTTTCCCAAAAGCATCGTTCACGCGAGCCCGGAGATGGAGAACATCCTGCGTCTTTTGCGCAGGGTTACAGGCACGGAGACAACCGTGCTGATTCAGGGAGAGACCGGCACCGGCAAAGAGCTGATCGCGCGCTTTATCCATGCCGAGAGCAGCCGCCGGGACCAGATCTTTATCCCCGTCAATTGCGGCGCCATCCCTAAAGACCTGGTCGAAAGCGAATTTTTCGGCCATTCGCGGGGCGCCTTCACCGGCGCAACCCAGGAGAAGAAGGGCTACTTCGAGATGGCGCACGGAGGAACCATTTTCCTGGATGAAATAGGAGAGGCTCTTCCTGAACTGCAGGTCAAACTGCTGCGCGTAATCCAGGAAAGCGAGATCATGCCCGTCGGATATAACCAGCCCAAAAAGGTCGACGTGCGTATCCTCGCGTCCACCAACAGAGACCTCAAGGCGGAAGTCACCGCCGGCCGTTTTCGCCAGGATCTCTTCTTCCGGATCAACGTTTTTTCCATAACTATTCCGCCCCTGCGGGAGCGCAAAAAGGACATCCTGCCCCTCGCGGAGTTTTTCCTGCAGCAGTTCTCCGTAAAATTAAACCGGAGAGCAGGCCCTTTTACCGAAGAGACCCGGAGGCTCCTGCTTGCCTATTCATGGCCAGGCAATGTACGCGAGCTTCAGAATGAGGTCGAGCGCCTGGTCCTTCTGTCCGAACCGGCGAAAAGCATCGGACCCGAGTTGCTGTCGGACCACATCAGCCAGCGCCATCGTCCTTCCAGGATTTCGGATGGCGATATGAAATCCGCCGTTCGGGATCTTGAGGAAGAGATGATCCGCGAAACCCTTGCCCGGTTTGATCAGAATAAATCACGCACCGCGCGATTTCTTGGAATCAGCCGGCAATCGCTGCTGGAAAAACTGCGCCGTATGGGTGTGTAATTTCTCCCCCTCCTGCATTCAAAGATGCCTATAACGCCGGCTTACACTGAACCACGCGGATGAACGCGGATAAAAAGGCATTCTCAGCGGCGGAAATACGCCTCAGGCTTTGCCGTCGCGGATCAGCATTTCCACACAAAATATTCCTGTCGGAAAAGAGGACGGAATCAACTGTAAACTTATTGGACATATCTATGTGTTGTAAATCAATGACATATGGGAATTAAACAAAAATACTGTCCATTTTATTGACAGATGGCGCTTTGGGCCGTGGAGGGATTATATTTTATAAATGATTGATTTTATTATGCTTACTGTATTTGTTGAATTTGGCATGTTTATTGCTAGAAGGGAAGGTGTGATTCAGACGAGTTGTTCTCTGAGGCATTGGGAATAAAGGAGGCATATGCTGGCGATCGAATCCCAACCAACCGAGGAAATCAATCCTGCCCTTCTGCAACGCTGCCGGTCCAATGACCCTGAGGCCTGCAATGAACTTTTCTCACGGTACAACCGGAGAATCTTCAATACGGCATATCGCATACTGGGGGAAGAAGCTTCCGCGGAAGACGCTCTTCAGGAAACCCTGCTGAATATCTACCGCGGTATTTCCAGCTTCCGGGGTGACTCGAAAGTCTCAACCTGGATCAGCAGGATCACCATTAATGTCTGTCTTGGAATGTTGCGCAAAGGCAGGAACAGGCAGTTTGTTGAACTGGAAGACGCCGCCGCCCGGGACCTGCCTGCGGACGGCTCGGCTGTGACTGATCCTCTGGCTCATGCTTCCCTGGAGGAGTTGAAATCGATCGTCGGAGAAATATTCAGCCGAATGTCCGAAAAGCAGGGAACGGTTGTCCGTCTGCATGACATGGAAGGCCACACGATACAGGAGATTTCGGAAATTATCGGCTGTCCGGCGGGGACCGTAAAATCGCGCCTTTTTTACGGAAGGCAGGAGTTTAAGGCAATCTTCAATTCCCGCATCAACGGCGGCCTCAGGACCTCAATGCCGTCTGTCAACTGACCCGTATTCCCCGCAGCCCTTATGCGGGGCGGTTCAGGCCAATCTGCTTTCTCTCGATCCAGGGGCTCCGCTTGCAGGTTGCGGCATACCACTGCAGCCTGTAGGCTACCCTGTTCTCCTTTGCCTATGCTGCCTGGACGCGCAGCTACATTAACTTCGCTGATCCGGCAATCCGGCACAACTACCGGCAGGTTGAGGCAAACGGAAGGGCTCTATGGTAAAATCTTCTGTCTATTAATGAATCGAGCTCTTCCATGACGCTGAAGCCGACAGACCGCCCGCACTCCTCCGACAAGGTCAAATTCCTTTTTGGGGGGGGAGAAAATCTTCCGGACAGGGCTGTAGAGTATGTTCCCCACTTTTATGTGGAAGCCAAAGTTGACTTTAACGATGTGCGGACCGGTTTCAGGCAAACCGTCGATTTGAGCAAAGCGCTGGAGATCTATTCGGATAGTGCAGATCTGCTTTGGGCCGATGATATGATCCAGGATATCGATCCCCGGAACCTGCAAGCTCTTGCTCCGGACTCCGAGTACCCTGGAAAACTGCCTGGATTCGTGGACGCAGGTTTCATTGCGCGGATGGAGACTCAGTTCATTCAATACCTGTTGAGATGCTTTGAGGTGAGGATCTATCGCAATTTCGCTTTGAATATCTATTCGCACCCAGGAGAACCGCCGCAGGATTTTATCAGACGCTGCCGGGAGATGCTGGACGGCCCCATGCGCCGCGAGCTGGATGCCTTGCAGGAGGTTTTTAATCGGAGATTGTCGCAGATCGCTCAAAAATATGTGCGCGACGGCAACTCCGGCGATATGGAGGAAGCCAAGGCGTATTCCCAAAACAGGGATATCTTTCTTTTTTCTTCGGAGCGCATTGCCGGGCATTTCATGCGTGCCGGGAACGAGTCTCCGGGAATCGCCGGATCTCTTCCCCAGGCACCTGGCCGGCAGGAGCTTGAGGAGAGGCTGTTCTCGCTGGAGCTGGAAGCCATTTGGACGATTTCCAGGCTCAGGGACTCCTATGCCGACAAGGCCGGTTCCCTCGACGAGTATGTCATCCACCCAAATCTAAAAGACATACATTTCGTCAGGAGCTCCATCCTCTGGATGCCTCCCAGGGTAGTCCCATGACCGCCGACAGAATCGCCATAGCGATGAGCGGCGGAGTCGACAGCTCGACGGCAGCCTTGATCCTGAAGCAGGCAGGGCGCGATCTGGTCGGATTCTCGATGCAGCTCTGGGACCCCAAGCGCAAAGGGTCCGAAGGAGACCCCACCCACCCCGCAAGCTGCTGCTCGCCCGAGGATCTCTACGACGCCAGGGAGGTCGCGGCCCGTTTGCAGATTCCGTATTACCGGGTCGATTTCCGGAAGGAATTTTGGCAGATGGTCGTGAAGGGCTTTCTCACGGACTACCGCAACGGCCTTACCCCTTCGCCCTGTGTGCTTTGCAATTCGCGTATGAAATTCGACCATCTGGCCCGACTGGCGGAGGACGCGGGAGCGAACCGCGTGGCAACCGGTCACTACGCACGCGCATCGCAGGACAGGGAAAGCGGAAGATACCTGCTGTCGCAGGCGCGGGACAAAAACAAGGATCAGTCCTATTTCCTTTTCGAACTAAGCCAGTCTCAGCTTTCCAGGGCCATATTTCCGTTGGGGGATCTCCAAAAGGGGGACGTGCGCCGCATCGCGCGCAAACACGGGCTTTGGATTGCCGACAAGAAGGAGAGCCAGGAGATATGCTTCATCCCGGACGGCAACTATGCGGCTTTTGTCGAGCGGCACTATGATGAAATCGCGGGCCCGCCCGGCAAGACAACGCAGTCTGTGCAGGGCGAGATCGTCGATATTGAAGGGCGAATCCTGGGCACGCACCCCGGCATCCATCACTACACCATCGGTCAAAGAAGGGGCCTGGGAATTGCGCATTCCTCGCCGCTGTATGTTTTGGAAATCCGTCCGGAGGAAAACCGGGTGGTTGTAGGGGAGCGTTGCAGACTGGGCAAGCGACGCTGCCGCGTCGTCCGTACCAACTGGATTTCCGTCCCTGCTCTGACGGCTCCGCTCCGTGTCATGGCGAAGATTCGTTCGCGCCATGTCGCGGCGCCTGCCACGGTTGCTCCGACCGATGACGGATGCGTGGAGGTGGTTTTTGACTCCCCCCAGCTGGCGATAAGCCCGGGCCAGGCATGCGTGTTTTACGAGGGTGACAATGTTGTCGGGGGAGGATGGATAGACAGGGATTGACGATTTGCGAATGACGATTGACGATTATCGGCAGAATAAAAGGGCTGGTCACCGGTTTTGTTCCGTCATGATTCAATTGAGATCGAAGGAACGCCTCATGGCAGCCGGATAGCCGGAAACGAAGGAACACGCCGATTTTTTCTTCTGCCTCCTTGATACTAGCTTCCCTCGGCTGCGCTTTTGGCAAATGCCCGGGCATTGGCCTGGCCGGATTCGGGATCTTATACAGAAACATGGCACCTTTCCTAAAACGCATTCTGATCGTTGCCGGCGAGGCTTCCGCAGACCGCTATGGAGCGCGCCTGGTGGAAAGGCTTCATCGCATTCACGGGGCCGATGCGCTTGAATTTTTCGGGGCAGGCGGAGATGAGATGCAGAGAGCGGGAGTACGGCTCCTGGGCCATGTCCGGACACTCGCTCATATCGGAGTTAAGGAATCCCTGTCGGGTTTTCGAAACTATTACCAAACTTACCGGCGCATCCTGAGCGCATCGAAACTCCATCGGCCGCACCTTGCCATACTTCTGGACTTCCCGGATTTTAACCTGCGCCTGGCAAAAAAAATGAAACGCATGGGCGTCCCGGTTGTCTACTACATAAGCCCGCAGATCTGGGCATGGCGCGGCGGACGGATTCGTGCCATACGCGCCTATGTGGACAAAATGCTGGTGATTCTTCCTTTTGAAGAGGAATATTATCGGAGCCGGGGAGTTGAGGTGGAATTCGTGGGCCATCCGCTTCTGGAGGGTTTTGCTCCCAATTTCGGCCGGGATGCCTTTCTGAACGGATTGGGCCTGGATCCGGCTCGCAGGACGGTAGCCATCCTGCCGGGAAGCCGGCGCAGGGAAATCGACTACATCCTTCCCGTTCTTGTCCGAGCAGCGCAGCGCATTCTGGCTGAAGTGCCCGCGCAATTCCTGATATCCGCGGCCCCGACCGTGGAACCGGCTCATATACAACACATCCTGAAGGATCTTCTGCGGGGTGACCCTAACAAGAATTCCTTTTACGTTTTGACCCATGATGTCAGAGACATCCTTGCCAATGCGGATTTCGCCTTTGTAAAAAGTGGAACCAGTTCGCTCGAGGCGGCGCTTGTGGGAACTCCATTCCTGATCACCTATAAAATATCTCCTCTGAGCTGGGGCATCGGGTCCCTGCTCATCCGCACTCCCATGAAAGGTCTTGTGAACCTGATCGCCGGCGAGAAAATAGTGCCGGAATTGTACCAGAGCGAAGCGAAACCGGAAGAGCTTGCCCGATTGGGCCTGAAATATTTGGAGGAACCTGAGATGAGCGACGCGATGAGGCGGCGTCTCGCCGGTATACGGGAACAACTGGGCGCGCGTTGCGCCTCTGAAATGGCCGCGGCAGCCGTAAGCCTTTATCTGTAAGGACGGAATTTGCCTATGAGATCCACCCTGATTCCCGGATTTGCTTTATGCCTGGTGCTGGCGGGCTTTTGCCCGGCGGCCTATCCTCAGTCCAAGAAATCCTCCTCCGCCCCGAAAATCGAGATCAAGAACTACAGGGTGGAAGCGGCGCTGATTCCCGATGCTCATGAGATCAACGCTTCAGCGTCCATAAGCTTCAAGATTCTCGAAGCTACCGATCACATCGCCCTTGAACTCAATGAAAATCTTTCGGTGCAAAGGGTTTTAGACGCGGAAGGGATCGAGATGGAGTTTGGCCAGGATGAAATCGGTCCCGGCTTTTTATCCATTACTTTCCCCAAGCCGCTCGATGCCGGAGCGAATTTCGCGGTCACGGTGGAATATCAGGGGGGATTCGACCGGGATCGTTTCAGCCGGATGTACACACGGGACGAAAGCAGCGCCTATATCGGGATGGAAGGCAGCTACCTGATGTATTCCGCCAAGTGGTTCCCCGTCAGCCAGTTTCTTGTGAACCGGGCATCGTCGTCGTTTGTTGTAACGGTTCCTTTGGGAATGACTGTGATCGGCCCCGGCGTACAGCATTCCGTAGCCACGAAGGGAGTTAATGAAATCTTCAGCTGGACCGCAAAAATGCCCGCCCTGCCCGGCTCGCTGGTTGTGGGGCAGTACTTCCAGAAAAAGCTTCAACTCGGCGATTTCACTATTGAATGCTTCACGCGTGAGAAAAATCTGGAATCCATTCAGATGAACGCGCAGGCAGCCGCAAAGATCCTGGAGTATTACCACAAGACTTTCGGAGCTCCCGCATCCGGGGAGCGTTTTCGACTGGTCGAAGTAGACGACCCTCTGGCCAAACACCCTGGCATGCAGGGAACTATTTTTGTGACCCACCGGGAACTCGCGCAATCCGTGCCTCCGGTCCGCGAACTGGCGCGCCGGATAGCCTACCAGTGGTGGCAGGAAACGGTAGGAGTGCAAAGCACGGAGGACCTTTGGCTGGTGGACGGCATGTCCTATTTTTCCGCCGCTCAGTATCTGGGCAAAAGCGAGGGCCCGGCTGCCTACAAAGAGGAGATCGACAACCTGGCTGTCCTCGCCCTCAAATTCGAGTCGAAAAGCGCCGTTCGGGTCGGAATCGAGCTGGGGCACCGGACTGAAAAGTATGAGTCCGTGGTGGCGGGAAAAGGCGCCTGGATTTTAAACATGCTGCGGGGGATTATGGGCGAAGCCAGATTTCAGCAGCTCCTCCGGCAGTACAATCACGACTACGCCGGCAAGGCAGGCAGCACGGCGGCGTTCCGGAAACTCGCGGAAAAAATCTATGACAGGGATCTGGGTTGGTTCTTCGCCGAGTGGATCGATACCATCGGAGTCCCGGAATTCCAGGTGGATTATGTCGTTTACAAAACGACCAGCGGTTTCCGGGTGTCCGGAACCGTGAAACAGGACCGCGACCTCTTCCGGATGCCTGTTGAAGTGGCGGTCGTCAGCGGCGGGAAGGAGGAGGTAAAAACGGTCGAGTTGAATGGCAAATCCACATCCTTCGACGTCTCCACCTTTGCCATGCCCGACAGGGTTGTTCTGGATCCCCGGAACAATTTATTGAGAGACTCCAAAGAGCTTCAGGTCGCGGTCCAGCTATCCCTGGGCAACGATCTGAAGCAGAGAGGCGATCTGGTGGAAGCCATACGGGCGTATGAAAATGCTCTCAAAATCAACCCCCGTCGTTCCCTGGCCCATTTCCGGATGGCGGAGGTTTTTTATGAGCAGTTCAATCTCCAATCATCGGCCAATGCCTTCCGGGACGCGCTGAATGGAGACAGAGATCCCAAGTGGATCGAGGTATGGTGCTATATATATCTCGGGAAAATTTACGATATCCTGGGACAACGCCAGCGGGCCATGGCAGAGTACACGAAGGCCGTGAACACAAAGGATGATACGAACGGCGCTCAAACCGAAGCCAATAAATGGCTGGCTGCACCCTTCAGCAGGGAGCGCACCATTATGGACGTAGAAGGGAAGCAGGCCGAATAGCCATGGGTTCGTGGAAAAAACTGGCCCAAAAAACCCGCGTGCCGGCCGGCACGGTACTGGGAATCATTTTCCTTTGGCTGATGCACCCCTCGGCCCGATCCTTGTGGATCGGCGGCCTGATCGCTTCGGCGGGCGCGCTTTTGCGGTTGTGGGCGGCGGGTCATATCGAAAAAGGGCGTGTGCTTACCCAGGGCGGCCCCTACGCCTTTACGCGCAATCCTCTCTACCTCGGCTCGCTCGTCATGGCATCCGGCATCATCGTCGGAGGCCAGGGCTACTGGCTGCTGGTGCCTTTCGCAATGTTTTTCGCGGCCTTCTACTTTCCCGCAATGCGGGCCGAAGAGCAGGAACTGCTGAACGGCTACGGGGAAAGGTTCCTCGAGTACGCCCGCCGCGTGCCTCTCTTATGGCCCCGTTTCCCGGGATCCGGCCGGGACTCATCCGAATTTCTCTGGTCCAGGGTTGTCCGAAATCGCGAACACCGCACCATTGCGGGGTTCCTTGCGGCGGAGGTCCTGCTCATCCTGATGAAAATCGTTCGGTAAGCATCGGTCGGGTGCAGCGGCGGCCGGACTTCCGGCTCTTAGAATCGCGATTTTCCATACCAGCTGTTTGCGGGATATCCAACCTGAGGATCGGCGCCAAAATGTGGAGCGATTGCTGCGCGAGCCCTAAGACGGGATTCAGGATTTATTGCGTGGATTCTCCGGCCGCTTGCAAGGTTTTGCTCAGCCGTGTCAGGTCGTAGTGCTGCTTGCGCAGGCGCTCCAGTATGCCGTCATATACGGCCGGATCCATTTGAGGGGTGCGGCTTAAGATCCAGAGATAAGTTCGCTTGGGATGGCCCACAACCGCATATTCGTAATCGTCGCCGATATCGATAATCCAGTAATCGCCCGAAAACGGCCAGAAGAAGCGGACTTTAAGCCTGGAATTGCTCTTCGGGTCCACCACCCACGCTTTTCCTTTGGCGACCTTCGGCTTCCCATCCAAAGTTTTTTCCCGGCACTGGTTCAGGACATCGACCGCGCCGTCCTTGCGCAGAGTATATTGGGCGTTGCTGGCAACACACCCTTTCTGGAACCATTGCGGAAAGCTGGCGATTTCGTACCATTTCCCCATATAGCGGTTGAGGTCGACATGGGAAACGGTCTCGAGCGGCGGCAATTTATTGTCAGCGGTTGCGTTTAGCGGGCCGGCGGGCATCAGGATCGCTCCTATAAAAACCAGGTTGAGCCGCAGGATATGCAACGCAGCCGTTTTTTTCGCTCTGTACATCCCCTGCCTGATCATCGGGATCATGGGTCGCGCTTTCCTTAAAAGGGGCGAAATATCGCCGCTCGGATCATTACCATGCTAAGGCAATTCCGGAGCGGCTCCGCGGAGATACCGTAGCATAAGCCTATACACGCTGTCGGACCGTTCCGGATTTCCGCTCTTGCCTGTCATTGGGCGAAGCTATTGAAAGGTATTGCAGACCTCCGCGTTCCCTTGGGTCAGCCCCCGCCTGAACCACTCCACGCGCTGAGCCGAACTCCCGTGAGTGAAAGATTCAGGGCTGACACGGCCGGTGGACATGCGCTGAATGCGGTCGTCACCGACGGCTGCCGCCGCTTCCAGACCCGACTCCACATCCCCGCTTTCCAAGATATTGCGTTGTGCCGTGGAATGGCCCCAAACCCCCGCAAGGCAATCCGCCTGCAACTCCATGCGGACCGAAAGGGCTTTGGCCTGCTCGGGATTGGCCCTCTGCAGTTGGCGCACTTTAGTCTCGATCCCCAGAACCCTCTGCACGTGATGCCCGATTTCATGGGCCAAAACGTATGCCTGGGCGAATTCACCCGGCGCGCCGAAGCGCTGTTGAAGCTCATCGAAGAACCCCAGGTCGATGTAGACTTTTTCGTCCTCCGGGCAGTAAAAAGGACCGGTAGCCGATTCCGCCAGGCCGCAGGCGGATTCAACATGATCGCGGAATAGCACGAGCTTGGCGTTCCTGTACTGGGCGCCCATGGTGGGGAATATCCGAGCCCACGTATTCTGGGTGTCATCCAGGACAAAGGAGACAAATTGCACCATTGGTTCTTCGCGCGCATCGCGCTCAGGATCCGGTTGGGTTTCCCCCGTGCTATAGGAGGTTCCGGCGCCTGGGTCTATCAACGAAAGGAAGTCGCGTTTGAAAATCACGCTCAGAAGCAGGAGGACAACGATGCCCCCGAGCCCGACTTTTATGCCTCCCCGCCGAAAGCCGCCCATCGACCCGCCCTGGCCTCGATTGTCCTCAAGATCTTTGCTTCGTCCTCCGGGTGTCCAGCGCATAGGCTCTCCTTTCTTCCCGTTGAAGAGGAAAGTTTACACCATTCCTGCTGTCCAGGGACAGTTCCAGTTGAATGCAACGGTGAATCCGGCTTCGCCCCGGGGGCGGGACTCCATGCGCCGGGGTTCCCATTGTCCATCGGATACGATGGCTTGGGCGTCGCAGAATCCGGTCCCTAGAATTGAATGGACGCGGGTGCAAAATGCTGATAATTTAATCGCTGTATTTATAGCAACAGTCTGGGTTTATGTTGACTGCTGCCCCGGGGATTTCAGACGGGAGCGGAAGATGTACGGCGAAGTCATATCCGGAGAGAACAGCCGGAGCGGATCCTTTATGAACCGCCTGAAGGCTTCTCTGGTCACAGGTGCCGCGGACTTTGCCTGGAAAGCATTCCAGGCTGTCAACACCAGGATGGCCGAAGGCGAATTGCCGCACCCGGCGTGGGCCCCCGGCAAGATATCCAAGGGCCGAGAGCGTTCTGCCCCGCCTCTCGGATTCCCGAGAGTTACCGATTCACTCTGCCCCCGCTGTGTGCCGGAAATACGGGCCCGCATCGTTCAAGGCGAATGCGGCATTGAAGCGCTGCTCAAAGGCGGCCCTGGCGAAATCAAGGCGGAAATTATCGAGGACAATGGAAGAATTCTGATGCGCAAGGTCTGCGAAAAGCACGGGGCTTTCGAGGATGTGCTCTCGACCAACCCTGCATTCACCCGCCGCATCGAGGATCTGTTTTTCGGACGCGATTTTCAGACCGTGCAGGACGAGAGCCTTCATAGGCACGGTACCTCTGCCATCAAATACGGGCGCGGCACAGTTTTAACGGTCGATCTGACCAACCGCTGCAATATGATGTGCACGCCCTGTTTCACCGATGCCAATCAGGTCGGATACGTTTGTGAACCGAGTCTGGAAGAGATTAAGCAAATACTGGACCGGGCGGTCTCCTTCAAACCGCGCCGGCAGATCATTATCCTCTTTTCCGGCGGAGAGCCGACCCTTTCTCCGCACTTTCTGGAAGCCGTTTCCTACGCGAGAAAGATCGGGTTTTACAGGATCCTGGCGGCGACCAACGGAATAAGGTTCGCTCAGAGCGACGAATTTACGCGTCAGGCGCGCGAGGCGGGTCTGCACGGAACCTATCTTCAGTTCGACGGCATCACCAACGAGAAAAATCAGCATCGCGGCGTGCCGAACCTTTTCGACGTCAAAGCGCAGGCCATTGAAAATATGGCCAGGTGCGGGATGAAAACGACCCTGGTCACCACCGTTGTCAACACCGTCAACAGGGATGCGGTCGGCCCGATCGTGGACTTCGCCATCCGCAATGTGGACAAGGTCCAAACGGTCGTGTTTCAGCCGGTCTCGTTTACGGGCCGCGACGAAGGAATCGATGACGAATCCCGGGCTGCCCGCAGATACACGCTTTCCCAGCTCGTGGAAGATCTCAAGGCGCAGCTGCACAAAGACCTGCAACCCATGCGCGACTGGTTCCCCCTGTCCGCCTACAGCGCGTTCACAACCATCATGGATATCATTCAGGGGCCGGAAGCTTCCTGGGGATGGAGTTCCTGCAACTGCCATCCGGACTGCGGCGTCTTCAGCCTTCTGGTCGTCAACCGCCGCACCCATGAATGGATACCCCTGTTCAAGCTGTTCGATTACGAACGTTTCCTTCGGGACGTGGCTGTCATCACCGATACGGCACGCGGAAAATCCCTGACCGAAGCCCAGCTCGCCATGGCAATTCTCCGAAACTACCGTGCCGACCAGGCACCCAAGGGCTTCCCTATCTCGCAGGTTTTCAGCCTCTTCCGTCCCAGCTCCGAGAAGTCGGACAGCGACCGGAATGACCGGATGAAAACGCGCTCCGGCAGCGATGAATGGCGCGTCCTGTGCGTGGAAGGCATGTGGTTCCAGGACCTGTGGACATACGATTTCCGCCGTACCGAAATGTGCGTGATCCCCTATGGCACGCAGGAAGGCGAAATTTCCTTCTGCGCTTACAATACGGGCTTGGGATGGCGCCAGATCGTCGAAAATATGCACCGGACTGCAAACCTCGCCGAGTGGCACAAGACCCGGGGGAAGCACGAAATATATACCAAAGGAAGAGGGGTGGAGCTTCAAACCACGAAGCACGATCTCGACATCCCGACGGCAGGGGATGTCGGGCGCCCCGGCGGCATTGCCGGTCTGAATGAGGGCGAAGACGCTTTGGCGGCATTCAAGGCCTAATCCGATGGGAGATCCCCCGGCTCCGCCGGCGAGGCAGTATCCGTTTGACAAATACTGGAGTATGCCTTCCCCTAATATCGAATGTCGAATATCCAATGTCGAACCGCAGAATTCAGGCCCGACTTCGAAATTCGTTATTCGACATTCTGCGGTTCAAATGGATTTAAGGATATATTTATTGCGGGTGAAATCGGTTTAATCTTTTATCGTTTGCAATCAGGCCCCTTTGAGGGGCCGGCCACCGCAAGGCCTTCGGCTCTGCCGGAGAGTATTTGTTTTCCGGCAGTTGCGATGATCTCCGGATCGAGTGCCCTATGAGCTATACCATCAGGCAGTTGGCATCACTGCTTGGCCTCGAATACCAAGGGGATGGCGACCGCATGCTGACAAAGGTTTCAAAATTCTCAACGGCCGACCGCGAATCCCTGGCTTTTCTGGAGGCAGCTGGGCACGAAACGCTTGGCCTCCAAGCGTCTCAGGCTGGATGCATTGTCCTTCCCAGGCAGGCGGCGTCCGCCGGAATCCACACAATTTTTTCCGAAACTCCGAAAATCGACTTCTCAAAAGCGGCGGCCTACCTGCACCCCCGGCCTGCGAGCCGAGGCACCCGGCATCCCACGGCCTGTATTGCGCCGGGAGCTCAGATTGAAGAAGGCGTGGAGATAGGGCCGTGGGTCGCGGTGGAAGCCGGCGCCAGGATCGGGAGAGGAACCATCCTGCGGGCGCGGGTGGCCGTCGGCGAGGGGTGCAGCGTAGGCCGGGAGTGTATTTTTTATCCCGGAGTTGTTCTCTATCCAGGCATACAGGTTGGAGACCGCGTCGTGCTGCATGCGGGAGTTGTTGTCGGCAGTGATGGTTTCGGGTATGTCTTCGACGGCCGGCGCCAATGGAAGTTCCCTCAGGTCGGGGCGGTTGTTATTGAAGATGACGTTGAAATCGGCGCCAACTCCACGGTTGACCGTGGATCGCTGGGAACGACGCGCATCGGCGCGGGCTCAAAAATCGACAACCTGGTCCAGATAGCGCATAACGTGGAAATCGGCAGAAACGTCGTAATCGCCGCCCAGACGGGAGTATCAGGGAGCAGCGTCATCGAGGACGATGCGGTCATCGGCGGCCAGGTCGGCTTCGGGGACCACACGAGGGTGCAAAAGGGCGCCGTTATCGGGTCCAAAGCCGGCATCCTGCCCGGAAAGATCGTGCGCAGCGGCGATGTCTACTGGGGAGTGCCTGTGCGTCCGCTCCGGGAATATAAGCGGCTCAACGCACTCTTCGGGAGGCTTCCGGAAATGAAGGCGGATCTGGATCGACTGAAATCGGAAGTCGCCACGCTGCGGGAAGCGCTTCGGGATTCCGATAAAGGAAAAGGCTGACCGGCCGTCCTGCGGACACCACCGGGACCCATTATCTTTCAAGGGTTGGCGAAGTTTGCGGCCGGCTTTTCATCATTCCATGCATCGGCTCTCTCTTGCCATGGCGGACACTTCAAAACTGCAGCGGATCTGCCAGTCCATATTGCCGGCCTCATTCCCGATATTTCGGGGCGCCCGGATCGAGGCCTCCTTCTATCCCTACATAGGGCTTACGCACACGATCCGGCGCAAGAAATCCGGATGGGTCATCCGGATAAGCGATCATTGCCGGCATGCCCCGGAAACAGTGCTTGAAGCCCTGGCCGTCATTCTCGCCTGCAAGGTTTCACACAGAAAACCCGACCCCGGGATATTGCGGGCGTACGAGGCTTACCGCAAAAGCCCCGGCATCGCCGAAGCCGTGCGGGAGCGGCGCCTTTTGAGAGGACGGAAACAAATCCATACAGGGGAAGGCAGGCACTATTCTCCCGCAGAGATATTTCGTGACATCAATGCCCGCTATTTCAACAGCCAGATTGAAATCCGCAAAATCGGTTGGGGATTTCGTGCCGGCCGGAGGCGTTTGGGGCACTACGATCCGGTGCACCATACGATCACGCTAAGTCCCGCCCTGGACTCACCGGGAGTCCCGAAGTTTGTGCTGGAATACATTGTCTTTCACGAAATGCTCCACACCCTGTTTGAACACCCGTCTTCCGGCCGAAGCGGCAAACCGCATCCCCCGGGGTTTCGCCACGCGGAGCGGGCTTATCCGGATTACGCGGAGGCAAAAAAGTTTCTCCGAGGGTTCTGTCGGAAGCCGGCCGAAAATATGGTATAAGAACGATTTTGCATGAAAGTTGGCGACTCATGAAATGCGGTTTGTGTGACCTGAAAAAAGCAAAGAGGTTTTGCCCCGCAAAGAACGTATGGATATGCGCCCAGTGCTGCGGGGAAAAGCGTGTTCTGGAAATCGATTGTCCCGAAAGCTGCGGATACCTGAATGTCGGTCGCGAGCGGGACGCCGAAGATTTTGCCAGAAGGCTTCACAGCCTGGACACGGTGGCATCGGAGAGGAACCAGAGGGTCCTGCAGGACCATGACGATGTGGTAGCGCATCTCGAAATTTCCATCGCCCGCGAACGGCTCTCATCGCGCGACCTGACGGACAGGGATGTTGCCGAAGCCGTCCGTGCCCTGCTTGATACTTACGAAACGGAAAATAAGGGTGTTCTTTACGAAAAAACGTGCGACGATCTCCGGGTCGAGGCGATGCGGCGGGAATTGCGGAAAATTATCGAGTCCTACAGGAATCCGGAAGGAGAGGGGAAAAAGGGGATCGTGGATCCCAGTAACACGCGCCTGCAACTGGGCGCGGCCATTGAATGTCTGGGATACCTCCAATCCATGATCTCCGCCTATGCAGGCGGGCGGCGCTCCGGCACCGGGTATGTCGACTTCCTGGCCCGCGCGATTCCGAGGGAAGAGAAACGCAGTTCGCTCATCGTGACGTAAAGGATTTTATGATGCTCAGCCAGTTTCAATGCGATCCGGATACCCTGATCCGGGCGGTGCGGAATTTCCGGAACAAGCGCATCATTGTGCTGGGAGACCTCATGCTGGATCGGTTTATCTGGGGATCGGTCTCCCGCATCAGCCCGGAAGCTCCCGTGCCGGTGGTGGAGATCCGGAAAGAGAGCACCTGTCTGGGCGGCGCCGCCAATGTGGCCGGCAATATACGAAGCCTTGGGGGAATGCCGGTGCCGTTGGGTATTTTGGGCGAAGATTTTGAAGGAAAGCGCCTGCGGGAGGAATTCAAAGCTATCGGATCCCCGATCGGCGGGCTGGTAATGGACAAAAGCCGGCCCACCAGCATCAAAACGCGCATTATCGCGCATCACCAGCAGGTATGCCGCACGGACCGCGAGGACCGATCCGCAGTTCCTGCGAGCCTGCAGGCACGGGTAGCGGAAAAATTCCGGGCCGCCCTTTCCTCCTCCGATGCCGTGATCGTCTCCGACTATGCGAAGGGATTGATCTCTCCTCAACTGCTCAAGCGTACCCTGCCCCTGGCCAGGTCGGCCCGGAGGGTTGTTTGCGTGGATCCCAAAATTACGGACTTCGCTGTTTACAGGCCTGCAACCGTTATTACACCCAACACGCTGGAAGTGGAGCGGGCTTCGGGCATCGCCGTTTCCAGCACGGCGGATCTCATTCGCGCGGGCAGGAAAATCCTCCGCGAATCCGGCATTGAACACCTGCTTGTCACACGCGGGGAAGAGGGGATGGCATTATTCGAACGCGGTTCGGGCGTGACCTGTATCCCGACGGTGGCGCAGGAGGTGTTCGACGTCACCGGCGCAGGAGACACCGTCGTCTCCACCCTGGCCTTGAGCCTGGTTGCCGGGCTTAGCGTTCTTCAGGCAGCGGTGCTCTCCAACATCGCGGCAGGTATTGTGGTCGGCAAGCTGGGAACAGCCTGTGTCAGCCCCGACGAACTTATCGCGGCCATTCGCAGCATGTAGCTGCTCTTCCCTGGATTTTGGTGAAACGTCTCTCCCAAAGCCCTTTGCTGCAGGTGTAAGTATCTGCCTTCAGAGTTGGCTAATTTTCCATTGAGTTTAGCATCCATCGAGCGGCTGCCGGAGAATCGCCTTCACCCAATGTTTTTGGGCAGCCGGGCCATGAGCCGCCCGCTCGCCTCGATCACCTGCTGAACCGAAATGTCCAGAATGCATCGGGGTTGGCCGAAAGCGCCGCATTGGTACCCGGGACAGGGCATGCACGGAAACTCCGAACGGACTGCCTCATAGTCGGTGCCCCAGGGATGCCAGGCATCGAAATCCGAAGATCCCCAGATTACCACGACGGGCCTTTTCATGGCGGCGGCGGCGTGCGTCGGGCCGCTGTCGTTGCCTATAAAAATGAGGCATCCCTTGATCAGAGCGAAGAGCTCACTCAGCGGAAGATCCGACCAGTATATGTGGCGCTCCAGGGCACTGCGTCGCACCTCCCGAAGGACTCCGTCTTCCTGCAATCCTGCCGTGTATAGGACCGGAACGCCATGCTGCCGGAACAGGCGGTCCCCAAGCTCCGCAAACTTTGCTGCGCTCCATTGTTTGGTCGCCAGCGTCGCCGTCGGCTGGATGACAAGGTATTTTCCGATGCCCGCGCAGTCGAGCCGGTCCCGGATCCGCGCCTCCGAGGCTTTATCCACGTGGATCGCCCCTGTGATTTTTTCGGGCATGGGAATTTCAAACCAGCGCATAAAGCTGAGTTGGTGCTCCGCCGTGTGAATCGATGAACGCCGCCATATAGCAGTTGAAGGCGGGATCCGCGCGTTGTAGAGCCGGGATCCACGGTGGCTTTCCTGCCCGATCCTCAGTTTGGCTCCGGCGGCGCAGGTGAACAACATGGACGTTGTACCGCCGTGGAGATTCAATACGGCCGGATAGCGCCGTTTCCGGATCTCGATGGCCGCATGGTATCGCGACCAGCCGGCCGTTTCGTGTCCGCCGCGGCGCTTCACCGCCAAAACCTCGTGAATGGCCGGATGGTTCATGAAAACAGGAGCGAAGGGCGCCTCGATCAGGACATCCAGCTCGAACTCCGGACGCCAGGCATGAAGCGCTTCAACCAGCGGCAGGGTCAGTATGGCGTCGCCCAGCGAGCGCAGGCGGATCAGCAGAATGCGCGGTATCCGCTGCAACTCCCGGCAGGCAGGCTGAAGATGCGAAAGGCCGGTTTCGATAGAGACTGCTTCGGTGCCGTTGCGCTCTCCCGGACCGGGCATTTGCTGGTCCTTCGGGCCGGAGGCGGATCCCGGTTCCCCGGGCTTAGGCTTCGTCAATCTTGGCCTCGTCGATCAGCATTACCGGGATGTCGTCGCGGATGGGATAGACACGATGGCACTTTATGCATTTCAGCCCGGCGCCATCCGGCGTCAGACGAACCTCTTCCTTGCACAAAGGACAGGCGAGAATTTCCAACAGTTCTTTGCTTATTGCCACAAATACCTCCCGGGCCGGTTTGTCACGATCGCGTCCCAAATTTCATCTTACTCTCGGTTCCGGAAATAAGCCGCTGGATATTCTGATAATGCCTTCCTATGATCAGCAGCGCTCCCAAGGAGCCCCAAACCCATACCGGCAGGGGCTCACCGTAAACATAAGCCCAAAACGGGAAGAGGGCCGCAGCGCCAATCGAAGCCAGTGATACGTAGCGGGTCGCGATCAGGATCAGGAGGAAGAAAATCAGGATTGTCAGTAGCGCCTGCGGGGAGAGCGCGAGAAAGGCTCCGCATCCCGCGGCGACTCCCTTGCCTCCCCTGAATCGCAGCCAGACCGTGAAAATATGACCGGCAATGGCCGCTACTGCGGCGACTGCCTGCCAGTGCGTGCCCCCGCCCATCCAAACGGCCACAAGCACAGCCAGATATCCCTTGCCTGCATCCAGCAATAATGTCAGCAGTCCGGCCCAACGGCTTTGACGGAAGACATTGGTAGCGCCGATGTTGCCGCTTCCGAAGGACCGTATGTCCTTTCCCTCGGTGCACCTTACCAGTATATAGCCGAAAGGGATCGATCCGAGCAGATACGCCGCCGCTGGGATCAGAAATTCGAGTCTCATGACAGGACCTCTTACCTGGAAACTTAACGGCCGAGAGGATTGAACCGTCCATCCATCCGGCTGCTTATGTGCTCAGCGCGATTGTTTCCAACACGTCATATATGGCGCCTTGCGGTTTTAGAGTGCTCCTATATATATTAAAGGCATCGGTTTTGAAGCTGCACTCATGATTGGAGCCCATCTTAATACAGTCCAAAAGGGGCTGTAAATTTCTTTTGCCGTTGACCCGGCCCAGTGTCAAGTGGGGCTGAAAGGCGCGCGCCTCGGGCTCGAATCCGAAGGCCGCACAGACGGATTCCACCGTCTTTTGAAGCTCCGCCAGGCTGCCGGTCTCTCCGTCGATCCCGCACCAGATCACCCGCGGATTCCTGAAGTTTGGAAAACATCCCAATCCCCGAAGGCGGAGCGTGAAAGCAATCGTGGCTTGGGCTGCGGCGGCCAGAGATGCCGCCAGCCCGGGAATCATCGCCGGATCCGCTTCTCCCAGAAATCTTAATGTGAGATGTATGGATGGGATCGCGGTCCAGCGGACATCCGCATGAAAGGAGCGCAGGCTCTGCTGCATTTGCTCCAGCGCCCGGCGGCATTCCTCGGGGAGGGGAATGGCAATGAATGTTCTCATAATTTGCACACCATGGCTTTCAACTTCTCTGAAGAAACCGGCGCAGCCAGGAAAGCGCCAGGTATGTCGAACGCTCCCGTATGGATTCCCTGTCTCCGGGCATGATGCGGTGTCTGCTTTCCGTGTGCCTTCCGTCGGAAATTGCCGTATAGACAAGTCCAACCGGCTTCCCGGCAGAGCCTCCCCCCGGACCCGCGATGCCCGTTATGGAAAGGCCGATGGAGCTGTTCAAGGCGTTCCGGACTCCCTCGGCCAGCGCTTCCGCGGCTTCCGCGCTGACGGCACCGTGTTTTTCCAGGAGCTCCGCCGGCACGCCGCAGAGCTTTATTTTGGCATCGTTGCTGTAACACAGGACGCCTCCCAGAAAATAGCTCGAGCTTCCCGGGACACGGGTTATGCTCATGCCCAGCATCCCGGCGGTACAGGATTCCGCGACAGCCAGTGTCCGTCCGGATTCGTGGAGCAGCCTGCCGACCACTTCCTCCATGGATTCGCCGCGGGTGCTGAAGACGGCATCGCCAAGCTTCTCCATGATTCTGGAAGCGAGTTCATCAAGATCTTCAGGCCTTTCCCCGGACGGCGCCCAGCAGTACAGCCTCACGGCAATGTGTTTTGTGCCGGCAAGCACCGTCGTGCGTATCCGGGGATAAGCGGAATAAATCGGAGCGATCTGCGAATCCAGTTCCGACTCGGTGATGCCCGTAACATGGAACGATCGATATGCCAGTTTCACTCCTACGCATA
The DNA here is from genome assembly GCA_964474425.1 of uncultured Acidobacteriota bacterium. GTDB lineage: Bacteria > Acidobacteriota > UBA6911 > UBA6911 > UBA6911 > UBA6911. The sequence continues at coordinate 32,823 of CAYYTC010000032.1, forward strand.
AATTTTCTATTTTGGGCAGGACCTTGCTGTCAAATATGTTCTGGAGTTCCCGTGGAGGACCGGGCAGCAATACGATCGTTCGCCCATTTTCCCTGATCAGCATACCTGGCGCGGTCCCAAGGGAATTCTCCAGGACTTCTGCGCCCTCGATCACCTCAGCCTGCCTCTCGTTGATTTTGGCCATGGGAAAGCCGCGCTCCGCGAATTTTCTGTGCAGCGCGTCCAGAACATCCGCATCGGCTGCCAGAGGGCGATCGAGCGAAAGAGCGACAGCAGCGCGCGTTACGTCATCTTCCGTGGGGCCCAGCCCGCCGCAGAGAATGATCAGGTCGGAGCGCTTCAAGGCGGATGCCAGCAACTGCGCGATGTCGTCCCGGCTGTCCCCGACAACGGTCTTTAGACGGACCTCGCAGCCTGCCTCATTCAGTCTGTGGGTGAGGTAGAGCGAATTGGTGTCGATGGCGTCCGGCGTGAGCAGTTCGGAGCCGACTGCAATGATTTCAGCCTTCATTGTGCCTTCAGATAAAATAGTTGATGGCTTGCAGGACCAGGTTTCCGTAAACGCCCGCCAGCAGATCATCTGCCATGATCCCCACGCCATGCTTCAGGCTTTCCAGTTTCCGTATGGGGTAGGGCTTCCAGATGTCGAAAATCCGGAAGGCCACAAAGCCGAAAATAAGGTTGAACGCGTTGACGGGTAAAAACAGAAACGTGAGGAGCTGTCCCGCAACTTCATCAATGACCACAACCGAAGGATCTTCGTTTCCTGAATCGCGGCTTGCCCTGTCTGCAGCCAGCGTGCCGACCAGGGATATCAGGCAGACGGTCGTCAAGTGGAGGCCGGGCAGCATACGGTGTGAAAAATAAAAAACCAGGAAAAAGGCGAGTGTCGCCACGGCGGATGCGCAGGTCCCCGGCGCTTTGGGGAAGCAGCCGACGTAAAACACGCTTGCGACGATAAAAGATAGATGCTTTCTCATTCCCGGCTGTCCTCGCCCGGGGCTGATTCACCGGTTTCATCCGCGTCTCCGGCCGGGATGCCGTATTCGCCGCTCAACCATTTGCCCAGGTCGATGAGCTGGCAGCGCTCGCTGCAAAACGGGCGGAACGGATTTCCCGTGCTTTCTGTCTCCTTGCTGCAGCGCGGACATTTCACAATCATATTTCCATCTGTCAAAGGACCGGCGAAAACCTATCCGACAATGGTACCCAGGAGGTCATGGCCCAGAGCCCGCGTGATGCGGATCGTCCGGAATTCCCCGCTTTGTACCTCACCGATCTCGGAGTCATTTATCAGACAGACGCCGTCAATTTCCGGGGCCTGAGACTCGAGGCGGCCCTGCAGCATAAGATCCGTTTCCGGCGAGGGGCCTTCCACCAGGACGGGGAATACCTTCCCGACCAGGAGGCGGTTTTTGCGGGCCGCTAGGGAACTCTGCTGTCGCATCAGAAGACGGCGGCGCCGCTCGGCCGTTCGAACGGGAACTTTGGGCCGCAGGGAAAAGGCTATCGTATCCTCTTCGTCCGAATAAGTGAAGACACCCAGACGGTCAAATTCGAGCTCTCCGCAAAAATCCATCAGTTCCCGGAAATTTTCTTCGGTTTCGCCGGGATAGCCCACGATCATGGTAGTCCGGAATGTCACACCCGGGATCCTGTCCCGGATTCTTCGGATCATGCGCATCAGGCCCTTGCGGCTCCCGCCGCGCCTCATCGACCTCAGGATGCCGGCGCTGGCGTGCTGCAGAGGCATGTCGATGTATTTGCAGATTTTGTCGCTCGAATTGACGGCCTCGATCATCCTGTCGCTGACAAGATCAGGGTAGACATATAAAAATCGAATCCATCGAAGGCCGTCCACACCGCTGAGGGCCTTCAGCAGGCTTGCCAGCCCGTCCTGAATCCCGAGGTCGAGCCCATAGCTCGTCGTATCCTGCGAGATGAGGGTGATTTCCCTGACTCCCTGCGATACGAGTTGCCGGGCTTCCAGCACAAGCGACGAAACCGTGCGGCTCCGGAGCCTTCCGCGTATCTTTGGAATGATGCAGAAAGCGCAGGTGTGATCGCACCCTTCGGAGATTTTCATATAGGCTGCATACTTCGGCCCGACGAGGGTGCGCGGAGTCTTGTGATCATAGAGGTATAGATTCGCATCGCTGCGGCCATACGAGTCGGGCGGGGCGACCGGAATCCCGCTCACGGCGCGGGTGATCTCTTCTATCTGGTTCGTGCCGAGAACCGCGTCCACCTCGGCGAGATCGGATCGGATCTCCGAGGGGTAACGCTCGGCCAGGCAGCCCGTAACAATGAGCCTTTTGCACGACCCTGAGCTCTTAAGCCGCGCTGCCGCAAGAATCGTCTCGATGGATTCTCTTTTGGAGCCTTCTATGAAGCTGCAGGTGTTGACGACAAGCACCTCTGCGTCCTCCGGGTTGGCGGTCAGGACATGGCCCCGGGCCTGCAACAGACCTACCATGACCTCGCTGTCTACAAGGTTTTTGGGACAACCCAGGCTGATGAATCCTACTTTCGCCACGACCCGCTCCAGAGGAGGTGAATAGTAAGCCCCCTTTATAATTGTATCAAGCGGATTTGCCGGCGCCTGCGCCGAATCCGCTTCAGGGCAGGGACAGGCAGAAAGATTATGCGATGCCGGAGCTTGTGTACTGCACCCCGGGGCTGGTATCTTGTGTCCACTGGATTGGCACAGACACACGCAGTTGTACAGGGCCCTATGGCTTCGATCTGTCCCTCGCGGATTGTAAAAGGGTGGTTCTTTACAAAGGGGATTCCGGCGCTGCTTTGGATCTCCATTATGGGAGCGGCCGGGGCTGCCCCGCAGGAGGACACGGCATGCCTCGGCTGTCATACCACCCGGGGTCTGAGTGCCATGTTGCCCAGCGGCGAAATGCTGGCGCTGACCGTCAATGTGGAGGAACTCCGCGCTTCCCTCCATGGCGCCCTGAAATGCACCGAGTGTCACACGAACATCAGCGGATTCCCGCACCCCGGAAATACCGCTTACGACCGGCGTGCTTTCCAGATGGAGAGGTATCGGCAATGCCAAACCTGCCACCCTGGCCAATACAAACAGGCGCTGGACAGCAACCACACCCGGGTGATCGCGGCCGGGAACCGGGATGGCGCGATCTGTGTCGACTGCCATGGCAGTCATGCAGTCACTAAGCCGAACGTGCCGCGCCAGAAAATTTCCACGGAGTGCGGGAACTGTCACAGGGTTACGTACGCGCAATACCTGACGAGCGCGCATGGGAAAGCCCTGCTCGAAACCAGCAACCCAGATGTGCCGGTCTGTACGGACTGCCACGGCGTGCACCGGCAGGAGGATCCCACCACCCAGGCCTTCAGGTTGCGGTCTCCCAAGCTTTGCGGCAAATGCCACGGCGACGCCGCGATGATGCGCAGGTATAACCTGTCTGCGGACGTTTTCAATACCTACGTGGCGGATTTTCACGGCCTAACCGTGACGCTGTTCGAGACCGAGGGCGGCAATCAGCGCCAAAATGAGGCGGTGTGTACCGATTGCCACGGCATCCATGACATTCAGAAGGCGTCTGCCGCCAATTCCGGAGTTGTCAAACAGAACCTTTTGAAAACCTGCCGCCGGTGCCATCCCGATGCCAGCGCCAATTTTCCGGACAGCTGGGTCGGCCATTTCCCTCCAAGCCGGGACAGGTTCCCCCTTGTTTACTATGTGCACCTGTTTTACCGGATCCTTATACCGATGACGATTGGCGGCATGGTGGTTTATGTGGCGATGGACGCGAGCAGCCGGATCATCCGGAGGTGGCGCAGACGTCGCAGCGGCAGCGCCGAGGAGTAGACCGTATGAGCACGGAAAAGGATGCGGCGCCGGCGGATCCGGGATCGATGCATCGATTCACGGTTTCGCAACGGATCGAGCATCTGATACTGGCTGTTTCGTTCACGGTCCTCAGCCTTACCGGATTGCCCCAGTTCTTCGCGCCGAATCACGCCGCGACCTGGCTGATTGAGTTTTTCGGCGGAATCGAAAAGACGCGCATCATTCACCGGTGGGCGTCTGTGGTTTTTTCCGCCCTGGCCGTGTACCACTTCATAGTCGTTGCTTATAGGATTTATGTCAGGCGTGTCGCCTGGACTATGGCTCCGGGGCCGAAGGATATCACCGACGCATGGCACCTGTTGCGCTACAATGCGTTCCTGGCCCCCGATCCTCCGCATATGCCCCGCTATAGCTTCACGGAAAAAGTGGAGTACTGGGCGCTGATCTGGGGTGGTGTGATCATGGCCATGACCGGGTTCATGCTGTGGAACCCGTTGATCACCACCCGTTTCCTGCCCGGCCAGTTTATCCCTGCTGCCAAGGCGGCTCATGGCGGTGAGGCCATCCTGGCCGTTCTGGCCATCATCGTCTGGCATTTCTACAACGTCCACGTGAAGTTCTTCAATAAAAGCATGTTCACGGGGAAGCTTTCAAAACACCAGATGGAGGAAGAGCACGGAGACGAATTGGAGCAGCTCGTCTCGGGCTTCACGCCTCCCGTTTCCGATCCGCGGGATGTGCGGCGACGCAGGATGCTCTTCATCCCGGCTGCCGTGGCTTTCGCAGCGGGCGGGATCGGCAGCATTTATTGGGCCGCCACCGCCGAAAATACCGCCATTCAGACGTTGCCGGCTGTGACTAAACCTCAGGTGTCCGGTCCCGAAACGTCTTCACCTTTGCCCGGAGGAAAGCTCCCGGCGGTCTCCGCCCCTCTCATTCCCCATCCTGTCGAGGGCCAGGAACAATGCAATGGATGCCACAGCCGGTCCGCATTGAAGCCGATGCCTAAATCCCACGAGGGCAGGCCCGTGGCATCCTGCCAGATATGCCATCGTCCCGGTCCAGTCCGGGAAACCCCGAAACCCGACCGGCGCGAAACATCGGCCGGCAAACCCTCGCCAATTCCGCATTCAATTGAAGGGGATATGTATAAGAACTGCACCCAATGCCACGGCGCAGGAATGTTCAAGCCCTTCCCGGCAAATCATGCCAAATTCTCCGCGCAAAGCTGTACGGCTTGCCACCGGCCGGCTGCCAAAGTTGATGAATAAAAATTCTGCAACTTTGCGGCCCTTACATGTATCAATATAACGTGTCCCGGTAGAACGCGATTGAACACGCAAGGAAATTTACTTACGCGGCAACAAAATGATGAGGTGCTTCAATGATCCCAAAAAAAACATTGACTCATATATTGGTCTGCTTCGGTCTCTTCTGGGTTTTCTCTCTCACTGCTTTGGCTCAGGAAGACGATTTCGCCGCTCCGAGCTTTCCCGCTGTCAAGTGCGAAGAGCTGAAAAAGATGATTGACAGCAAGGCTCCGGATATCCTGGTGGTCAGCAACGACCCGCAGGAGTCCTACGATGAAGGTCACATTCCGGGCGCTGTCAGCTTTCCGTGGGCGACGAAGCTCAAACTGCCGGTCACCCTTCCCCGCAATAAGACGCTGATTCTTTATTGCTCCTGCGCCCATGAAGAGGATTCCACGGATATCGCCGAAAAACTGTCGCAGATGGGATACCGGAATATCAAAGTGCTCGAAGGCGGATTCCTGAAGTGGATGGAGCTGAAATATCCTGTCGAAAAGTAATTGCGGCAGGAGCCTTCACACCCGGCTGTCCCGGATTCCCGGCTCCTGCGGGGCGGTTCTGTGTGAATGTCGCAGGCCGTCCGGCGATTCCAGCTGCGACCTGCGACGCACCACCCGTGCTCAGGCCGTTTCAAGCGCCTGTTTGAGGTCCGCGATCAAATCGCCGACATGCTCGATGCCCACCGACAGACGCAACAGGCGGTCGGAAATCCCAACCCTGTCACGCTCCTTCGAGGATATCTTGGAGTGCGAGGTTTGGGCGGGACAGCATATAATGGTCTCCACAGATCCGAGGCTTACCGCCGGAGTGATGGTTTTCAACCGCTGCAGGAAAGCGGACGGTTCTCCGGTATCCTCCTTGAGTTCGAACGACAGCATCCCTCCAAAACGGCTCATCTGCGATTTGGCGATCGAGTGTCCCTTGAAGGTCGGCAAACCGGGGTAATTTACCCGGCCTATCGCCCGGTGCGATGCCAGAAACTCTGCAACTCGGAGTGCGTTGTCCGATTGCCTGTCGACCCTCAGGGCGAGCGTTTTGATGCTCCGTTCGAGGAGATAGCAGTCGATGGCGTTCAGGCTGCCCCCCAGGTTCCGCGCCAGGCCGCGGATGAGTCCCGCCTTCTCGCGCGAAGTCACGGCCGCTCCGCAGCATAGGTCGCTGTGCCCGCCCAGATACTTGGTCCCGCTGTGGATCACGATGTCGATCCCCATAGCCAGCGGATTCTGATTCACAGGCGTTGCGAAGGTGTTGTCCATGATCGTAACGATTCCCCGGCTCCTCGCGAAATCCGCAACGCGCCGGATGTCAATGATCCCGAGCAGGGGATTTGTCGGCGATTCCAGGACCATAATCCGCGTGGCGGGCGTCACTGCGCGGGCGACCGATTCGGCATCCGTCGCAGCGAAGGAATATTGAATTCCGAGCCGGTCGAAAGTGTCGGTAGCAAATGCATGCGTCCCGCCGTACAGCTCGTCCAGCATCACAACGTGGTCATCCTTGGCCGCGAAAGCCAGAATTGCAGTGCTTAGGGCGGCCATGCCGGAACTGAACAGGACGCCGTCTTCCGCGCGCTCCAGTGCGCATATTTTGCGGACCACGGCTTCCTGGTTCGGGGTGTTGAAATAGCGCGGATACACCGTGGATTCGCGGTCGAGATACTCAAAGGAAGAAGAGGTGAAAATGGGAGTGTTCATTCCCCCGCTTGCCCTGTCTTTATACCGCCCACTGTGAACGCACTGCGTTTCTATCTCCATATCGTTCTCCTTTCGCCGGATTATACCTGCACCGTGGGCGCTCTTTCCGTATTTATTGATTATGCGTATAAATGTTGAACGTTCAAACGTTGAAACGTTCAAACGTTCAAACGTTGAACGTTAAAAACCATAGGATGGATTGCGAGCTATGGATGATTCAAGGTGGAATGATGACCTGCATTTTCTTGACCTGTGTCAAGGATCTTCCGCGCATTCCCGGCCATAATCAGGATGTGACAGGGAAGGCAAATTACTGAAAGCGGGAGCAGCTATGAAACGTAAAATCATCCGGATCGATCATGAAAAGTGCACGGGATGCGGTTTGTGTATATCCGACTGTCCGGAAGGCGCCTTGCAGCTCATCGACGGCAAAGCCCGGCTTGTCGGGGATCTTCTTTGTGACGGTCTCGGCGCATGTCTGAGCGCCTGTCCCGAGGATGCTATTTCCGTCGAGGAACGGGAAGCCGAACCCTACGATGAGGCCAGGGTGCTCGGGAATATAATTCCCCAGGGGCACAACGTCATCCGGGCGCATCTTGAGCATCTAAGCCGCCACGGCCAGCAGGACTATCTCAAACAGGCTTTGGCGTGTTTGAAGGAACGTAATATTGATGTCAGTCCCGGACTGGAATCTCCCGCCCGGCGGTCCGCGGCGGGGCAGTGTGCCGGGTCCCGGAGTCAGGCTTTTTTGCGCCGGGACCGGGTCGAGGAAGACGGACTTTCCCGGCAGTCCCAATTGACCCATTGGCCGGTACAGCTTCACTTAATATCGCCATCCGCGGCACATTACCGGGATTCCGATCTGGTCCTGGCTGCGGATTGCGTGGCCTACGCGCTTGCCGATTTCCACAAGGATTATCTCAAGGGTCGGACTCTCGCGATTGCCTGTCCCAAGCTGGATGCCAATCAGGAGGTCTATCAGGAGAAGCTGACGGCGCTGATCGATCAGGCTTGCGTCCGCTCCATCTGCGTCATGATCATGCAGGTTCCCTGCTGCAACGGCCTTTTGAGGCAAGCTGCGGAGGCTGCGAGCCGTGCCCGGCGGCGCGTCCCGGTCCGTTGCATCGTCGTCGGGCTCCAGGGCGAGATACTGCGGGACGTTCCGGTCGATGTCGCGACGCCCGAACCAACCGGCAGAATCCGCGAGGCCTCGAGGTAGCTCTACGATGGCTCCTTTCCTAGCCGGGCGACGGGTGAAACCTGACGGCTTCAGGGGGCCGGCAGCGCACCCGTGGCGCCCAAAGAGCGGATAAGCGCCGACCGTCCATTGATGGTTGTTCAGCGGACATGCAGGGCGATGCGCATGGAGCTCAGATGCTCCCGGGCCTCCGCCGGATTCCAGGAGGCATCCGGGGGCCCGTATCGCGCGGCATTATACAGGCGGGTCAGTGCCCGCAGCGAAGGGCCCGCAGGATGATCCCCGATCCTGTGGGCGAACTCCAGCGGTGTTTCTGCGCAAGCCCGTTTCATGCCATGCGCCGCGAGCATTTCCAGAGCCTCCCCATAGTAGCTGCCTGCCGCCCTGCGCGCATTGTTCCGGTACCAGGTACTTCGTATCAGGAGCGCAACACGCCGGCGCAAGGGCCGCACCACCAGCAGCAATGCAACAGCGGCCCACGGCAGCCCGCGAATCCATCCCCTCTCCAATCCGGCCGCGGGATTTGGGGAATGAATCCGTTCCATCACCCTCCGGCCTCCGTCGGATGCCCATGCCAGGAGATCGGCCAGGCTGCTCCAGAGCCTGTCCATCCTTTCCTGCAAATGGCCGATCATCTGGTACTGCTTGGAGGCATCATAATTCACCACTCCTTCCCACCACCAGAGGTCGATGGCGTCGGAGAGATAAGCAGCCATGCGCGCGAACGCTGATTGCGGATGCTGCGGGCTTGCCGGAGTGGGGTCGAATTCAATCCAGCCGTACGGAGGGAAGAAGGCTTCCACCCAGCTATGCGCGTCGTATTGGCGGACGATGAAATCATTGCCGAGTCTGTTGTATTCCCCCATGCGGAATCCGTTCACCAGACGTGCGGGAATTCCTATGTGGCGGAGCATTAGGACCATGGCGGAGGCGAAATATTCACAGTGCCCTCTCCGGGTGTCGAACAGGAACATGGCCAGCGGATCCGGGGCGCCCGGGTCGCCGCGAAGCTCCAGGCTGTAAGTGTAGTGGGAACGCAGATACTTTTCGATAGCCAGTGCTTTACCGTATTTTGTGGCTGCCGGTTTTGCCGCTATCGTCGCCAGATCCGAAATCCGGGCATTCCGGAACGGCAGCTGCAGGTATGTCTCCAGGATCTGCGCAGGCACTGGAGACAGATCGGAGATTTTTGCCGGATCCGGGAGGATAGGATCGGATATCGCCGAATATCTCAATTTGCTCCTCTGGCGCCGGGACGCAAACAGGTTTTCGGAAAAATCCCGTTGAAGGGCGCCGACGTCCCTGGAAACGGCCAGCGCTTTGTGGGCGGCGAAAATCACGTCGGTGGACAAAGCCTCGATAAAAAAGGTCTGGTCGATCCAGTCCGTGCCCTGCGTGGTGGTTTCGAGTTTGTAATACCGCCCCTGCGTCGGAATTGCGCTCCTGCTGAGATCGCTTCGGCTCCAGGAACGGCCGTCGTAAAAGTCGAAGGAAAGCCCTCTCCACTTGAGGCCGGCGGGCAGCCCGGACAGGGATCGGGATATTCGGACTCTCATCACGAGAGCATCGGATTGCAGAATGGTGCCCATCCTGCCGAGTTCGACCCTTTCGGAGAATCCGGTCAGGAATTGGGTGTTTCCCAGGGGCGGTTTATACAGCCCCAGATTCATTCGCGGAAGAAGGAAAAAGAGCGGGACTGCCAGCAGCAAAACAAGCAGCGTGATCCCCGTCATCATCCCGGAGAGGAGGCGGGAGGGGAACGGGGAAAAAAGCTCGAACCCTGTTCCCTGCAGTTTCCGGGGCGTCACCAGAGGCTGAACCCTGGCCCTGCTCTGCATCCTGGCATTGCTCCGGCGCATTTCGAACAGAACCAGCGAGATGATGCCGGAAAAGAGGAACGCCAGGTACCAGACGCCGAAGAAAATGTTGACCGTGAGGATGGATGCCGCGAGCAACAAGGCGAAGCTGATGAGGTACAGAAGCGCGTAATCGCGGTCTTTGGAGAGAGTAAACAACTTGATGGCGGCAATCAAAAAGACAAAATGCACGATGCTGACCGGGAAGGAGCGGGACAGCAGGCGGATATCGGCTGCGAAGAAAAGCAGGGAAGCGACGGCGGCGCCATTCAGGAGCCATATGGGGGTTTTCTGCCGGAGCCTGCCGGTATCCATGAACCAGCTGCCGACCAGAACCGATGCGAAGAAAACCAGAGAGATCCCGTCTACCGCGCCGGTTGAAGCGACTGCCATGAAGCCGGAGGCGATCAGACAATAGGAGGATGCTTTGAAGTATTGGGCAAAGGTCATAGCTCGTCGAAATAGATCACACGGGAAGACCGCCAGACTGCCGAAGGGAAGCTTCCCTTGGGCCGGGAGGTGATAATGATCTTGAAAACTTTATCGGATAGCAGCTGCTGAAGCGCCTGCGGGTCCTCGATCCCCGGAAATCCGGAAATCCTGGAATGCACGGCATCCGTAGTAGAGGCCGTTTCATATTGAAGCAGAGCCAGGGACCTTAGGATGCGGTATAACTGGCCCGTGCCCTCATCCCGGGGAATATATTCGCGGGACGTCATGAATGCCATCCCGGCCCCTTCTCTCAGGAAATGGACGGCAATGCCCGCCGCAAGCGATACGGCCTTTTCAAAATCAATTTTAGGCCGTCCGTCCGGGCGATCGTACAGCAGGGTGTCCAGAACAAGACAGAAATTGCTCTCTATCTCACGCGCAAATTCCCGTGCCATCAGTTCCCCGGTTTTGGATGTCGCCTTCCAGTCGATGATGCGGGCGCTCTCGCCGTCCTGATATTTGCGGATGGAAAAGAGGTTTTCACCCGGTCCGGCGTGGGAGTCTTCCAGGCGGCCCGAGAGGAAAGGGAGCAGGTGGTAAAAGGAGGATATTTCGAGCACCTGTGGGTACACAAGCACTTCGCCTTTTGCGGCTATAAGTTCGCCGCGGCGGAAGAATCCGAAAGGGAAACGGGTCGAAATCCACAAATCCTCCAGGCTGTATAGTCCGCGGCGAGGGAAAGACTGCAACGTATATTCCGACCGCGTTTCTCCGGGTCCGAGAATCGGAAAATAGGCGGATTGGCGGAACACGTCCCGGCTTTCGCCGGCCTCGGGAGGAGCGCCCCGGCTTACGGATAGCCATGTTTCCAGAACCCTCAGGGCAGAACGCTTCCGGGTCAGGTCCTGGCTATCCACTTGAATGGATAGTGACGGGAAGATCCGTTTCAGGTTCTTCATGGATACTTTGACGGACACCCGTTCGCCTACGAATACATTTTCAGGCATCTGCAGCGTAAGCGAAACCTGCTTCAGCGAATTCCTGGATATGATTCCCGAGACGGCGATAATGGAAAGCAGAGTGGAAACGATGACATACAGAAGGTTGTTGCCGGTGTTGACGGCCGCCAGCGAGAGCAAAAGCACGAAGGCGATATAAAGCAGGCCGTCGCGGGTTATTCCAAAGAAGAATGGGAATATTCGACGGCGCAGTTTTTCGCCTTGGGGTACAAACATGCCCGTTTGAGCTTCGTCCGCCAAATTGCTCCGCCTTCGCGGATCTGAGGACCGCTGATGGCTGCCACCGGGTCATGCAACGGGAATTCTGCGCCGCCGGGAAGGGATCTGCTCACCGGAGGGCGCGGAATTCTCAAGAACCATGCTTTGGAAACAGCTCGCTCCCCCGCCTCCGCCTGAAAATTATTCCGTTTTGGTTTTGCCGCGTCGCATATCCGGGGAGGGATTATAGCGGAACGTCAATACTCCCCAGTATCTCCGCAAGAATGGCCTCTGCCTCCTCGCTGCGCCTGTAGGGCGAGGAATATTTGGAGCTGACGATCACGCGATGAGCCAGGACCGGAAGGACGAGCTGCTTGATGTCGTCCGGGATGCAGTAATCGCGCCCCTCGAAATAGGCGAGAGCTTGCGCCGCCCGCCTCAGAGCCAGGGATCCCCGCGGGCTTGTTCCTATAACCAGAAACTCGGATCGCCGGGTGGCGTCGACGATGGCCATAATATAATCCAGCAGCGATTCGTCGACCCGCACTCCGCCGACCGCCGATTGAGCGGCGAGAATATCGTCCGCCTGCATGACCGGACGGAGTTGATCCAGATCCGGCATCCAGTTGTCGCGACGCAATATTTCTTTTTCGGCCTCATTTTCAGGATAGCCCATTTTTATGCGGAGGAGAAAACGGTCCAGCTGCGAATCGGGCAGGGGATAGGTGCCGTGATGCTCAATGGGATTCTGGGTGGCGACCACCATGAACGGGCGGGGCAGGGGATGGGTATGGTTGTCCACGCTGACCTTGCCTTCGCTCATCGCTTCAAGAAGCGCGCTTTGGGTTTTCGGCGTCGTCCGGTTAATTTCGTCAGCCAGAACGATGTTGGCGAAAATCGGGCCTCTGCGAAAATCGAATGTCTGGGCCGACGGACTGAAAACGGAGACTCCGAGAATGTCCGATGGGAGCAGGTCGCTGGTGAACTGTATCCTGCGAAACGTGCAATCGAACACGCGCGCGAGAGAATGAGCAAGAGTCGTTTTTCCTACGCCGGGAACATCCTCGATAAGCAGATGCCCTTCCGCCAGCAGGCAGACCAGTGCAAGCTTGACCGCCTCCGGTTTTCCCCGGACGACCGTTTCGATCGCGTTTTGCAGCTCACGCACCTTGATTGCAGAATCCACCGGTTTCGCCATAAAGTCCAAGTATACTATCTACTTTGCGACCGCGAAATATGAGGTTTCGCAATTCCGCCCGGGCGGCAGGGAAGCCTGAAGCAGGAAGCCGGAATCCTGGTTTTTACTGCCAAGCCTTGCGGCTTGCCGTTTCCGGATTTCAGGTCTAGAACAGTTTTTTCTGATTGGACGGCATGGAGATGCGGAAATGCTCGAAGGCCCTACGGGTTGCCATTCTTCCTCGGGGAGTCCTGTCGAGGAATCCTATCTGGATGAGATAGGGCTCGTAGATGTCCTCGATGGAATCTTCATCCTCGTTGATTGCCGCGGAAAGCGAACCCAGCCCGACCGGGCCGCCGTTATATTTTTCCAGTATCGTAAGCATCAGTTTTCGGTCGATCTCATCAAAGCCGTAGGTGTCCACGTCCATCATTTGAAGAGCGTCCATGGCTATGGGCCGTGTAATGCGGCCGTCGCTTTTAACCTCCGCATAATCGCGGACGCGCCGCAGCAGCCTGTTTGCGATACGGGGAGTCCCGCGGCTTCTCGAAGCGATCTCAAAAGCCCCTTCATTGTCGATGTCCACCCCCAGAGTCCGGGCGGACTGATTCACGATAACGCACAGATCCTCGCTGGTGTAAAACTCCAGCCGGTGGATGATGCCGAACCGTGCGCGCAAAGGCGCTGTCAGGAGGCCGGCGCGCGTTGTCGCGCCCACCAGAGTGAACCGCGGAAGAGGCATTTTGATGCTGCGCGCTCCCGGGCCTTCCCCAATCATGATGTCGATGTAATAGTCCTCCATGGCGGGATAGAGGATTTCCTCGATGGCCGGGTGCAGGCGGTGAATTTCATCGATAAACAAAACATCGTTGGGTTTGAGGTTGGTCAGCAGCGCAGCCAGGTCTCCGCGTTTTTCGATCACGGGACCGCTGGTCGTCCGGATAGCGACATGCATTTCGTTGGAAATGATGGTTGCCAGGGTTGTTTTTCCCAGGCCCGGCGGACCATACAGAAGGACGTGATCCAGGGGTTCCTGCCTTTTGAGCGCAGCCCGTATGCTGATCTCGATGTTGTCCTTGACTTTTTGCTGGCCGATGTACTGGGCAAGGGTCTGGGGGCGAAGAGTCTGCTCGAAGGACTTCTCTTCGTTCTGGGAAACGGGATTTAATAGCGTGTGATGGGGCTCGTTTTTTGCCATATACGGTATCCAACCGGTCATCCGGCCAGCCGGCGCAGTGTTGTGCGCAGGACTTCTTCAAACGTGCGCTCGCATTCCGCAGAGCGGAGCACCATCGACAGGGCTTTCTCCGCCGCAGGCCGCGGGTAGCCAAGGTTAACCAGAGCCGAAAGAATATCTTCTTCGAGCGCGCCGGGCTTGGTTCCTTCTTGGGCGGCCTCGACCTGCTCGGGAAGCAGAAACGGCGTTATTTGGCTTTTAAGCTCAAGTATCAATCGTTCTGCCGTTTTCCGTCCGACACCGGGGATGGCTGTGAGGCGGGCAAGGTTGCCTTCGGCAACTGCCTGGGCAAGCTCTTCCACTTGTGCGCCCGACAGGATAACGATTCCCAGTTTGGGACCGATCCCGCTGATGGAGATCAGTTTGAGAAAGAAGTCCTTTTCCCTCTGCGTATGGAATCCGAAAAGCAGGAGCGCATCCTCGCGCACATGCGTATGAATCTTCAATACCACTTCGCTTCCCTCGACGGGAAGCTCGAAGAAGGTCGTGAGCGGGATATGGACTTCATAGCCGACGCCCTGGACATCCAGAATGATCGCATTCGGTTTTTTGGCTATCAGGCATCCTCTAAGTTGTCCGATCATTGCATTGTCACCGTACTCATTCGTGGAGCGTTGCATGTTGAACGTTCATCGTTCCATGTCTTTATCGAGGCGTCGCGTCCGGAAGCCCGCCGTCAACGGGTATGGTCGCCCCGGTTGTGGGGGTCTGGCGCGTCGCAAAGTAAAGGACGGCCCTGGCCACGTGCCGCGCCGTAACCCTCGCTTTGAGCAGATTGCGGCTCCGGTAGTATTCCTCCAGCCCTTCCGGGCTCAGCCCCCGGGCATTCATTCTGTCCGGGCCGATCGCCGTCCAGAGGCCGGACTTGCGCGCTCCATGGGAGAAGACCGCGTCGGGCGCAACCATGTTGACGCGCACGTCGAATTCCGCGAACTCCTGGCTTGCGATGCGTGCCAGTTGATGGCCGGCGGCTTTCGTTGCGCTGTAGGCTCCGAAGCGGGCGCCGGGTGCGAAAACGTTTTTGGTCGAGACCATGACGATATCTCCGCCCGTTCCCTGAAACTTCAGGTGGCGGCCGGACTCCGAGAGCATGATCAAGGTTCCCTCGATGTTGATCTTTTCGAGTTTTCTGAAGGACTCGAGGCCTAAATCCGAAAGTGCCGCAACATGTGCGATCCCGGCGTTCAGGACAAACAGGTCTATCCCGCCCCAGGCCTGAATGACCGCCTCAAACCCCCCGGAGACCGAGGCACGATCGGTGATGTCCAGCGGGACTCCCATTACACGGGCTCCGAACTCAGCCTTCAGCTCCTCGACAAACCGGGTCAGCGGTTCGCCCTCCAGGTCCGTAACTGCCACGTGGCAGCCCTGTTCCAGCAATTCCTGGGCGATGCCTGAGCCGATCGCGCCGGCGGCTCCCGTAACGATGGCGACGGTGCGTGCCAGCGGGAGCCGTGTGTTTCCATGAAGCTTGTTGTGCTGGAGCGAACGGTACTCCATATGGAAGAGGTCGGCTTCCTTCATCCCTTGATAGGTCCCCATGCCGGCGATTTGAGCTTTGACCGCGAGAGTGTGCGCTGCGATATCCCGGACGATGGCGGAGGCTGCGATATCTTTCCCGGCGCAGATGGCTCCCAGGCCGGGCACGAGGATCACCCTCGGTCTTGAATCCATCCGTTCGATTCCCGGGGGCATGGCCGCCGCATATTTATTCACGTACTCATCATAGGCGGCTGCGTAATCCCGGATGGCGGCGGAGAACCGCTGACGGAGCCTGTCGGGATCCTCCCACTCGAGCCTATCGATCCACAGGTAGAACGCTTTGGTCCGGATCAGGTGATCGGAGGTCAGCGGCGGTGTCAACGCTATTTCACGGCCGCGATCGGAATCGACGAGATCAAGGATCTTCCGGTTGATGAGCGGTTGGATGATGAAGCGCTCCCAGGGGTGGTCCGGACTGCCGGTCGGCTGAGCCAGCAATCCCCTGACCATCGGGGCTATTTTCCGGAACCTCTCTGCGGCCTCCTTTAAGGAAGTGGAGATGCCGGGGACCAAGGGGTTTCGAGCGTGCTTTTCAAGGTATCTCTCCGCTCTCCGGACCAGTTCTACGGCGGTCTCGTAACTTTCCCTTGCAGTTGTTCCCCAGGTTACAAGCCCGTGCTGCATCAGGACAATGGCGCGGGCGGCAGGGTTCTCCTCCAGTGCTGCCGCGACAGCTTTTGCAAGCCTGAATCCCGGGGGGGAATAGGGGAGCAGAATCACATCTTCTCCCATGGCATCTTCCAGCAACTTCCTGCCGCCGGTTTGATTGGATAGCGCCAGTATGGCATCGGGGTGCGTATGGTCGATGAATTTTTTGTCAATGAAAACATGCACAAGAGTTTCCATAGACGGTGCAGCAGAGCGCGAGTCCAGGAGATGAGTGCGGAATTCATTGACCATTTCCTCGTCGGACAGATCCGGCAGGGAGCGAAGCTTTCTTAGATAGCCCAGGTCCAGCCCCGTGTAGCCGTCGGGTTCCATGAACGCCATATTGATGCCCGAAGCTTTGACATAGATCGCCGGAACCGTTTCGCCCAGGATGTTTGTGTGAATGGTCTTGACCGAAAAGTTGCCTCCGCCATGCAGGACCAGGTTTTCATCGGCCCCCAGGATAGAGGCAACATAAAGGCCCATAGCCAGATCCTCGCCCCAGGTCCTGCCGTATTTTTCGGCAAATTGCGCCGCGTTTTCGTCCGACCAGCGGTTTTCCATACTGCTCCTGTTTGTCTTCGAGGCGGAGTGGATGCACCGGGCTTCAGCATCCATGCCGCGGCGGCCTATTTGGATTCGCTTTTCAGCGCCCGGAACAGCTCAAAGGCCTCCTGGGGCTTTGCATTTTCGTGCACAACCTTTCGCACAGCCTGAATCATGGCCACGGGCGCTTCGGACTGAAAGATGTTCCGCCCCATGTCCACCCCCGCGGCTCCTTCACGGACGGCCTTGTAGGCCATATCCAGGGCTTCCAGTTCCGGCAGCTTTTTGCCGCCCGCCATGACCACGGGAACGGGACAGGACGCCGTCACCGTTTCAAAATCCTCGGGGATGTAATAGGTTTTGACAAAGTGTGCGCCCAGCTCGGCGCAGATCCTGCAGGCCAGGCGAAAATATCGCGCATCGCGCGTCATGTTTTTTCCAACAGCGGTGACGCCCAGGACCGGGATGCCGTAGCGGTTCCCCATATCCACGAGGCGCGTCATATTGTGTATCGACTGCGTTTCGTATTCACCGCCGATAAATACCTGTACCGCCATTGCCGCCACGTTCAGGCGGAGTGAATCCTCTATATCTACGGCGATCTGTTCGTTCGAAAGCTCCTTCAGGATGCTGGGGCCGCCGCTGGCTCTCAAAACGATTCCTTTGTTCTCAGAGGAAGGAATGGTGGTCCGGAGGATGCCTCGTGTAAGCATGAGGGCGTCCGCAAAGGGCACCAGGGGGACAATATTAAGGTCCACCCGCTCCAGCCCGGAGGTCGGGCCCTGGAAATATCCGTGGTCGATCGCCAGCATTACGGTGCGTCCGGAGGAGGGAGAAAAAATTCTCGCCAGGCGATTTTGCATTCCCCAATCCAGCGAACCGGATCCTTTCAGGAAAAAGGGAGTGTTTCTTGCTGGTATATCGGGGCAGAATTCTTTGTTTTCCTTGGGGCTGTCGATGTCCGGCATCTTCAATTCCTTTCTCTTCTTTTTTGAATGGGCGGTCAAAAAGCGCGCCGCAAACCTCACCCATGGTATGGTCGTTCCTATGGTATATCAAGGCCCGCCGCGGACGAAGCCAAAGATTGCTGCAGGGACGCTTCTTTTGACGGCGCCTTGACCTGCGGGCTGACAAGGATGTCAAAGTATTTCAGTGGAGACTGCAACCTGCCGTGCATGGCGGGGATAGCCGGATCGAAACCGGCAATCCGGAAGGTTTTTACAGGTTTCGGCAAGCGCATGTCTTTCAGGGGTGCCGTCAGAGGCCGGCGGCGCGGTCCGCTCATGCCCAGATGCGCCGAAAAAGGAGGATGGAGGCTGACGGCTGACGCGATGGCAGGGAATGAGGACCGGCGGAGCCCTTGTCCTCGCGCAAAGGGGGTTGTGCCGCATGAGTCGGCCGGAGCATTCAGGATTGATTGGACGGTTCCTCGGGCGGATTCCGGAGGCTGCCTATGATATATTGTATTTGAGGGCAACAGGGCGGTCTCCTGTGCTGCGGTCAAAGGACAAATATCAGGGAAATAAAGACAGAGGCTACCTTTGGAAAAACTGAAGGAAGAATGCGGAATTTTCGGAATCGTTTCTCATTCTGAAGCGGCTCGAATCGCCTATCTGGGCATTTACGCGCTCCAGCACCGCGGGCAGGAGTCCGCAGGCATCGCGAGTTCCGACCGGAAGAAGCTGTACCTTGAAAAAGGTATGGGCTACGTTGCCGATGTCTTCGACGAGACGCGGCTGACGCGCCTCCAGGGCGATTCTGCGCTGGGGCATGTCCGCTATTCGACGGCGGGAGAAAGCGCGGACTGGAACGCGCAGCCGATACTGGTGGATTGCTGGAGAGGTCCCATCGCCCTGGCGCACAATGGAAATTTGACCAACGCATTGCCCTTGAGGCGCGAACTGGAACGCGATGGGGCCATTTTTCACTCGACCAGCGACAGCGAGGTGATTCTGCATCTGATTTCCCGCTCGAGGCGACGTTCCCTGCAGGAGGCCTTTGTCGAGGCGCTTCGGATGATACAGGGAGCCTACAGTCTTGTGTTGTTGACGCCGGAATATCTCCTGGCAGCCAGAGACCCGCATGGATTCCGGCCCCTGTCGATAGGCCGCGTGGACGGTTCCTATGCGGTAGCTTCGGAAACCTGCGCATTTGATCTCATCAACGCCGAATGCATCCGGGACATCGAGCCCGGCGAGGTTGTGAGAATTGAGGAGAACAGTCTTGAGTCTCAACTGCCCCTTCCCAAAAAGAATCCGGCGCAGTGCGTTTTCGAGCATATCTACTTCAGCCGGCCGGACAGCCTGGTTTTTGGCCGAACTGTCAACACCAGCCGCAGGGAGATGGGGAAATACCTGGCGCGGGAGCATCCTGTGGAAGCCGATGCGATTGTGCCCGTGCCTGACTCGGGCGTCTCCGCGTCGATCGGATATTTCCGGGAAAGCGGCATCCCTCTGGAGTTCGGCCTGATCCGGAATCACTACATCGGGCGCACGTTCATCGAGCCCAAGCAGTCGATCCGCAATTTCGGGGTTAAGGTCAAGCTGAATCCGGTCCGGGAGATACTGAACGGGAAGCGCATCGTCCTGCTGGACGATTCGATTGTGCGGGGCACGACGAGCAGGAAGATCGTGCAGATTGTGCGGGCGGCGGGGGCGAAGGAGATACATTTCCGGATAACGGCGCCTCCCATTATCGCGCCCTGCTATTACGGCATCGATATCCCTACCCGGGGCGAGCTGATCGCGTCGACGAAATCCGTCGATGAAATCTGCCGCTTCATCGGGGCGGATACGCTGGGTTACCTGAGCCTCGATGCGGTGCTGAGGTCGGTGGTAGACGGCCACCGGTATTGCTCGGCCTGCTTCACGGATCACTATCCCACGGATGTGATTCATGAGGAGAAACAAAGAAGTCTTTTCGGCGAAAGCGAGAAGGGCCCGGGAGTCGGAAGGCGCTGAGATGAAAGCAGCCTCGCCTGGCCGGCCGCCGGCTTCGGCTATACGGGATTCGCGAATCCATGGGGAGATCCACCGGCTCTGCCGAGGAGGCAGTGCGAGTTTTACAAATCCTGGATTTTTTGTTCCCAGGTCCGGACAATGACCGGGAATATGGACGCCGGAATATCAAATGTCGAATTTCGAACCGCAGAATTTAGCGCCGCACTTCGAGATTCATCATTCGTTATTCGACATCCTGCGGTTCCAAAACATCGATAGCGCATGGAACCTCTTGAATCTTTTATCGGATGCAGTCAGGCGCCTTTGAGGGGTTTGCCACCGTGAAGCCTTCGGCTCTGCCGGAAGATACTTACCTAAAGCGGGGGATGCCATGGAAAACCGCAATATTGCCATACTTCTATCGGGCCGCGGATCAAATTTCGTAGCCATCCACGAAGCGATTCGGAGGGGGGAACTGAATGCCCGCATTTGCTGCGTCATCAGCAATGTGGCGGATGCCGCGGGACTGGCGCGGGCCCGCGAGTTCGGCCTGACCGCCGTGTGTCTTCCCTCGGCGGGCGTGGACCGGGCGGAATATGACGGGATCCTTGTGAATACGCTCCGATCCTACGATCCGGCGCTGATCTGCCTGGCAGGATTCATGCGCATTATCACTCCCGTTTTATTGAGGGAATTTCCGAACAGGATCCTGAACATGCATCCTGCGCTGCTTCCATCTTTCCCGGGGTTGCACGCGCAGCGCCAGGCGCTTCAGCACGGAGTGAAGGTGTCGGGCTGCACGGTGCACATTGCGGATGAAGGAGTGGATACGGGGCCTATCCTGCTGCAGCGCGCCGTGGAGGTTTTGGACGGGGATACCGAAGAAACGCTTTCCGCTCGCATTCTTGAACAGGAGCACCAGATTTACTGGCGCGCGATCGCGCTGATGCTGGACAGGATAAATTCCGGTTCGAAATGACCTCCGGGAAAAGTGGGATGGCAGAAGGCGCAAAATGGGACCGCCGAACTCTTTGGATTTCAATGCCGCTTGCCGGATTTTCCGGCAAGGAACCCTAGCCAAGGGGCTTCGCCCCTTGAAATCCCCGCGCGCGCGATACTTGATAGAGCTCGAAAATATCGTGCCGCGCTCGGGGATTTAGAAGTCAGGATCCGGGAGTCAGAAGAGGAATCCAGTATTTATGAAAGCAAGGAGCCTGCATTATTGCTTTATCCTCTAACAGGCTAACGACTGGACTATCCTCGGAATTTTTCAAGTCATTTGATATACAAATTTGAACGTAAGCGCCTAGGCATACCGGGGATGCTTATTGCGGAGGGGATTTTTTACACAAAAAGGTAAAGAAAATTGCAAATATTTGCATTTTGGGCTTTACATGACTGCGCCGCATCGGTATTATGCACGCTCTCAATCTTTGAGATTGGGCGTTTACAGTCTATTTGAAAGCTTGATGGTCCGTTGGTCGATAAGGCAAGTTTGGCCGGCGAGCAGGATTAAACCTGCTTGACAAAAGAGGCGGTTCCGCCTAAAATAAAGGCTGCTTCTTTATCGCAGAACGGATTTTAGAGGCTGGATTCTCAGTCTGCTGATTGGGTAAATCCTTCGTCGGTTGTAAATCTGGTAAAATTTCAGCCAAACTTGACAAGCTGAGTTTTTAGTTCTAAGATTTATGACTGCCTAGATCTTTGAAAACTAGATAGTGCGTGTCCAACACACCTATTCCTAAAAGATATACCAGTTGCCTGAATCTTCGGATTCAGGACTCTTCGAGTTAATTGGAGAGTTTGATCCTGGCTCAGAATCAACGCTGGCGGCGTGCCTAACACA
>CAYYTC010000033.1:0-52497 GCA_964474425.1 uncultured Acidobacteriota bacterium
GCCCCCCCCCCCCCCCCCCCCCCCCCAATAAACCTTCGCCAATCAAGGTTCCAGCCCTCCCCGCTGACACCTACGTCGAAATCAAGCCCTTCCCCCTAATCTTTCCTGACCGTGAATGATTTACAGGCGCCCGAGTTTTTCTGAGTTATGCTGAGTTTCTTTGAAGCCGCCACCAGAACTGCCACCAAAGATAAGTATCGTTTCATTTGAAGTTCTCAAATGGCTGGGTGTTAAGGGCGCGTTTCGCAACTGAATGCTGGAAACGGCTTGATTCCAATTTTTGATAAGCTGACAATAAGTCCAAGTGGTAGGGAACAGGGTATGTGAAACTTCCTCGAACGGGACTTTTCGGGACCGTTCACCCCATGCCGGCTCAAGGCTTTTCTCTTCCAACTCTTTTTGCAGTTGACTCAGTATATACAATGGAATACAGTTCGAATATGCGATTCGAGTGGGATGAGAACAAAAATCCGTCGAATTACAAAAAGCATGGAGTTTGGTTCGAAGAAGCCCAAACCATTTGGGCTGACTCAGAATCTGTTGAATTCTTTGATCCGGAGCACAGTTCCAAGGAAGATCGTTTCATTCGAATCGGGCACTCGACGAGAGGTCGAATTCTTCTCGTTGTATTTTGTGAGAGGACTAAGGGATCAACGATTCGCATTATCTCTGCTCGAAAAGCAACAATGCAAGAAATGAGAGCTTATGAAAAAGGAATATAATTTAAGCAGGCTCAAAAAACGTCCGGGGGAGGTCAAAGTTGGTGCTGATGCGGCTAAGATCCCCATCAGCATCCGGTTGGACGGAGCAGTACTTGCTGATTTGCGCTCTGAAGCCGAGCGGCTCGGGATTCCGTATCAAACACTGATTAGTAGTGTTCTCCACCGTTATATTAAGGGAGAGTTGGTAGATCCAAAGGCTATTGATTTGAGCCGGATCGTCGCGAAAGCCTCATAGACTTCTGCCCCCGATACCTGTTACTGCAGTCTGTCAATCGGGGCTCCGCTAAGTTCTCCTCTTCGCGTGAATTAGGGAGATTTCGCGGAGTAAAAAACCATATACGGCCTTATGGGAGATGACCGCGCACGGCTGGCTGGGGGCGCAGCGCCAGCGGGAACTTGTCCTCACGTCAACCATGATGGATTCTTGCTGCCCTTTTATGGGGAATTGGATCGGTCCCTTACCAAGTCATTAGGATGCGACAGCCGTTACGGCCGATATCAGAGAGGCAATTCGCATTAAAGCTATGCGGCCCGGTTTGTCCATGCCAGAATGGCTTCACGGAGCGCTGCATGAAGGCTCAATCCTTTTTCCTTGGCACGCTTTTCCCCATCGGGACGTCATGGGAATTATCCCAAATCAATTGCGCAACGCTTTAATAGTACCGCATGACATTGGTACCGTATCGCAGTAATATCGCCGCATGATAGCAAGCTTCCGGGATCCGGATACGGAGCAACTTTGGCAAACGGGGCGAAGTTGACGGATTCCCGGTAATCTGAAAATGCGGGCATTGAAGAAGCTCTTCTTGTTGCATGCCTCCGTGGCGCTGGATAATTTGAAGGTTCCTGATCGAAACAGGCTGGAGGCTCTGCACGGCCAACGCAAGGGCCAGCACGGCATCCGAATCAATGATCCATATCGCATCTGCTTTGTGTGGCGGGATAGCAACGCCTGCGATGTGGAAATCGTCGACTACCAGTAGGGAAGGACGTAATGGGCAAAACAAAGAAGGCTTGGACGGTTCATCCAGGCGAGATTCTCAGGACCGAATTCATGGAGCCCATGAAGATAACGGCTTATCGCCTGGCAAAGGATCTGGATTTTCCGGGCATCAGTGACGCGCTTCGCTGCAAACGTGCAATCTCAGCCGAGACCGCCTTACAACTTGGCAAATATTTCGGACTTCCGGCGCTGTTTTGGATGAACCTTCAAGCCGAACGCGATCTCCGTTTGGCCGCAGCGACGGCCAAGCTGGAGAGGGTAAAAGTCAGAACGGCCGCCTGATCCATGCTTTGGGCCAGTTCTGCGGACCACACCGCATGGACGCTATAGCTGCAAAAATCACTGCTCAATCGCTGATCCCTATCTGTATCGCCTCCGAGGTACTATCTGCAGCAATATGAAGCGTTTGTGTCTATTGAAGGTGCATCATTGTCCTGAAACGGAAGGATTGTATTTGATGGCGCCGGTCTTCGGATCGCGCGAGAACTGGATCAAGTAGTCCCACGCCATCTTGGCGTACTGTGGATACAAAGCATGAATCAGATCTGCCGTATAGTTGAGGGCCACCATGGGAACACCCTGCTTGTTATTCAGATACCATATGAAATTCCTGTGTTCAGCATTCAACAAAGTCTCGGACCAGGCGTCAGCCTGAAACCCGCACTTCGGGTGCGATCTGAAGTCGTAGCTGACCTGGTTCATGTTGTTGAAAAGTAAAAATTTATTCAGCAGCACCTGAGAATTGTTTGAAAGACTTCCGTCTTCCGGGTTTATATTGGGCTGCAGGTCATAGGCGCTGGTTAAGTACATGAATGGCAGGTCCGTTTCTTTGAACTGCGCCTCCATTTGGTCTGTGAAAGTGAACATCGCACCGGCCATGTCTACAACAGCCGCAAGCATCCGGGGATGGCTGGTCGAAATTGTGAGGGTAGCCCCTCCGCCCATCGAATAGCCGGACGCATATACACGTGAAGCGTCAATCGCATGATAGGCCTTCATCATGTATGCAGCCAGTGCAGCTATCGATTCCCCAAGAACAGATTGATCAGAATAAAGGCTCTGGTGTTCCGGGGCCACTACGATAAACCGCTTCTGGCGCGCCATCTCCAGCCAGCCGACCTCTTCAACAAAAGCATGCGGATCATCGCCGCCGCCATGGAGGGCGATTACCAGAGGAACGGCGCCCGGCGCGACCCTGTTTTGGAGAACCTCGCTGGGTACATACTCGCACCAAGTCTGCAGGTACTCACCGGCTTTGGTCTTGATACTGGAGAACCGGTCTTCCTGGCGCGAAAACACGGAAATGCCATCCGGCGCCACACCATTTGTGACTACGTTCCGCGCGGCCAAGGAATAGGGCGCCTGATCGAAGTTATACCCCTGGTAGGGCGTGCCGGCGCTGTGCAAACCCTGTTTAACCACAGGGATTCTCATCGCTCTGGAGAACATCTCATCATAGACCCTCTTGATGATAGCGGCCGCGTCTGGACTTGATTCTCTGTTGACAATCACCTGCTGAAGCGGCAGGGCCTGATTGAAGTAGGTAGTGGTTTTGGCGTCGCCCTTTACAGCTTCGGTTTTGTTCGCGGCCTTGTACTTGGCCTCGACAGCCTCGGTGGCGTTCACGAGATAGGCGGGCAGAACGCTGGCCACCTGACGGATCTCATCCATCTTGCTGTTGATCAGCAGAACGCCGGCAATGCGGCTGGCGTAGTCGAGAGTGCTGGCAATGTAGTTGTTGAAGAAGGTCGCGCCGCCGTCAATGCCGATAACATAAAGAAAGCCGAAGCCGCCGAAGTAGTCGCCGTCGGAGTAGGTCGTTACGACGTTGTTGGATCTTTCAGAGCCCCGCAGCGAAAGCATCGCCGTCTGGAGGGCGTAGTAGTGCTTCTGGTCGGCGGCGGCGAAACCGGCTTTGGGATCGGACGGCGTGACGAGCACCACACTTCCGACCGCCGTATCGATGATGTGGATCAGGCCGAGATCCCTCAGATAGGCAAGCGCGGCATCCTTGTCCTGGAAGGACTTCTCGGCAAAGACCAGGATGTTCGTGTTGGATCGGTTGGCGCGCCCGCCCCACAGGTTCGCCGACCGGTACACATACGTGGTTCCTTTGGGATAGCCGTCGAGTACAGGATGGGACTTGAAGGTCCCCTTGCCGACTCCCTGTGAGGCAGCGACCGCGGGGCTGCTCACGCGAGTCTCTTCCAGCGTCTCGAAAGTGGCCTTGTTCCCCTGTCTATTGGAGTAGTTCAGCGCGAAGGCGCCGGAGGTCAACGACAGGCTCACTATTAGCGCGAGCGCAAGACTCAAGGGTGACTGGTTCTTCAGCATATATCAATCTCCTTTTCTCGCCGACGTGTTTGCGGCAGCGTTTCAGCAAGGATTTTCGATAGGGCCTTTTGGGCGCAACCGCAATACTGGACCTGGCCAATTATTGGGAAAAACTTGATCCTAGCACAGGTCGGATGCAATCTCATTTATGATTTGCCTGCACCTCGAACAAATGCGGTGACAGGGGAAACATAAGGCTCAACCCCTATCCTGCAGAAACAGCGTAAGCGGCCGCGGACCCTCCGCCGAAGAGCTGGTTCAATAAATAGCTGCCAAGATGGCTCCCTTTTCCGGCGATCTCCTGATGCTTAACAATTGCTGGAAGGGGGAAGAAGCCAGGAAGACCGGCATCTATTCCGAACATAAAGCGAAAATGCTGGCTTGGGGAAGGCGTTTCGCCGGATTCCATAATGAATCCATGTCATTCTGCGATATGATGCTGCTTAACTTTGGCGGAGCAAGCCCTGAAATGGAATATCGCTACTACCAGGTCGTTACAGGGAGCAAAAAATCTTTTGCCGATACAATTGAGGTCGGCAGAAAGATCTGGAATATGGAACGCGCGATTCGCGTGATGGCAGGAAGACGCCGCGACAAAGAGCAGGTTGCTCCCTTTATGTTTATGCCCGGCGCAACTTTCAATATGAGCGGCACAAAACCTGTTTACCAGGACGGCAAGTGGAGCTTTGAGGACCAGTCCGATATGTATCTGGATAAAGAAGACGTTGAGCTTTTTAAAAACACCTTCTATAAATTGGAAGGTTGGGATGTCAAAACCGGCTGGCCTACCCGAAATACGCTGGAAGGATTGGGCATGAAAGAGGTCGCCGACGTCATGGCCGTTTTTGGGGGTAGCCGAATGAAATCCGTGGCGTTCCGGCGCCACAATAAGCACGCATGGTGAAATCTTAAATTTTGCAAATTGTATTGCTGGGAGCAGATACTATGAAGAAAATGATGAGCTGTCTATTGCTGGGCGCGATTGCGCTGTTTGCAGCCGCGGCGATGATGCCGGCTGCCGACGCCGGATTGGACCGCGCCGCGCTGTTAAAGCTTGCCGATGATTATCTGGCCGCGCTGGTTGCGCATGATCCTGGAAAAGCGCCGCTTGCCGGCGATATAAAAATAGTTGAGAACGTGAAGCCCATTAAACCCGGCGAGGGTTTATGGAAGACTGCCTCTGCCCTGCCGTCCGATTTCAAGATCATGGCCGCGGATCCCATCACCCAGGAAGTCGGCGGCCTGGTGGTAATGGGCAGCGATCAAAAACCCGCGCAGGTTGGTTTCCGGCTTAAACTGGTGAATGGCCGGATCGCTGAAGCCGAGCATTTGGTTGTGGTATTGGATAAAAAAAATCCCATGGGGAATCCCGATAATCCAAATCTGAAGAAGCATCGTCCGGCCATTCTCCGGGAAGTTCCTTATGAATACGCGGATTCGCACGGCCGGTTGATCTACATTGCGAAGTCCTATTATGATGCGCTGGACAACAACAATGGCCATCTCGCCCCATTTGCCTCTGATTGCGAGCGGCATGAGAACGGCATGCGCACGGCGCCATCCGGCGGTCCCTCATTGGGAGGAGCTTCAATCCCCGGCACGGCGGCGCCGAAGCCGGGCTTGCTGGGCATGCAGGATTGCACGACGCAGATTAGCTCCGGAACGTTCCAGTACATTACCTCAATCGAGAATCGCCGCGTGTTAGTCGCCGACACCGTTACGGGATTGGCGATCGGCTTTTCACATTTCCATCATCCGATGACGCAGAAAAAATTCAAAATCACGGGCAACCCGGACCGGTCCGAAGCCGATATGTCCAATCAGAAACCCTTTGATATGCCGTCGATGCACATCTACAAAATATGGGGCGGCAAGATTCACGAAATAGAAGCAATTGGCATCGTGGCGCCTTACAATTCGCCAACCGGCTGGGAATAAATCCATCCCTGAGGAAGCCGCATGAAAAACAGAATCTGCGGGCTAAAGCCCTGCCCACAGATTCTGTTTTCTTTTGATGCCCGCAAATGAAGGGTTTTACGAACAAAAGTGGGGACGCTGCCCAATTGGGGTGATTGGCAGAGTGGGTATGCTCCTCAAATGCAATCGAGGGCCAGGGCGCCACGTTCTTCGATCAGACGAAACAAACCATCCGGCGCGCCTTGCAGCTCGAATTACCAATAGGTTCATTGGTAAGTGGACATTCATGGAATATAAATCATCGACAGGCATAAGCACAACTTGCCACGAATTCCACTAATTCCACTAAGCGTTGGGCTGGCCTTCGGCCCCTGCACGAACAACGTTTTTTTGTGAAATTCGTGGCTGGCTTTATTCGGGTTGCCCATTCATATGTCGGCTTATCTATGAACTGATTGGTAAGAATACTCTTCCTTCTTATTCCGTCACCAGCTTTCTGGCAATCAGCCAATCATAAAGCCGGTCGGTCCATGTCCCGACCGGCATTCCCGAGGCAGGGCCGTATCCATGGTCATAGATATGGAGTTCAACCGGACGATTGGCTTCCTTCCAAAATGTGAACAACACCGCGCATCCATTGGTCACATTGAAGTGACCATCCATCACAGCTATGAATAAAGGGGCTCCCTGTGGAGGAACGGTAACATCAACCAGCGACGGACCATAAATGGTAGCTACGAAGTCCGGATAGGCGTCTGAGGATTCCGTTACTGCGGTCCCTATGGCGACGCCCCCTCCCGCTGAATAGCCCAGAATGCCGATACGTTTCGGATCAATGTTGTACTTGGCTGCGTCGCGCCTGAGTAAGCGAATGGCTTGCTGGCCGTCCGCAATCGCCATTCGGATTACCTTGAGATGTTCTTGATTGTCCTGCGCCGGATTGGCGTTGCCGCGCCTGTTCAGAATTTCTCTGAACGAGAGTTCATTTCCCATACCCATCGGCATCTTTCTTCCCGGGGCTCCCGCCTGCGGTGAACCGGCAGAACGCGCACCGCCTGCGGCGGGAGGAGTGTCCGGCACGACTCTATATTTAAGAATAAAGGCAGCAATGCCCTTGGCGTTTAGCCACTCCGCGGTTCCTTCCGGTTCGGCGAAACCCAGCATGCGCATGGCGCCTCCCGGACAAAGGATGAGAGCCGCTCCATTCGCCTTGGCTTTTTCCGGAAGATAGATCGTGAGGGTGGGGTTCACGACGTTAGAATAAACCTTCGAGCCCCCAGGCCCTTCTGTGACCCGTTCGCTAAAGGTCCAACCCTCGGATCCTGGCGCTATTCCGGGCCAGACAGGAATTGTCGGTCTTGAGTGAGTTTCAGAGCGGGCGGCGGATGGCTGATTCCTTGAATTTTGAGTAAAGGCCGGCAATGCAGTCAGAGCAGCAAGAATCCCCCAAACACTTAAAGACAATATTTTTTTCATAACAGTAGATTCCTCATCGCAGTATTTCAGGGAAGAGAAGGCTCCGGTGGAGTTGTCCGCCCCACCCACATAGCGAATGATTTTGCCCCATACCTTTTAAAGCGGACAGATCGGCATCGATGGCGTCGCACATGGCAGATTTGTTTGCTGCAACGAGTTTGGGGGCCTCCTAGTTTCGCCCTTGGGACTCCATAGCCCGTGCCGGTTTACTGCCTATAAAAGGAATGTCGTGGTGAAAATTGCCCGTTACGTCAAGCTTGACCGAACCCGTCGTTGAGGTATTGCCCAGCGCTTGTCTCTGAAAGTCTGCTACAAGAGCATTGTGACTCAGGCGCGTGCTCAGCGCGCGGAATCCGTTACACATCAAGGCGCCAACATCAATATCCTCTGCCCTGTACCCTTTGCCCAGATCAGAGGGAGGTGTAATGATGACGCTGAATTCTTCCTTGCCTTTAGGGCCTAATGTTTCAGACTGAACTTCAACCTCGACAGTAATGGGATCGGAGGTGACAGGCAGAGAAATGCTGGAAGCATGATCCGCATCGCGGTAAATGCTGACCTTTGCATCCGCGGGATCGAGGAATTTAAATCGGGGATAGGCGTTGACAATCGCCAGCCTGATTCGGTGGCCAGCTTCTACAACATAGGAGACTGGCAAAGGATCCAAGACAAGCTTCACCGGTTGGTTCGACGGCAACGGAGCGGCTTCGGATTCCAGGTTGGCCCGCCATGGAAGACCCAGATTATCGAAGAAGGGATCGCTCAGCGCTCTATGAGATCCTCTCAGCTGGAATTGTGTAATGACCACGGGCTTGCCCGTTTCGTCGATGTCTTCAAAGAAGGCAAAGAAATCCTGGTCCGTGGCGGAAGAAGAGACCCACAGGTCGGCCTTCACATAGCCGACCAGTTCCATGTCGGACGCTAACGGCTCCGTGGTGTAGGTAATACCCTGGGCGTCCCGCGTGGCTTCGGTAATTGTGTAATTTGCCGCATAGGTGTCTTTCGCCGACGGATCCCTTGGGGCAAACGGAGTCAGAATGCCGTCATTCACGCCGGAATTCGCACTGCCCGACGGCCCTTGTTCCAGATAATAGATCATTCGCTTCTCATTCGGCAGAGGCCACTTCCAGGAGAATCTCCAGGCCCGATCTGCTTTCGCGTTTATCGTGCTAAAGTAGATGGAAGGTTCATCCATAATGCCGTTTTTAATATTCTTCAGCCAGTAGTCGAACCAGCGACGCTCTTCCGCAAGAATATTAAAGCTCCCGAATCCACAGTGCCCGAGCGGCCCCACGCTTGTTTTCAGGACACTTTTTACATTGGCGCGATATAGGAAGGCATCGCGCATGACTTTGGTAAGCAGATCATTCCAACTTGCCCACTGATAAGTGGGAATGCCGGCTTCCTGGATGTCCTTGAGGTAAGTTGCGGGACTGGATTCCTCCCATGCTTTGCTATTTGTAATTGGAGAGCGGCTATCCCTGAAGCGGAGGGGATGGAATATGGCATGATCCGACTGGCCCTTTTTGTGTTGTTCAACCGCTTCATCGCGCATGGCGCCCGTAGGATCTTCATCGACGGGTGCGGAGGTCTTTTCGCGTTCGTACGAGCTTCCGGAGCGGAACGTGCCTGGAATGCCGCCTTGGGATTTTC
This sequence comes from uncultured Acidobacteriota bacterium, assembly GCA_964474425.1. Classification (GTDB taxonomy): domain Bacteria; phylum Acidobacteriota; class UBA6911; order UBA6911; family UBA6911; genus UBA6911. Next base: position 9,106 of record CAYYTC010000033.1, read on the forward strand.
CAAAGTAATAATCAAAGCTGTAACATTGGGGGAAGATCGCCTTGAGATGCGGCGGTTTCATCCCTGCTGCGAGCCATTCTATTTGTCCGCTGTGAGAACACCCCATCATGCCGACTTTTCCATTGCTCCAGGGCTGAGTCCCGAGCCATTCGGTCAGGTCATAAGCGTCCTGCGCTTCAACTCGGGCATAGCTTCCAATCATGGCTCCAAAGGAAGCCCCGCATCCTCTGGCATCGGCGAATGCAACAACGTATCCGTGCTTCACAATCTCGGCATAATGGTCAACCGCATGCACTCCGCCAATTGCCCTGCCTCCCCAGTTGTACATCCAGAGCACCGGATAGGGAGTGCTGACGGCGATCCTGTCTTTCGCAGGCCTCAATATATCCACCGCCAATTTCGTGCCGTCCCTCATGGAGACATACTGGGAAGCGCGGACGGTTTCGGAGTAAATCATCGCAGAGTATCCGCTGTATTCACCGGGTCTGGAAACCTGAGCCATGGCTGGATCTGAAGCGCATATCAACAACCCAATGACAATCAAAATAGCCATCCTTGACCTCAATTCCGATATTGTTTTGCCTGAGAAATCCGATCTCATCGGGTTTCAAGCCCTTGAGGCGTATGGCCAAAATCCCGCCTGGTTATGAATCCGATGCATCCGGTCATTGGAAAACACTGCCTGCAAAATGCGATTAAAATACACATAAAATGCAAATATAATTCATTTTATACCGAATTGACGAGGAAACGCCGAACTGTTGCGTCCGGCAGTGCGATTGCCGTTTGCCATGCGCCTGCAATGAAAAATTGCCCAGAGACCAGGAGGCATCAATGAATCGAATCCGTGAAATGGCTCATATCTGCGTTGTGCTGTCCCTTTGTGCCATACATGCGGCCAACGCGCAGAATAATCCCAAAGGCCCGGCCTTGCCTGCGGCAAAACAGAATACATTCGGACTCGGTTCCGGCGGCGGCCCGACACCGCGCAGGCAAGCAGCCTCCCAGGCGGCTACGCGGGCGGCAGCATTATGCAGCGGCTTGTGGAACGGTGGCCGGAGCCTTGAACAGATCAACGCCGATAACGGCGGGCTCGGCGGCACGGAATCGATGAAAACACATATCGATTCCATGCGCAAAATCGTCTCCATCGAGTACTCCAGTCTTATGCCGCCGCGTATCGTGGCCTGGCGTCCGGTGCTCGGGTGCGTTCAGTTGCCGATCGGCGCAACCGAGGCGGCGCTCAAGTATGTGCCGCAGGTGGCCGCGAACGTGGTGCGCCCCGATTTTGATGCGCAGGATTGGCCTTTGGGCGATCAAAAAGCGGCCGGCCTTCTGCCGGGGGAGAAGCAGAAAGCGCTGGATGCAATTGTCGAATCCGGCTTTGGCGGCAGTACCTATGGGGGGCGAACCTGGGGAATCATCGTTGTGAAAGACGGCAAGATCGTTTCAGAACGCTATTCCATGGGTTTCGACATGCACCAGGGCGCGCAGACGCATTCGGCGGCAAAAAGCTTCGCGGCCTCTCTGGCGGGCATTGCCACGTGGAAATACGGGCTGGACCTGGATCGGCCCGGCGCGCTTGCCGAATGGCGCAAAGACGGCGATCCGCGGGGAGCGATCACGGCGCGTCACTTGCTTCACATGTCGAGCGGATTGTACGGTGAAGGCAACGGCAGTCCGCAATCGGATATCTACGCCGGAGGCGCCACTGTAGCGGACCGTGCGGTGACGAACATGCTCGATACGCTGCCGGGCACGCGTTTCCTATATAATCCGCCCGATACAATGCTCCTGATTCGGGCCGTACGCGAAGCGGTTGGAGAGGACCGGACTTTCTGGGCGATGCCGTTTCAGCAGCTATTCTGGAAAATTGGCATGACGCGCACTACGCCGGCCAGTGATTGGAACGGCGACTTCCTGATGTCGGGCCAGACCTATTCTACTGCACGGGACTTTGCGCGCTTCGGGCTGCTGTATTTAAATAACGGCGTATGGAACGGCGAACGCATTTTGCCTGAAGGCTGGACCCAATTGGTTTCCACTCCGGGCCCCGTTCAACCTGAAGGCAACGGCGCTCGATACGGCGGCCAGTTCTGGCTGTACGGCGGCATGGATGGGCTGCCCGCCGACGCGTATTCGCCGAGCGGCGGCCAGGGTCAGTATGCGATGATAATTCCATCGCACAGGGTGGTGATAGTGCGGCGCGGTTTTGATTCGGGAGCAGGATTTGGAATCGCAAAGTTCTGCGCCGATGTGCTTGCAGCAATCGATTGATCCGGACCAGGCCCTTCGGATTTGCCTGATACTAGGGCACCTGCAGATCTTGCTTCCGGAGGCCGGGATTTATTAAACACTCTATCGGGGCAATTTCACCACACGGTCGCCCTGGAAAGAACCCACATAGAAAGCATCGCCGGCGTCTATGGCGACAGAGGCCCCGTTGATCAGGGCTTTGCCGTTGTTGTCATACAGAATCCGGTGCTCCAGGGTTTCCGGATCCACCTCTGCCAGCATAAAGCCTTGGATACAGGGATGCTGGGAATCCTTGGGGCAGTTGCCGCTTACGCCCTTGATGCCCGCAGCCAGAATTTTCCCGTCCCGTTTCCAGGTAAGGTTATCCGGCATGAATGGCAGTTCGCATTTTGCGATCTCCTTTTTGGCCTTCAGATCGTACTTGTGCAGGTCGCGGGTAATCCAGCCGCTGATGTAGGCATAGCGGCCGTTCTCGGAAACCAAAACTCCATTTGGATATCCGTACTCCGATCCGGGGAGCACACGTTCCCCATTCTCTTTACTCCAGACTGCAACATTCCCGGAAGGCTCGCCCGCAGAAGGATTCCGCCCTTGCTTTTGAATGGCCTGCGGCCGCGTGGCTACGAAACTCCCGTCGGGTAGAGAGGCGACATCATTGTACGGCTTGCTCGCAAGCACGCATCCGCGCCATACCAGTTTCCATTTCCCGCCGTCCGGCAGCAATTCATACATTTCCATTGATTCGCGGATACTGTGATTGACGACATACAACTGCCATTCGCCGCTTGTTCGTTTTGAGAACGACAGCCCGTGAGGCTGGATCCGTCCGCCGATGGATTGCGTGCAGGCGTCTTCACCCCAATCCGGTTTCTTTTCGGCCGATAGCGGTATTGAGACAAAGGTCCGCGCGGCAGGATCAAACAGATCCAGGCCTTTGTTTTCGTCCCGCCCCATTTTAGCCACGATCAAAAACCTGCCGTCCGGGGTAGGCTCAAAATCTTCCGGTGCAATCGTGCCGCAGATGACCTCGGCATCGCCGTGGCGGCCGCAGTCAAGCAGTTGAGGATTGATCGCTCCGGGCTGTGCTTCGGCTGAGGATCGCAGCAACAACAGGCCTAGGAATAGGAACAGCGCGTATCGAAAATGCTTCATGGGCGCCCCCTGTTCTGCTTCAGACAAATTCTTCTCGCGTTGGAAAAAGCCGGCAGGATACATATTACCTGAAGCAAAGGACAGACTGAAACGGGAAGAATATCCAAAAACCCGGGGTAATTTCCCGGCGCCCTCGCTTTTTGAACTCGCGCGAAGTACGGGAAAAGAGGTTGGCGGTTTTGAGTAAGTGTGGGCACTTTTACCGATGCTCCGCGCCCGGGGCGGGATAATTGCATTGGTAAACCCCCCGGCTCTGCCCTGACTGTTGCCCACACGTGACACTGTGGCCGTGTCCCAACCTTCCTTTTTCCTTCCGGAATTAGATCCTTACGACGCACAAAAGGTGTCGTAAGGATCTAGGCTCGTTCGGGGTCTTCGCCCCGAACGAGTGGTCCCTCTGGGACAGCAAGAAAGGAATTTGCCATTTTCCATTTTACTGCGGCGAGGATCGGAAGCGCCTCATCGGCTTTTGCCCGCGTAAGTCAGCGTTCAAGACCGGCGTAACTCCTCCAACCGCTTTGAGCGGTTCAAATCTTTCAAGCCTCCGGCTTTGCCGGAGGTGCCGGACTCAATCATTCTTTCTCCGGACTTTTACGGCTTTCGGATCTCCGGTGGGACATGCTGCTTCACAGGCGCCGCAGCCATTACATTTTGCAGGATCCACCCCTGGATAGGATTCATACGCTTCTTCATCAAATCGGATTGCAATGGCCTCATAGGGGCAGGACGGTACACAGGCTTTGCACTCGCTAACGCCCCATAAACACAGGGAGGCGTCCACACTGGCCTTTCCTATAACATACCTGTTTTTCTGCTCCAGGTTTAAGCTCTGTAAGGCCCCACTGGGGCATACCGCTGTGCAGGCATTGCATTCTTCATCGCAGTAATTCATTTCATACCGGACAACGGGCGACAGAAATCCAAGAACTCCGGATTGTCCCGTATCAGGATGAATAATCCTGGAGGGACAGGCGCGTATGCAATTGCCGCATCGCATGCACAGGCCGGTAAACTCGGCCTCTGGAATCGCGCCGGGCGGCCGTAACGGGGCATCGTCAGATCTTGCCTGACCGATTTTTTGTGCCAATAGGCTGAATCCCAGGCCTGCTGCAACTGTAATAAACATTCTCCTGGCTGCCGAAAAAGCATTCCTGGGCGCAGCTTTTGGGCGAGATTCTGTTCTGTTTGTCTTCCGGAAATTTCCGCAAAAAGATCCGATATTTTCCAGGAGATCCTGCGTGGCACCTAGAGGGCATAAACGGGCGCACCAGAAGTCGCCTGAAGTTAATGTCAATATAAGAAGTACAACTACGCCGGAAAGAGAGACTATAGCAGACAGGACATCCGTCGCTTTATAGGCTGAAAATGCATTGTTCAGGAACGCCAATGGGTCCATCCACAAAAAGAGCGGATAGCCCAAGATTGCACCGGCTGCCGTTAGTAAAGCGACGTATTTCCCTATGGGAGGGGAGCGCCTCCACCAGATCCTGACGGGTAATTTCATGGCTGAAACAGCATCGAGGATCAAGCCGACCGGGCATATAAAGCGGCAGAACCACCTTTTCCGTACCAGCGATATTACCGCAAAAACCAAACCCAGGATTGCCCCCGCCCAGATTGTTCCACCCGCCAGGATTGTACATATTGTGATAAAGGAGCTTGCTTGAACAAATATCCTGGAGCTATCGATCCAGAAAGGGAAGGGCAATAACAAAAGAGTCGCCAGCAAAAAGCAACCCAGTCTCACATACAGGCGCCTGTTATTTATCATTCAGCAAAACCTTTCACCTCCACCTGGACCTGCCAATCTATCCCCCCGTTCATGGTGGAGCGGTTCATTCTTATACCTGAGATTCTTCTCCAACAGCGTTCCCCAAAAGCCGGTGTTTTGCGATGGACCCTAACCGGGCAGTACTACACCCTGCTTTTTAAGGCTGGCCTGCAAAGCCTTTATATCGATTTTTCTGAGATCCACGCCGCTGCGTATCGACTGGGCCGCCGCAGTTCCCGCTGCCTGCCCAAGACAGACACAATGGTGTATCAAATTGAAAGCGTCATTGGTAACAGCATCGGATGAAAACGCCCGGCAGGCAACAAGCATATTGTTGACATTGCGCGGAATCAGACAGCGATAGGGCATGTACATTAAAGGATTTTTTTCATCCATGTTCGGGAATACGGCAATAGTGTCCTTAAAAGGATCCTTTGCTTTCATGTCTTTTTCGCTGACAACATACTCTCCAACAACCCGTCTGCCGCCGCGCGTGCCAAGCTGCGAATTTGACTGAACTATGAAGCTTTTTTCAAAACCGGGAATATGCTTCATGTAAAAATCGTGTGTTATCAACATCTCTTTACGGCCTAAAAACTCTACCCGTGTGAGCTCCTCGACATCGTACTGAGATTTGTTCGCATATCGGGGAAAGCACCAGACCACATTCTCCTGGTTTTTCAGATTGCTGGTCAGAAATCCGGGTGTTCCGCCAAGTTTTCTGACTTCCCGCATCTTTTCGGCCAGTTCATTGGCATTGGATTTCTTGTAATCCTGATATTTTTTTAGATTAACGTTATCAATCCAGTATGAGAAGGAAAGGTTGGACATCCTCAGTTTTGGATCGATTTGGGTCTCAAAGGCTGCCCCTGTATAGGGCAACAGGTCTCCATCCCCGGTGGAGTCGATGACAACCTTTGCCAGCACTGCCTGTCTGCCTGATTTGCTCTCAAAGATGACGCCCCTGGCCTTGTTGCCTTCCATTATGGGCTCGGTCCCCCAGGAATGGAGATATGTTTTAACATTTGCTTCTTTCATCATGTCCTGGAATAGACACTTTGATATCTCCGCATCGATGTGCGCAGAATATCCTACCCTGTTGCCTGTTGCATAAAACGGAGAACGGTTTTTATAATAATCGATCAGTTTTTTATCGGTTGAACCCCAATGTTCCTTCTTCGGGTAATCAGCCGCCCCTCTGGCATCCAGCCTCTTTATCCATTCCTGAGTAATTCCGGCTATCACTTGTTTGCCGTTAATATCGGTCATGGCGGGGATGATGGTGACCAGCCCGCCTGTGCCCATACCGCCAAGGTGCTCATATCTTTCAATAAGAACTGTGTCTGCGCCGCTCCTTGCTGCGGATAAGGCCGCGCCGATGCCACCGGGTCCGCCGCCCACAACCACAACATCAGCTGTACGGCACACCTTTGTATCACGGGCGGCTTCCCTGATTGTTTTGCCGGATATCTGTTTCGACTTGGCGGACTGGGCTGACACCGGAATCGCCATGCCTCCCGCACCAACAGCAAGGGCTGCGGTTCCAGTTATTGCAGTATTCTTAAAGAATTCTCTCCGGGTTATTCGGTTTAGCACTTCTTTGGATGATGTCATAGCAAACTCTCCTGATTGAAATTATTTCAGTGTGATGCTACGGACGCAATGCGACAAATTTGTATAACCATAGACAAACGTGGTGCTTTGCGGATAACCGTCCAGAACAGGATAAGACTGGAAGGACTTCCCCTGGTTGGTTCCCAGCGCCGCGACGGCAACAGAGCCGCTCACACGGGTATTTTCCAGTGTCTTGAAGGCGGCAGGATTCCCCTGGCTGCCGGAATAGGTCTGCGCGAATACGCGGAACGCGGGCGTAAAGCTCGGCATCAATGCATGGGCAATCGGTGGGATAATTTTATCGATCATTTAACAGCCCCTGCAAAAATGCGGTGGCGTCTCCGGCTGGCGCGGCAATGTTTCAGTATTTCGGCCTCCACAACTTCATCGGAAAGGACCTTATGGATTCGCGTGGAGATGAAGATCCCATCTCCACGCGCCAAACTATCCAACCTGTGCGCATGTTGTCAAGAAATATGTCACAGATTTGTGACAACTATTGTAGCACATCTCCCATGAAGCCCCAATATTCTGCCAAGGCAGTGGCAAATAGACTGCTTTCTTGATTCCGCCAGGGCGCTTTCCGGAATCCATAGCGATTTTCTAAAAAGCGAAATATTTGTCTTGATCCGCCTTCCCTTCACACTTGTGGCGTGTTTTAGCTGGAGGCGGTTTTGCGAAGGTCCACCGAAGCCGCTGAAAACAGGATGCTTGGGGATTAACGCTGCAATAATAGGTGCGCAACTGTGCGCCGATGGTTCCAAAATCCATTTCTGCTAATACGTCAATTCTGGGAGCCTGAAATAAGAGTCAAAGGCATCTCGTCAGAATTTGCTTTACGGCAACGGCAGTCCGGGTTCTTCTGCCTCGATCTTCACAAGCCCGCGGCCGGGAAACGGAGGACCGAAGGAAGCATTGGTGACAAAGAGGCTCTGCTGGTGGCCTCACGGAGTTTGACAGTTCCAGGATCATTGAGCGCCGACATACACGGACAAAACGCTGGCGAATGATCAATAAGGCTACGGTCGGCTCTTGGCGGCGCAGAGGGCATGGATACGCCGCTCCGCTAAGGGCTAATTTGGGACCTCCCTAGAGATACCCGGATCCGGCCCCGATGTTCCAGCCGCCGCCTTCTATTGCCTCCACCGCAGGCCAAAATACCGCGGAACCCGCCGGCAGTAACGCGCATACTCCTCGCCGTGTGCCGTCCGCAAGTATTCCTCCTCCGTCACCGCCATCATATGCCCTAATACACCGCCCAGCGCCGCCCACCCCGCCGCATACCACGACGGCCACAGCGCGACCACTCCCGCCACCAGAAGAAACATCCCCGCCAGCTGGGGATTCCGTGTCCATCGGTACGGCCCGCTTTGGATCAGCCCCTCCACCTGCAACCCGAATGCTCGCCGCAAACCGAACCAGAGCATAGTCCCAAATGCCGCCACCAGCCCAGCCACAATACAGACCATCCCCGCCATTCTTAGCGATTCACTCACGGGCACCTCACGCGACCAGAAAGACACCCACTGCGGGGGACTGTAGAGATAGGGGAAGCACATGTAAAAGATCCACACCAACAACTCAAGCAGACTGGAGCGCAACGTCAGCCGGCCTTTCTGCAGGTAATCACGACGGACGAGGATACGGAAGACGACGAAAGCGACGGCAGCGAGCAAGGCAGCCATGACAAAGTACACCACTGTCTCCATTTAGCCACCTCCTGTCCTTAGTCTGAGGGCCATACGGTAATCTGCTGTTGTTATGCTGCCCCTTTCTGTCCTGTGACTCCACCACAATCCCCTCCCAGCAGAAGCATGCCTGCGCCCAATCTGAATAGCATGTCGCGCCTGCAGCATTCTCCTTCAATCCAGATTCCAAGTTCGTATTGCTTCCGGACATGGATTCCCTCCGCGGCCCGGCGAGCCCGATCCAGCCGGGACCGCATTTGCCGTGCAAGCTTGCCGGCATGTGCGTCCACTCCGCTCAATCGCGCGAAGTCAATGCGGCTGCGCCCGTCATGATCTCTCAAATCCAAGTCCCTTTTGGAACGCTTGCGGTCAGCGTTCCGCGCTTTGGAGGCACGCCTGTCAACCTCTGTTTTCAGGCGCGCAACCTCTTGCTTTGCGAGTTCTTTCAGGTTCCGCGCATGCTCTTCCTCCCGGATCGATTCACGGCGTCCGGACGAGTAATTGCCCTGACGCAAAACCGCCTCGGGCCGGCTAAGGAAGAGGCAGCGACTGCACAGTGAGTCAAGCAGGTCACGGTCGTGACTTACCAGTAGGCCGATCCCAGGATAGTCTTGCAGGGCCGAGGTTCGCATTGCCCGAGCATCGGCATCGATGTGATTGGTGGGTTCGTCCAGCGCCAGCACCGCCGGTTGCTGCCAGAGGGCGACGGCTATCTGTGCCCGCTTCCGTTCACCATGACTGAGGGAGTCCCAGCGCCGTCCCCAGTCACTTTGAATGCTCAATCGTCCCTTTATCCCGCAGGCCAGACCATCCGAGGCCTCGATCAGCAATACAAACAACTCAGGAACGTCATCGGTACGCTGGGCACAATAAAACGCACCTTCGGGCAATTGTATCCGCCCGGTTCCCGGCTTCAGCAGACCGCAGGCCAGTTTCAATACCGTGGTCTTTCCTGCGCCGTTTGCCCCAACAACGCCCGTCCATCCTTCCGGGAAACTGGCACTGAGGCCATGCAGCAACACCTCGGGCATAGACTCATAACGGTAGGATACATTATCAAAAAGAATAAACCGGGATGTCACTCCACCCTCCCCAAATTTGCGGTCGGAAGCGCGCGGCGCATTGTATGTCGGTTGCGGAGCCGGGGATGTCTCCTTCCTCGCGGCTTCAATGGTCGGGCCAAAAGGATCGGTGCTTGGAGTTGATAAATCTCCGGAATCTATTCGCCTGGCCCGCGGGCGGATGTGCTGAGGAACTACGCTGTAATAGTGCTGCCATCACTTGTTGGTGCATGGACTACAGTGCCGGGCCCGGCGTAGTCAGGCAAGGCAAAGTCCGACAGAAGGACGATCGCATCCGCGATCTCCGAATTTCCCGGACTCAGGGCAGTGCGATGGGAACGGAATCCAGGGCGCTTTGGATCGCGCGTTGCGAGCATGGCATCATCAGTATCATTTTGCATAATCATACAAATTACTTGCAAGTATTTTGCATTTCTATATAAAATACAATGGCCATGGAAATGGGTCGCCGGTATCTCACGCCGCAGGTCCAAGCCGATCTGAAAAGGAAGATGGTTTTTGTCGCAGGTCCGCGTCAGGTCGGCAAAACGACGATGGCGAAGGCTCTGCTGAACGATCCGGACGGGTATCTCAGCTGGGATATACGGGCGCACCGGGACAGGATTCTGCACGAAGAATGGCCCGATGTTTCTCTCCTTGTTCTGGACGAGATACACAAATTCCGGAGATGGCGGAATCTGCTGAAAGGGCTCTTCGACCAATATCGTCACGAGATGCAGATCCTGGTGACCGGCAGCGCCAAGCTGGATTACTACCGCCACGGAGGCGACTCTCTTCAGGGCCGATACCACCTTCTGCACCTGCATCCGCTTTCTGTGGCCGAGCTTGGAATTCGCTCGTCGGCAGACTTCAAGGCGCTCCTGGCTTTGGGGGGATTCCCCGAGCCGTTTTATGGAGGATCGGAGGTGGAAGCGCGCCGCTGGTCCAGGGATTACCGCAGCCGCCTTCTTGAGGAAAACCTTCTGGGGTTGGAAACGGTGCACGACATCGGAAGCCTGGAGCAGATGATGATTCGGATGCCCGACCTGGTTGGAAGTCCTCTTTCCATCAACGCCTTGCGAGAGGACCTGCAGCTCAATCACAGAACGGTAGCTCGTTGGGCCGGCATTCTGGAGCGGATCTATGCAATTTTCCGCCTGGCGCCGCTGGGATCGCCAAGGATTCGCGCTGTCAAAAAGGAGCAGAAGCACTACCATCTTGATTGGACGCTTCCTCCCGAAGATGCGCAGCGATTTGAAAACCTGACTGCCGTGCATTTGAAAAAATGGGTAGATTACGAATGCGACGCCAAAGGCCGCGACCTTGAGCTTCGTTATTTCAGGGATGTGCAAGGCCGCGAGGTGGATTTCGTGATCACCGAGAACCGGCAGCCGATTCGATTTATAGAATGCAAATGGGGCAATGAAGGCGTACACCCGCCCTTGCGTTATATGAGGGCTCGCTTCCCCAAGGCTGATTTCTGGCAGATCACCGCCGATGGTACCAAAGATTTTCGAACGACAGACGGCATTCGAGTCTGTTCTGCGCCGACCTTTCTGGGCCAACTCGTTTGAGTTTGTTTGGTTTCTGCCGCGAAACAGGTTTTTGACCAAGCCCCGCAAGGGGCGATCAGAGAATAGCCATGGGTGAGCGAAGCGAACCCCTGGTTGGAATCGGCAAGTGGAGAGCCCTGGAAGGGCGACAGAAAGTATTGCTGTATCAGGTTTTTTGCCCATTGCGGGACGCCATCATTATCGAACATCCTACCCCAGCTGAGCGAAGCGGGCCCGGAGCTATTCTCTGTCCGCCTTTCCAGGGCGTGGCATGAAAACATGAGTCCCGCATTCCCAGGAGGAGATATGACGATCAATCCGCGTAAGAGGCAGAAGCAGCTTGCCAGGAAGGCTGCCAAAGCGCTGAATACCCCTATTGTGGCGCCTGCTGCCTATTCCTCGGGCTCCGGCGCGCCGCCGGAGCGGGCCAGGTCTTCCTGGCGTATCCTGTCCATGTTGAAGCGCCGGGCCGAGGCTGTCATCTTGCCGAACACTTCGTCAAAATCGAATTCCGTGGCTTTGGAAAAACGCGTCGGATTGACACGGGCGACGACAAAGGCCCTGAGGTAAGGGCTCAGGAGACCTTTGGGGCCAACCCGGTAGACCCTGGGAGCGCTTTTTTCCTTCATGTGACTTTTTTTCGGCCCGCCATACAGCCTCCACTGTGAGAGTCGGTTTTTCTGGCCTTATTTTATCAAGATTGTAGATGCGGTGGTGGATGCCGGCCTCACTCCCGTCCTCCATCTGGACCAGGACTGGACGCGTGATCTCGGCCGCCTGCAGGAATTGCCCGCGAAAAAGTGCGTCCTGAACCCGGACGGCATGACCAATACGAAGACGTTCCGGGAATTGGCCGGCGATCGCATGGCTAGGATGGGCGATTTGCCGGCCTCAATGTTCGCTACCGGCACCCCGGCGGACATCCGCAATTATGTGTGCGATCTGGTCAGTCTTTTCGAAGGCCGAGGCCTGATCCTCTGCCCCGGCTGCGATGCGCCTATTAATACCAAGCCGGAAAATATGGAAGCTTTCATTGCCGCCGGCCGCGACCTGTCCCCCTGACTTTGCTTGGTGCGTCTGCATCACAAATGACAATGACGCCATTGATCCGGTTTTGCCGGGGAACTTACAGAGTGTGACAGCTTTAAAATTAATGAACGCCGACGCACTGATAAAGGCGCGGACGAACGCTGACCATCTTGGCAGACTCGCCCGCTGGTCGGTTTTTGCCTTGATGCCGGGCCTGCTTTCCTAACCGGCCTTGGCTTTCCGCCTTCCGGCAATGTATCCGCCCAATAATCCTCCAAGCAGTTTTGGAGTATGCCCGTAGACAGCCGCCAGCCAATAATTCGTTGGATATTGGTCCCTCAGGACATCGGGCAAGCTCCTCACCACGTAATAAGCAACGGCGACCACGCCCACAAGAAAACCGTGCAGGAGGAAACGAGACTCGATTTTCCGCCCCACCCACAACGCGCCTACCAACATAAATATAAAGCAGCCCACCACAACAGTGACGGTGGAAGCCGTACCACGGCCATACCGCAAAACAGCAAGCTGATATACCAGGAGAAGGAGTATTTCAGCCACCAAACCCGCATTCACAACTCGTCCCCAGTTGATTTTCATCTGTCTATCCTCCGATGCCGGTCGTTTTTAGTTCACCATTTCCGGCACGATCCCGTCCCGTGTTTGGTGGGATCGGCGCATTCGACCGGTTCATTTTGCCGATGGATTTCTCGATTTACTCCCAAGCCAAAGAGAATGGCATGGACAAAACATCTCCCCCACAAGCGCCGGCGTGCTGCTTGGGAGTTCCTCGCGTATCAAGTTCCCAAGGCACCATCTATCTGGACATTGCCCTACCCTCCATTGGTCGCGGATGAATGACTGGTAGCGTGCCAATTCACGCTTCCTGTTTGGGCTGCTTCCATGCGTACCAGATGATCAGCAGCGCCGTCAAAAATCCCCATACTTCATTGAAAAGCAGGGCACTCATTTCTCCCTGTGAAAGGGAACCAAGGGAAGTCCTCAGCTTTATATAGGCATAGAGTATGCCCAAGACAAGAGAGAGCCAGCGAGTGGCCGCCCCCTGTAGGATCACCGAAAGCCACGCCATTATGCAGGGAATGAAGAAAAAGACTGTTACCAGCCACCTCACCCTTTCGGTGAATGGCGGTTCCATAACCTGGATTGTTTTCGATCCAAGCAGGGCCAGAAATATCACAGATGCAAAGGCCACGGCCTGAATTACCCACAGAATTGACATTTTGGCCTTCCATCTCAGTAATTCCATAATCAGCCTCCTTGCTGCGGTTCTTTATCCACTTTGGTTGCCTTCGTGAAATGCAAATTCGTGCGCCGTTTCCTTTCATGGCGACGGCTCCGTTGGCTGGATATTGACCGCTGCGTGTTTCTGCTATTGTGCGCGTGTTGCAATATTCCTATACCCAATTCAGTGGCATTGTCAATCAAACTCGCCCGGCAAACAGCCATTAAGAAAAGGCGGGGGCGAGACAGGCGGCAGGAACGGGGGGGATGAGCCACATGCCGGGAGGCGTGGAAAATGTTTTTTTGATGCGCAACAGCTCTGCCCTGACTGCGGGACACACGTGACACAGTGGGCAGGCTGCTTTTATTTCCGGATGAGATTAGGTACAGGCAGCCTGCCGGCTACGGTTTGCTTGTCACATTCTACGCCGAAGGCGTTACGTCCTAGAGCCCAGGGTTGACCGCGCTTTTTGCGGTCAACCCTGGGCTTTGGGACTCAGCCCCGTTGGGGCTGAATGCATTAGGGAAGGAAGAAGGAAGGTTGGGACACGGCCACAGTGTCACGTGTGGGCAATAGTCAGGGCTCTGCCGGGGGACTCAAAGAGTTTGACAGCTCTGCATTTTGAAACGCTGTGAAACGCTGATAACAGCGCTGACAAACAACGATTTGTTCGGCGAGCAAAAGCCGATGAGGCGCTTCCGATCGTGTTCCAGCGCTTGCGCCGGCCTCTTGAGGCATCTGTCGCTGCCCTCAGGTTTTTCTTCATTCTTAGGCCATGAGCAACGGCGGCACTTCATCAGGATCAATATAGACTTCCAGCAGCGTAGGTCCTTTTCTGCTGCACAGGGCTTGACAGTCCAGCTTGGCGAAATCCTCCGGATGACGTATTTCCAATGCATGAGCCCCTGCCGCCTTTGCTATGCCGCAGAAATCAACGGGCGGTATCGGAAGGTCTACACGCTCGTCGCTTTTCAATCGAAGCGAGTGTTGGATCATTCCATAAGCCCTGTCAATCAAGACCACAAAAATCACCGGCAGGCGTTGTTCCACTGCGACAGAAATCTCCAGCCCGTTCATCAGGAAACAACCGTCACCGGTAAGGCACAGAACCGGAGCGTTTTTTGCACCCAGCGCCATGCCGACTGCCGCGCCAATCGCCCAGCCCATCGAAGCGAATCCGGTCGACAGGTGATAGTTTTGGGAATGGCGGCTGAAGAAGTAGTGGATGGACCACGGCACGCTGTTGCTGTTGTCTATAAGAAAACGCGTTTCAGGAGGGAAGCGTTGCACCAGCTCGCGGATCACGAACTGTGGTTTCATGGCAGCCGAGGAGTTATCCGGTTTGCAGTTGTCCGGCGCCAGGACTTCAATGCATCGGGGCAAATATTGGGAGCGATCCGGAGCCTCCGGATATTGTCCTGAGATCACTTCGGGTTCTTGCATTATGCCAGTCGCCAGTTTGCCTTTCCGCAGAATCGACTCCATCCGTTCAGTCAGATGCATGAATATTGTGCTGATAGTCCCGTAAACGTGCAGGCGCGCCATAGGCGACCTGGCAAAAAAGTCCCTTGCGTTGTGGATATGGACAAGCCTGTCATTCATCAGGGCAGGATCCCATCTGCTGGTTGACCATTCTCCCAGATCTGTGCCTGCCGCCAGTATGAGCCCGACGGATTCATCGACCAGCGCCTCGCGGGCCGTTTTATGCCCCGCAAAGCCGAATACACCTCGTGCCAGGGGATGGTACGGATTGATCCGGGACTTGCCGCGCTGAGTTGTTACTATCGGAGCATTAAGAAGCTCGGCAAAATTTATGATCGTATCTGTTGCACCGGCGCAATCGTGGCCGATCAGCAGCACCACCTTCCGGCCCCGGCTCAGGATCATGCACAGATCATCGCAAAGCTTTTCCACGGCAGCACTGTCAACCACTGAAGCAGGTTCGGTTGCCATTTTGAATAGATTGGCATAGGCGATTTCTCCGCCGGTTGCCGCAGGGGCGCCCAGTATGTCGATAGGCACGCTCAGGTGTGCGGGACCCTTTGGCGTTTGCAGGGCGACAGTCAAGGCGGCGGCAAGCTTCCTTTCCAACTGGTCCGGATGGCTAACAAGGGAGTTGTAGCGGGTGCAGTGTTCAAACATCCCCATGATATCGACGGCATCCGCGGACGATTCCTGGAAGGGACCCAGTCCGAAAGTCGGCAACGGAGTTTGGGGCGTAATGACGAGCATGGGAACATGGTCGGCATAGGCACAGGCAACGCCCGTAATCAGGTTGGTTGCCCCGGGGCCGGTGGTCGCACAGCAGACGCCGATCCTGCCGGTTTCCCGCGCATAGCCGTCCGCCATAAACGCCGCGCCTCCTTCATGCCGGGCGAGTATGCTCCGGGGGCCGCTCCTTCTTTCGCTGCGTGCAAGGGCATCGTATATCGGACCCAAAGGGCTGCCCGGCACACTGAATACATATTCCACGCCGAACTGTTCCAGGTATCGGATAATTACGTCACTGAAAGTCCTATCCATCGTTGCCATCCTGATCCTTGATCTATTGCGCCGAAGCCCGGCAATCCGGCTTTGCCGGAAACCGCTTGAATAGCCAAAAGCGGGCCTGCCGGATCGGACCCGCTTTATCTCTGATTATATCAGGCGATTGCGGATCTCCTGAAATCCTCTTCCTTTGCTCTCTTTTGGAGTGATCAGGTTTGGAGGCTCTTCCCGGTAACGCTGACGTGCGCCGGCACAGGCACTGATGCACTAACTGTTAGGATAAAGATCAGCGTCTCAGTCCAGCGTAAGCCAATGGCTTTTCCAGATAGTTTCTGCTCCGAAAATAGCGGCCGCGATGGATCAATTACACCATTCGTTCACCCAATTGAGCGTCGGCGAAGCCGATTTTCATGCACTTGTTTGCGCCCCGGGCGCATGGAGGACTGTCGCGAAACAGTTTTTTTGACCAAGCCCCGCAAGGCAGAGAACCCCTGGTGAGAATCGGCAAGAGGAGAGCCCCGAAAGGGCATGATCAGATTGTCGGAAGTCAGGATGCCGAAGTCATTGTCGCTCTGCGGCCCCAGGTGGCGCAGGGCGCGCATCGCCATGTGGGTCTGTCCCACACAATCGGTTATGTTGTCGGCGTTAGCCGCCTTTATGGAAATGGAGATAGAGTCCTGTGTGCCAAATATTTTCCGGATGTTTCCCGGCACTGAAGTGCCGGGAAATATTCACGCCGTCCCTCCCGGGGCTGCTCTTTCACATTTGCCTTAGGTTGATGCGCATGTTCTTTGGGCCGGATGCAGAAGGGAACCCAGAGGAAAGGTTGGGACACAGCCTCACTGTCACGTGTGAGTAACAGTCAGCGAAAAGCCCGTGATATGCCAACGCGAGATTCGTGCGGCTCAGTAATTCGGCTGACTGAGAGCCTGAGCTATCTGGATGAAGAACGAAAGCTTCAAATCGCCGTCCTTCATGGAGCGCGCGTAGTTGATCGCGCTGTCGAAGGAGTCTTTGGAAAGCTCCGAAACCAGAAAGGCTTCAAACTGATCGGCCGGAGCATATCCCTGGCGCGTCGTGGAATTCATCTCATCCGAAACTCCATTCTTTTCCGATTGCTCCTGTCTCAATTGATCCGCCAGGACGAATCCGTTTTGCAGCAGCCCCTGATCGACCTCTCCCTCAACCTGCCGATAGGCTCCAATCAACTGTTGCAGGATAGTGGAACGCGTTTGAAGCGGCTCGATCCGGGGAATAAACTCCTGCGCGGCTTCCAGCGCCAGGCTTGCCAATTCGTCTTCCTGGTAGGATGCCATAACAGCCAGATTTATCAGCGTTTCGACGCCTTGCGGGCTGCCCGCAAGCTCCTGCAGCTTCTCCCGTGCATATCCGAGATTCGACTGGGATTTTCCTCTAAGCTCCTGGAACAGCTTCGATGGGTTGCCGGGCGTCACGGGGGGCGAAATCAGGCGATACCTGCCGGGTTTTGAGCCCATCGTGAAGCTCATCCCCGAATTTGAGTAGAGATTGTCGATTCCGCCGACGCTGTCCACCTTGGATCTCAGGCCGGGTATCGAGTCCAGCGTCTTTTGCACAAGACTGGGCTTGGTGGGGAAGCTGCGAACAAGGGTTAGGATTTTAGACTCGGCGCAGGTCAGATCCACGGAGGTATTGTCGGCACTTAGCGTTCCGCCGCATTCAGCCGGGGAGTCGGCGCTGGCCAGTTGCGCAATCCACGGAGCCATGGCGGCTGCAGCGCGGGACGAATCGAGCTGCCACGCCGACATTTGAACGAAGCTTTCGTAGGATTGCAGGGCGCTCGGATCCGCAGCGTGACGGCTGAAATCGGCAATTGTCTTTTCGATAACACCGAACGCTTCATCCTTTTTCCCCTCATTCATAAATCCCTGGGCGATTTGTGCGGAAACGGCATAGTTATATTCTCCGGATTCGCTTGCCTGAGATATGAGCTCCAGGGCTTTTTCCGGATCGGCATTTGCCATCCGCCACAGCGAGCTTTGCCTGGCATTTCCTTCCAGGCCTTCCCGAAACTTGCGCATTGATTCGGCAATCGCGTCGGGAGGGTCCGGCCACCCTCGCAGCGCCTGCTGCAGCTTCTCGTAGTCCAATTCGGCGTACGATTGCATAAGAGACATCGCCGTTGTGGTTGCCTGCATATAAGTCTGGGGATCTGCCGCTTGCGCGGCCTCAGATCTCAAGTCCTGTATAAAGGAGTCGACAACCGCTTTCATTTTGGATCGGTTCAACTGCTGCCAGCTGTTTGCGAGGCTGAAAACATGCATCATTGGGTACGGCTTGATTTTTCCGGCCAGATCGGTGGCTTCCTGCAGAGCCTGGCGGGCGTTTTTCAGCTGTTCGACCGGGATGCGCAACCGATGCGCAGAACGCTTCAATTCCTTGGATCCGGCACGGGCTACAATAACTTTGGATTCCTGTGCGAAAGCTGAAAACGCAATACACAAAATGCTGACGACGGAAATCAATCCACAGATCCGTTTCATGGTCCTCTCCTGCCAGGTTTTTCTATTTAGACGCCATTGCGCCCAATAAGTTCGATAAGATTCCGGAAAGAATCAGACTTGAGACAAGCTGTTGGTTCATCGGAAAGCTCCGGCTATTCTGAGGTGGCTTTTGGAGTTGGCTGGCTTAGGAATCTGCAAAGCTGACCCACGCTGATAAAAACGCTACGGATTCCATGGATTTTCACGCATGGAATGATTCCAGGATACGTAATCCCGTAATCCGTGGCGTCTTGTTTTCTCCTTGGACAATCGGTGCGCAATCACTTGGGACGTTCTTTATAAAATCGGTTGTGCTGAAGAATTGCCGGCATGATGCTCCGGCCTTTGTCTGACGCAGACAAAGACGCTGATGAATACGGAGAGCGGCAATCACGGATTTTTGCTTGCACGAGCCAGAACTACCATCGAGGAGCCGGCCGCGGCCTCGTAGTAGCCGATGAACCGCAGGGGTTCTTCGGCGTTGTATCCCTTCAGGTTCATGGCCCAGCGATAGCCGATCGGTTGATAGCACAGCTCGGCTTCAATCCGGAAGGGGCCCTGCGCCGGTCCCAGATCCATCGAGTATCGCACCCGGTCGGCGCCGCCGCGGAAATCCGGGTCCTCCAGTGCGTTGCCGGCCACCGCAATATCGGCTTCGGCGGTCTTTTTGTCGAATCCGCGCGGAAGCAGCCGATTGTCTTTTAAATACCGGACTGAACTCAGCAGCCCGGTGGTTACGCGGCCGCTGCTGTCGGCCATGATCGCTTCGTAAATCTGCACCTGCCCCGTGCCTTGGATCTCGGTGTAATGCGGCTCGAATCGCGAGGCGTCGGTATCGTTGTCGTTGTCCGCGATAGCGCCTGCCGGACTCAACGCGCCCGACTCAAAAATTATGCGGTTGTTCCCGTCCCGCACTATCACGTGCAGCCAAACTCTCCTCGAAGGGTATGCCGTCGGCAGTTTGTGGCCTCCGAAATTTTCCACCACAACCTCTGATTCCAGCCGCCCGCCGCGCTCCTCCACTTTCTCGATAGAGATCCGGGCCGCCTCCGACTGGAGATGCTCCTTTGTTCTCCTGGCGTTGCCCGTCAGTTCGTCCGGGAGCGCACGAACGCTCAATTCGTTTCGATAGCGGTTGAGTATCCCATTCACAAAAAAGTTGCCGCCCAGGAACAAGTGCCGTGATACTTCCTTTCGTGGCACGCCCAGAACACTGCTGATGGCAACCTCCTCCTCGACCGCGGGCATATGGCAGGACTGGCAGCTGCGCTTTTCCCGGTATTCGCTGTGGAGCCATTCCTGGTAAGGGACCTGCTCCGGGAATTCACCGATCGCCTTGCCGCCGGGGCCGAGGGCTTGTGTGATGAGAGTGTGGCATGTGGCGCAGACTTCGCTCTGGCGGATGTGGGCGGACTCGACGGGAAGGAAGCCGCCGGTCGAGCTCCTCATAATTCTGGCGTGCCCGGCATCCGGAGCATAAGGACCGAATTCCATCCGCTCCCCCTGAGCATTAGGGCCGCCGATCACAAAATTGCCGACAAAGCTCTCGCGTGTCCCTAGATTCTCTTTCGCGATCTGGTGGCACAGGGAACAGGAAACGCCGTCGGCCGCCAGCTGGTCGCCGCGCTCGTCGGGCAGGAATCCAAGGTGAGAAAAAATAGCGCCTTCATGGCCGGATTGCTTTGATTCGAACCGTGCCATCGGCATGTGGCATATCGAGCACTCATCCTCGATAGCCGCCCGCGATTCGGGATGATCGATGGTCTCGCGCCGCACCCCGGCGTGCCAGTAAGGATCCCTCGCCGAGTTTGCCATCATGGTCGGTTTCCAGGCCAGGCCGATGGAAATGTCCTCGCCCGCGCGTGTAGCCAGCCCGTTGTGGCAGGCAACGCACCTGTCGGAGGTTTGGAAAGCCGGGACGCGGGACTTGACCGTCGACTGGGCGCTCCAGGCGGACAATGTCAACAACGCAGCAGCCATGGCTGCGAGAAAGAAAAAACAGAATTGTTTCGGCATGGTATCACCACCCATCGCGCAGGCCTCCATCAAACCAGTCCCACATCAGATAGAAGAGGAGCTGGGTAGGTCTGGGTCCATAGTCGTTCACGGGAAACCGCAAACCGACATTGGCCCGGATGTGCTGGCGCCGGCTGAGAGTAACCTGGAACTGGGGCACAATATCCCAGTTGATCCGCTCTCCGGAGGCAAGTTCGCGGTCTGCCAGCAATTCGACCATGGGAGACCACAGCCGTCCCAAACCCTTATCGGGTGCGAAACTCCTGCCCACGACCGTTCGCCAGAACACCGCCCGGTTGGCTTTGTCCGTGTCGACCGGCAGCTCGATCCCGGTCTGGAACTGGAGAAACATTTGTTTGGGCAGGATCTGCCCGTAGCTGGCGAAGCCCTCGAACACCGTGACTCCCTTGCCCATGTCGCGTTCCGCGTTCCCGGTCGCAAACACGGTTTCCCCGGCAAGGCTGAGGATCGATCCGGTATGGAGATTGCTCAATAGCACATGCTTATAGCCGGCGACAAGATCGCCCACGCCGCCTTGCCAGTCGTTTCCGCCGGCGTTCTGAAACTTGAACGGCATGACCACGTCGAGCTGTCCCCTCGGACCCAAACGCTTTTCGTAGACGACTCTGCTGGTGATGGCGGCGTCCCCTTCCGTGTTGATCGCCATGTCCAATACCATTTCGTCTTCAGGAAAGGCTTTTTCTGTCACTAGGGCGCGCGGGAAATTCAGTTCGCCCCGCGGCCATGCAGGTTCACGGCAAAACGATCGAAGGTATTCCATTACCTTGTCGATTTGAGTGTCGGTGAGCGCCTCCCGGAATGAGGGCATGATTTCGGAGAAGCCCCTGCCAGGCCCGCCGTTGTTCAGGATGGCGCCCCAAAATACATCGGATTCACGCGCCGTGGCCTGGCACGTGGTGAAGTCGGGGAAGGTGCTTGGCGGTTCAAAACCGCGCGTGCTGTCCGGAGCGCCCCTGCCGTCGGCTCCATGACAGGCCGCGCAGGTGGAACGGTAAATCTCCCTGCCCCCGGCTGGTTCGTCGGCTCTGCTCAGCGCCGGAAAAGCTCCGGCGGATATGGGGATGCACAGAATCAGGAATACCCAGCGTTTCACGATAGAAATTCCTCCTGCGGTTTCTGCTCTACCCTATCAAAATTCCAATGATCGAGCCAACAACCAAATTCTGGCTGCTACGCTTCCCGGGCCCAAAGCAAGCTGTAATCCGGTCTGGTACGGATTGCCACCTTGGTGATGGGTGGCCTGGATTCAATCGCCAGGCGGCTGTCTGTTGCAGTTACGGGTTGCCGGCTTGAGTCGGAAGAGGTTTGACCGCACGGGATTCCCCGAGGCTGGTGCAGTAAATCGCCGGATCGTCGGATACGGGGCACTGAGTTTCGCAGATCCCGCACCCGATGCATAGATCGAGATCCACAACGGGAACATCCTGGTAATCCCAGGTGCCGTCCGGCATGAGCTCTTCCGTCTCCACCAGCCTGATTGCCTTGGGGGAGGTCGGGCATTTCTCCTCGCACACGGTGCAGGATTCGCCCAGGGCATATGGGAGGCAGCGGTTTTTGTTAATCCAGGCCGACCCGATTCTGACTTTGATCTTTTCCTTGATTTTGAGTTCCTTGATGGCTCCGGTCGGGCATACCTGAGTGCAAAGCGAGCAGTAATATTCACAGCAGCCGATTTTGGGAACAAGCACAGGCGTCCACAAACCTTCCGGACCGGCCTGGTTGGATGCGGGCTGGAGGGCATTGGTCGGGCAGACCTTCATGCATTCGCCGCACTTTACACATGCGGCAAGAAATTGCGGTTCGGGCAGCGCCCCGGGAGGCCGGATAAGCTTTTCCGAGGGCCTTTTTGAAGCTGCCGAAATTCGAAAGAGCGGGACAATCGCCAAACCGAACACCGCAGAAAAAATCCATTTGCGGCGGGGGAAGTCGACGGGTTTTGTGTCGGCCCGGGTCCCCAGTATCGGGAATGTGATGGCCTGGGTGGGACATTGAGAGGCGCAGGAATAGCAATAAACGCACTCGCCCGGCTGCCATTCTTGATTGGGAAAGGGTGTGGCCTGGGTCTGGCAGTGAAGCGAACAGACCTTGCATTGGGTGCACTTTTCCTCATTGACCCTGACCTTTACCAGGTTCCATCGCGCAAGAAGAGCGAGCAGGGCGCCGGCGGGGCACAGATAACGGCACCAGAAACGCTCCCGGTGCAGATTCAGAAGGAGGACGGTCAGAAAAATCAGTCCGAGGACCAGGCCCTGGTGGAAGGTCTTGTTGATTGTAAGATTTTGCAGAATCCGGCTCAGGCCTTCACTGCTTGTATCCATCCCGATGCCCGGGAGAACGGATGCGGTCGCATCGCCCGTAACCGCGAATGCAGGCAGCACAACCGTGATAAATGAACGGTATAGAAAGGAGAGGGGATCCAGGTAGCCGGCAAGGTCCAACGCGAAAATGGATGCCACAAGCACCACAACCAGAATGGCATATTTCAACGGCAGAAGCCGGCTCCCCGGAAGCTTTGGCGTGTGCCACTTCATCTTTTTGGAGATGAAGGAAACGAACTGGAGCGCTGCGCCCAAAGGGCAGGCCCAGCCGCAGACATAGCGGCCAAAGAGCAATGTCAGGACGACGGGAACCAGCGCCCAAAGGAATACCTTTAAAAACTCTCTTGATGCAATGAGAGTTGTGAGGGCCAATAAGGGATCGAAGTGAAAAAATCGTTCTACCGGCCCGATGTAATCTTTCCCCGAAAAATGCGTTTCCAGCAGCAGGTAGACAAACAGGCAGAAGAAAAGGCACTGGCTGAAAATCCTGAACCGCTGAAGCAATCGGTGGACAGGCGAGCGTTTCTTTGTCAAACAGGGTCTCTCCCGGAATCGGAAACTGAAGCCAGCCGCTTTTCGGAACCTAGCGATTCAGAAGATTTGTTTCGTCTGCGAAAATCCGCGTCTAGACCATCTCACCCCGGATCAATACGCTTAGATTCCTTTTCATAATCGGGAACTGGTTTTTGGACGCGACGGCCCGGAACTGCCGCAGTTTCCGCTGCAGCGATTTAAGCAGCGCATCGTCCGGCGCGCCCTTCAAAATTTTCCGCGTCTCCTCTTCAGAAACATCTTCCAGGTTGCCGGAAAGCTCGGCAATACCCTCATTGGCGGGGCAGGGAGCTTTGCATTGCATGCAGCCCATCAACGCGTGATGCATGCTCCCGAGAATGTAATTCGGAAATTCCCCTGGATTCTCGTTGTAAAGCGTCAGGCATTTGTCGATATTGACGCTATAATTCCAACGGCTGATGCACCTTGTCGGGCACGTCCGCTCACAGGCATGGCAGTGGTTGCACTCATCCAGTATTTCCATGTTTGTCCAGTGATCTTCGGTGAAGGAATGATCGGTCAGAAAAGCGTGGAGCACATTGTAGCTTCCCATGCCATCCACAAAAACCAGGCCATTGCGAGCGTAGCGGCCAAGTCCGCTGCGCGCAGCCAGCAGCTTGAGCGGCATTTTGGAGGAAACGTCCATAGTGCGCCGGCCGGGAGTCTTGATGATGTCTTTCTGGATGATGCCCGCCAGTTTGTCGGAATTCAAATCGTCATTGTAGTATTGGAACGGGACCATAATCCGGTAGGAATTCCCGTTCAGGTGGAAATTCGCGTACATGTTTTTTGAATAAGCCGCGACGATGACAACGGATTTGGCGTTTGCAAAATCGCCGGGCACCCTTAAATTCAAAGGAGCGATCTGATCGAGGTACATTGTGTTGCTGCCAAGCTGTCGGTTATTCCGGGCGGCTTCGAATTCCTTCTGGAGCGCCGGGAAACGGCCTACCGGCAGGATCCGGTATTTATAGGAAGGAATTTGAGAAGGATCGATCGTTCGACGCGGACGTCTGGAACGGCGTCCCCGTCCTCCCCCATCCCCCCAGCCTCCGGGAAAATCCTGGGGCACAAGAACCGCAACGGCCATGGTTCGCTGCAGCCATTCCCGGCGGCTCAGCCGCGATCCGGTTATCACCGAAAGAGAATTCGGCAGTTTATGATCTTGCGGATTCATTCGAGAGTCTCCTCCCACAGCTTGTAAAGAAAAAGTTCATCCTGCAATCCTGTCGTCAGTGCCGATGCAGCGCAATCGATGCGATAGACTGCCTGGTTCGCAACGACATTTTCTATATACGAGCCACCGCGTTTATGTTTCAAAACTGTTTCGAAGGGACCAGCGGGATACCCTAAGTCCATGGATAGTCCTGCAGTTCGGCTTGGGGTTTTCCAGAGTTTCATGGCTCCAGGATCAAGTAACGCCGACCTGCGCTGAAAAAACACTGATGAACGCCAATCAATTTGGTGAAGGCCGGCCAATGTCGTTGGTTAAAGCCGGTTGAGATCATCGGGCCGCCTCAATCCTGAGGATCGGGTATTCAATGGTTCATTGGATATTGCGCCGGCGGTCGGCTTTATACGCCTGCATTGCGGCTGCTCCCTGAAGACAGTCCCGAAAATCAGCATACTGCTATCTCTCAAGATTCTGGTGGAGAACCCCAAATCCGGGGATCTTTGAAACACCATCCGATAATTTTTTCTGCGGAAGTCGTTGCCTATGTCAACTGCACCTGCCCCGAAATCATCTGCATACGGCCTGGAAACAAAATCGCCGACCAGTCGCGTCATCCTGTTGTCTATCGGTGCATCGATCGCAACGATGGCGCTGAAAATCTGGGCCTATGCTTTTACAGGCTCCGTGAGCCTTTTATCGGATGCCCTGGAATCGTCCGTCAACCTGGTAGCGGCGCTGGTGGCTTTCCTGGCACTGACGATTGCCGACCGGCCTGCGGACCGGTCTCACGCCTATGGCCACGACAAGGCTGAATATTTTTCCAGCGGTGTCGAGGGCGCATTGATTCTCGTTGCAGCGGTTCTGATTATTTATACGGCCGTGGAACGGTTCCTGCATCCCGCGCCGCTCACGGATCTGGGTTTGGGACTGGCCATCGCGCTGGCGGCATCCGGGATCAACTTTGGGGTGTCACGGTTCATGCTGCGAATGGCCAAACGCCATGACAGCATTGCATTGGAGGCGGACGCACACCATCTGATGACCGATGTCTGGACATCGGTCGGCGTTGTGGCAGCGCTCGCAGTTGTTGCGTTCACCCCTCCCCGATGGACCATCCTGGACCCGATTATCGCAGTGGTTGTAGGCTTGAATATCATCCGGACCGGCGTGAGTCTGATTCGGCGTTCCATGGCTGGCCTCATGGATATCAGCCTCCCCGCGGATGAAATTGAGCAGATCGAGGAATCGGTCCGCGCATCCCTGGATCCCGGCACTGCGTATCATGGTCTCAGAACTCGAAAATCAGGCTCGCGGCGGTTTGTGGAGCTTCATGTAACCGCTCCTGGGCATATCTCCATCACGGAAGGCCATGATCGCTGCCAGCGTATCGAGGCCGCAATTGAAAGCCGGCTGACGAAGGCCTCGGTTTCGACTCATCTCGAACCCGATCAGGCATGACGATTCCCGTCAATGAGAGTGGGAATTGGATGTCGCCGGTCGGACTTATTAATCGGCTCACGTTCCAGTTACGTTCCGGCCTGCGGCTTTTTTGGCATATAAACCGCCTGCGGGTTGCGCGAATTGCCAGCCGCCGCGTCTTGATTTCGCTAGATATGTGGCCCCTCCGAAACTTGCCCGTCGCGTAACAAATTCAAATGTCTTAATCCTGCGTTCGAGAATGGAGTGCCTGGTATTCTTTGCTCCAATCCTTCATGGCCTGCTCCATTTCGCGGGCACGCTCCTTGACCCGCGTGGCATCGGGATTGGCCTGCTCCATTTCGGAATTCATTCGCTGAAACTCGGAACGGGTCGTCTGCTGCAAACGGTTCATGTTTTGAATTTGTTCCCTGAAGGCCTGCTGCTGGTTCGGGTCCAATCCATTCATCAGGCGTTCGTGCTCCTGTTCCATCGCCTGGAGTTGAGTGCGTATCTGGTCGCGCTGGCCGCGCGCCTCATCCGCGTTGAACTTTTTATCGGATGTTTGTGCCATCTTGCGAACCTGTTTGCGGACCTCGTCGGCCTGCTTGCTGCACGTGCGTATCTGATCGCGCTGTTGCTGGGTGGCATGGATACGTTTTTGGTCCATGTCTCCGCGCCCGGATTGCATACTCCCCTGGCCACCCTGTTGTTGACCTTGCCCCTGGCTTTGTACCTGCCCGGACCCCTGACCCTGGCCGGATCCCCGGCCTTGTCCGCCGCCACCGCCGCGTCCTTGCGCAAATGCCGTGGCTGCTGTAAATATAGCAATTGATAATAAAACCAATGTTTTTTTCATCATCATATTCCCTCCTGATGGTTCCATGTGCCCTCTGGATACGCGAAAGTTTGCATGATCTTTCGATGCACGATGAGCCTCTTTTGTTTCATTTTTTGTTTGCCCTGAATTGTAGGTTTTTCTTCCGATGTGCAACTCAGATAGCCGCAAAACAACATTCCTATATGCTTTTTGCGGCCTTACGTCCGGTACGTGCACCCTTCTTAATTTTGTTTCCGCTACGAAGGATGCAAAAGCCATGCCAGCGGGAAATCTGGCATTAACTCACCGCCCAGACTGACAGTTGGCTAGGGCTAAAGCAGGCCCTATGCAGAATCCGTGATGCAAATCACGGGAAATACGCTCTGGTGTAGGAACGGGAACCCGCCGGCAGCAGTCCGCAAGGCGGGTCAATCGCAAATATTGCAGATTACGTGGACATCAGATGCAAATTCTGCATCGGATTTATTTTTGTCCTTTCTCCTCCGAGAGCGGGCTTGGGGGCGGTCGAACAGAACCTAATCCATTGGTCCAATGATTCGCTGACTTCATCGGATTGGGGTGTGTTTGCGGGGGTCATAGGCCTTTTCCCTTTGCGGGCCCGAAAACAAAGCCTATCGGGCAAAATTGTCAGGTGACACATTCAGCATCAACAGATAAGATCGCCATGTGAGGTACAGTATTCGATTGTACGTAATTAGGACACACTCCGTTACGATGCATCAAGCACAAACTGTACTGTCGGGTAACGTTGACAAAAACCTGGATGACCGCCGGCTCTCCCGTTGGCGGCCAACTTTTATGAGGGATTCCTTCAGCGAATGTCAGCGCTCACCACTTCATTCGGCGGGTACCCTATTATGGATTTGCTCGGTGTTTACCTCGATGCTCAGACTGCAGCGGCTGCCGTGAGCGGGCGCCGGCCCCTGTGCGGCCCGCGCATTCTGCAACTGAATGTGTGCGATGACTGCAACCTCGAGTGCATCATGTGCAACCGGGCGTGCTTCGGCAAAACGGGCTGCATGAGCTTCGAAACCGCCGCATCGGTACTGGATCATCTCGTTCCTCTTGGATTACAGGAGGTGTTTTTCCACGGCGGCGGCGAACCTTTCCTCAATCCGAGGCTGTCCGACATGATCCTACACGCTCATTCCCGCTATCCTCGTCTGCGCAAGGCCGTGGTCACCAACGGAACGGCCATCGACAGCGCGGCCGCCGCTTTGCTGCGCGAATGCCCCGTCAAGGAGCGCTTCAGCGTGCACGCAGGCTCGGACGAAACCTAGCGCGCGGTGCACCCGACTCTGGGAAAGGAGCTCTTCCCGCGCTTGCGTCAAAACCTGGCCGCTCTTGCCCCGGGCCGGCCCGATCTCACCGAAATATTGTTCGTGCTGTTTAAAACCAATTGGCGAAGCTGGCGCGCGATGATGGACTTCGCGCAGGAATACGCGCCGCTTTCGGTATTGCTGCGCCCGATGCGGCTTTACCCGGGCACGGACGGACTGCCCATGAATGGGCACCTGCAGCTCGATGAACAGGAGTTTGCTTCTTTCGACGGTGAGCTCAAGGAATGGAACGAAAAGATCCTCATGCTGCTCGATGCCGAATCCTTTGCGCGCCCTCAACGCCGGTATCTGCTTTGGAAGGCGCTGGCCGACGTGGGGTGCCTGCTTTCGCTCATACGGGATCCATCTTCCGTCGGGCCGCTCAATCGAGCGGAAGCAGTGTCGTTCCTGGCAAAGATGCTGCCCGAAGCCTTGCGCCCATCGATTGCCGCCCTGCAGGGGGAGCATGCCTCTCACTTCCTCGCCGACAAAATGAGCGGCGCCCAGCGCTTTGATCTTTGGCGCGGGGTCTTCCGGTCCATTGCCGGTCAACTCGAGGGCAGAGCGGCGATCCCCGCCGCAGCGGTGGTTGCTCATGCTGAGCCCTGGATGAGGGATCGCGACGCTCGCCTGCAAACTGTGCGGGAAATTGCGCCGAGCGACGCCTGCTGCACGCTTACCGATTTTTTCTTTGTTCCATCCAATCCGCTGGACGTGGACGGCTACGGCTCGCTGGCGCGCATCATTCGGATGCCGCGGCCCTTGCTGGCTGAAGAATATGGCGCGCTCAAGCGCGCCTTTCGCCGCGGCAAGCTCTTCCTCTATCCGGGAATCTGAAAGCAGGAGAGCTGCGAGAAAGGCGAATGGGTGATCAGCGTTTTTCAGCGGCTTTTTCAGTGTATGTCGGCGTTCCGTTCAATGAAGCTATGAATGCTGCCGCTGCAGAAATTCGCTCAGGCACTCGTAGTTTCTGTCGATGTCACGGCCGATTACAAAACGATAGACACGGGTATGTTTGAGCAGGATCAGGTTGTTGTATGCGCGGGAGAATAGAAGCCCGAGGTGTTGCAGCGATTCCCCCAAACTTTTTTGGAAGATAAATTCCAGTCCCTGGTAAAGCCCGATGCCGACGCCGTAAAAATTGAACTCGCTGAGCGCCATGAACCACCAGCTTTTTGCCTGGTTGCCGCGAAAAAAAAGGGAAGATCCGGGATTTCGCGGACGCAAATCACGGCATATGTAAAATCCGTGGCCTTTACTTCTGCTTAGCCGTTCCTTTTTACAAAATCCTCCATGAAGGAGACCAGGGTCTCTACATTTGCCACCGTGACAGCGTTGTAAGTGGAAACGCGGATGCCGCCGATATCGCGGTAGCCCTTGAGACCCACCATGCCGTGCTTTTTGGATTCGCCGACAAAAGCGGCGGTCAATTCCTCGGTGGGGAGGAAGAAGTCCACGTTCATGACGGAACGGTCGCTATTATCCGTGATGAAGCCTTGGTAGAAGCCCGCATGTTGATCGATGCATCCATAAAGCATATCCGCCTTTTTCAGGTTGGTCTGCTCCAGCACCTTCAGTCCGCCCAGGCTCTTGTTGTAGGCCAGCACGTTGCGCAGAATATAGATGCCCAGCGTGGGAGGGGTGTTGTACAAGCTGTTCTTTTCGGCGTGTATCTTGAAGCGGAGATAGCTGGGCAGATCCTGAGCTTCGCATTTTTCCAAAAAATCGTCGCGGATGATCACCAGCGTAACGCCGCTGGGGCCGAGATTCTTCTGGGCGCCGGCATAAATCAGCCCGAAAGGCTTCACATCAAAAGGACGCCACATAATGTCGGACGACATGTCCGAGATATACGGGACTTCGCCGGCTTGAGGGAATTCCTTGAACTGGCTCCCTTCCACCGTGTTGTTCGACGTAAAGTGCAGGAACGAACTGTCCGGACCGATCCTGATTTCAGCATTTTTCGGCAGCCGGGAGTATTTCTCCTCTTTGGTACTGGCCGCGATCCTCGCATTGTCGCCGGCCACAAGTTTGGCTTCCTTGTAAGCTTTTTCGGCCCAGCTTCCGGCAAGAATGTAATCGGCTTTTTTCCCTCCGCGCAGCAGGTTGAGCGGGATCATCCCGAATGCCAAATGGGCGCCGCCCTGAAGCAGCAGGATCTTATAGTTGGAGGGGATGTCCAGCAACTCGCGGACCAGGGCGATGGCTTCGTTGTGAACGGCGTCATATTCTTTGGACCGGTGGCTGATTTCCATCACCGACATGCCGGTTCCGGCGAAATCCAAAAGCTCTTCCTGGGCGCGCTGCAAGGCCGGCAGCGGCAGTCCCGCCGGCCCGGCATAGAAATTGATGACCCGATTCGTCATAAACGTTCTCCTGATGCGTGTGATTTTAGCGGATGCGGGGTGGGACCCGCACCCGCTCAAGACGCGGGGAAACCGGCGTTTCTTGCTTCGCCTAGAGTCTCAGCATGGATGCTCTCAGCACGCCCTCCACCTGGCGCAGCTGGCTCATAACGGTGTCGCTCACTTCTCCATCCACACTAACGAACGACACGGCCTTCTCGCCTCTCTTGTTCCGGCTCCACTGCATCGCGGCGATGTTCAGTCCGTTGGACCCGAGCAGGGTGCCGACCCTGCCGATGATGCCGGGCTTATCGATCCCCTGGATGGCTATCACGTAAGGGGCAGGTTCGAAATCGAGTTTATAGCCGAAGAAATCGACAATCCTCAGCTGATCTTTGGCGAAAACCGTTCCCGAAATCGACATTTCCCTGGTTTTGGTGATGAACTTTACCGTGATCATGTTCGTGTATTTATCCAGGTGAGAACTCCGGCTCTCGATCAACTCGATCCCCATGTTCTCGGCGATGAGCTCCGCATTCACGTAATTCACCTTTTCCTGGACTATGGGATTCAGGAATCCTTTCAGGGCGGAAAGGGAAATGACCTTTGTCTCTTTGTCTGCCAGATCGCCGTAATACATGACCTCCAGTTTCTGAACCGTCTCCTTCTCAGCCTGGTAGTACATCTTTCCCAGCATTTCAGCCAGGTCGATGTAAGGCTTCAGTTCCGTCAGGTCGCCCGGTTTCAAGGGGGGCATGTTCACCGCGGCCACGATTTCGCCTTTTAGGGCATCCGAGACCAGCTTTGTGATGGCCGTGCCGACGTTATAATTCGCCTCCCTGGTGGAGGCGCCCAGATGGGGCGTGATGACAACCTGGCTCAGTTCCAGCAGGGGATTCTGATACGTCTGATCTTCGGGAGCCTTGTCGTAGCCCGGCTCCGGATCCAGGACGTCAATTCCGGCTCCGGACACCTGCCCGCTTTTGATTGCGGCATAGAGGGCTTTTTCGTTGATCAGGCCGCCTCTTGCGGCGTTGACGATCTTTACGCCCTTCTTGCATATCTTCAGCTGCTCTTCTCCCACCATTCCGTAGGTTTCTTCGGTTTTCGGCGTGTGGATCGTGATGAGATCCGACTGCCGCAACAGCTCGTCGAGCGTCTGGCACTTCTCGACGCCGTTCCTCTTGAACTTTTCGTCGGTAATGTACGGGTCGTAGGCAATTGCCTTCATGTTTGCGCCGATCAGTTTGCGGGCAACAATAGATCCGATCCGGCCCAGGCCGATAATGCCCACCACCTTGCCGTCGAGTTCCGTCCCGAGGAAGTTGTTTCTCCTGAAATCCTTCCCTTTGGCCGCCGCGTTTGCCTGGGGGATGTTGCGGAAAAGGCAGTACGCCAGCCCGATCGCGAGCTCCGCCGCCGCCATGGTGTTGCTTTCGGGAGTGTTGACGACAATGATGCCTTTGTTCGTGCAGTGCGGCACGTCGATATTGTCGATCCCGTTGCCAGCCCGCCCCGCAGCCTTCAGGTTGACGCCTTTGTCAATCAGCTCGCGGTTTACTTTGGTTACGCTCCTGACGATGATCGCATCGTAGTTCTGGATAATTGTGAGCAGGTCTTCGTGCGAAATGCCGTATTTTGTGTCGACTTCAAATCCGTTCTGGCGCAGGTAATTCACGCCGTCGTCGGCTATTCTCTCGGTTACAACGATTTTCATATGCGATGGCCCCAAGTTGTTAAATGTGAAAATCAGAGTGGCAATATTAACACGAGACGATGCGGGAAATACAGAACGGTAACGCTGCCATACGCCGACTCAAGCGCTGATGAACGCTGACAATTATTTGAGCCGAAGCTGTGCCATGATGCGCATCAATTCCCCTTCATTGCACCGGCCTGGCTGTCGAGCTTTGATCCGTCTCCGCCGCAATGGGATTCTTGAGCTCAGGAAGGTATTGCAGGCGAGCCCCTATAAAATGGTGAATCTGTTTGGCAGCCATTTTCCTGTTCCCGGGGAAATTGCTTGCCGGAAAGGATCGATGGGATCCTTATTGGACATTCTGCGGTTTTACTAATCAGTTCATAGATAAGCCGACATAGGAATGGGCAACCCGAACAAAGCCAGCCACGAATTTCACAAAAAACGTTGTTCGTGCAGGGGCCGAAGGCCAGCCCAACGCTTAGTGGAATTCGTGGCAAGTTGTGCTTATGCCTGTCGATGGTTTATATCCCATGTATGTCCACTTACCAATGAACCTATTAGTAAGAGATTCATAAATATCCATTAAGCATGAGAATAATTTTATTTTATCGGTTGCGATCGGGTCCATTCAATCGGACCAGGAGCATCGCTCCGGCCAGGCCGTATCCCAGCGCAATTTGCCAGACCAGGTTGTTGGCAAGCCGCCACGGCAGGTAAATTTCCCCGGCCGGTGTGACCGAATGGATGAATCCGAACAGTGTGAGTGCCGCACACAGAATAACGAAAATCCCTGCGCGGCGAAGCCTGCCGTCTATGAGATCGGCGAGGAAGCTGCCCCAGAGAATGGCGGTCAGAATGAACCCGTGTCCCGCTGCGCGCAGAATGTTTTCTTCATCGGTTAAAGATTTCGGGAGCACAACCGAAGGATCGAGCTTTCCTATAAGGCTGTCGGCATAGGTGAGAACGAGGTAGGCCACCACCGGGATCATGGCGAAAGCTACCGCCGGAACATGCCTGCGCGGCGTTTCCATAAACGCCTGAGAGACGATCTCGATAGCCACAAAAATAAGGATGGGGGTGATGACGGCTTCGGGAATGGCTTCCACAACGAAGGACATCAGTCCGAGCGCCCCGCCGATCCCGATGAAAAGGCCCGTCGCCAATGTATAAGCCGCCCGCCCGCCCATCGCCTTATAGGCAGGGTGGCCGATGTAGGGTGTGGACTGCGCGACGCCGCCGAACAATGCGGCAACAACCGTCGCTATTGCTTCGGTGAGCAGGATGTCGCGCGTCCGGTATTCGTCGCCGGCCACGCGCGCGCTTTCGGTATTGTTGATCCCGCCGATGATTGTGATCATGGCGAACGGGAACGCGATCGGCAGGTAGGAAATAGCTTTGCCCAGCCCGAAGACGAAGCCGAAAGTCGGGAGCGGCCATGCGGCATGCAATTCCAGGGACGGCGCAGCCGCGCGGGCGCCGAATAGACCGAGCCCACCGGTGAGATAGTACAGAAGGCAGCCGGCCGCCACCGCCAGGAACGCCCCGGGCATGCCGAACGGCAGCCGCCTTTTAGCGGTGAGGGCATAAAGGATGATTCCCAGCGCTACGAGTCCGGGGATAGGGGCTGAAAAAATCTTCATCACGGGGAAGAAGGCAAGCAGCGTGATTCCGAGCCCGGCCAGGGATCCGAGGAGCCCCGCCTGCGGAATGTGGCGTCGCACCCAGTCGCCGAAGAAAGATAAAAGTATTTTGAAGCCGCCGATGAGCATGAGCGTTGCCATGCCCACCTGCCATGTGAGCACTGCGTCCCGGGTCTCGAGATAGACGGGACCAAGGACGGCTGTCGCGATTCCTATGGTGGAAGGAGTGTCGAGTCCCAGGGGCATGGCAGTGACGTCCGCCTTGCCCGTGCGCTTCGCCAACCGGAAAGCGAGCCATGTGTATACGGCATCTCCGAAGAGCACGCCAAACGCCGTACCCGGAATCATGAGGCTGTAGACCTTATCGCCCGGGTATCCGAAAACGCCAACCAGGATTCCGGTCAGGACCACTAGGTTGGTGACGTTATCGAGCATGAGCCCGAAGAATGCGTTCAGATCACCCCACTGAGCCCATCGGTATCGCTGTTCCTCCGCCATGATTTCTCCGGCAGGTCCGGGGTCGGACTACAATAAATCACTGAAAACAATACTGATAGGAACAATATACCGCACAACAAATGCTCTTACATTGAAATTTAGGGCCTTTTTATTGGCAGCACGAACTGGGATCCTACCCGGAATCAATGGGCGCGCGCCTCGAAGGGCCTATTAATTGCGTTGGTCAACCCTGGGCTCAAGACATGGATAATTCCTACCCCGAAGGGGTTGAGTCCGGACACAACCCCTTCGGGGTAGATATCACGATGCACCTCTACCCAGGGTAGGCGGCAAAAAGCGCGGCCAACCCTGGGCTTTGGAACTCAGCCCCGTTGGGGCTGAATGCATTAGGGCAGGAAGAAGGAAGGTTGGGACACGGCCATAGTGTTACGTGTGGGTAACAGTCAGGGCTTTGCCGGAGTTACCTGACTGAAACCTGCAGCCTCGGCGAACAGAACGGGCCCACGCCTGGAAGATCCTTTGAAAAAGTCGGACCTTTATTGTTTCCGATGATTTACTATGGTCCAACGCTGGAATTGCTATGCATAGACTCCAAAGTATTCTCAAGGACCTGCGGCGCAGGGATCACCATCCCGAGTTCGGCATTTCACATCTCCTGAAATACATCGGTCCCGGACTGCTCGTGACCGTGGGATTCATCGATCCGGGCAACTGGGCCTCGAATCTTGCGGCGGGCGCTCAATTCGGATATGCGCTGCTGTGGGTGATCACCCTCTCGACCGTAATGCTCATCATCCTTCAGCACAATGTCGCCCACCTTGGCATCACCACCGGCCTGTGTCTTTCCGAGGCGGCGACGCTCCACCTTCCAAAATGGATTTCGCGAAGCGTGCTGTGCAGCGCCATGCTCGCCTCCATTTCCACTTCGTTGGCCGAAATCCTGGGCGCCGCCATTGCCCTGAATATGCTTTTTAAAGTGCCGATCCCAGTCGGGGCGGTCCTCACCACCGTTTTTGTGTGGGTCATGCTGGCCACCAATTCCTACGCTGCAATCGAGAAGTGGATCATCGGATTCGTCTCGATTATCGGTCTCTCGTTTATCTACGAGTTGGCGCTTGTGAACATCGACTGGAGCGCCGCCGCTCATCGATGGACCGTCCCTTCAATCCCTCACGGCTCCATGGTGATTGTCATGAGTGTCCTGGGGGCCGTGGTGATGCCCCATAATTTGTTTCTGCATTCGGAAATCATCCAAAGCCGGCAGTGGAACCTGAAAGACGAGAAGGTAATCCAGCGACAGCTGGACTACGAATTTTTGGACACTCTCTTTTCGATGATTGTCGGGTGGGCTATAAACAGCGCAATGATCCTGTTGGCGGCATCCACTTTTTTCGCGCAGGGAACGCCCGTGTCGGAGCTCCGGCAGGCACAGGAGATGCTGCAGCCGCTGCTGGGCGGCTATGCCGCCATTGTTTTTGCCATCGCTCTGCTTTTTTCCGGGATCGCCTCGTCCATTACCTCGGGGATGGCGGCCGGATCAATATTCGCTGGATTCTACGGAGAACCCTATCAGATTAAGGACAATCACTCGGCCCTGGGAGTTGCCATTTCATTGATTTCCGCCCTTGCGATCATTTTCGCGATCAGCGATCCGTTCCAGGGACTCATCTACTCCCAGATGATGCTCAGCATCCAGCTCCCCATCACCGTATTTCTGCAGATTTACCTGACTTCCTCCAAAAAAGTGATGAAAGGTCATGCCAACGGACCTCTGTTCAAGATTGTTCTCGTGGCAATCGGAAGCGTCGTGGCCTTCTTGAATGGCCTGCTGCTGTTCAGATACGGGGAGTAGTCGGAATCTCTCGCGGGATTTCCTGTTGAAGCGCGTATCCGGGCCGGTCCGTCGCGATTACAGGCTGCAGGTTACAGGCATCAGGCTCACGCACCGTGACCCGTATCCTGTAACCTGCAGCGTTCAACTGCCGCCCTTTATTGGGGCACTTCTCTGGGCGCGCCTTTGGGCGCGTCTTTGGGCGGAGGCATTTTGGGACAGCCATTGGGACACAATGTTATTACATGCACATAGCGGAGCTTGCCGTTTTCCAACCTGAATGTGTGGGCGTCCCACAACCCCTTGGCTCCCCCGAAGTCGCACTGGCCTACGACCGATCCCATGTCGACGTCCACGATATAGCTCCGGTTCGTCATCGGCACGCCGCCGCCTTTTGGAACTCCGAGCGTGCAGGAAGGGTTGGGATCATTTTTGGGATTCGTGTAGGCTCCACCCTCAATGCGCACACATGGGATTCCCCAGGGCACCTTGTCGAAGGCTGAATAGTCCTGAAAGATGTCGAAATAGTCGCTGGCGACTTTGATCAGCGTTTGGCGGCCTGTCCGCTTTTCGGGAGGCAGGATGTCCCATTTTTCCGTCGACGAGTACTTCAGATAGGCGTCCGCGTCGAAAAGCCAGTCGTTTTTGTCGCTGACCAGGCTTTCAACTTCCACAACTTTTCCGTCCACAATTTTCAAACGCGTTCCGGTGACAAACTGGGGGTCGTTTTTCGCGCTGATGACTTCCGTGAAGGTCTCGCATAGGTCGACATCGAGCAGGCTACGGCTGAAATCAACGACCAGAGGCTTTTTCCAGATGCCCTGCCCGAAAGGAATTGTCTTCCTTCTTTCGATATATTTCGCCCCCGCGGCCAGCGGCATCACGGACGGATCGCCCTTCTTCAGGGCCTCCACGTATTTGTCGGCTATGGCCTGAAGGCTTGCCCGCGAACAACCCGGCGCCGCAGGAGTCAATAGGACGGTTTCCGCATAAACAGACAAAGTGCTGCAGAGCATCGCAAACAAAACAATTGCCCGAATCATAATTCCTCCTTGGAGGTTATTCCCTCACGGTTTTTAAACCCACTTGAATGAAACGATTTTCTAATGGAGATGCAATACATCCGAACTGCCGAAACAATTCCATTCTCTTAAGCGCCTTTTTGTCGAACTCCCGGTTATGCAACCCGCGAACGCCGAACCGACGCCGGCTTGCGACGCATTGATTTTAATTTGTTTTTATCAGCGTTCGTCGGTGCTTTTGTCCGCGTATTTCCGCGTTACCCGTTCGCGCGCTCGAGGCACGCGCTGCAATGCCGTTATTCCTGCCTGGCAAGAGGGATGTCGCCCAGGTTGACGTCCCCGGTGGTGTCAAGATCGGCAAAGTACTTTCCCTGAAATCCCTTAGCCTCGATGCTTATGCCGTACCTGCCGACGGCAAGGTCCTCGAACCAAAAGTCGCCGTAAGCGTCGGTGAAGGTTTCGACCAGCTTGCCTCCGGATGTCAGCAGGCAGCGCGCCCCGATCACAACCTCCTTCTCAACAGGGTCGTATACCGTACCGGCAATGAATTTGCCCGGAATGTTCCGGTAGAAGACGTTCGGCCCCCACCCGGTCTCAGGTTTGAATACGGTTGCGCCTTCGATAAAGCTTCTCAGGTCCGCTTCCTCGCCGAATTTCATGGCATCGGTCGGACACGATTCCACGCAGCGCGGCAGCTTGTATCCGTTGTCCAGCAAATGGGCGCATCCGGTGCACTTTTGCGCCAGTCCCAGCTCCTCGTTGAAATATATCGCGTCATACGGGCAGGCGGCCACGCAATCCTTGCAGCCTTCGCTGCCTTTGCACTTCTCGGGGCCGATGATTACCAGCCCGTCGTCTCTCTTCGAAATCGCGCCCTGCGGGCACGCCTCGATGCACGGAGCGTTCCTGCAGTGATTGCACAACAACGGTATGTAATGCATCCTCACTTTAGGGACGGTTCCGCAGACATTTTCCTGCAGTTTGAGCCAGAACTGGCCCGTTTCCGGCTGCGGTCTGGCATAAGGTGTCCAATCGTTCTCCACGTGCTCATCCTTGCACGCCAGCTGGCAGTTGTAGCAACCGCAGCATCTCGCAACATCAATCACGAATGCCTTAGCCATTATGTCTCCTGTTCCCTGATGAGCCAGCCGGAAAGCGATACGCCCGTGGCCGGATCGTAATTCCGGTTGAAAGCCTCCGGATAGTCCCTGCGCCACGTTGCCATCTCTTCATCGGTCACCTTTGCCACCTCGACGAGGAAGCCGCTGACAACCATGCCCGTCGCTTTCTCGGACGTGACTTTGTGCGGCGTGATGGTGTTGATGGCGCCGCCCCTGTCCAGCTTGCCGGGGATGATCGGGTCCCATCTCGATCCGTGGTCCATGTAGGCCACGCGAGGCATAACCCGCTCCGTCACGTAAGCGCCGCCCAGCACAATGCCCCGTTCGTTGTAGATCTTCACGATGTCGCCCTGCCGGATTCCGCGCGCTGCGGCTTCGGTGGTATGGATCCACACGGGCTCATACAGGTAGCCGTCGGGGCCCTTGATCTTCATGGTGGGTACCTCCCGCGTCCAGGTAATGTCGTCCCCTTGGGCGTGCATGCGCCACCGCGGGTGGTTCGACATGCACAGGAGCGGATACTTTTGAGTCCGTTCGCTGCTGAGGCGCTCGTCGTGGCTCTCCCCCTTTTCGATCCAGTGGGGCACCGGCGGACGCTCGGGATCGTCCGGGAAATGCTTTTCCAGGGCCGACGAGGAGTACTCCAGCAGGCCCGTGGGGGTGGTCAGCGGGCTGCTTTTGGGGTCTTTGCAGAACTCGCTCAGCCCGGGCGGCACGTTCTGAACCTCGGGATTGCAGGGCATCACAAAATACTGCTTCTTCCGCAACTCCTCGAAGGATATCAGCGGCGGCAGGCCGGATGCTTCGAAGGCGAGCTTTTGCTTTTCCTCGTGCGTCTTTCCCAGTGTGTACTCCTCCCGCAGTCCCAGCTTTTCGGCGATTTTTGCCACGATGTCGAAGTCGTTGAGCGACTCGCCCACCGGATCGATGCATGGGTCTTCCAGGAAAACGGAGACAAACGCGCCGCTTCCCATATCGTTGCCGATATCGATCATTTCAAACCGGGTGGCGACCGGGAGAACGATGTCCGCCATCAGGCAGTCGTTTTCCATCCAGGGGTGCTGTGCCACGACGCACTCGACGGTAGGTTTCTGCAAAGCCTTGATGAAAGAATTGGAATCGTTCCAACAGGTGATCCAGCAGGGCGAGTCTGTCCAGATCATGTGTATCTCGGAGCAGCCCGGGGCGGGGAAGGTATGCCTCGTGAACTGCGCCGCGGCCGGCTCCAGGAAGGCGTGCAAGCCCCACCAGCTGATGGGAGGATTCAGGATGGCGTCGTGAATCAGGCACTTGGGGATGGACTGGAGCGGAGGATTCTTCATCATTTTCATCAGCTCCAGCATCTCCGGATGCTTGCCCCTATAAGCGGGCGGTGTCATTTCCGAAGAATCCATGCTGCCTGCGGGACGGACGCCCTCCGCGAAATGCGCGAGCTGAGGCCGGATTTTCCCCTGGTAGGGAAGCGGGTAAAACTCGCGCCATATCCACCATTCAAGCATCTTAGCCTGGTGGACGCCGGGCTTGCCCAGTCCTCTCATGCCCAGGAGCATGGTTTCCAGGCGCGCCGGCTCGGTCGAGAATGGCCCGCGTATTCCGGGCCCGGCATTGCCGTGGATAATGCTCGCCGTTTTGTTCGCCCAATCCCTCGCCAGGGCTTTGATGGTCCACTCGGGGACGCCGCACTTTTCCGACGCCCACGCAGGTGTCTTGGGCACGCCATCCTCTTTGCCGAGCACATAGTCCTCGAACTTTTCAAAGCCGTAGGCGTGCGCCGCGATGTAGCCCTTGTCGTAGGTCCCTTCCGTGATCCAGATGTAGGCGATTGCCAGCTGCAGCGCCGCGTCCGTATTGGGCAGGATAGGTATCCACTTGTCGGCATGCACGGCCGCGCCGTAGTTCAGGTCCGGGCAGATGTAAACGGACTTCAGGCCGATCTCGGTCAGCCAGTAGCACAGGCGGCTGGCCATCATGCCCTGGATGGCGTGAGGCGTCGTTTCCGGGTCGCAGCCCCAGAAGAGGAGCAACTCCCCGTGCCTGGCTATGTCGGGGTACAGGTTGGCGGCCGGCATCATCTCGCCGACAGGCTCGCAGCCCCAGACATGCTTGGCGCCCCAGTTCTGGCCCTCCCAGCTGTCCAAGTTGCGCATCTGGACGGTGTAGCCGCCCAGCAGGGAGAGGAGCCTGTTGGCGCAGCCGTGGCTTGGGCTGAGGTGCTTGCTCTCGCCGTGCATGTCGGCCTGCGACAGCACCGCTTCCGGGCCGTAAGTCTTGCCGACACGCCTTAGTTCCGAGGCCACCAGCTTCGCGGCCTCCTCCCAGGAGATGCGCACGTAGCCGCTTTTGCCCCGGTTCTGAGTATTGCGCTCGCCGTCGGGATCCCAGTCGACGCGTTTCAGCGGATATCGCACGCGGTTCCTGGAATACACGCGCTTCTTGTAGGCCAGGCCGATGGGGCCGACGACTCCTCGCATGGGAGGCTCGAGAATTTTTCCTTTTGCCTCTATCTTCCAGGCGTTGAACTCCTTCCTGTCGTAATTCCTCTCGTATTCCAGGGGCCTGATCCTCGTGATCCTTCCGCCCTTCACGTCGACCAGCGTAGGGACCCCGGAATCCCCCGATCCTATGAGGCCCGATCCCCGTATAACCTGCCTGTCCGCTCCTATGTCGATTTTTTTTGCGCCCATCGATGCAACCCCTCCACTTCCGCCTTTGCGCATGTGGCCGATTGTGAGATTTAGTGCCCTGGATGATAGTATTGTTAATCCTAAAGCTTTCAAGTCTCCAGCAAATTAATAGGTGCCGTATTCAACGGCCGCTTCCATGAAGACCCTGAAATTATCCGGATCCTTCGTCTCCGTGGCATGTGCGCCTCCCGTCAGTATGTAGCCGCCTCCGGGAGCGCAGGTCTCGATAAGACGGCGGCAGCATTCCTTAACCTCTTTGGGAGTGCCCGCAACCATCAGCGATGCGGGAACGTTCCCGGAAATGCAGCATGTGTCGCCGACCTTCTTTTTCGCCTGGGCCATGTCGGTCCGGTCGAACATCCAGGTCACCCATCCTTTCGGGAAGTCGCCGAGATAATCCAGCCTTTTGTTGTAGGATCCTTCCGCGAACAGGAACGCCATGATGCCTTCATCGATCAGGGCGTCGAGGACCCTTTTCAGGGTGGGCCAGTAAAATTTTTCGAATTGTTTGCGTGACATAAAGGTGTCGTCGCCCTTGTGCAGCGGGAACATCACCGAAGTGCCCCCCATGGCATTCACGTTGTGGATCATCCTGGGGATGGCCAGTTCCGTGATGACCTCGACCGCCTCGAGTATCTTCTCCGGTTGCCGGTACATATCCACGGCAATCCCCCGGGTCCCGCGAAGAACGTCCGCGATCAGGTCAAACGGGGCCGTGCCCATGGCTCCGCGGCTCATCGGGAATCCCGCCGAAAGGCATTCCGTGAAAAAGATCATGTTTTCCTTCTGCTGCCTCTCGATCTCCTCTCCGGCCGCGATCAGCTTTTTGAAGGCCTCCCGCACATCGGGCCTGGCAAACGGATTCGCCAGCTCCAGGGGTATGGCCAAAAGCCCGTTCAGGGCAGGGAAGTATTTCAAAGGCTCGAGCGCCCTGACGGTGCGCGGCGTGAGAACCCTGAACCCGAAGTCGGAAGGATCTCTGATATAGGCGTCGTATTCGTCGGGCTGCATATACGAGGCCTCGATATACTGGTGAGTCGTGGCGTCGTCGCCTACGCCGTGGCCGGGCCAGGCGTAGTTGATATTGTCCATTATGTCCAGCGCCCGACCGGGGAGCGAACCTCCGCCCATGCAGGTGTCCATGTCCTCGTAGAAGTCCTCCATGAATTTGGTCATGGCTTCCCTGCACGCCTTGTAGTCGTACATCATCCTTTTATAGTCATAGCCGGCGTAATAGGCCGGGTATGCACCCGTGGGAAGGGATATGGGCACTCGATCGGGTTTTTGGCACATGTGGGCGGCCATCACGCGGGCCGCTCTCTCTTTGTAGAGAGTCTCTGCTTTCGCATCGCGAAACTTGATCATGGGCGGCGGATTCAGATAGCCCTTGAGCCTTCGCTCGCGCTTTTCCTCGCGGGTCAATTCCGGCTGTTGTTTATCCATAGGCGGCATCTCCTTCTGTTCGGACATATGCGGATCCCGATCGATAAGAATTGGGAATGATCATTCCCGGAAACTCCCGTAGGGCCTTATCCTTGTTCCCGGACAGGGATTGTTGCCATATCTTTGCATAAATTTACCTTTCAGGTTGGAAAATTAGCCATAATT
Source organism: uncultured Acidobacteriota bacterium (assembly GCA_964474425.1). GTDB lineage: Bacteria > Acidobacteriota > UBA6911 > UBA6911 > UBA6911 > UBA6911. Next base: position 51,551 of record CAYYTC010000033.1, read on the forward strand.
CGGCAAAGATAGGATTCTCATCCGCAGACATAACGGGCTTTCAAACGAAAAGGAGGACTGAAATGAGGCTGAAAGACAAGGTCGCTATCGTTACCGGGGCCGCCCGCGGCATCGGGGCTGCCTTTGCCATAGGTTTTGGCAAGGAGGGCGCGAAGGTCGTCATCGGGGACATCCGCGACGGGAGCCATACCGCCGCCGCCATTGAAAAGGCGGGAGGCCAGGCTTTTTATGTGAAGACAGATGTCACCAGGCAGGACCAGTGCGATGCGCTGGCCAGGGCCGCCGTGGAACGGTTCGGCTCCATCGACATCCTGGTCAACAATGCGGGAACCCTGGTCACGATCAAACCTTTCATGGAAGTGACGACGGAAGAGTGGATGCAGATAATGGCAACCAACACGCTGGGCCCGTTTCACTGCGTCAAGGCCGTTTTCCCCTTCATGAAAGACAAAGGGGGAAAAATCATCAATATATCTTCCGGGACGGTATTCGAGGGCGTTGCGGGATTGCCTCATTACATTTCTTCAAAGGGGGCCGTGATGGCTTTCACTCGCGGAATGGCCCGCGAACTGGGCGATTACAAAATCAACGTGAATGCGATTGCGCCCGGCTTCACACATTCCGAGGGCGGCGACGAGTTCGACAGGAACAAAAAATTCCCCTCTGTTCCCCTCGATGAGGTTCAGATACCCATGCGATGCATCAAAAGGCCTGCTTATCCGCAGGATCTCGTGGGAACAGCCATCTATCTGGCCAGCGAGGATAGCCAGATGGTCACAGGCCAGCTGATCGTCCACGACGGCGGCATGTCTTTGCACTAACGGGAATTTGTGAGGACGGGTCTCCAGAGCCTGTCTCAAAACTACTACCCCTGCCCCGTAAATAATGCTGAACAAAGCTTTTCTTGCCGCCCATACTGGTGGCATGGACACACAAAACCAGATCAA
>CAYYTC010000034.1:0-51420 GCA_964474425.1 uncultured Acidobacteriota bacterium
CCTAAGACTTAGGGCCCGGAATCATGGTCAAACCGTCTAATCCCCGGCGAACATGCTTTCCTTCCCGTCATTAATTGCATATAATCAGCCGCAGTCTCCAACATTCTATGACTCTGTCATCAGTAATGCAGTACTCGAATCGGTGGGTGGCAAAGATCATTTTTCTGCAAACTCGAGGATGGGGCTGGATCTACATCGCAGAGGCCGGATGCAAATCTGCGCTCGCTGGGACCGGTGACCTATACGGAAGAAGAGGAGGAATTTGCAAAATAGATCCGGCGCGCGGTCGGGGTCCCCGATATCGGCATGGACAGGGAAATCCGGCCGCTGCATGGCCAGGAGAAAAGGGGGGGGATCCACTGATGTCGGCGATGTAATCTGGATTGTGCCGACTCTCCATGTAACCATCGCGACGGTGCCCAAGGATGCTCCATGGCATGCATGGCCCGTCGTGGTTGCAAGCGGCATGTCGATCGGTCACAAGGGCCTCATTTGCGCCGCAAAAACGCTGGCCGCAGCAATGGCTGATTTGTACGAGCAGCAAACCCATCTCAATGCAGTGCGCAAAGAATTCGAGACGAAGAGGGGCAATGTTGTGTACAAAGCCTATATCCCGGCTGGTCCGCCGCCATTGCCAAAGGACTGAACCACGCCAGGAATGATTATGTGCCGCGCGCTGTCAGAGGGATAGACTCTTTATCCATGACTTCTTTGCGTTTTGCATAGAAGTTTTGCTGTTTGAACAGGGGCTGACCGCTGAAAGCTGGTGGCTGAAAGCGCGCGGCCGCTTCATCAGTATCTTGAAACCTTGGTTGCGGCCTCCGGCCGCGCCAGGACGCACTGACTGCCGTTTAAGCCTGAGGATTGTCCATCCAGCCTCGGGTGCGCTTTGTTTCACCGCTTGTTCCGTTGCAGATAATATACAATATGCAGTTTTCGATGCTTCGGGACTATTTACCGGCCGATCCTGCAACAGATTCCAGGTGCGGGAAACGGATTTTGGATAGATCCTTGCCTATTGCAGCGTTTATTATTAGCGAATCTCATCACATGACTACGAGGGGGTGTTTTAATGCCAGATACGGATGCCATTTATACAAAACTTCAGGAACATCTTGATAAACAGGCCGTGGGTTTTCCGGCAACGAAGTCGGGAGTAGAGATACGGATTCTCAAAGAGTTGTTTACGGTGGAGCAGGCAAAGCTGGCGCTGCACTTGAGCTTCGAGCCTCAAACGGTTGCCGGTATCCATACGAGTGCTGCGAGCAGTGGTATGTCTATTGAAACAGCAAAGCGTCTGCTGGATGGCATGGTAGATAATGGATCGATCGGAATAATGGAAAGAGGCGGCATCGAATATTATCACTTCATGCCCCTGCTGATCGGGATGGTGGAGTGGCACGGAAGCAAATCGACACCCCAGTTTTGGGCCGATTTTAACGAGTATCTTATCCAGGGATATGGGAAGACATACGCAACAACCAAGGTGTCGCAGATGCGGACTATCCCTGTGCAAAAGAGCATCACTGCGGAGCACCGGGTTACCACCTATGATCATGTCAGAGAGATTGTCAACAATACCGAGGGAAGGATAGGAATCGCGCCCTGTATGTGTCGAGAAGGCGCCAAACGCAGGGGCGAGCCCTGCAAGGTTACGGATCGAGTCGAAACCTGCATGAGCTTCGGTGACTGGGCGGATCACTTTATTAAGCTGGGGGCAAGGGAGATAACGCGCGAAGAAGCCCTTGAAATAATCCGGCAGAATGAAGAAGACGGCCTCGTACTGCAGCCAACCAATTACAGGAAACTCGATTTCATCTGTTCCTGCTGCGGGTGCTGCTGCGGAGTTCTGAAAATTCGCAAAGTTCTGCCCAATCCGGCGGTCCAATGGGCTCACAACTACTACGCTGAGGTCAATGCGGAATTGTGTACCGCCTGCGGGATTTGTGCAGAAAAATGCCAGGTTAATGCAGTGACGATGGATGAACAAAGCGGATTCGCAACCATCAATCTGGACCGGTGTATTGGGTGCGGCAACTGCGTGGCGCGTTGTCCGTCCGAAGCTATGCGGTTGCTGAAAGTTGAAGTGGAAGCCGTTCCCCCGGAGGAGAAGACCGACCTGTACCGGATACTGGCGCAGAAAGCGTAAATGGATAGAGTCTCTATCTATGACTTCTTTGCATTTTGCAAAGAAGTTTTTCTTCCCTTTTGGAATCAAGCACTTTGGCGCTTATATTTGGAAGCTGAGCGCTGAAAGCTGACAGCTGAAAGCGCGCGGCCATCGCCAGTGTCGAGCATTTGGTTGCGGCCCCGGGCCGCGCTAGGACGCATTGGCTTCCGTTTTGGCTTTCCGACGGTTCCCCATTCAGAAGAAGCGACATATTAAATCTGAAAGTCCCTTTGGTCCGGTGCCGCCCTTTCCATCATGCTCCCATTGGAGAAACACAGGTGCTTCCGCAGTCTGATGTTGTTAGGATATGTTTAAAGCTTTATGAGGCAACATTTATGATCGAATTTGGCTTTAGTAGCTTTAGCGTGTGCAAAACAGTACATAAGTGCTTCCGATAGATGGAGATAAAGGCTATCAACCAACAATAGATTGCGGAAGCACCAATCAGGCACTTTAATTCAAGCCGGAAATCGGGTGGACTGATGTATATTCGAAAAGTACGGATTGCAACAACATGCCTATCCAGGGGAAATTAGAATATGCGAAAAAGCAAATTCCGGTTTTTAGTTTTGTTTTTCGTGGACGTTTTGGCTATCACGCTCGCTACATCCCCGGCAGCAGATACGGGCTGTAACCGGGAATGCCTGGGCGGCTTCATTTCGAAATACCTGGATGCCATGTTGGCGCACGATCCAGGCCTCTTGCCGCGTTCCGACGATTTAAAGTTCACAGAAGATTCGGAATCAATGAAGCTGGGCGAAGGACTTTGGAAGAGCGTGTCCGCTATTCGTCCACCCCGCCGTGACGTTCTGGACGTTCGTCAAGGCGTCGCCGCTACTAAAGTCGTGGTTGAGGAAGCAGGGTCGCCAGTGCTTCTGCAGTTGAGGCTGAAAATTCTCAATAAACAAATCACCGAAGTCGAAACGATGACCGTGCACAATAAGAAGGAGGGTGCATTCTTTAGCCCGGATGCGCTGAAGGAACGGGGAAAAGAATGGTCCTTTGTGCCGGAACGGGGGCAACGCGTCTCGCGCGAGGAGATGGTTAAAATAGCAGAAACCTATCCCGCCGGCCTGAAGGTCGGAAGCTTCGTTGCGGTTGATGTGCCGTTCGCCTCCGGCGCGGACCGCATGGAGAACGGCGCAATTACAGCCGGCGCCGGCTGCATACTTACGGCATGCGAGAATATAAAGACCCAGAAGAACATGCAACATCCTGGACTCAGCTACCGCGTCAGAGCCGTGGATGAGGAGATGGGAATCGTTTTGATGCGCCTGGATTTTGGCGAAACAAAGTCCTATGGACCGGGCAAAACACTAGTCGTGTGGGAGGAATTCAAGATATATGGCGGCGTGATCCACGCAGTCGATGCATTTATCCGCTACATGCCATCGGATAAGGGATCCGGCTGGGAGTAGGGAGCCAGGGCGGATGAGGAAGATTTGCCTTGGTTGAAACCGGTTTCAGGCCGCAACCAAATACTCGACACTGGCGATGGCCGCGCGCTTTCAGCTGTCAGCTTTCGGCGATCAGCTTCCAAATAAAAGTGCCAAAGTGCTTGATTCCAAAAGGGAAGAAAAACTTCTTTGCAAAACGCAAAGAAGCCATAGATAGAGACTCTATCCTTGGTATTCCGGAAAATTAGCTATAATACGGCCCGCGAGGGAGATGTCCCACGGGACCGGTCTAAGTCCGTACATTAGGTTCTCGAGTTTACTGTTGTGACCAGGAAGGTGCTTGATGAGGAAGCTGCGTTTGGTTCCAGTCTTTAGCGTAAGCACTAACCCCGACCTGAGTTTCTAAATTGAAGGGAGGCAACCGTGAGAAAAAGTTTGGTTCCTGGGTTTGCTATAGCAGCCATATTCGCATTTGTGCCTTTCGCGCTTTCGCAGATACAGAGTGTACGATCGAGTGGCGGCGAATTGCAGGGCGTTGTCGCCGACGGAGTGGCTTCGTTTAAGGGTGTTCCATTTGCCGCACCTCCGGTGGGCGATCTGCGCTGGAAGGCTCCGCAGCCTGCGAAACCATGGACGGGCATACGAAAAGCCGATACCTACGCACCCGGCTGCATGCAGGACTTAAGTATGGTCAAGATGGGGGGGGCTGCGGGGAGTGTTTCCGAAGACTGTTTGTACTTGAACGTATGGACAGCTGCCCAATATGCAGCAGAAAAACGGCCGGTTATGGTCTGGATTCACGGCGGCGCATTCGTCGGCGGGATGACGGGCACTCCGATGTTCGATGGAACGAAACTCGCACAGAAAGGTGTGGTACTGGTAAGCATTGCCTATCGCCTCGGTGTCTTGGGGTTCATGGCGCACCCGGAACTGAGTCGCGAAAGCGGCAAAGGATCGGGAACGTACGGAATTCAGGACATGATCGCCGGCCTTCAGTGGGTGAAGAACAATATTGCACAATTCGGGGGCGATCCTTCATGTGTGACGATTTTCGGGGAGTCCGCAGGAGGGATTGCCGTCGGAATGCTTTCGGCGGCCCCTCAGGCCAAGGGACTTTTCCAACGCGCAATTTCGGAAAGCGGCGGCTCGTTTGCGCCGCCACGTATTTCGAATGAGGCAGGCCAGAATGTCGCGACATTGAAGCTCGCCGAGTCAAACGGTGAAAGCTTCCTGAAGAAACTTGGAGCCGCCGACATCAAGGCTGCGCGGGCGTTGCCTGCCGAACAGGTCCAGAAATCCGCAGGCGGCGGAATGGGAGGAGGCGCCGGCTTTTGGCCGGTTGCCGATGGAAATGTTTTGCCCGGAGATCCGTACGAACTATACGAAAACGGCCGTTTCAATGATACCCCTATCCTCGTCGGTACAAATTCCAATGAAGGCGGATTGTTCATGCGCGGGCCCTCCACGCCGGCCTCGTTCGAGAAGCAGATTCGGTCAGGCTACGGCGAAAGAGCCGACGTTCTTTTGAAGGCGTACCCGCATGCGACCGATGCGGAAGCGGCCCGGGCATCTGCGGATATCTTCCGCGAATCTGCTTTTGCCTGGCCCACCTGGGCTTGGGCACGGATGCAGTCCCAGAAAGGTAAAGGGAAGGCATTCGTATACTACTTCGACCATCGCACGCCCGCCTCGCCGGACGGTGCAAACCATGGAGCAGAGATCGCGTATGTGTTCGGGAATTTCAGCGGCTCCGGAGGTGCACCCAGACCGGAGGATCTTACGCTGTCCGACGTGATTCGCACCTATTGGATCAACTTCGCCAGAACAGGAAATCCCAACGGATCTGGATTGCCGCTGTGGCCTGTCTTTACCGAAAAAAATCAGGAGGTGATGTTCTTCGAGGATACTGCAATCGCCAGACCGATACCAAACCTGGAAAAGCTGAAGGCATTCGACGACTACTTCTCCTGGCGCAGAGAGCAGGCAAAGAAAAGCCGCGGCCAATAGAAAAACGGCCAAACGCTCGGCCATTATCAAATCACCAGTCAAATCGGCAAAGGCGGCACCGGTGAAGTGTATCAGGCGAAGGACCAGATGCTCGGCGGGGATGTTGGGATTAAGGTTTTGCCCGGGGAGTTCGCGACGAATGCCAGTCGCGTCACTCGGTTTCACTGCCATTTGTGGGCTGGAGGAATCCGGCGGAACACCATTCCTTGTTCTCGAACTGGTGGAGGGCGAAATGCTGGCGGATCAAATTAGGCGTGGACCTATTCCTGCCGAAGAATTGATCTGAATCTATACAGAACGACATAAGTAATTGCGTATCTCCGGTGAGGCCCGAAGATACCATGTGGGCCGGTAGTCAATAGACCCGGCCGTGAGGCCGGGATGGGATTCCATTTGAAAGGAGCGCCAAAGGCGCGGCACTCCACTGCTGTGCCGGCCCTTTGGGCCTCTTCTTTTCGCAATTCCCACCCCGAGCTTACGCTCGGGGCTATTCCCTGCAGGCGCTTCGCGCCTGATGAAAATCCATGGATGAGCATTCATTTCTGACGCTCAGCATAATGATGAAATTTCGGGGCAATTATGTGCCATAAAAAGGAGCCCTGTACATGACAGAAGAAACAAAAGAAAAAGGCCAAGAAGGAGGAGTTTCCAGAAGGCGCTTTATAATTGACTCTGGTGCGGTGATTATCGGTGGAAATGCTGGTGCCTTATTCCCCGGAGAGAGTGTGGCGGAAACGGAGGCGGAGCCCATTAAAGGAGCCGCCAAACAAACAGCGACGGCCTTCCCAGTATCCAAAGCCTATCTTGTCTACGACTCCACCAAGTGTACCAACTGTGCGACGTGTATGCTGGCATGTTCCACAGTGCATGAGGGGAAAGAAAGCTACTCCTTATCCAGGATACAACTGCTGGTTAATACCTATGAGAAATTCCCCGATGACATAGACCTTTTTGTCTGCCGACAGTGTGTCACCCCGGCATGCGTTCAGGCCTGTCCCACCGCTGCATGCCATATTGATACTGCCCATGGCAACATACGGATCATAGATGAAGAAAAGTGCATTGGCGCCCGTCATTGTCTTGAAGCCTGCCCCTTTATACCCCACAGGATAATATGGGATCACGAGAAAAAGAAGTGCACTATGTGTGACCTGTGTATTCATACTCCCTACTGGAATGAGAAGGGAGGCCCTGATGGCAAACAAGCTTGTGTCGAGGTTTGCCCTCATAAGGCGTTAAAGGTGGTAAAGGAAGTTCCTTTGCAGACAGGCAACATGGGCTATAACGTGGACTTGAAGTCTGCGCACTACCTGGACATTATCTCGAAAAGTCAAGAAGATGCGGCCAAGGACTATCTCAAAGATAATCCCGGCTGGTGGCCGGTTAAGTAGGTTCTTTACGTGAAGCATTGCCTTGAGCAAAGTAAATCCAAGTCAGGAGGTTGAGAGATGTCTGGCGGATACATGGGGAAAATCTTAAGGCTCAATCTGACGACTGGCAGTATCGGTACTATCGACACCCTCCAATACGCTGACAAGTTTGTCGGCGGCCACGGCATCGGTTCTGCACTTTTCTGGGATCTATGCACCGACAAAACGGTCGATGGCCTGGACACGAAGAACGTATGCACCTTGATGACCTCTCCCCTTGCTGGAACTCTGGCACCGGGTTGTAGCCGGGTAGAGGTACAGTCAATCGGCACCTTTGGCTATCCCACCAAGGATGGCGTGAGACTTCATTGCAACCCTTTTTTCAACAGGAGCAACTTTGGCGGTCGATTCGCCAACCAGCTGAAGTTTGCCGGCTGGGACGGGATAGCCATTGAAGGCAGGGCAACTTCTCCGGTCTGGGTCAATATCATTAATGACAAGGTAGAAGTCAGGGACGCCACGATAACAGGGGATGCTCTGTGGGGAATGGATGCCTGGCAGACACAGTGGGAAATCTGGAGAATATCGGCTGGTAATAAACGGTTTGCCAGGTACGGAGATTGGCTAAGTGCGGGAGCAAGTGGGGCCTTATATTTGAATAGGCCGGCAGTGGTCTGCATCGGTCAGGCAGGGGAAGTCCTCAGCAGAATGGCGGCCCTGGTCCATGAGGGCGGCTGCAGCGCCGGCAATGGCGGTATGGGCGCTGTTTGGGGTTCCAAGAATTTGAAGGCAATCAGTGTCATCGGAACAGGTAGTGTGTCGGTTGCTGATCCCAGAGCGCTGATGGACGCCAGGCAATGGATGATTAGGGAGCATGGCTACGATATAGACAAACCTGTGCAAAGGACGCCAACTTCGGCACCCTATGTTCGCACCGGATACGGCTCGGCCGAAGGCGAAGGTGGCAGAAACCGCTTTGTCGGCTGTGATTCCTGTTTTACCCCATGTAGAAGAAGGTATCAGAGCGGTCAGTTGGTGGACTCTCATTGCCAGGATTCGTGGTATATGCAAAATGCCCCGGCAGCACAGCGGATGCAGGCCGGAACCAAGGAGGTAACCGACTGGACGCAGCGGTATGGGTTTGACGTCCTGGGTTTAAGCCGCACGATCAATTACGCCAGGGCCCTAAATAGCATGGGCATCTTGGGACCGGGAAAGTCCATTGAATCTCGCGGAATGCCCATTGAAGGGTACGGGACGCCAGGATATCCCCATAATTTCATGAACTGGTTATTGGCAAGGAAAGATCCGCTGGCCAACGACATGGTGGACGGAGCAATCAGGTTTGCCGCCAAAATAGGGCGGCTCATGGAAGACCTTACTAACGGCACTTTGCAGTACCCTGATCTGGGCCATCTAAACTCCCCAGCCCACTGGACATTCCCCGGCGGCTGTTTTTCTTACGGCGGCCTCGTCGGAGAGAGAGATATTAACGAGCATGATTTCATCTGGACCATGCGGGTGGCCAATCCCTTCGCGGCTGTCTTTTCGCCGGAGCAACATGTCAACATGCTGGCGCAAAAAACGGTTCCATACACCGGTGACCCATTTATGTTTGACTGGGGTCATGGTGACACCGGCATCTATTCAAAGAGCAGAGCAAAGCTCATATCCTGGCACCGCCACGAAACCCGGTTTTGGAAGCAGTCCGTTCTCTATTGTGACTGGCTGTTTGCGTGGTTTGTCAATACCAACAGGCCTGATTTTTCCGGCCCAACACCGGAGGCAGAGCCTAAGTTCTTCTCTGCCGTGACCGGGAGAGCGCTGACTTACGCGCAGGGCGTAGAGATTGGCAAGAGAATCTGGAATCTGGACAGAGCGATCTGGACACTGCAGGGTAAACACCGTGATTTGGAGAAGTACAGTGGTTATATATACACCAAGGCCGGCATCAAAAATGCGCAAATTCCCGAAGTATATCCTGTATACCTGGACAAGAAGTGGCAGTACTGGACCAGGGGTGATTTTATAGAAAAGAAACCTCTGTTCCTTCCATCGGGGGTCGAACAGTGGAAGGATTATTTCTATGACCTGGAAGGCTGGGAATTGGCGACGGGGTGGCCCACCCGAAAGACCTTGGAATTTTTGGACTTGAAGTCAGTCGCCGATGAACTTGAGAGGCAAGGCAAGCTTGGAAAAGGCGTAAAGTAATTTTGAAGCGATGCGATGTGGCCGTCCGGATTAGAACTGTTGCGGAAGAAAGAGGCCCCCGCTCGTTAGTACTTGGCGCATGGGGATGCGGTCTATTCCGCAATGAACCGACAGAAGTTGCTGCCGTTTTTCATCGGTGGCTGTCCGGGCGCTTCGAGGGCATATTCGATTACGTGGTTTTTGCCGTCCATGAGCGTTCGCGCGACCGATGCAGATTGGGCGCTTTTCGACGCCGGTTTTCCGCCTGAGCCACACCATGGCAATCTTCCTAAGGTTGTGATATATGAAATCACGTTATCGGGAAGCTTCAAATCAGGCTCAAAAACCAGCGCCGTAGCCCGCAGTTAACATTTTGGCGCAAGGTCCCCGAATGCGGCTTCGAGAGAGCCATCGCAAGATTTGTGTTAGGATGAATTTATGAAATGTAGAAACGGACACCCATCGGCGATCTCATGGATCAGAACGGCTTCCCTGAAGTTTGTCGTATTGAATGTACTCTTGATTATTTCAAGTTTGGAAATCCTTTCGGCCCAATTTAAACTGAAGACCTTTAGTATCCGCTGCAACGTCGTATCCGATTCAGGAGAACCTCTGCCAGACGTGGCCATTAGCGGAGATGTGACCGCCCAGACGAAAGTCAGTACGGGGATTTACGCCCTAAGTATCTTGGATAAAGCACCCGCCTTGTGCTGTGTTCTCCGTTTCCGCCACGATGGATATCAGCCAGTGACGAAGGCTATTAATGCCAAAACGGAGACACTTGACGTTGTTCTAAAGCGTGCTCATACGAAATGGATCCCGCCGGATTATTCGCGTGGGGATCTGGATAACCCGGTGGGCAGCAGGATGAAAATTTCCATTCCAAACCCGGCGGATGTTCGGCACGAACACGATGTCGATGTTTCGACCCTAATCATCACCTATCCACGATGGACCCCTTTGGAGCAGGCGACGCGCGGGATAGGAAACGATGAACAGATGAAGGTCATCAATGGTGCATTATTGGGATTCGGCATGCCATCGCCGGACCAGCTCGCTTCATCGCTTGAGACGATTGACCGTGATCTCGTTTGCGGCGATGCTGAAGGATCGGATATTCGAGGCCAGACAAAGGACGGAAAGATGTGGCGCTCGCTCTGGATTTTCAACGAGACGATCGGTTACAAGGCGGTCTCACCGGAGGCGGCTGACTTCTTTGATTCCATCATTTCGACTCTGCGCTGTGACCGGAACAGATGAGAGCCGTTCTCCGGCGCCGTGGAAAAAACCCACAGCCTTATACTTCTGCAAATTGCAGATCCAATAGCCCAAAGTATCTTCCGCTGTCAAACCAGATCCAATTCAACTAGAATAGCTTCACCTTCTTTATCTGTTCCTATTGCATTGCGCCGGCTGTCGACATGGAGGAGTCCTCATGATCGGGAAAACACTTGCGCATTACGAAATCACAGCCCCCATAGGCCGCGGGGGCATGGGGGAAGTGCTTAAGGCGAAGGACCGGAAACTCGGCAGAGACGTGGCGATCAAGGTCCTGCCCGAGGAATTCGCCAGAGATGCGGATCGGGTTGCCCGGTTCCAGCGGGAAGCCAAGTTGCTGGCTTCTCTCAACCATCCCAACATCGCCGCCATCTACGGGCTGGAGGAATCCGGCGGAACCAATTTCCTTGTCCTGGAACTGGTGGGAGGTGAAACGCTGGCGGATCGGATCAAAGCCGGTCCGATCCCGGTCGAGGAATCGATCCAACTTGCCCTGCAAATTGCCGAAGGCCTCGAAGCCGCGCATGAGAAAGGCGTCATCCACCGGGATTTAAAACCTTCAAATATTAAAGTAACGCCCGACGGAAAAGTGAAGGTGCTGGATTTCGGACTCGCAAAGGCGTATGCCGGGGACAGGGAAGAGGGGAACCTTTCGAATTCCCCTACGCTGAGCGACGCAGCCACCCAGCAAGGGGTGATTCTCGGCACGGCGGCGTACATGTCGCCGGAGCAGGCGCGCGGGAAGGCCGTAGACAAGAGGGCCGACATTTGGGCCTTCGGCTGCGTTCTGTTCGAGATGCTGACGGGACACGCCGCATTCTCCGGCAAGGACGTAACCGACATTCTTGCGGCCGTGATCCGCTCGGAACCGGAGTGGATCCGCCTTCCCGCAAACCTGCATTGGCGGTTGCGCGAGGTGCTGGAACGCTGTCTGAAGAAGGAACTGAAAGATCGCTATCACGACATCTCGGACGTGAGAGTGGATCTTCAGCGAGTTATGACGGATGCCAGCGGAGTGTCAGCGCAGCCGGCTGCCACGATAGCTCGCCGGTCCATGGTGCGGACGGTTTTGCCGTGGGCAGTAGCGGTCCTCGGCATCATCATCGCGGGATTCATCGCGTGGAAAATGAAGCCGTCCGAACCGCGCCAGGTCATGCGTTTTGAATACGAACTGCCCGAAGGCCAGCAATTCAGTAGTCTTCTTTTGCCTGCCCTGGCCGTTTCGCCCGATGGCAGGCAATTCGTCTACAGCACAACCAATGGTCTTTACATACGCTCCGTCGACGAATGGACCGCCAAGCTCGTTGCCGGGACCGAAGGGAGCACGCAGCAGCCTTTCTTTTCGCCCGACGGTAAATGGATCGGGTATTTTTCGGTAACCGACAGGCAGTTGAAGAAGATCGCCATCAACGGAGGTGCTCCGGTGACCCTGTGCGGAAGCATGCAGCTTGCTGGTGCATGGTGGAGCAGAGATAACTCTATCGTATATGGTCAGCTCCCCGGTAGTAGCGGCATAATGCGGATTTCTGCCAACGGGGGGACTCCGCAAGCCATATCAAAACCTAAGTCCGAGGTTCACGCCATGCCGCAAATTCTGCCGGATGGGAAAACGGTGCTCTTTTCTTCCTTCGCCAGCCTCACTCAAAGCAGGATTATGGTGCAGTCGCCCAAGTCGGGAGAGCCGAAGGAATTGTTTGCGGGTAACAGCGCCACATATCTCCCACCCGGACACCTGATTTATAGACTGCAAAACAACAACAATCTCTTTGCCATCGGGTTTGATCCTGAAAAGCTTGAGATAAAGGGGGGGCCGGTTCCCATAGTTGAAAATCTGCGGCAAGCTGCGGTTTCCGAGGCGGGAACACTGGTCTATATACCGCAAGCACCAGGCGCTGCAGCTTCCGAGAGCGCAGCTTCCTCGGGACGTACCCTGGTGTGGGTGGATCGCAAGGGTCACGAAGAGTCTCTTGCCGCCCCGCTGAATAATTACCGCTTTCCCTCAATTTCTGCCGATGGGACCAGAGTGGCTGTGACCGTCGGGCTTGGATCAGGCGGCGACATCTGGGTTTGGGATCTGGTGCGTAAGACATTGACGCGGCTCACATTTGAAGGTAACAACATAACGCCCATTTGGACCCGCGACAGCAAGCGGATCGTCTTTTGGTCTTCCGGACGTGCCAGCGGAAGTTATCTGGGCGTCTATTGGAAAGCTGCGGACGGTACCGGGCAGGACGAGCCGCTCAACGCGAAATTGGACCGAACCTTCAATCCATTTTCCCTGTCCAGAGATGGAAAAATCCTGGCCGGACAGGAAACGCAAGACAGCCAGACATTTGACATTGGAATTTTGTCAATGGAAGGTGACCACGAACGACAACCGCTGCTTCAGCAGCCCTATTTGGAGCTTCAGCCCAAGATCTCCCCTGATGGGCGATGGATCGCATATGCATCCACTGAATCAGGGAGGCATGAGATTTATGTGCGCTCGTTTCCCGATGTGAACAAAGGGCGCTGGCAAGTATCCACGAGCGGCGGAGACAGTCCGCTGTGGTCGCCCGACGGCCGTGAGTTGTTCTACCGGAGCCATGACGCAGCTATGGCGGTATCGGTAACAACAGAACCTGGTTTCAACATCGTCGGCACACCCAAGATGCTTTTTCGGGGAACCTATGTCAGTGCTCTCCCCGGTCCGGACGGCACTCCGTGGGACATCCACCCGGACGGCAAGCGTTTCCTGATGATGAAGCCGCCCGTTTCTACCGGCGCAGCTCCCGCGGCGGCGGCTGGCCCACAGAAAATCAACATCGTCCTGAACTGGACCGATGAGCTGAAGCAGCGCGTTCCGGTGAAGTAGGTCGGGATACAGCTCGCAAAAAGTTATGAACGACGATTCCAATTTGGCTGCTGCTGCTTGCGGAATATTGAGATAGGCGAATTGGTGGAGGGGCTTATCAAATCGTCGTTCGATCCTGGTTTGAGGAACTGAAGCAAAGGGTTCCGGTAAAGTGATCGGGAAGCCGTAGATTCCGCAACGGCTTCCCCATAGATTGGAAACATTGTTTCAATCAATCTTTTCCAGGACCTCCATCGTTCCTCAGGGTCTCCGAGAAGAAATGTGCTCGTGTCGAGCCTGTAAATCCGCTTTATGGGCGATCCCTGCCCTTTCCTGCAATCGGTTTCAACTCCCGTAGAAACCGACGAAGTGCTAAAATAAGCCATGCCTGAAGTCAGTCGATTTCTCGGAATTGTGATCGCCATTTTGTACCGGGATCATCAACCGCCGCATTTCCACGCCACCTACGGCGAATACGAAATCACCGTGGGAATCGAGGATGGGCTAGTGAGGGGGGAATTTCCGAGGCGAGCTCTTGGGCTCGTTCTCGAGTGGTATCAGGTGCACCAGGACGAGCTACGCGAGAATTGGGAGTTAGCAAGGCTCCGTAAGCCTCTCAAGCGAATTCCTCCGTTGGAGTAACCAGTATGTATCGAATTCTTGAAGCCTCCTATCTCAGGGATTATGCAATCTGGCTGCGTTTCAGCGACGGCGTAGCGGGCGAAGTCGATTTGGCGGACGAGCTCGATGGTGAAGTATTCGAACCTCTGCGCGATATGGAGGTTTTTCGCTCGTTCGTGCTGCACCCGGAGCTGCACACAATCGTCTGGCCTACGGGCGCCGATCTCGCTCCCGAATTTCTTCACGACAGGGTAAAGGCGTGCGGCTAACCTGAAAGGCTCCGATCCAAAATCCTATTGCGCCCGGCACTGTGCCCAGTCGCATCGGACGATATGGGAAAACATCAGGAAATAGCGGAAATTGCTGCGTAGGCCACTTCTGAGGAATAATCCAAGATAGCAAATAATTCAGTCTTTGACTTGTCCCGATTTATAAGCAGAGGGTCGCGGGTTCGAATCCTGCCGGGCGTACTTCCCGTCAATTTTCCTTCATTCATTTGCCTCATCCCACCTATAATGTGCTAACGGATCGACAATCAGCATAACAGCCAGATTTTCCGGGAGAGGATGCAATGTCCATGATCGGGAAAACACTTGCGCATTACGAAATCACAGCCCCCATCGGCCGCGGGGGGATGGGGGAAGTCTTTAGGGCGAAGGACAACAAGCTCGGCAGGGATGTGGCGATCAAGGTGTTGCCCGAGGAGTTCGCAAGAGATGCGGATCGGATTTCCCGGTTCCAGCGGGAAGCTAAACTCCTTGCCTCTCTGAATCACCCGAATATCGCCGCCATATATGGTCTTGAGAAAGCCGACGGCACCAACTTCCTTGTCCTTGAGCTTGTCGAAGGAGAGACGCTTGCAGATCGGATAAAGGCTGATCCGGTCCCGGTCGAGGAAGCTCTGAAACTGGCGCTGCAAATTGCTGAAGCCCTCGAAGCGGCGCATGAGAAAGGCGTCATCCACCGCGACCTCAAACCCGCAAACATCAAAGTCACACCGGAAGGCAAAGTGAAAGTGTTGGACTTCGGGCTGGCGAAGGCGTTTGCGGGAGATCAGGAAGTGAATCTCTCGAACTCCCCCACGCTAAGCGATGCGGCCACAAGGCAAGGCGTCATCCTTGGCACGGCGGCTTACATGTCCCCGGAACAGGCGCGCGGGAAGCCTGTGGACAAACGGACGGATATTTGGGCTTTCGGCTGTGTGCTGTATGAGATGCTGACCGGTCAGGCATCTTTTCAGGGAGAGGATGTTACTGAAATCCTTGCAGCGGTCGTAAAAGGCTCGCCTGATCTGAGTCTGCTTCCGGCAAATCTCCACGCCAGAGTGCGTGAAGTAATCATCCGCTGCCTACAAAAGGATCTGAAAAAGAGATATCGGGACATTGCTGATGCGCGGTATGAGATTGAACAGGTGCTGATAGACCCGAGTGGGGTTTTTGTTCATTCAATCGCGACCATAGAAGCTCGGTCAAGATGGCGAATAACTCTGATTTGGGCTGCTGCCGCCCTCTTCATAGGCGCGATCATCGCCGGAGTGACTGTGTGGAAGCTTAAACCGCCCGAACCGCGCCGCATCATGCGCTTCTATTACGAGCTGCCGGAGGATCAGCAATTAGCCGCCGGCCCTTTTCTGGCTGTCTCACCGGACGCCACGCAGTTTGTTTACGGAACGAGCGCCGGCCTTTATTTGCGCTCCGTGGGAGAACTGGAATCCAGACCTATTCCCGGTTCGGATCCGAATCCGCGGCAACCATTCTTTTCACCCGATGGACAATGGGTGGGTTATTGGAGCACCGATAATAAATTGAAGAAAATTGCTGTCGGCGGCGGCGCCCCGGTGGTGCTGGCAGATGCGGTCAATAACCCTCTCGGGCCGAGTTGGGGAGCGGACAACGCGATCCTGTACGGTCAGTTTGGAAAAGGGCTCATGCGCATTCCCGCAAATGGCGGTACTCCAAGCGTGCTCATTGAGTCCAGGGACCAAATGCTCAGCTTTCCCCAGCTCCTGCCGGACGGAAAAACCGTGCTCTTCGCACAAGGGAAACAGATTGCGGCGCAGTCGCTAAAAACGGGGAAGCGAAAAATGCTGTTTGAAGGTTCTCTAGCCCGTTATCTCCCAACGGGACACATTATTTATACGATTCAACGCACTCTTTACGCGATTGCTTTCAATCCGGATGCGCTTGAACCTTTGGGCCGGCCTGCGCCAATCCTCCAGGATATCCAGATAACAGGGCTGGGGGTTCCGTTATTTGCATGTTCCGAATCAGGGATGCTGATCTATGTGCCGAGTGACGGCGGATCCACGATCGCCAGGCGTTCTCTCGTGTGGGTGGATCGAAACGGGAAAGAGGAGCCGATTCCCGCACCAACCGATGCATACCTGCATCCCAGAATATCCTTTGATGGAACGCGGATTGCACTCGCAATCGTTAGTCCCACGAATCCTGACATCTGGATTTGGGATCTATTCCGCAAAACTATGACGAGGCTGACATTCGACGAGCCGATAGACTTTTTCCCCCTCTGGACTCCGGACGCCAAGCGGATCGTCTTTTTTTCATTTCGTGACAACGTACCAGGCATCTACTGGAAGTCGGCCGATGGAACAGGAGAGGCGCAGGCCTTGGAATCGTCGCCCGAACGGATGCACTTTCCGTCATGCTGGTCGAGCGATGGAAATGAATTGGTATCTGAAACCGTTTCCGGTGTTTCCGGTGAAAAGGTGCTCGACGTAGGCGCCTATATCAGTAGAGCCTTTCAGGCTGGACAGGTTGTTGCGCCAGGGGGAACCTTATTTTCCATTGGAATTCTGTCGACGAAAAATGAGCGAGTGTGGAAATCGCTGTTGCGGGATAGATTCTGGATGGCGAACCCGCAGGTCTCTCCCGATGGGCGATGGATCGCGTATATTTCATCTGAATCGGGGAAAAATGAAGTCTACGTGCGTCCATTCCCGGGCGTGAATGACGGCAAATGGCAGGTCTCGACGAATGGGGGAAACCAGCCAAGATGGGCGCGAAATGGCCGTGAGCTTTTTTATCGCGGCGGTGATGCGGTAATTGTAGTGGCCGTTGAGACAAAACCGGCTTTCCGGGCCGAAGAGCCGAAAATGCTTTTTCGAGGAAACTATTATTCCCTTGTAGGCCAGATGTGGGACGTCAGCCCGGACGACAAGCGGTTCCTGATGCTGAAGCCGGCCGCCTCAACAGCTGCTGAATCTGCAGCCGCAGCTCCCCGGCCCAAAATCAACATCGTCATAAACTGGTTTGAAGAACTGAAGCAACGGGTGCCGGTAAAGTGATCGGGAATGACGCTGGCACTTGTGCGGAGGGCAATATGACCCAAACAACCACAGTGACCCATGAACAAATCGAAAACCTCATAAGAAGGATATTTGAAATAGAGAACGCTCGTCCAACGAAAACTGTGGAGGAAACCATGGCGGGGATTGACTCATTGATGGCCTCCACAGTTGAGGGATGGACAAACGGTAAGCATTGCCCAAACCGGAATGTGGAACGGGAATTCGAGCGCGGATTGTTTGGAGCCCTGGAGGACTATCACCGGAAGATCGAGCGTGTCATTATAGAACCCCCGTTTGCCTCATTGGAGTGGCCATTAACCTCGGTCAAGCACCATCTGGAGATATTGGGCTGTTCAATATGGGAGGTTAATGATGCTGGTTTGATGGCGCGGTATTGGATCTATCTCGATCCCGCCCCATTTGGAAAGATTGGCCTATCTTAGTCGGCAACATCCTAAATGCCGGCTTTGCTATTGACTAAACAACGGAGGCTTTGCGAATGAAGATTCATTGGGGACGCATCGTGATTGCGAGCTTTCTGGCGGAAATTTTGCTTCTTGCTGTTTTTCGAATCGTTTCTCAGCCCTTAACCTCCTTGGTGGGCGCCACAATTGGTTTAGGCGGCGGCTTTGTCTCCATGCTATTGGCTGCAATTTGGGCTGTACAAAAAATTGAATCCCGCTTCGTCCTGCACGGAATTCTGGTCGGGATCGCAGCTATTGTTTTTTACACCATCGGCGACGTCCTGCGCGGGCAGTTTCATCTGGCTGGCCACAGTGTCCTCTTCTACCTCGCCCATATTGCAAAAATATTGGGAGGAGCGGCGGGCGGTTTCGTTGGCGGAAGACGGAGAGCCAAAGCGGTCTAAGAGAGTCCTTCCGCCGGAGATAGCGGCAAATCCCTCATCAACAGTTCTTTAATCAGTTTCTGTCGCGATCCGATCCGCACACGTGCCCTGCCGTATGTATATTTTCCATTTATGATATGTACGCAATCTGTTATCATGTCAATCCTGAAATCAAGCATCAGGAGGTATCGTGAAAACGACATTAAACATACCCGACGACCTGGTAAGCAAAACCATGCAGTTGTCGGGGAGCAAAACCAAGACCGAAGCAATTGTGACGGCAATGAAGGAATATATCCGGCGCAAGAAGCTCGAAAATATCATGAAGCTGGAAGGCACGCTGCAGTTTTCCGACCACTGGGAGAAGGCGCGACATGAGAGATAGCGTGATCGTGGACACGTCCGTATGGATTTCTTTCTTCAGGAGCGCCGGTTCTGAAGTATCCGCTCGTCTCAGGCAGCTTCTGAAATCAGGGGCTCCTGTTTATGCCGGAATCATCGCAACCGAATTATATCGAGGGGCAAAATCAAGGAAGGAAACCAATGCCTTGGACGAGTTGCTGACTTCGATCGAATGCATTGAAACCCGGGAGGAAGATTTTCAGGCGGCGGGGCAACTGGGGTATGCTCTTGCCCAGCAAGGGATCACAGTCGGCACAGTCGATCTTCTGATAGCGCAGATTTCAATAGCGAATAACCTCTCCTTGTTTACTCTGGACAAGCATTTTGTCCCTATCGCGCGCCATTCATCTCTACGCTTGTATCAGTAACTATAATGCCAATCGTGGCGCCCGTTGATTGCATAATCCATAAGGTGAATTAGTAGAGAGCAATTTCGCCGAAACCGCGTTCTGCGAGGTTGAGGCAAGCGGCTGCAGACGGAGAGGTCTGTAAAATTCAGTATTACCTTCTGTCCACCTGTCGGGGGATCTCTCACGAATCGCATTCAGGTGTCCAGGAAAGTTGACATATTGATTCAAGCCAATCTTTCGGAAACCGCGCAAATAGCGTTTTACGTCCATGCCGGCATCGCTTGCTGCGCGGCTTCTAAAGGATCCCTTTTCCTTATAAAAAGAACACGAGCCCCACTTTCAGCTTGTATCCTAGGGACGACTACCATATAACCCAAAGAACTGCTCGTGCAATACCATCGATGACAACGGAAGGAGTAAGGAGCATGCCGGTGAGCTTTACCAGCGATAAAGGCTTTTATGGGTGGATCAATCTTACCGTATGTGCGGTCCTGGGCATAATTGCGGGTTTCTACATAATTTCGTTCGGCTACTTTCTCCCCTTCCTGATCAAGGACTTCGGCTGGAATAGAGGGACCGTTTCCTATGCCGCGACAATCAATCTGATCGCGCTGGGGGTCTCCGGCCCGATCGCCGGAGTGTTCATCGGAAGGTTCGGCGCCAGGCGCGCAATCGTCCTGGGGAACATTTTGGCGGGCGCCGGATTCCTCCTGCTGTATTGGCATTCTCAGCTCTGGCAGCTGTTTTTGGGTTGGGGATTGCTTGTAGGGACCGGAGCGGGTTTCGGCGGAATGCTCGCCACCACTACTGTGGTCAACAATTGGTTTGTCAGGAAAAGGCATCTGGCATTAAGTGTCTTTTTGGCTTCCGGAGGTGCCGGGGGAGTTGTGATGGGCCCGGCTATGATGCGTGTGATTGAAAAGTTCGGCTGGCGCATTACTACAATGGTCATTGCTTTATTGGTCCTGGTTTTTGCCATCATCCTGCCGTCGTTTCTGATCCGGAACAAGCCCCAGGACCTTGGACAGATGCCCGATGGACCGGCCCATTCGAGATCTGTGACCGCCGGTCACGGCATGCCGCCCAAAGCCGGCTATAAAACGTCCGTGGAATTCACCGCAGGGGAAGCGATGCGGACCCGGTGCCTCTGGCTGCTGATTGCTTACTTCTGCATGAATATGCTGGCGATGCAGGCACTGATGACACACCAGGTGGCTTATCTGTTCGACATCGGAATAAGCGCCACTCTGGCCGCTGCCGCATTAAGCGTCATGTCGGGCGTGATGGCATTCGGGCAGTTAAGTGTTGGGTACCTCGGGTCAAAATTCAGCGTACAGTCCATTGCCATTGGCGGAGAGGTCTTCAAGATAGCCGGTATGTTGCTGCTGCTTTTCGCCAAAACGCTTCCCTTTGTTTTTCTATATATGGTTGTACTCGGACTGGGTTTCGGGCTTGCGATGGCTGCAACCATGAACATGTTTCCGAATTACTTCGGAGCCTCGAATTACCCCAAAATTATGGGTTTTGTAAGGCTTTTCTGGACTTTCGCCGGAGGCCTCGGCGCCCCGATTGCCGGGTTCATCCGTGAATCGGCCGGTAGCTATGTACCCGCCTTCCAGGCGGCGATCGTCATAATTACCGCCGGCCTATTCTGCCTGATATTCACAAAGCCCCCGGCCCATCCGTCGCTGAAGGGAGCCGCACCGGCGAAGCAATATGCGATGGCCCGGGAATGAGAAAACGAAGAGGGATAGTCGAAAGATTCTCCAATCGATGAGAAGAATATAGGTATTCCTGCGCCCCATCGGGGACACTGGTGACTGTCCCCTTTTGTTACAGCTTCGATAAATCGATCCGCTTCAGCTTTTCAAAATTGGAGATGGCGGCCTCTATCGCTTCAAACGAGGAGTCGGGCTCATCTTCGCTTTTAGATTTTTCGGAATCATCTTTGCTGACCGCCTCGACGCTTTCCAGTTTTGCGCCCAACTTTTTAAGCTCAGCCCCAACAAAGAAAACGCCTTTCGCCAGTTTTTCGACAGCCTTGCAGATTCCCAGAAGGCATGCAACTACGCAGGCTGATATAGCAAGCAGAATAACCAGATGCCAGGTTGACATTTCGGCCCTCACAGCTTTTGAATCGACGCACACCCCTCGCGTCTTGTTTCCAATATACTTTTCGGCGTATAAGGCTTATTTCAGTTCATTTTATTTCGCTTGATTTGTCAGCATTTTCCGAAGCGGATAGATTCTTTAGAGGAATTCAGCGGAGGCAACCATGATTACGCACGATGATCTCGGCAATCTCAAGGCCATAGTCGGCGAGCAGTTCGTCTCCATGGGCGAATCGGTCCTCAGCCTGCATTCCCACGACGAGTCCTATCATCCGCCGGTTCTTCCCGACATCGTGGTCTGGCCTCACAGCACCGGAGAGGTCAGCCGGATTGCGCGCTATGCTTTCGAACGCCGGATCCCTGTAACCGCCTGGGGAGTGGGAACGAGCCTCGAGGGCAATCCGATCCCCGTGAGCCATGGCATTGTCCTCGATTTCCAGGAAATGCAGGGAATACTTGCGGTCCACCCGCAGGACTTCCAGGTCGATGTGCAGGCAGGGGTGGTGTATAAGGACCTGAACAAAGCTCTTAGCCGCCACGGTCTCTTTTTCCCGCCCGATCCCGGCGCGGCAGCCACTATCGGCGGGATGATCGGGAATAACGCCAGCGGCATCAGAACGGTGAAATACGGGGCGACAAAGGACCATATCCTGCGTCTGGTTGTTGTCCTGCCCGGAGGAAACGTCATCAGGGCAGGGAATAGGGCTCGAAAAAGCTCATCGGGTTACGACCTCATTCACCTCTTTGCGGGCTCTGAAGGCACTCTCGGCATCATCACAGAAGCGACCTTGAGGCTTGCCGGCCTGCCTGCAAATTTCATGGCGCTGCGCATCACCTTCCCTGAGATAAAGAATGCCACGGACACCGTGTTCCAGGTTATGAGTTCCGGATTCTCCCCAGCGGCAATGGAATTCCTCGACCGCAACGTGATCGGTGTGCTCAACCGGGACAGGGAACTAAATATGCAAGAACAGCCTACGTTGCTCATGGAGTTCACTGGTTTCAGCGAGGAAGGTCTCCGGGCAGAGATGGCCTATATCGAAGAGATCTGCACGGAAAATTCCAGCACATTCATCGATAAGGGCATCGGTCAGACGGAGAGGGACCGTCTGTGGGAAATGCGCCACCTCACCTTCGAGTCCATCAAGCGGCAGAATCCCGGGTTGCTGCCGCTCATCATGGACGTTGCGGTCCCGCTTTCGTGCTACAGCGATATGGTGGCCTTCATCAAGCAGGAAGTGCGCGATCTCCGGGCCTTTGTTTTCGGCCACGCCGGGGACGGCAACATCCACGTCATCGTCATGGATGTCCCCGCAGACAGCACGCGATGGGCCAGGGTTGAGGATGCGCATCGACGCATCGTAGAGCAGGCTTTGGCGCTCGAAGGCACCTGCACCGGGGAGCACGGGATTGGAATCGGCAAGCGCCGCTTCCTAACCGAAGAGCACGGAGACAGCCTTGAACTTATGAAAAGGCTTAAGACGCTCATTGACCCGGAAGGCCTCTTCAATCCCGGCAAGCTGTTTCTATAAGAAACTGGGTATACGCCAGCCGAAAAAATTTTTGACTGAAAATTATCCGACATTTCCGCGATTATTGATTTCTGCAGCGATAGGTCCCACGGGCTGTCCGATGACTGGCACGCATTGCGCGGACCAAACGGTGGATAAAAGAAGGCTTTAGCCATAGTCGCTGTTCGGGAGAGATGGCAATATGCTTCCCGGGCCTGGGATGCATTTGGGGAAGAATTAAAGCAAAGCTGTGCTGAAATATCTCTCCGCACGGTCGGGCAGTATGGTTACAATCCTGTTGTGGCCGTTATCCATGTGGAGAGCCGCAAAAACATTGGCCCCGGAAGAGGTCCCTACGAGCAATCCTTCTTCGCGGGAGAGCCTTCGGGTTGTTTCGATAGCTTCTTCGTCGGAAACGGTGAACACCATGTCCACGAGGTTCACATCGAGGACATCCGGAATGAATCCGTCCCCGATTCCCTGGATGTTGTGAAGCCCCGGTTCTCTCCCGAGCAATGCCGCGCTGTTCTTTGGTTCCACCGCGACGATTTTGGTGGAAGGCTTCTTCTCTTTGAGAAACTTCCCGATACCCTGAAGCGTTCCCCCGCTTCCTACTCCGGCTACAAAAACATCGATGCTGCCTCCTGCGTCCTTCCATATTTCCGGAGCTGTTTGCAGGTAATGAACCTCCGGATTGTCCGGATTGCTGAACTGATTGGCGACGAAATATTTCTGCGGCTCCGGACCGATGATTTCTTTTAGCTTCTTGAGGCTTGCGGACAAGCTCCCCTCGGCCGGACTGAAGACGATTTCTCCCCCGAATGCCCGGATGATCTTCTTGCGTTCTTCGCTCATGTTCTCGGGCATGATGCAGACGACCTCGTAGCCCTTAATCCTGCCTATCAGCGCCAGGCCTATTCCCGTGTTTCCGGAGGTCGCTTCAATGATTATCATCCCGGGCTTGAGCTTTCCCTGCTTTTCCGCAGACTCGATGATGTACTTGGCGACGCGGTCCTTGACGCTGCCGCCCGGATTGAGGTGCTCGGCTTTGACAAATACATTGCCTGAAGACAGTTTTTTAAGACTTATCAACGGAGTGTTTCCGACGGCATCCAGAATAGAATGTATCAGCATCATGACCTCGTTGTATGACTTCCTCTTACCTTTCGTGAGGACGGGTCTCCAGACCGGTCCGATTGGGGGCAAACAAGTCAGTCGCCTATCGGGCGGCTCTGGAGAGACCGCCTCAAAACTACTGCCCCGATAGGGGCAGTTTCACACAGCCCAGGGTTGGCGGCGTTTTATGCCGCCTACCCTGGGTATGCAACGGTGCAAAAATCTATCCCGAAGGGATTGTGTCCGGCAATTGGCCGGGACAATTTATTCGGGGATTCAAAACACAACCCCTTCGGGGTAGGTCTCTCTATCGATCGCATACCCAGGGTAGGCCGCAAAAAGCGCGTCCAACCCTGGGCTTTGAGACGCTGCCCTTACAGGGCAGTAGATGTGCGCGCATCTCAGAATTGATCGTGATTCACATACACAGTCTCGAGATCCTCGTCATCAGTTTTGAGACGCGCTCTGGAGAGCCGTCCTCACGAGAAAATGGTCTGGAGATCCGTCCTCACGAAACAAATAGCAATATCCGCAGCGTTTTTATGCCAGATGAAACGCGTCGTGGATTGCCTGCACGGCCTGGCGGGCCTCCGACTGTGCGACGACAAAGGAAATATTCAATTCCGACGAACCCTGCGCAATCGCCACGATGTTTACCCCTGCGCTTGCCACGGCCGTAAATGTCTTTGCGGCGATGCCGCGCGTGCCCTTCATCCCGGCGCCTACAACCGCAACGATGGATACGTTATCGTGCAGCTTGATATCGTCGATAGCTTTTTTCGCAAATTCGATTTCGAATTCCCCCCGGAGCGCCTTCAGCGCCCGTTTGCAGTCATTCTGGGGAATCACCAGGCAGACGTTATGTTCCGACGACGCCTGCGAGATCATCATCACATTCACGTGAACCCGCGCCAGCGCCGCAAAAATCCTTGCGGAAATTCCGGGCACCCCCACCATTCCGTTTCCCTCGATCGACACCAGGCTGAGTTTGTCGATCGAAGTAACATTCTTTACCACTCTCTCTGTCTGGTTGGCCGTCTTCGAAATGAGCGTCCCGGGATGAGAAGGATTAAATGTGTTTTTGATCCTGATAGGAATGTTGTTTTCGATGGCCGGCATCATGGTCTTGGGATGGATCACCTTCGCGCCGAAGTAGGACATCTCCGCCGCCTCGCGATAGGTGATCTCCGGCAGCACAGTCGCCTTCTTGACCGCGCGGGGATCGGCTGTCATGACCCCGTCCACATCCGTCCATATCCATATTTCATCGCTGTCGAGCGCGGCGCCGATAATCGAAGCCGTATAGTCCGACCCGCTGCGGCCCAGAGTCGTTGTGAGGCCGTCTTCCGTGCTTGCGATGAAGCCCGTGACAATGGGCACGATGTTTCTCTTCACGAGCGGCAAAAGCCTCTTTCGCGCGCTACGCTTGGTTGCGGAAAAATCCACGGCTGCTTCCCCGAAATGATCATCCGTCCGGACGATCGCCCGGGAGTCGATGAATTCGGCATCCACGCCGCGGCTGTTCAGTATCGCCGCCAGCTGCACGCAGGACAATACCTCTCCAAAAGCCGATATCGCGTCGAGAGAGCGGACGGTCAGTTCCTTGAGCAGGCTGACGCCGCGGCAGAGGTTTGAGAGTTCGTCGATGAGGCGCGCCTGGCGATCGATGAGGGCTTTGCGGGCCTCAGGTTGTTCCACCGTATGCGCGACCTGGAGGTGCTTTTGCCTCAATCCCTCGATATTCGCCTCGACCCGGCGGGTCTCACGGCGCGCGGCCAGGTGCGCGGTATCCAGCAGGGTGTTGGTTACCCCGCCCATGGCCGATGCCACAACCACAGGGTGCCTGGACAAATGCGATCGGACAATCACGGCGGCATCGTTGATCCGCGGGACATCCCCGACGGAAGTCCCGCCGAATTTCATCGTAATCATATTTTCTTGGCCTCCGGAGACACAATATTGCCAAATTCGGGAATGTTTTAAAGAAAAAACGCCACGAATTCCCCAGATTTCACCGACCGATTTTATCAAAGAACAACTATAATCCGTGGAATCGGTGGCGTTTTTAATCTAACGGAGAAGAACTGATGATACCGGGAAGGTTTCTGCCGTTGACGGAATTCATTGCGGAGCATGCGAAATGGTATCCGGAAAAAACTGCAATTATTTGCGAAGGGAAGAGGACTTCCTGGAAAAAGCTAAACCAAAGGATTAATAAAATTGCCAACGGCCTGATAGCGCTTGGTATCTCAAAAGGCGACCGGGTGGCGATCCTGAGCCGCAACTGTCTCGAATATCCGGAAATCATGTTCGGAGCGCTGAAAGCCGGGGCCGCCATCGTTCCCCTGTCGACCATGCTGAAAAATGAGACCATCGCGCTCGAGCTGCAGGACGCATGCCCCAAAGCCCTTTTTGCAGCACGATCGGTTTTGAGCCTCGTGGAGGATTGCGGCTTCATTGCTCAAAGGATTGTGCTTGAGGGCGCCGCGGCAAGCTGGACGGAGTACGAGGATTTTCTCAACACCTCATCAGCGGAAGAACCCGAGAGAATTATTGCCCCTGAAGATCTCTACAACATCATATACAGTTCCGGCACGACGGGGGTGCCCAAGGGGATCGTGCACACGCACCGCGCGCGGCTTGATTTCGCAATGACCTGCGGCCTGGAATTCCGCGTTCCCAACGATGCCGTCAGTCTTATCAGCACGCCGCTTTACGCCAACGGCACCCAACTGATCTACCATCCCACGCTTCTGGCAGGCGGCACCGTAGTCCTCATGGGTTCCTTCGACCCGGGCGCATTCCTGGACCTGGTTCAAAAGGAAAGATGCACCCATGCATTTCTGGTTCCTACTCAATTCATCAGGATCATGGATTACGCGGAATTCAGCCGATTCGATACTTCATCGATTGAAGTTCTTCTATCCGCAGCCGCGCCCTTGCACAAGGCCACCAAAAGCGAAATCCTGCACAAATTTCCCAAATCCAAACTCGTGGAGCTTTATGGCCTGACTGAAGGAATAAGCACCGTTCTGCGGCCGAATGAACAGTTTTCCAGGCTGGGCTCGGTAGGGAAGCCGCGTCTGGGAGGCGACATCAAAATCATCGACGAAGAAGGCCGGGAACTCCCGCAAGGGGAAACCGGGGAAATCGCCGGATTCAATTTTTCCATGATGGCCGGGTACCACAATAACCCGGATAAAACCCGGGAAATCCTCTGGCGCGACGCAAAGGGAAGGCTCTACATCAGAACCGGCGATATCGGCAGGCTGGACGAGGACGGCTATCTATACATACTGGACCGCAAAAAGGACCTCATCATCTCCGGCGGCATCAATATCTATCCCAGCGACCTCGAAGAGATTCTGTTAAAACACCCGGAAGTCGCGGAGGCTGCCGTTATCGGTATACCCCACAGCGAGTGGGGCGAATCTCCTCTGGCCCTGATAGTGAAAAAGCAGCCGGACTCCTCGCTTGATGAAAGTACCCTCAAGGACTGGGCCAATGCCCGACTGGCCGGCTATCAAAGGCTTTCAGCTGTGGAATTCAGGCACTCCCTGCCCCGCAACGATCTGGGAAAAATCCTGAAAAATGAATTAAAAAAGACTTATAATCCGTGAAATTCGTGGCAGCTTTTCTCATTTGCTTCTATTGAATTTATCACGCTTCAGGACTAAGCTTTGCCGTCTCTCCGGAGTGTTTGCTTCATGGCAACGCAGGAACCGAAGATCAAGTTGAGGCGGCAGGTCACTGTCTGGGGCTCGTTTACCTGGGGTTACGCGGATGTCGGAGCCGATGTCTACGTCGCTCTGGGGTTGGTCATCGCCGCGGCTCAGGGCGCCACGCCGCTGGCTTTTGCGATCGCCGGAATCGTCTACATTTTTGTGGGCCTGGCGCACACGGAATTGGCTGCGGCCTATCCCGTTGCGGGGGGCGGCCAGTATTTTGCCTTCCGCGGCATGGGCGACTTCTGGGGCGTCGTGACGGGTGCCGCGCTCATGCTGGATTACACGGTCGACATCGCGCTGTTTGCCATGGCCTCGGCCGGATACGTCAATTTCTTCTTCCCGGCCATCCGAAATTTTGCCGTCGATTTTGGCCCCTTCCACCATGTGAACCTGATCTGGCTTGCCGAGTCGATGGTTTTTATCGGCTTCCTGATCGTGCTTAATATTAAGGGTGTCCGCGAATCGTCGCTGTTTAACGAAATCCTGGGCGTTCTGGATATGGCGATGGAAGCCTCCATCGTGATTCTGGGATTTGCCTTCGCCTGGCATCCCGACCTTTTCCTGCACCAGTGGCATACGGCGTTCCCTCCAACCAAACAGATCCTTTATGCCGTCAGCATCGCGGTGATTTCCTTTGTTGGTTTGGAGTCCGTGTCTCAGGCTGCTCAGGAAACGATCCGCCCGGGAACAGTCATACCTCGAACCTCGCTGGCACTGATCGTGGTAGTCCTGCTCTTTGCCATGGCGTTTCCGGTAGTGAGCCTGGGAATTCTTCCGTGGCAGGAGCTTGCATCGCGCGAAGGCGATCCGGTCGCGCACCTTGCAAGCCAATTGCCCTACATAGGATTTCTCGCCGGTCCCATCGCGGCAGTACTTGCCGCGACCATTGTGCTGATTTCGGCGAATACGGGTGTTATGGGCTGCAGCCGGCTGGCCTACAGCATGTCCGAGATGGGCCTTATCGGGAGGTGGCTGTCGCACGTTCATCACAAGTACCACACGCCGGTGCGCGCCATCGTGGTCTTTGCATGTGTCGCGGCGCTCGAAGCCCTGTTTGGTTTTCTGACCGGGGAGAAAGCTCTTGAGACCATGGCCGATATGTACGCCTTCGGCGCCATGCTGGCTTATCTCCTTGCGAGCATGGCCCTGCTGGCGCTGAGGATCCGTGAACCACGCACGCCCCGGGCGTACCGTGTGCCGCTCAATATTCAGTGGCGGGGCAAGGACATTCCCGTGCTCGGGCTTTTCGCTATCATTGGTACGGCGGGAATGCTGGTCATCGTGCTGTGGACCCACGCCGTTGCGCGCGTCCTGGGGCCTTTGTGGGTGGCTGCGTGGGTGGGATACTATATGTGGTACCGGTATAAAAACAAACTGCCCATTTTCCGGAGCACCCCGCACGATTGGGACGCGGAGCAGCTGGAGATCCTGGCGGACACGGGGGAGTGGGAACTCCTGGAGCAGTTCAAAATTGAGGTGGAGCGCAAAAAGAAAGCCGGCGGCGCTCCTTCAAAAAGCGTGGTGTCCTGATGCGGAACCGGTTTCGAAAGATCATGGCGGCTCTTCTCATGGTTTTGGGCGCTGCCATGCTTGTCCGGGGCCTGCAGTACACGATCCAGAAGGGATTAGGCTGGCAGGGCACCATACAGGCTTTGATTGTCGGTGCGCTTGTGTTTGCGCTGGGTTTTACGCGTTGGCGCTATCTGCGCCAGAGGTAATCGCCCGATGCCCCATCCGTTAGGTGTTCTGATAGCGTTTTTTTTTGCGGCCATTCTGGGTGCGACCCTGTTATGGATGCTGCGGCTGCCGAGGGCTATGACTCAGGAGGTGGCCAGGGCGGTCTTTTCCGTGCAGGCTTCGCGATGTATCATAGTTCCTATTCTGGATCTGTTCTATACGGAGAGAGCCGTGGAAATGGCCTGCCGCATGGGAAAGCAGCAGAATGCCGGCATTGTGCTGGCCTATGTCGTGGAAGTGCCGCGGCTGTTGACGCTGAATTCCCCGCTGCCTGCGGAAGTCGAGGACCGGGCCCTGCAGGCGCTGAAACATGCACAGACCATCGTCGAGCGGCACGGCCTCAAATCCATGACGACGACGTTGCGCGCCCGCGAGGCCAGCGAAGGGATCGGCCAGCTCGTGCAGACGTACAGCGGCGACATGGTCGTGCTGGGTGTGCAGACCGCCGAGCGGCATCTGCCCAGTATTTTCACCAGGACTGCGGATGCGCTGATGCGCCGCCCGCCCTGTGAAGTCCTGATTGACAGCGTGCCGGGCTAACCGGCGCGGGGAGTGAACGATCATGCGTGTGGTCATTTTAGGCTGCGGCCGCGTCGGCTCGACGCTGGCTTTGATGCTGAGCTCCGAAGGTCACGACGTGAGCATCATTGATATGGATACGTCTGCATTCCGCCGTTTGGGCGAGAACTTCGGCGGGCGCGCCATCAACGGAATCGGCATCAATGCCGATGTTTTGCGGGAAGCGGGAATTGAAAATGCCGATGCTTTCCTCACTGTGACGAACGGCGACAACACCAACATCATGGCGGCGCAGATTGCCAAGACCCTGTTTCAAGTGCCGCGTGTGATGGCCCGAATCTACGATCCGCTGCGCGCGGAAATCTATCGCGAGGTGGGAGTCGAGACGCTGTGCATCACGACGCTGGGATCGGGCATCTTCCACGACCGGCTGCTGGGCCGGGCTTATCAGAGCATTGACGAATATTGGGACCTGACGCACCAGATGCACCGTCTCTACGCCGCAAACCTGCCCACGCCCAAGCAGCTCGCCGAAAAGCGCGCCAGCCGCAAGAACGGGCACCCGGACTACATCATCATCGCCGGCGGCGGCAAGGTCGGATATAACCTTGGGCGGGCGCTGTTGCGCAAGGGGGATGAAGTGCTGATCCTGGAGAAGCGGCCGCTGCGTTTTCACGCGCTGCACGACGAACTGGGTGAGGCGGTGTTTTTCGGCGATGCGTGCGAAATACGCACGATGGTGCAGGTGGGAATGGAGCGCGCGGACCTGGTTGTGGCCGTCACGGGCGATGATGAGGACAACCTGATCATTTGCCAGGCGGCGAAGCGGTGGTTCGGCGTGCCGCGGGCCATCGGGCGGGTCAACAATCCGGCCAACGAGGATACGTTCCACAAGCTGGGAATCGAGGAGACCATCAGCGCCACAAGGCTGATGTATCAGCTGATTGAGCAGGAAGTAGAGACGAGCGATCTCGTGCCGCTCTCCCTGCTGCGGCGCGGCAACCTGGAAGTGGTAGAGGTTCAACTGCAGTCGGACTCCCCGGCGCTGAATGTCCCGATACGCAATCTGAACCTGCCCGCCGGCTGCCTGTTGACGGCCATCGTGCGGGGCAACAAGTCTCAGGTTGTCACCGGCGACAGCAAACTGCAGGCGAATGACACGGTCGTGGCGATCATGGAGCCCTCGGCAATGAATGCGCTGCGGCAGGCTTTGGTGGGAGAATAGGGACTGGAAAAAAGGCCACGAATTGCGCGAATCGTGCTATTATTTCCGCTGATTTTCCGCATGTGGTGAGCGTAGCTCAGCTGGTAGAGCTCTGGATTGTGGCTCCAGCGGCCGCGGGTTCGATCCCCGTCGCTCACCCCACCCCCTCTTAA
Source organism: uncultured Acidobacteriota bacterium (assembly GCA_964474425.1). Classification (GTDB taxonomy): domain Bacteria; phylum Acidobacteriota; class UBA6911; order UBA6911; family UBA6911; genus UBA6911. The sequence continues at coordinate 30,872 of CAYYTC010000034.1, forward strand.
AAGACGCCACGGATTTCACGAATTTTTATATTATTTTTAATCCGTGAAATCCGTGGCATCTTTTATATTTCGGGATTGGCGCCGAGCTGCTCAACCACGTAATCGCGGTATCTCCCGTCCAAAAGAAAAATCACGAAGGTTTCATGAACCAGGGGGGTGAGTCTCTGCGACGCATACCCATAGTCACCATCACGGACCGTCATTCCGATAGATGCATTGCCTTGGTTTTTCGCGCACCGCAGACGTGCTTTGGCCATATCCGTTTGCCGGTGTTCCGGCAGGCTCTCGTCATGGTGGGAACGAACGAACATCTTGAAATTTGCATAAATATCGGCCGGCACGCGAGGCAAGACAACAGGAATCGAGATGGTTTTCTTCCGCGTGTCGACGATCAGCTCAAAAACGCAATTGTAGAACCAAACCAGCTTGAACGCCGCGGCCCCATCGCGTGCGGATTGCCGGCTAAATCCCCGGAATACGCCGCGCTTTGCGTAATCCTCGAGCAGGCGGTTGACCTCGTCGATGGAAGAGAGAGTCTTTTTTAATGCCAAGCGCATGAACTCCAATCAGTGGCGTATGGCTCCGATTCCCGGTTCCGGCCCAAAAATCAACCCCGGAGGATATAGACTGGGGACATTGAATTCCCTGATTCCCTGGCACCTGTTTCGCACCCATTTTGGGAAGGCGCATCCGATAGCTTACTCTGACCGGAATTCAGGCCTCAACCCCCGGCCCGCGCATTCAATCCAGGCCTAATGTTACCCATAAGCAGCTTAAATGCAATAAAATACGGCTTTATTGATGCGGAGTGCCCTCATGGAATGAATCTTCTGCAGCAAAAGTGTTGAAAAGGGACAAAGGGTTATAGCGCTTTTGACGCCCTTCCATTTTTCATCACGGGAGTTTATGAAGTGTATTCAATGCAGTCTAATTGGAGTTGCCGGACGATAGCCCATTTTATAGCAGCCTTATTCTGCAATTTATCTTCGCATGAATTTTTCCGATAAGTATCCTGATGAGGCCGGAAGACTGTTAGTGTGTGTTCATAAAATCTCCTAATTGCTTAGTAGGATGTGATTTGATTTATGGCCATGGGGGCACGGATATCGAGCCGATTACGCATTCCAGCAATATGCCATGGGGGATATGAACGAGATCCCCTTGCTTGGTCCTGAACTGCTCAATGTTGCGCTAATTCAATTTAGGTCATTTGCATTTTTTGCCTTGCAGTGCCGAACGCTCCCTCATGTCAAAAAAGGCCATGATTATTTTTGCTGAGATCATGGATTCTTTTTCCAGGGATAATCGCACAAGGACGTATGGGATCGATCACTGGTTTTACACTCTATTCTGACCTGGCTTTCGAAGAAGAAAACCGAGCAATTTCGTCAGGGAACCGCGCATTGCAGCATTTCGCGCATCTGGAAAAGCTGCGGGTCGCGATCGGCTCTACAACGCTGCATGTATGGGGGCATTCCAAAGTTTCCGACCGCATCCATAGGATGCCCGATGGAACCGTTCTTGCCTTGGTTGGGTCTGTCCATAATGAAGTTCCATGGATGAATGTTCAGGAGAGTCTTCTGAAAGCGCATCATCCCCAAGATTTTGTATTGCCCTGGGACGGGCGCGTCATCCTTTTGCGTGTTAGCGCGGATGGCGCATGCTGGACGCTTTGGAATGACTGGATGGGGAGCATTCCCTCGTATTATGCGAAGTTTCGAAAGGGAAGAATTGCCACCACAATAGAACCTGTCGCCGTTGCTGCCACGGATGATACGCTTGCCCACGATGTCTTTCTGCCTGGGTTGGTATCGCTTCTGCTCAATGGCTATTTTATATCCGATTGGACACTCTATAAAAATATCAAAACTATCCCGCCGGACAGTATGGCTCAGTGGGATAAAAAAGGATTTCGCTCTCAAATGCTTCTCACCGTGCAACCCAGTCAGGCTCGGTGGGAAACTTCTTGGAACAATCTGGTGGATGAGATGCATGAATTATTCTATCGAGCTATAGCCGATATCGGCAAATCGCAATCCACCTGGGCGCTCCCATTATCCTCCGGTCTGGACTCCCGCATGATAGCAGGCGTCCTCGCGGATGCCGGCGTGAATGTTAGGACCTATGCCTGGGGCGGTGCGGATAACACCGACGTTATTTTTTCGCGGGAAATTGCCAAAACGCTGGGCTTCCCCTGGAAACATATATCTTTGCCAAAGGATTTCCTCGTCAGATATACCCCACTCTGGGCTGACTGGTTTGGAAGTGGCATGCACTTTCATGGGATGTACCTGATGTCTTTTCTGGATGCATTGCAGGAGGAAACTGTGGCACCAACCCTCAACGGGTTCATAGGCGATGTATTGACCGGGCGGGATATGAACGATAAGTATTTAGTGAAATCAAATAAGAGATGGCAGATTGGCAGCGAATGGTATGTCCACTGGACTCCGGATCTGCTTAGAGCAGCCGCAAAATTTCCTGTTGAGGAGGCGCTTGAGGCTAATGCGGCCAGTATCCGCGAGCAGACCGAGTCTTTTCCGGGGGCCGGCTTTCAACGGCAATATTTAAGCCTCCCGCTGCGGAACAGGCAGCGGTCATGCACCAGTTTCCTGCCCACATTAATGGATCATTGGCGAGGCACCGCCTCGCCGTTTCTAAATCGCGCAATCGCCCGATTCTGCTTCTCTTTGCCCCGTGCGGCATTGGACGATCGCCGATTGCTGGGTGATGTCTTTGTAAGGCATTACGGTAAACTGGCCGTAATTCCGGGCACCTATGCACCGGACCCCTATATCCTTACGGGCAGATATCTGATCCGGCGAAGAGTGGGGCGCCTGATGCCCGAATCGCTTCGCCACCGGATCTTGAAGGGCGTTGACGGACTGCACGTGGACGTGAACTTTGATTCCATCCATAAAAAGGGTAAGGAAGCTTTCTGGCCGCTTTTCGAAACAGCGAATCGGGTAGCGGAATGGCTGGATTTTTCTCAAATTGAGAAGGATTTCAGGACGGTGATGGCCTCCGTGGATGTGAGGCCTCTGAGAAGACTACAGTCCGTTCAAACCCTGGCTTACAGACTTCACAAGGTTTAGAGTTCGTATCCATCATCCATGAACACCGTCATACATTTTTCGAATGTATCCAAGCGCTACAGATTGGGCTTGACCCGTACCAGCATCCCGTCTGTTATCTCGCAATGGATTAGAAATACGATGCTGCGGGATGATGCGTCCAATGAGAAGAAATATCATTGGGCGTTGCGGGATGTCAGCTTTAACCTTGAAAAAGGTCAGTCGCTTGCCCTGATTGGTCCTAATGGAGCAGGCAAATCCACAATACTGAAGTTGTTGGCGAGAATCACGAAACCGACATCAGGGAAGGTGGAAGTCAAAGGCCGGGTATCCGCGCTGATCGAGTTGGGAGCCGGATTTCATCCAGACCTGACTGGCAGGGAGAACATTTTTCTGAACGGGACCATCCTGGGCCTTTCAAAGAGGGATATCCAAAAAAGGTATGATGGAATCGTGGCCTTTTCTGAAATTGAGGAATTCATAAATACGCCCGTGAAGCGTTATTCCTCCGGAATGACGGTCCGCCTGGGTTTTGCCGTCGCTTCCTGTATCGAGCCGGATATTCTCCTCGTGGACGAAGTGCTGGCGGTGGGGGATGCTTCATTCCGCCAAAAATGTATCGAGCGAATCAAGCAACTGTTGAAGAGAGGCACCAGTTTGATCTTCGTTTCCCACGATATGGGACTCGTCCGGGCGGTTTGTGAACGTGCGATCTATTTAGATTGCGGAAGGGTTCAGAATACCGGGCCAAGCAGCGTGGTCATAGACGCCTATAACCAGTTTCTTGAACGGCGAAGAATTGAAAAAATGAATCCGTCGCCCATCGCTGTGGATGATATGGAAGATGCCGTCGAGATTACCAGGGTTGATGTTGTGGGAGCCGAGGGCAAGCCTGTCCGCGAAATTTATGGCGACGAACCGGTTGAGGTCCGCATCCAATACATTGCCTATCGGGAGTTAGGAAAATCGCATGCTATTGTCGTGATTTACCGGTCTGACGGTCTTAGTTGCTGCAGTATGCGTAGTCGTCTCGATCAATTCGCTATGACTGTCGAAAAGGGGGTGGGCGAATATTCCGTCAAAATCGAGCCCCTGCAACTGTTTGGCGGCATGTATTATGCGATCACCTGGATGATGAACGCAGACGATTCGGACGGCATCGCCTACGGCGGCTCGGAATGGTTTCTGGTCAAGAACCGGACGCCGGGACGCGAGGCACATGCTGCTGTTTACGAACCGAAGCGGACATGGAATCAGATCAAACCGACTGCGCGCATTTCAGCCGAAAAAAACCCGCAGGATCGAGGCATCGATGTTCCATCAGGTGAAACAGCTTTTTAAGGTGCGGGATCTCGTGTGGGCGTGGACCGTACGCACATTAAGGGGACGCTATCAACAATCGGCTTTGGGTTGGCTGTGGGCGATCGTTCAACCGGCGGCGACTGTTGCCATTTTCGCCGTTGTTTTCACTCGAATCGTTCCTGTGGATACGGGCGGCGTGCCCTATATCCTGTTTTCTTACACGGCAGTTGTTCCCTGGACGCTCCTTGCCACATCGATTGCGGATATGGCAATGTCCTTAGTACAGAACTTGAACCTGGTGGGAAAAATAAGCTTTCAGCGGGAGGCTCTTCCCGTCGCGGCCTTGCTTGCCCGCTTGGCGGATTTTGGCATCTCTTTCATTCTGCTAATCGCGCTTGTGATTTTTTTCGGGGTATCCGTTTCGCCGCTTGGAATTCTCTATTTGCCGCTTATTCTGCTGATCCAGCTTGCGCTCATTCTTGGGATTGGGATCGGATCAGCTGCGCTGAATGTTTTCCAACGTGATATCGATCCCCTTATCAAACTTGTCACCCAAATATGGTTCTACGCATCCCCAATTCTCTATCCGGTCTCCCTGGTTCCGGAGCACTGGAAATGGCTGTACTTTCTCAATCCCATGGCGGGCATCATTGCGGCATATCGTGATGTGTTGATTTATCAAAGTTCTCCCGGCAGCTACCTTTTGCCTGCAGCCGTGGTTTCCCTGATTGTTTTAATAGCAGGGTACTGGTTTTTCAAACGGGTCGAATATCAATTCGCGGACATTATATAATTCCAATGAGTCCTCCGCTTGTCAGCGTCGTTATTCCTGCGTACAACCAGGCGGAATTTCTGCCGGAGGCCATCCAGAGCGTTCTGGATCAGAGCTATCAGGAATTTGAGGTCCTCGTTGTCAACGATGCCTCCAACGATCATACAGATGCGGTCATGAAAGGATTTCAGGACCTGCGTTTGAAATACATCGTCCACAAAGAGAACCAGGGGCTTTCCGCTGCGCGCAACACGGGAATCAAAGAATCAAAGGGTGAACTCATTTTTTTATTGGATGCAGATGATTTTTTCCACCATGAGAAGATTCAAAAGCATGTGGAATATCTCGAGAAACAGTCGGGAATTGGGATTTCCTACAATGCGCGTTTCGAATTGAATCATTCCGCGAAAACTATTCGCGAGATGTGGCGTCCGCCGCTTGCCGTGGGATTAAGGGATCTTGTATTGGGATTCCCGTTCTCCCCGAGCGATACCGTAGTCCGCCGGGAATGGGCATTCAGGGTCGGGCTATTCGATCCAAAGGCAGGAACCGCAGAAGACACCGATTTCCCGTGCAAACTTGCCCTGGCCGACTGTCAATTTGCCGGCATCGATCGCGCCCTGAACTATCGCAGATACCATTCCGGCAGGACGCGCAAAAACCTTCCTGCGCGTCTCCGCGATGTGGAGCGTGTGCAGGAATCTGTATTTGCCGACCCTCGATGCCCTCAGGATGTCCGGGCGCTGGGACGTATGGCGATCCGACATCATCTCATGGTCATTGTTTCGCTGGCCTTGATTCAAAACGAAACGGCCCTCGCCCAGCGATATGTTCGCGAGCTTGTGGCGTTGGATCCTTCCGTCCTTAAGGGAAATCCCTGTGAGCTTGTCGATTTCCTATTATCGGAATGCATTGCGGATGAGAGCGTCAATCACGAAGATTTGCTGAAGCAGGTGTTCGCTCAAATGCCTGAGGAACTGTCGCGACTATCTTCGCAGTATGCATGGTCTGTTGCGCGCGGCTATCTATGGAAGGGAATCCGGGCCATCATGTGGGGCAGAGAGATGGACGGCGAGGATCATATCCGGCATGCCCTTAACCTGCATGGCCGCTTTGACCATGCCCTGATGCAGCGTACAACCTATCATTTGTTGGGTTATGAAAAAGAGTTTGGATTTGGATGCGCAATGCATGTCATCGCGGATTTAAGCCCTTATGTCAATAAAGTGATAGGGTGCGGCGGCAACCGGCTTAAAGGGTCTTTTCTCGTTAACCTTGCTTTCGAAAAATATCGTGCAAAGGAATACAAGAAAGTTCCCGCAATGGTCTGTCAGGCATGGCGGTTAAATCCCTCCTACCTGATCAACCGCGGCGTCCTCTCCATTTTTTTTCGCTCGATGTTGAGGTCGGTCAGGTGAAAATATGCATGGTTTCTTACGACATTCAGGATTTCGGCGGGCTGGAGGAGTATGCGGTCAATCTTGCAATTGAACTGAAGAATCAGGGACAGGATGTCAGCTATCTATCTGCGGCATGGGTGAATCCTGAGAATCAATATTGCCGAAGGCTTAAGGCTTCATTGATTCCCCTGGTTCAACCGCCGGAATGGGTGTCGAAACCCGCTTCGGATTGGGATACAAAGGAGCGGATCCTGCGCGGAATCCTGTGGCTACTTAGCCCTTTAACTGTGCTATTGGGATTGGGCGCATTCATTCTCAATCGCCGGAAGCGTTCCCCCCGTCGGGCCTGGACCGGTGCGCGCAATTGGCTGCGAGGGCAGCTGACGGAACGGTTCATCGGGCGTGACTATCGCAAGCTCATCGGCATTATTCTGCTGAATTGGTGGAATTTGCGCCGGCATCCCGACATTTTTCACATTCAGGGGTACACAACAACACTGTTATTCGTCGTTCATTGGGCTCATTCCAGGGGGATTCCTGTCATTTATGAGGAGCATCAGACCCCGGATCCACAGTTTAACTGGTGGAGCGGGTTTGAGAACACTATGAACATGGCGGATCGGGTAATCGCCGTTTCGGAAAAAAGCGCACAGGGATTGCGTGATGTCTGCAAAGTCGTCCGTCCCATTCTGGTGCGCGGCCCGCTGCTGCCCGATCCATACATTTCTGGCCTGAAAAGAGAATACAGCTCCAGCCCCGGCCGCCCGTTCACTGTTTCCACCGTCGCCCGTTTATATATTACCAAGGGCCTCGTATACCTGCTCGAAGCATGCACAATTGTGAAGAAGATTCATCCCGATGTCGATTTTAGAGTATATGGAGAAGGAGAACTCCACGCCGAACTGGTGGCGAAAGCCGCAAGTCTGGGACTTGATGGGAACCGGATTTTTGCAGGGGCGTTTACGAACCGCGAGCAACTGTCCCGTATTCTGGAAGAAACGGATGTCTTTCTATTGTCTTCAATCCTTGAAGGCCAGCCATTGGCGCTTGTGGAAGCAATGGCCTATGGATGTCCCATCGTTTCCACGGATGTTGGCGGCATCCCGGAACTCATACAGGATGGAGTGAATGGGCTGCTCTGCCCGGCAAAGGATCCACAATGCCTGGCACAAAAAATCATGTTGTTGATCGAGAATCCGGAACTTCGCAAGCGATTGGGACGCGCAGCGCGCGAGTTTTACGAAAACAGCCCCTTCCAGGCAAAATCGGCGGCCATTCATTTTATTTCAATTTATTACGAAGTAGTTCTGGAACGGCAAAGGCTGCAGGGGACGAATCCATGATCAGCCCTGGCAATAATGCGACCGCTTCCCCTCGGATGAAGATTGTACACTGTCTGCCCGAACATTCCTGGGTCGAGGAGATTCGATGCGAAAATCCGGAAAATGCGGCATGCATTCAGCAGAAATATATTGCCGATGGCCTGCGAGCGAGAGGGCACTCTATCACATGGCTTGCGCCGCAGGATTTCCATGATGTATGTGTCAGCAGCCCGGCGGGAACCATCGTGGCGCCTCGAACATGGACAGCCAGTCCTTGGTTTGAATGCACGGAACGGGCTGTCTGGAAAGCTCAAAAGCTGCTTGGCATCCCCTACCTGAATGTCTTCTCAAACCTTCGGCGCCGGGATGCATGCCTGCATGCATTGTCCGGCCACGATATTGTTCTGGAGCGCAACAGCTTGTATAACTCGGGCGCAGCAACGGCCTGCCGAAAGCTTGGCCTTCCCTATGTTGTTTTTTTCGATGCCGACCAGATCGCGGAACACGAGTACATGAACAGGCCGATTGAAGGACTGCTGCGCTGGCGCGCGGGCGAGTTGCTTCGATATAACCTGGGCGCGGCTCGTCGCGTCATCTGCGTCTCGAAAATTGCGAAGGACCATTTGGTTAAGGTTTGGAGTGTGCCGGCAAGCAAAATAGTCGTGTTACCCAATGCCGTGGATGTGGGACGCTTCAGGCCGGACCCGGAAATGGGCGGCCCTATCCGCGCCGCCATCCATTGCACGCACAATCCTCTCATTCTTTTCGTAGGAAGTTTTTATCCCTGGCATGACGTGGCCACGCTTTTAAAGGCGTTTTCCATTGTGGCGGAAAAACATTCGGATGCGCGGCTGATCCTGGTGGGGGACGGAGCCGGGCGCGAGTCCATGAGAGAGCTTTCCATGGATTTGGGCGTAGCCAACCGGGTGCAATTCATCGGCTTCATCCGCCACAGCGACGTCATCCGGTATATCAATGCGGCCGATATTGCGGTGGTTCCAATGCCAAACATCAAGCAGGGTATGTGGTTGTCGCCAATGAAGCTTTTTGAATTCATGGCGGCCGGCAGGGCTGTCGTGGCCTCCGCGATCGGGCAGATCGCTGAGGTTGTCGACGACGAAAAGAACGGCGTGCTTGTTCCCCCAGACAATGAGATCGCCCTGGCAAATGCCGTTATCCGGCTGATCGGCAATCCGCCTCTGCGGACGGAGTTGGGAAAACAGGCGAGGAAGGATATGATACGGCATCACTCCTGGGAGCATTACAGCGCGCGGCTCGAACAGGTGCTGGTGAATGCTGCCGGTTGTGCAAGGTTTCCTATATCGGCATGAAGATCGCGTTCCTCTCAAACATGTATCCGCCGCATGTCATCGGGGGATACGAAGCGCTATGCCAGGAAGTTGCGGACGGCCTGGCAGAGCGCGGCCACCATGTTACCGTGCTGACGTCGACCTATGGTTGCCAGAGGGAAATCTCGGAAGGAAATATCCATCGACTGCTGTCGCTTGAAGCCGACCTCCAGTTCTACAGGATGAGGGAATCCTGGTCCTATCCGAGGCGGAAGAAACGAAATATGGCACACCTCAGACGATGGATCCTCAGCGAACAGCCCGATATCTTTTTTATCTGGGGCATGTGGAACCTCTCTAAAAGACTGGCATGGGAAGCGGAAAGGATCCTGGGACCACGCGTCGTGTACTATATTGCCAATCCGTGGCCGGTTGAGGCAAACCTCCATCAGGCATTTTGGGATGCCGCCGCTGAAAACTTCGCAAAGGATATTGCCAAGAAAATTGCGCGCATTCCGGCTTGCGTGGTTTTGCAGGATGAATGGGGAAAGGTTCCATTGAAGTTCGAGCATGCGCCCTGTTGCAGTGCCGCCCAGCGCGACCAATTGCTGGAGGGCGGAATCCGCCTGAAGGATGCTCCGGTCATTTACGAGGGCATTGACCTGAGAAATTATCTCGCTAATGCGCACCAGCGGGCTTACGAACTGCGGGACGGTTTTCTGTCTCTGGTTTTCGTCGGTATTTTGGCCGAACACAAGGGCGTCCACACGGCAATCGAAGCGTTGAATCTCTTGCCGGAGGAGATCCGCTCGCGAGTGCGATTGACAATCGTGGGGAAGGGGCATCCCCAATACGAAGAACGTCTGCAGAAGCTTGTGGGCCAGCATCATTTATTGGACATTGTGACCTTTCATCCTTCCATCCCAAGGCCCGAGTTGCCGGATTTTCTGCGAAGGTACGATGTTCTGCTGCTCCCCTCTCTATGGCAAGAACCGCTGGCGCGGATCATGCAGGAGGGGTTGGCCAGCGGCATGGTGGTTATCGGTTCTGCGAACGGGGGGACGGCAGAGACGATCCTTCACGGCGAGAACGGGCTCCTGTTTCAAGGGGGCGATGCGCAGGGACTTGCGAATCAAGTGAGACGGCTGTTGAGGGACCCGTCTCTACGTCGGTCGCTTGGGGAGCGCGGCCGGAGCACGGCTGAAAGGAGGTTCGATATCCATAGGATGGTCCGTGAAATGGAGACGTATCTCAGCGAAGTGGAGAGGAAAGCCTGCAAACAGAAATGATAGGTCCGTTGGTGAGCGTTGTTATCCCGAACTACAACCATGCGCGCTTCGTGGGCGACGCCATTCGGAGCGTGCTGAATCAGAGTTTTTGCAGCTATGAGATCATCGTTGTAGACGACGGGTCAACGGATGACAGCCGCGAGGTGATCGAAAAGTTTGGCGGCCGGGTTCGAGGCATCTATCAGGAAAATGCCGGACTGTCCGCAGCACGAAATGCCGGAATCCGCGCAGCCCAAGGGGCTTTCATCGGCTTGCTGGACGCCGACGACATGTACGAACCCAATTATCTCGGCACTTTGGTGAATGCTTTGGAATCCAGACCGGACGCGGAGGGTGTTTATTGCGGGTACCGATTCGTCGACGAGAATAACAGTGCGCTGCCGCAAATTGAGAATCGACCGGTGTCGACCGATGCATTGCATGACGCATTGCTGGATGGAAACTTTTTGGTCCCTGAATCAATATTTCTGCGCCGCCGTGTATTTGAAGCGGTCGGCCTATTCGATGAAGCGTTGCACGCATGCGAGGATTGGGATGTCTGGCTGAGAATAACCAAGAAGTTCAGAATCATTCATAATCCTGGGATACTGACGCGGCACCGGATCGTGGCGGGAAGCATGTCCACGGACCCGTTCCGGATGCTTACAGCCCGATTGGCGGTTTTAAATAAGCTTGTGGGCGGCCGGCCTTTGAGCGGCGCTTCCACCCGGTCCCACCGCGCCTATGGACGGGCGTACCTTGGTTCCTGTGTTGAATACCTTCAAAACGGAGACGGGAATCGCGCCTATGAATGCTTTCAAAGAATGGCGGAAATCTGCCCGGTCCTGCTAACGGAGGTGGATACCTACTATCAACTGGGCTGCGGCAACCAGCCGAAGGGCCGCATGGGGGATCTACAATCTTTGAATCTCAAAAAGAATGGCGCAAAGCTCTTCGAAATGATGGAGAAGCTGTATGCCGATGACAGTACGAGCAACAATGTAAGACGGCTTAAGCCATCATCCTACGCCAAAGCCTACTATTCTCTGGGATTGCTCGCCTATGGAAAAGGAGAACATAAGGAAGCCCGGCAATATTTTCTGAGCGCAATAGCATGCGATTTCAGGATACTGTTCCGCAGCCCGGTTGTTCCCTTGTGGGCTAAATCAAGGCTGAATGGGAGACTGATGGATTGGTTGAGAGGTCTCCGTCGGCGGATCGAGTCCATGCGATGAGAATTCTGTTTTTGACCAATTTTTATCCTCCGGCGAGTCGCGGAGGATACGAGCAGTGGTGCCAGGAGGTTGCGGATGGAATGCGGAGCCGCGGGCATAGGGTGCAGGTTCTTGCAAGCACCTATGGAAACGGCCGCGCACTGTCGGCCGATCCGCCATGGGTGCGGCGCGAATTGCACATGGAAATGGAGTTCGCCTCTCTCCGAAACGCTTTGCAGTTTTTTGTTCTCAGGAACAAGCGAGAAAGCGAGAACCTGGCAATTCTTCGGGACGCCGTAGGGAGTTTTCACCCCGACATCGCGCTGGTTTGGGGCATGTGGAATCTGCCGCGTTCAACTCCTGCTTGTGCCGAAAAGCGTATGCGGGGCCGTGTTGTTTACTATCTGGGAGATTATTGGGTCGCCCTCCCCGGTCAGTTTGAGAATTATTGGAATGCTCGCCCTCGCAATTACGCGACGGCTCTTCCAAAAATGATTCTGAGACCAATCGCCCGATGGATCATGGCGCGAGAGAAAAATCCGGATTTGCAGCTTGAGCACACGCTGTTTCCATCCGTTTTTATGCGGGATGAACTCGTCCGCAAGGGTATTTCACTCAAAAACACCAAAGTTATCTACGGTGCAATCAATACGCACGATTTTCTTGATCGCCGGGAGCATACCAGCCCATCCGCAACAGTATCCCTGCTGTACGCCGGGCGCCTGGTCCATGAAAAAGGCGTCCATACGGCGATCGAGGCAATCGCGCAGCTTTTGGCTCATGGAGTCAAGGACTTCAGGTTGACCCTTGTGGGTGACGGCGAGCCGGATTATGTGAATAGGCTGACTCGACTTGTAAAGGAAAAGGACCTTAGCGCTTTTGTGCGCTTCATCCCTGCACAGCCGAAGGAATCCATGCCCGGTATCTACCGCCAGTCTGATATTTTTGTCTTTCCGTCCATTTGGGCGGAACCGTTCGGCCGCGTAATTGTCGAGGCAATGGCATCCGGAGTGGCTGTTGTCGGCACAGCAGTGGGAGGCGCCGCCGAAATTATCAGGGAGGAAGAGAATGGGCTGATATTTGCTCCCAACGATCCTGTGGGACTGAGCCGGCAAATAAAGCGGCTGATCGAATCGCCGGCTCTGCGCACCCGGCTTGCAGAGGCAGGATACAGGACTGCTATGGACAAATTTGACATCAGACGTATGACTGCGGAAATTGAGTCGTACCTTCACTCGATCGTTTCTGAATGCAGGGTTATCCCTTGAATGCCTTAACTCCAGGAAGCGAGCCACCGGCCCTGCTAAGGGACTCGCAGGGTCTTCGAGCGCCGGGATTTAAAAAGGACGCTTTGGGATTTGCGAAGGAACGGCGAGAAATGCAGGAGTGGTTACCCTGGAGGACCGGAGAGAGGACCTCTTAACCCAAATTGGTACGCGGCGCGGATGGGGGATATCGATTGATTTTTGGCGAAAAGGATGTCCATCAGCTGAAATCGGCAGGCAAAACGCCTGAGGAGGCCGAGGGGGACATGGCTGCCTATGAAGCCGGAGTTCCGCCCATAAGGCTTCAACGCCCCTGCCGCCTGAATGATGGAATTATCGCCCATAGTGTCGAACAACAGCTCCAAATGGCAAAACGTTACCAGACTGCCATGGCAAGCGGGCGCGCCATGAAGTTTGTCGCGGCTTCGGGCGCTGCCAGCCGGATGTTCGCCGCTGCCCTTGCCTGCCTGGAGAAGGGATGGGTGACTCAGCAATGTCTGGTTGCGCAGGCAATTCGAGGCGATCCGAATGCGCAAGGATGCCTCAACCTGCTCCGGAATCTGCCGAAATTGGCTTTTTGGAGCGAAATAAGTACCCTGATTCAATCAAAGGGGCTGCGCCTGGAGGAACTGATTGAAGGCGGAGACTACGAGGCTGTTCTGGAGAATATCCTCCAGCCGGATGGCCTGGGCTACTCGGATTTTCCCAAAGGGCTCATCCCATTTCACTCCTATCCCAATGGGACACGGACCGCTTTTGAGGAGCACCTGGCTGAGAGTCCGGCGTTTCTAAAGGATTCATGGGGCATTGTAAGGATACATTTCACGGTATCTCCCAAGCATGCAGACCGAGTCGAAGAACACCTTCGGCAGGCCAAATCCCGCTTGAATCCGCACGACACTCGGTATGAAATTACGCTTTCCGTCCAAAAGCAGTCGACAGACTCCATTGTTGTGGATGAGAACAACAGGCTTCTGCGAGACAAGAACGGCGAGCTTGTACTGCGGCCTTCCGGCCACGGGGCTTTGCTTGGAAATCTAAATTCCTGCAAAGGGGATATTGTCTTTATTCGGACTATTGATAATGTTCTGCCCGATCACCTTAAGGAAACAGTTCAATGTCACAAGCGTATCCTTGGCGGGTATCTGATTGAGTTGCAGGAAGAGCTTTTCCGCTGCATACGATTCCTCGTTTCGGGCAATTCCGGCGAGCTTTCACTGGAGCATATCCATAGATTTGCCGAAGCCAGGTTGAATCTCATTTTGCCGAAGGAATTATCCAGAATGTCCATACCCCTCAGGTCGCAGGCTTTATTTCGTATCCTCAATGCGCCCTTGAGAGTATGCGGGATAGTGCGAAACTCTGATTATCCGGGGGGACGTCCGTTTTGGGTTCGAGGTGCGGATGGGATCGTGCGTCCTCAGATTGTGGAGCCGGCGCAAGTCAATATGGAAGACAGCGAGCAAAATGCCGTTTGGAGATCGTGCGAGTTCTTCAATCCCGCCGACCTCGTTTGTGGCGTCCGGGATTATTTGGGCCGGCCATTTGACCTTGAGAGATTCAGCAATCCTGGCGAGGGTTTCATAGCCCGCAAAATCCATGAAAGCCGCAGATGCAAGGTGCTGGAGAGGCCTGGCCTGTGGAACGGCGCCATGGCCCATTGGAACACCGTATTTGTGGAAGTGCCGGCGATTACGCTCCGTCCGATAAAAAGCATTCTGGATTTGCTCGACTAAGAAAAGCCGGTGATGAATTTTTCCTGCCATTAGAAAAATGACGGAATGAATGTGCCGCTTAAAAGATCCGGGCTCGAAGCGACTGCATGTCAGGCATATACCAGGCATGCCGCGCGTTATTCAGGAAACCGCTGATGCATCATCGGATCCGGATATGCCTGCGGCGCTGCAATCGGTCGGGTCTTCGGCGCGCTGCCGGATTTGCCCGCAGCGGCTTCAATTTCGCTGCAAGCCTTCATGAATAATGGGATCACGGCTCTTCCGCTGCAGCTTGCAGAGTGGCCACAAGGTTCTGTATATACGTAAGGTCTCCCCGATATACGCTCGATGCGTCCAGGTATTTCTCGAGTCGCTGTCGAGGCCATTTTAAAGCGTAAGCACGAGCGAGAAACTGAGAAGATGTCTCGTAAATATGAGAATGGTATCCCTCCCAAAGACTGCGCTCCCCGTCAATGCGCGTGATTTCCTCGGCTCTGGCGATATGCCAATAGGGCGCCGCCCAGTCCTGATATTCAAGGACCTGCTTTAAACGAAAACGAGCCTTATTCCAGAGATAATCTCCTAATTCGGGAGTAAGAAAAATAAATCCGCCTGCTTCTGCGCCGGGCAGTAATTTGGGGTCGAGGTCCAGCGAGACCAAACGTCTTTGAAGCGCTTTCTCAAGCCATTGTTCCACTCGGGCGGAGCGGGCTTCTCCGGCCAGAACCTGAAGATTCAAATAACCGCAGTAGCCGGCGATATAGGCATTCAATACGGAAGGATGCGTAAGATCGTATTTTTCAAAGGAGGGCAAGACAACGACTCTTTTTCGCAGTTTTTTTAATATTTCCGGCGCCGTTTCAGGAAAAACCTCAGCATATTTCCAGCAGGCATAAATATTGAAAGGTGAAAAGCTCCAGGGGGGATTGCTGTTTCCAGCGCCCCAATCAACGGCTTCTGCAGCGCTTTCGGTGCGCTGACCGTAAAAAACCGCCCATTCCTTTTGGTATTCCGGCGGACGGGGGGAAATTTCGCGCAAAGCTCCCTCGGGACCCATGTGAACATATGAATGGGGGGGATATCGATTGAATTCGTTTTGAAGGTAGCGCTCGGCGGACTTTCTAAGATCGGCTGGCAAATGGGGAATCGATATTGCCAGGGCGTAGATCAGTTCAGCGGGATTATGCCAATAATCATCCAGCTCGTAGCCGTGACGGCTTGAATCTGCGGCATAGTGTTGCTCCATGGAACAAATGCCGGGAGCGAGGTGTCCCGCCTCGATCATGCGTCGGATTTGCATAGCCAGACGGTCTTCCACTGAGGATACAGTCGGCAGGCGTTCTGCCGGCAGGTATGGAAGGATACAGGCCATCAAAGCCAATACAGAGACTGTTTTCAGCAGGATGGGATTGAAGGAAAGAATGATTTTCATGCTTTATTCTTCAGAATCGCCTGAGCTGTTCAATAGAACGGGATAAAGGAAGCCAGAAACAAGACACCGGGAGACGACCACTCTGGATCCCGGATTTTTGCTTCTGAAGCATCCATTTGCAGTCGGCGCTTCGAATGAAGCTCAAAAGTCGCTGGATGATTTGAGACTCAATCGGGGCCCATGCAAATGACCGCATTGCTTCGATGGAAATATACCCGTCCGCGCAATGGTATCGGCGGATTCTGGTGCCCGTGCGTCCCCGTCGTGCCATTCCAGAGAGCGCCGTCCTTGAAGACATTTCCATATTTGCGTTCCGCCCAACGGCCCCAGTAGCGGCCGAAGGCAGTTTTGAAGGTTGAGAAACCAGCCCAAAAGCCGGCAGTCCCTCCCTCCAATCCAAAAACTCCGCCCTTGTCCTGTCCGTCCCCGCCGTCATTATGATAGATGTATTTACCGATAATCGAATAAGCCTCCGGCTCATCGGAAGATTCCAGATCTCCGCCTGGCCCGGGTATGGGCATGCCGTAAGTGGATCCGATGGCCCACCCCATATAACGGCCTTCACCGAACCAACTCTTTAACCAGGGCATCATTCCCCATATGATATTTTGAGGTCCCACGGCAGGCGGATATCGCTGCCCGGAGTTGTTGCCCCACCAGAGGTATGGAGTCGTTTCAGCTTCTTGCCCGGTACGGCCGTCCAGCAGGAAGATGGTACGGCGGGAAGGGAACCGCTTGTTATAGTCGATCATTTTTTGAAGATTCAGGAGGCCGCGGCTGTCCGTATTTGCCGTTATTTCCGAATTGTCGGCAAAGAGCGCCTCCTGCTGCAATCTCTGGAGGGAATTCATTTCCTGAACCGGATAGTGCGTGGAAGATGCCAGCAAAATTCGATTGCCTGCAACTACAGGCCAATAGCCCACGAAGCGATCGGCGGGCAGCTGCGGCGATTTCCACAATAATGCGCCAGTATCTGCCCGAAGCGCATAGGCCCGGCAGTCGTTTGCTGCAAAAACAACAGCGCCTGAAGCATGCTCGGCATGTGGCATATGGGAAGCGGCAAAGCCGATGGGTTCTCCAACTGCGAAATGCCAGAGCAATTTGCCGTCGGAGGCGCTGAAACAATAAAAATAGCCGTCATGCGATCCTGCATACACGCGGCTGGATACAACCAACGGATTGACATAAAATGGGGCCCCGGCTTCATCGCTCTTCCATATGCAAGAACCGTTGGATACCTTGACGGCATGGATCATCCTGTCGGTGCCCGCGATATATGCTATGTTGGCGCTCACGGAAGGGGAATCGCCTGGCGGCATATCCATGGCGTAATGCCAGCGCACTTCTCCAGTCACTGGATCGAGGGCATAAAGGCCGGCAGCCGCCGTTACCAATACGGTATCCCGGGTTCCGTTGCGGCCTTCCATGGTAATGATTTGGGCACGGGATGGGATATAGGCATCCAACGGCCTGTGCCAGAGCGGTTTAATGCACGGATCCATGATGTCTTCCGGCGCATGGGAGGTGCGCCGGGTATCATGTCCGGGCATGGGCCATTCGGCCCGGCAAAATTTCGATGATGCAAAGGCCAATAATAGAAAAAGTCCGGCCAAGAGAATGACTGCCCTCCGTTCCTTAATTCCTGCTAAAAACATAGGGCCTCTCTACTGAGATTGAAATCAATGCGTAGCGGAGATGTCATTGGAGGCTGGTTTGATTTTGGCAGCCAGATCACTTGTTATCAAGGGAATAGATATTTCCAGGGTGCCCTTGGCGCTCGAGAGTAGTTTTTCCTTCGAAATTATCTGTTGTGTTGCTTTATGAGTGTCCCACCACTCGAGATCATAGAGGCGATTTGGTGCAAATCCGCCTATGCGCAAAAATCCCGAAACCGGGGATAGGAGTTTGTTATCCACCACATTTTTCCAGGTATGATTTTTATTTTGAACCCAAAAATGAGCTTTGCCGGAGGCAGTGTCTTTCTGGCCTGCAATTCTTACATTGGAATCGGTAACTTCTGCCGCAATATCGCGATATTGGCCATTATTCAAGGCTATACCGTCCATAAACTGATGGTAGGCCAGTGCGACATTCCTGTGGTCGTGACTTCCGGCTGCATATACGTGCGGTTCCGCATACCAGTAGATCTCATGAAGCGCTCCGCTGTCTATGGTAGACCAAACAAAGTTGTGATACCAAACCCCTGAAACATCCCTTTGAAGCCCCAAACCATTTATGTCATCCGTGTCGCTGTTGAAAGGCACCATTCCCGCCTCGCCGCGAACGACGGGGAACGGCATTTCCCATCCGGCGAACTCTCTGCTATGCCACAGATGGTAGTGGGCGGCATCCCTCTCCATCAACTTCCTGTCGTCTCTGGGCGCCGGACTTGTCGAGATATAAGCATGAACGTCGGCATAGTCGACATTCGGATATTTTGGGTTGCCCCAGAATCCGAAACCTGCCTTCGGGGAGTACGCAGGGAAACTGTGCCAGAAGGAAGTTGTTATCATATGCCGGTTGGGATGCTCAAAATTGCATTTCTTCCCGTCTCCCGGTTCTACATGCCTCTCGAATACGCCGCAATGCATGAACTTGCCGAATTCGTCCGTCATCTCCCAGTGTTTTACGAGCTGCGGATCGCCTTCATTGGTTAATTCCCAGGAGTGGATATTCGGCGAATAGCCCCAACGAGCTTGCAGATAGCGCCACCAGGCACGCTGCAGCCAACGGGTTTTGTTCAGGATCCTCCCTAGGCCGTAGAACCCGTCCTGGTTGTCTGTTTCGCCGTTCATGACGAATGTGCCGTCATCGTTCAGCTTGCCATAGATCGGGTCGTTTTTATCCATAAGCACAAGTTTCAAATACATGCCGTACTTTTCCGACAACTCGAGGTACTTATCCATGGCATAGAGTTCCGGGTCGGGCCATTCAAGTTCATATTGCATGGAAGGCTGACGCAGAATTTCCGGCCCATACCGGTCGCTTTCCAGCACCTCCCTCAAGGATACGGATAGAATATGGGCCTGGCCGCTGATAACGTTTTCCAGCCCGATGTAAAGTCTGGGCATAAAATAATTAGATCCTGAATTCCAGGTTCCTTCTAAGAAATCCCAACCCTGGGTGCTTTTTCCATAGTTGGTTATTGCTGCGGCTGTACCGGGCTCCTGGCAATTGGGGTGCCAGGACTCGGATATTTTCGCGACAAGTCCGAAGTCGACATGACCCGCAATGCGCGGCCCTTCGATAGCATGTCCCCAGTATTGGATGCGCAGCTTATAGGTCGTATGGGGTTTGACGGCCTCAAAGTCATTCCAGTCCTCGATTCTACAGGCATCGAACCAGCCCTCGGGGTATGTCATAAACATGGTCATGACGTCGCGGTTCTGTATGGGGTCGTGAAAGGGCAGGATGCCTGCGCGCGGCAGATATCCGTCGTACAAGTTTCTGCCGCCTATCCATTGCGGCCAGGCTGCACCATAGAGTCTGCTGATCCAATTTCGAAGCCAATAAATGTGGTTTTTTTGAAACTCTTTCAGGTCCGGCTCATTGTTCTTTATCGGATCTTCGAGTCTCCCGGCGGCCTCGAGCCCGGGGCTGAGAAACAGAGTCCCATCTTCAAATTCGAAATATCTGGGGTCTTTTTTGCTTACACGCAAAAATCCTTTTCGGTCCGATGGATGAACCGCAAAAGAACGGATCACCGAGACAGCGGATCCCCCCGCGTCGAGCACCCGCAATCTGTAATGCCAGGTCCCTTCCCGATCAGGAGAAAAACGCACCATCCAGGCAGCTGTGCCGGCGGGGTAATACCATTCGTGCAGGGAGCCGTCCCAGGCAGGTTTCAGGCCTCCATCCTGATAATAGTGATAATAAAACGCCGGCTGGCGATAGATGGTTTTCCAGTCGTCCGGAGTGAATTCCGCATCCACGCTGATGCCCTGATATTTCTCATAGCGCGGGTCAATCCCCCTTGGAGGAGCCGCATCGTATGGCAGAAGAAAATTGTGCGCTGCAGATCCGGAAATATCAAAGGTGACCTCAAATTTTTCAAATTTTCGGACGTGCGACGGAGCGGACACATTTACGATAACGGGTGCGGCGGCTGCATTTTGCTGCGGGCCAGGCAGGCAGACCAAGCCGAGAAAAGCAATCAGGATTGATCTATGGCACGGCAAATTTACACAAAAGGTCAAGAGCGGCGCTCTCCATTCGCCAAGGATAATCTGGATACGCTCATTGGCAATCAGACATTAATGGACCATACAAATCGTGAATTTAAAAGAAAAAAGCCTGGCCGCAGATTCCATGAAACCCTGGAAAGCACCCCCCCCGCATTTATGGAACGGCCACCGATGAATGCGTTTCTGCTTTTCAAAGCGCTAGCGCGAGGAACGGAGTCTGCTGGCCGATGAACGGATAAGCTGAACCCCCGACGTACGCCCGGGGTAAGGATTAGGAAATTAGAAAGCCCCGAAGGGGCGACACTAAAACCA
>CAYYTC010000035.1:0-49074 GCA_964474425.1 uncultured Acidobacteriota bacterium
CGGGGCTATTTTCTGTCGGCCCTCCGGGCCTGGATATCGCGTTTCGCGACAGAAAATAGTTCATCGGGTACCTCGGGCAAAGCCCTGACTGCGGGACACACTTGACACTGTGGGCAGGCTGCTTTTATTTCCGGATGAGATTAGGTTCAGGCAGCCTGCCGGCTACGGTTTGCTTGCCACATTCCACGCCGAAGGCGTTACGTCCCAGAGGGTTGACCGCGCTTTTTGCGGTCAACCCTGGGGATCGAGACATGGATCATTCCTACCCTGAAGGGGTTGAGTCCGGACACGGTTTTTCATTGTTATCCCTTTCTATTCCATACACATAGGCAACAACCACACGGATAGTGCAAATAATTGTAGAAAAAGCACTATTTTCTTGACACATGCATGGTATCAGAATTATTGTCTTGTGGTCAGAGGTGGTCAGAGGTGGTCCAAAGGGGCCATCCGGGCACGATTTCCACTTAAAAGTTCATTCATTGGCGTGGTAGCTGAAGCAGGGCGAGTCTGATATGCTTTGGGGCAAGTATTCGGCGAAGATCGACGATAAATCCCGCCTGCGGCTGCCCGCGAAGTTCCGCCGTGATCTCCCGGAGACCGAGGATAACACCTACTACGTAACCAGCGATGACGGCCAATGCGCCCAGATCTATCCGGTGCCGGTTTGGCGACGGGTGGCCCAGAAATTTCAGGAACCTCCGCGCATGGATCCGGCCAAATTGAAGCTGGAGCGGTTCACGAGCTATTACGGCCTTCTGGCCCAGATGGATCCTCAGGGCAGAATCCTGATACCGCAGTCGCTCCGCGAAGACGCTCAGATTTCCGGAGATGTTATCGTGCTCGGCAAAAGCGACCACCTTGAGGTATGGAACATCGAAGTATTCAGGAAGGGGCTGAAAGACAACCCTCTCACCGAGGCGGAGCGTGAGAGATTAGCCACGCAGGGGTTTTAGGGATACGCGGGGATACGGTGAGAGCTGCAGCCCGGAAACACATGACAGAGCCATTGAGAATTCCCGACGCGGAACATACAGCCGTCATGCTCAGGGAAACGCTGGACCTGCTGCGGTGCCGGCCGGGAGGAACCTATGTGGACGCAACGGTCGGGATGGGGGGGCACGCGCTGAGCGTTCTGGAGAGATGTCAGCCCGGCGGGACCTTGGTGGGCATCGACCGCGACAAAGAGTCGCTGGAGAAAGCAGCCGCACGATTGAGACTCTTCTCCGGCAATTTCCGGTTGTTTCACGACAACTTCAAAAATCTGCCCCTGATTCTCAACAACCTGAAGGCTCCGCCGGTCGATGGGATCCTGGTGGATCTCGGAGTTTCGTCTTATCAGCTCCTATCGCCGGAACGCGGTTTCAGTTTCCAGGCGGACGTCATGCTGGACATGCGCATGGACAGGAGCCAGCAGTGGACCGCCGCAGACCTGGTCAACAGCATGTCCGAAAGCGAACTGGCGGACATCCTGTTCCGGTACGGCGAGGAGCGCCTCTCCCGGCGAATCGCGGCGGCAATCGTTCACGAGAGATCCCGCGCGCCGATCACCCGCTGCGCTCAGCTGGCGGACATTGTCAGCCGCGTTTTCAAGGTCCGTTTTCACCAGGGGATTCACCCGGCAACGCGGACTTTCCAGGCGTTGCGCATCGCCGTCAATCAGGAACTGGATGGGCTGGAGGACTTTTTTCCCGAGGCGTTCAGCTTCCTGAAGCCCGGTGGAAGGATGGTCGTGATCGCGTTTCATTCCCTGGAGGACAGGATCGTAAAAAGGGCCTTTCGCAGACTGGCCGGCCAGTGTGTCTGCGACGCTCCGCCTGAGCTTTGTACATGCCCCAGGCAGGCGCTGGCGAATCTTCTTACGCCTCGTCCCCTTACACCCGGTTCGGACGAGCTGGCCGCCAATCCCCGGGCCCGCAGCGCTCGCCTGCGGTCTTTGGAACGGTTATAGAAAATGTATGGATTGGAGCTTCACGGATTACAAATGAGATGCCCGAACTTATGCATGGGAGATTGAGATGACGGATTGGGCCGAAGGCATAGAAACAAGGAATTACGGCATAAAGCGCGAATTCGACGGGCGAATGTTTTCAGAAATCCTGAGAACCATCCTGTCTCTCACTCTGGTGGCCGGCGCCCTTGTGTTTTATTCCTGGGTTCGCAACCAGATCCTCAGCACGGGATACCAGAGCCAGAATCTGTTTACCGAGGAAGAATTGCTGCTGCGGGCTGAAAAAAGACTGGTGCTCGAGGAAGAGACGCTTCGGAACCCCGAGCGCATCGACGTCATCGCGCGCAACGATCTGGGGATGACTCCGCTGCACCCCAGCCAGCTGATCATGCCGCAGCGCGCGGACATCGACCGCAGCCTCACGAACGCCATGGCAATGGTTGATTCCGGGCCTGCAAATCTGAAAAAGGCCGCCTCAGGCAAGCGACTGGGAAACTGGTCCAACTGATGGATCGTCTTGAATTTCTGTGGGAGAGATTGACGGTTTACGATTGACGATCCGGACCGCCAGGACCGGTCGTCAATCGCAAACCCTCAATCGCGGATCTTATGCCCAGCAGCGGAAAGGGACAAAAAGCCGCAAGAATCGCCATGGTCCTTATGGGGATGACTCTCTGGAGCCTCCTCATCGTGATCCGCCTGGTGCAGCTTCAGGTTTTCGAACACCAATCGTTCCTCCAGCTTGCGCTCCAGAGGCAGCAGGTCACGCGCTCCATCCTGGCGCCTCGCGGCATCATTTACGACAGCCGCATGGACGAGCTCGCCACAAGCGTGACCGTCAGCACGGTGGTCGCCGAACCCCGCAGGATTTCGAACATCCCTGCGGCAGCCCGCAAACTTGCGGCGATCCTCGATATCAGTCCGCGGGAACTAACGAGCCGCATGAAGGATCCGGCGCGGCAGAGGTTCATGGTGGTCAAGCGAAGGATCGATCCCGATGCAGAAAAACGGATAGAGTCGCTGGATATCGACGGTATTTATTTTGTGGACGAAAGCATGCGCGTCTATCCGAACCGGGAACTCGCATGCCAAATCCTCGGATTCGTGAACATGAACGGCGACGGCGGCGCGGGGATCGAGCTTCAATACGACAGGGACCTCCAGGGCAAACAGGGACTGTTTTCTTTTGATGTGGACGCACACCGGAGATCTTTCCGGGCCAAGGTGGAAAAGCCTCCCGTCCAGGGCCGCTCTCTGGTTTTGAGCATTGACAAATCGATTCAATACATCGCCGATCGCGAACTGGCGAATGGAGTCGAAAAGTATCAGGCGCGGGCCGGCACCGCCATTATCATGGAATCGGAAACAGGCAGAATTTTGGCTCTTTCCAATTACCCGCAGTTCAACTGCAACACATACAACGAGTATGCCGCCGACTACTGGCGCAACCGGGCCGTTTCGGATGTATTCGAGCCTGGATCAACATTTAAGGTAGTGGTGGCGGCAGCCGCCCTGGAAGCGGGACTGACCCGGCCGGACGAGCTGATTGACTGCCAGATGGGCGCCATCACCATCGGAAGGCACGTTTTCCACGATCACAAGGGATACGGACTCCTGAGCTTCCGCCAGATTCTCGAGTTCTCGTCCAACGTGGGCGCAGCCAAACTCGGTCTGAGACTGGGACAGCAGCGCCTCTACGAAGCGCTCCGCAGTTTCGGATTCGGCTCGAAATCCGGAGTGGACCTGCCCGGTGAAATCGTCGGGATTGTGCGCAACTGGCACGACTGGTCCGGACTGTCGATCGGCGCCATCTCCTTCGGCCAGGAAGTGGGCGTGACTTCCATTCAGATAGCGACCGCGATCAATGCCATCGCCAACGGCGGGTACCGGGTGCGGCCCTCCGTGGTAGACCGTATCATCGACGAGAACGGCGACCTCGTTTCCGTACACGCTCCGGAACGGGTCCGCTTGATAAGCCCGAGGACGGCTCAGGCCGTTTGCGAAGCATTTGAAGGCGTCGTCCTGCGCGGCACGGGCCGGCGCGCCGCCCTGGAAGGATACCGCGCGGCTGGGAAAACAGGAACCGCGCAAAAAATTGTGAACGGCCGCTATTCCGACAGCAAATATGTGGCTTCATTCATAGGGTTCGCCCCGCTTCCCAACCCCCGTATCACGATCCTGGTCCAGATCGACGAGCCCAAAGGAGGCTACTACGGAGGGGAGGTCTGCGCTCCATACTTTAAGGCGATCGCGCAGGAAAGCCTGCTGCAGCTCCGGGTCCCGCCGGACAAAAGCCTGTCCCTGCCCAAGTTTTCTCCGGACATCGCTCTCTCCGGCACGGAGGACTATCTTCCCAACGCCACACCGGTCCAGCCGCTGACGACGCAGGTTGAAAACCGGCTTCCGGAAGCACACCACGGAGCCATATCCCTGGAGGTCGGAGAGGATTGGGTTGTGTTGCCGGACTTCCGGGGCCTGGCCAAACGACAGGTCCTGGACCGGTGCCTCGATCTGGGCATCAGGCTGCAATCCAGCGGGTCCGGTGTTGCCGTTTATCAGTCGCCCTTGCCGGGCACCAGGATGCCGCTGGGAGCTACCTGCAGTGTGACGTTCGCAAAGGGGAAACTCAAGGAGCTTCGTGCCCAGACGAAGACGAAGCCCGCAATTCAACCAGGCAATCTCCCGTTGTCGGCAAGCGCCCGGCCGTGAGGTGAGGTGCCGCATGTTTTTGAAAGAAGTGCTCGACCGGATACCCGGAATCCATATTACGGGAAAGGCCGAAACGCAGATTTCCGGAATCTCCTACGACTCCCGGTCAGTCCGGGAGGGAGACCTGTTTGTGGCCATCAAGGGAGAAAAGGCCGACGGCGCGCGATTCGTCCGCCAGGCAGTAGACCGGGGAGCCGCGGCGATAGCGTCCGAACAGAAAATCGAATGCGAAGCGCACACTGCAAGCCTGGTTGTTCCGGATGGGCGAAAATTCCTGGCTGAGGTTTCCAGGGTGTTTTTCGGGGATCCCTCCTCGAAGCTTCGGCTGGTCGCCATAACCGGAACCAACGGAAAAACCACCACTTCGTACATGATGGATTCTCTTTACAGCCAGGCGGGCATCCTCTCCTGCCTGGTGGGAACGCTTGGGATGAAGATCGGCGAACGGTCCTATCACAGTGAGCATACGACTCCCGAAGCTCCGGACCTGATGAGGTTTTTGAACCAGGCGGTCGCGGAAGGATGCACGCACGGAGCCCTGGAAGTGTCCTCGCATTCGCTGGCCCTCAAGAGGGTTTTCGGCGCAAGGTTTCATGTCGGGATTTTTATGAACCTCACGCGGGATCATCTCGACTTTCACAAGGACATGGAATCCTACTTTCAGGCCAAAAAGCAGCTTTTCATGCCTGAAAACGGCAACCGTGCCGAATCGGCCGTCATCAATACGGATGATGCCTACGGGCGGCGCCTTCGCGAGGAAATTCCCTGCCGCGCCCTGAGCTTCGGCTTCAATAAACCCGCCGAAATATTTGTGCTCGAATCCCGGAACCGCGCCGACGGCACGGATCTGGCGCTGGCGACCCCGGGCGGAGAAATACGCTTCCAGACGCGCCTTATAGGGCGGCCCAACATTTACAACATCATGGCAGCCACGGGCGCCGCCCTGTGCCAGAATCTCGGCTTGGACCCGATCCGCCAAGGCATCGAGTCGCTGAAGGGCGTGCCCGGAAGGGTGGAACTCGTCGACGCAGGGCAGGATTTCACCGTGATAGTCGATTACGCGCACTCGCCGGATGCGCTGGAGAACCTGCTGAGAACAGTCTCCCGGCTCCCGCACAAAAGGCTCATTACGATATTCGGCTGCGGCGGCGACCGGGACAGGACCAAACGCCCGATCATGGGCGAAATAGCCGCCCGGCTGAGCGATCTTGTGCTGGCGACGTCGGACAACCCGAGGTCGGAAAATCCGCTCGATATCCTGAATGAAATTGAGCCGGGCCTGCGCAAGGGGCCGGCGCCTTACAAAATCATCCCGGACCGCCGGCAGGCGATCGAGTCGGCGGTTTATATGGCTTGTCCGGAAGATGTCGTGGTGATCGCGGGCAAAGGCCACGAGGACTACCAGATTATCGGCGGCCGTTTCCTGCCGTTCGACGACAGGAAACTGGCAGGAGAACTGATCCGCGAACGACTGAAAAATGATGAGGCCCGCCGGCAGAGGGAGGATTGAACGCAAACGGGCGGGCATTAACAGCCGCCGCCGCGTTGGAATGGGTGTTTGGGATGCTGCAATTGACTGCAAGGGAAGTGGAATCCAGTACAAGAGGATACCTGGCGCACGGATCCGGGGAGACCTGCATCCCGGGAGTTTCTATCGACACCCGCAGCCTGCACGACGGGGATCTCTTCTTCGCCATCCGCGGCCCCAATCAGGACGGACACGGCTTTATCCCGGATGCCCTTTCCAGAGGAGCTTCAGGAGTTGTCGTGCAACGGGGCTATCAGTATCCCGGCGAATTCCCCGCCGGCCGAATCCTAATCACGGTAGAAAACACTCATGAAGCGCTCAAGGACCTCGCGATGTCGGTCCGGCGCCGTTGGCCCGGCGAACTGGTGGCCGTCACGGGAAGCATGGGCAAAACAACTACCAAGGAATTCGCCGCTCAGATTTTGCAGCGCAGGCTCAGCGTATGCCGGACACCGGGCAACTATAACAACCTGTACGGGCTTCCGCTTGCTCTGCTCGGCCTGAACGCGGGCCATGACATTGGGATATTCGAAATGGGGATGAGCGCACACGGGGAAATTGCCGAGATGTGCCGCATCGCCGCGCCGTCCATTGGAATCCTCACAAACGTCGCTCCGGTGCACCTCGCATTCTTTGACTCAATCGAGGATATCGCGCAGTCCAAAGGCGAGCTGGTCGAGGCCCTGCCGCCGGGCGGGGCCCTCATTTACAACGCCGACGACAGCCTGGCCCGCAGAGTCGCCTCCCGGTACGCGGGCTCCAAAATCTCATTCGGCTTGTCTGCCGGCGCGGACCTTCGCGCCGAGCGGATCGAAATCACGGGTCTGGAGCAGACCCGGTTCCGGATTTCGTGCGCCGGCACGGTCCATGAGGCGAAGATTCCATTCGCCGGCGCCCATTATGTGCTGAACGCCCTTGCGGGCATGGCGCTGGGCATACGGTTCTCCATCGAGCCCGGGGGGATGGTCGAGGGTCTCGCCACCCTGCAGCAGCCCGCGATGCGCGGTCGGATTGTGCGCTTCAAAGAGGGTTTCACCGTTATCGATGACTCCTACAATTCCAATCCCCGCGCGCTGATGCAGA
Source organism: uncultured Acidobacteriota bacterium (assembly GCA_964474425.1). Classification (GTDB taxonomy): domain Bacteria; phylum Acidobacteriota; class UBA6911; order UBA6911; family UBA6911; genus UBA6911. The sequence goes on from CAYYTC010000035.1 coordinate 7,272, forward strand.
TGATCGAGGTCCTGTCCGGCGTGCCTTCCTTCGCGCGCCGGATCCTGGTGGCGGGAGAAATGCTGGAGCTGGGAAAAGGCTCGGCGGCCCTGCATCTCGAGTGCGGGGCATTCGCAGCCAAAAGGAAATTGGATATGGTGCTGGGCATCCAGGGCGACGCCTGTGAAATCGTCCGCGGGGCGGTGCGGTCCGGGTTGCCGGCCTCGCAGGCGCGTTTTTTTCAGGATTCGGATGCGGCGACGGCTTTTGTTGCCGGTGAAGTGCGCGAGCAGGACCTGGTGCTCATAAAGGGTTCACGGGGCGTGCACATGGAAACGATCGTGCGCAGCTTACGCGCGCGTTTTGAGTCTGCCGGCGTCTGAGCTTCGGAGTTGTTTCGCATGAGCTACAGCGGAAAGACAGTGTTGGTGGCCGGCGCGGGACGGAGCGGGATCGCGGCTTCGCGGTTTCTGCTCGCCGGGGGCGCCCGCGTTATCCTCACCGACACCCAGAGCATGGACGCGCTCCGTTCCGGCCTTGCTCCGCTGCTCGAAATGGATCCGCGCCCGGGGGAGCTGATCCTGGAATTAAGCGGACACCGTGAGGAGAGCTTCAGGGCTTGCGACCTGGTGGTCGTAAGCCCCGGAATTCCGCTGGCGCTTCCGTTTTTTGGGGTCAGCCGCAAGGCGGGGATTCCGGTCATTGCGGAGATCGAGCTGGCCTACCGCCATTTGAAGGGCAGGATTCTCGGCGTCACGGGATCCAACGGCAAAACAACCACGACGGCCCTGCTTGCGGAGCTTTTGACCGGCGCCGGGCTCAAAAGCCGCGCCGCGGGCAACATCGGCACACCCCTGATAGGGTTCGCTTTGGACACGTCGCCGGAAGAAATTTATGCCGTGGAGCTCTCCAGCTTCCAGCTCGAGGGCATCCATGAATTCCGGCCCACCGTGGGAGCGGTTTTGAACCTGACCCCGGATCACCTCGACCGGTATTCCGGATTCGGGGATTACATCGCGGCCAAACGGCGCATTTTCATGAATCAGGAATGTACGGATTACGCGGTTTTGAATGCGGACGATGCGGAAACGGCAGCGTTGGCCGCGGAGGTTGCGGCCCAACCTGTGCTGTTCAGCCGGCGGAAGCCTGTGGACCGGGGAGCGTTTGTGCGCGGCGGCCGGGTCGTGTACCGGGATGAAAAAGGAGAAAGGGATCTCTTTGCCGCCGACGTGTCGGCCCTGCGAGGCGGACACAACCTTGAAAACATACTGGCGGCCTGCACGATGGCGATTCTGGCCGGCGCGCCGCCGGAATCGCTGGAGGGCAGCGTTCGCGCCTTCAAAGGCGTCGAGCACCGGATTGAATTTGTGTGCGAGCGGAATGGAGTGCAGTTTTTCAATGACTCGAAAGCCACCAATGTCGACGCCGCCGCCAAATCGATTGAAGCATTCCCCGGCAACATACTTCTGATTGCGGGCGGGCGGGACAAAGCCGGCGACTTCGCGGTTCTGAGGAATCTGGTCCGGGAGCGGGTCAAATGCCTGGTTTTGATCGGTGAGGCGGCGTGCAAGATCCAAAAGGCTCTGGCCGGTGCGGCGGATGCAATGGAAGCCTCCTCCATGGAGGAGGCGGTCAGCCTGTGCGGCCGGCTCGCCCGGCCCGGCGACGTGGTGCTGCTGGCCCCGGCTTGTGCGAGCTTCGATATGTTCCAGGACTATGAGCACCGGGGCCGGGTGTTTAAGGAAGCGGTGCGGAAGTTAAAAGAGTGAATGCGGCGATGCGTTCATCCCGTGAGTTGGTTTTGTGTCAGAAGAAGGAAGCCGGAAGACGGAAGTGCGACGCCGGGTGCAAGGACCGGAATCGCCGCTTCCTCCCGGCTTCCGACTTCTGTCCCCCTTTCCCGGCTGATTACGGGCTGAATAGGGGGCAGGTTTTCGGCGGTTTTTCAGGCTAAAGGCACATGGCATACAAGCCCAGCAGTGATAAAATTCTTTTCTTTACGGCCGGCCTGCTGACGATTTTCGGCCTGGTCATGGTTTACAGCGCATCATCCGTGGTGGCTTCCTCCAAGCATGGTGCTTCATCCTATTTTTTTGTGCGCCAGCTGATGTATGCATGCCTGGGCTTCATTTTTTTAACGGTCTTGATGAATGTCGACTATCACATATGGCAGAAGCCCAAAGCCATCGGATGGATGCTGGTTTTGTGCATCACAAGCCTGGGCTTTGTCCTGACCCAGGGCGCCGTTAACGGCTCCCACCGGTGGCTGCGACTGGGCAGTGTCGTTTCCATCCAGCCCTCGGAAATCGCAAAGCTGGTAGTGCTGGTTTTTCTAGCTGCTTTCCTTCAGAAATACGAAAATGAAATCAACCAGCCGGTCCGGAGATTGCTGCCCCTGGCAGCGGTCATCGGTCTGGTCGCCGGCTTGATAGCCGTTGAGCCCGACCTTGGGCAGGCCATATGTATTTGCCTCATCACGGCCGTCCTGCTTTACATCGCCGGCCTCTCCTGGAAGTATTTCGCGGGTGCAGGTCTCCTGTCGATTCCGGCCTTTTATTTTCTGGTGGTGCAGGAGCCCTACCGGCTGGAACGGATCCGGGCGTTCCTGAATCCGTTTCATGATCCGCTGGGTTCAGGCTGGCAGATATCGCAGTCGTTGATCGCAGTCGGGAGCGGAGGGATTTCCGGCCTGGGGCTTGGCGCCAGCAAACAGAAGCTCTTTTTCCTCCCTGAGGCAAGCAGCGACTTCATTTTTGCCGTTATCGGCGAAGAGCTCGGATTGATTGCCACCGTTCTGGTTGCGTTTGCGTTCCTGGTCTTTTTTTTCCGGGGGATGCGCATCGTTCTGCGATCCTCCGACCGTTTCGGTTTCTATCTGGGGCTCGGCATCACGCTCATGGTCGTGTTGCAGGGATTCATCAACATCTCCATGGTGCTGGCCATGATGCCCACAAAGGGAATCGCGTTGCCCTTCATCAGCCAGGGCGGCAGCTCTCTCCTGCTGAATCTGTTGGCAACGGGTGTGCTCCTGAACCTGTCGCATCATAGCAAACCGGCCGAGGCTTAGGACATGTTCCGCAAAATTCAGAAAGTCCATTTTGTCGGGATCGGGGGCATAGGAATGAGCGGCATCGCCGAGCTGCTTCTGAACCTCGGCTACCAGGTTTCGGGGTCCGACTTGAAGAAGAGCCCGGCAACCGACCGGCTGGCTTCCCTCGGAGGGAAGATACACATCGGGCACCGGGCCGAAAACATCCGGGGAGCCAATGTCGTCGTCATTTCGTCGGCGGTCCGCCCGGACAACGCGGAGGTTTTCGAGGCCCGGAAACTGCAGATCCCCGTAATCCCGCGGGCGGAGATGCTGGCCGAGCTCATGCGCCTGAAGTACGGCATCGCCGTCGCCGGAGCCCACGGCAAGACGACCACCACTTCCATGATCGCGACGGTTCTCGTGTACGGCGGGTTCGATCCGACGGCCGTGATCGGCGGCAGGCTGAACGCCTTCGGGAGCAACGCAAAACTCGGCAAGGGCGATTTCATTGTCGCCGAAGCCGACGAGAGCGACGGTTCTTTCCTGAAGCTCAGTCCCGCGATCGCCGTGGTCACCAACATCGACCGGGAACACCTGGACCACTATGCGGATTTGAACGCGATCCAGGCGGCGTTCACGGCATTCGTGAACAAAGTTCCTTTTTACGGCGCAGCCGTTCTGTGCCTCGATGACGCCAATATCCAGGCGATCATCCCCGGGATCGAGCGGCGGATTGTGACTTACGGCGCCAGCAGCCAGGCGGACCTCGTCGCATCGCACATGGAGTTCCAGAAATTCGGGTCCTCCTGCAGGATTTGCTACAAGGGAAATCCGCTCGGAATCCTGAGGCTTCAAGTTCCGGGAACGCACAGCATTCTGAATGCGCTCGCAGCCGTGGCAACGGGGCTGGAGATCGACATCCCGTTCGAAAAGATCGCCGAGGCACTGGCGTCTTTTCAGAATGCCGATCGCAGGTTTCAGGTCAAGGGAAAGAAAAACGACATCCTGGTGGTGGACGACTACGGCCACCACCCGACGGAAATTGTCGCCACCCTGAGCGCCGCCCGCAGGGCGTGCGACCGGCGGATTGTGACAGTGTTCCAGCCGCACCGATACACCCGGATACAGGCTTTGGAGGAGGAATTTGCCCGCGCATTCTATGATGCGGATGTACTGCTGGTTCTTCCCATTTATGCCGCGGGGGAAGAGGCCATCGAGGGCGTTAGCGCCGAGAGACTGGTCGACCGCATAAAGAAATTCGGGCATCGCGACGTGAGTTTCACGCCCGATTTCGCTGCTGTTCGGCAGATGCTCCAGGAAAAACTCAAGGGGGGCGATTTGCTGCTCACTCTGGGCGCCGGAGATGTCTGGAAAGCGGGAGAGGAATTTCTCAAATAGCACGCGGCTGTTGACAGGTATCAGGATTTATTCGGGCAGGCAGAGACCGCCCGATCAGGATTGAGCCATGGAGATCAGGACAAACAAACCCCGGGAGGCGCAGAGCGCAAGGATCGTTCCGCCCCCCGACAGGGCCCGGCATCCAAGGAGGAAATCCGCCCAGAAACTGGGCAAGAGCCCAATGGCGGGCCGGCGCCTTGTGTCCGCACTCAGGATTCTGGGAAAAATCAGCGCTGTCCTTTTGATCGCGGTTTTCATGCTCTCCGTTTTCCTATATGCTTACAATTCTGAGAAATTCAACCTTCGCAACATTACGTTTTACGGCTGCAAGGAGCTTGACCCGAAACGCCTGGAGAGGATCATCCGGCGGGATTTCCCGGAAAACCTTTTGCGCATTGACCTTCGCAAGTTGAAGTCGCGGCTGGAAAAAGAAGCCTGGGTTGATCGTGTGGAAATCCGCCGCGTGCTGCCGTCGGACCTTGTCATTTACATCAAGGAACGCACACCGTCCGTGATTCTGGAAATGCAGGGTGAACTGATGATAGCGGACAACGACGGCGTTCTGCTCGATTCCTATGAGCCGCGGTACGGGAAGCTGGATGTGCCCGTATTCAAGGGAGTCCTGGGGAAGGACGCCCCGAATTATCGGAAGCATCAGGAAGAAAACACGGCGCGTATCAGTCAAGGGCTGACCCTGCTTTCCGCTATCGAAGCCGGCTGTCCGGCCCATACACACAGCATTTCCGAAGTCGACCTGTCGGACAGAAGCAACCTTAAGGTCCTCCTCGTGGACGATACGGCGGAGGTTTATCTCGGCGAAAAGGATTACCGGAAGCGCTTTTGCACGCTCATGAACAACATGAACCAGTACCAGGAACTGAAAAGCCAGTACAGCGACATTCCCTCGGTGGATATGCGGTTTGATGGCCAGATCGTTTACCGTCTGAAGCGAACCGATGAGGAGCGTTCCAGAAAAGCCAATAACTAGTTTCTGTCGCGAAACAGGTTTTTTGACCAAGCCCCGCAAGGGGCGATCAGAGAATAGCCAGGGGTGAGCGAAGCGAACCCCTGGTGAGAATCGGCAAGAGGAGAGCCCTGAAAGGGCGACAGAAAGTATTGCTGTATAAGGTTTTTTGCCCATTGCGGGACTCTCTCATGATCGAACATCCTACTCCGGCTGATCGAAGCGAGCCTGGAGCTATTCTCTGTCCGACTCTCCAGGGCTTGGCATGAAAATATGAGTTTTGCGACAGAAACTAACTAGTTTCTGTCGCGAAACATGTCAATGAGCGATCGGCCCAAAGCCCCGAAGGGGCGAAAGAGAATAGCCGGGGGCGCAAGCCCCCGGATAGGATATTGCATTTAAGTGAGCCCCGCAAGGGGCGAAAGGTTTTATATGGCAATGCTTTCTGTCGCCCCTTCAGGGCTCTTTTCCTCACGATCTCAACCAGGGGTTCGCTTCGCTCACCCCTGGCTATTCTCTTGCGCCCCTTCGGGGCTTGGCCCAAAAGTCGCGTTTCGCGACAGAAACTAACCAGCATCTATTCATTAAAGCCCGGGGCAAAGGACGGGGCTCCGGAGTTGCAGGACTCAGGATGGGCGGAAAGGTGAGCAAAAAGGATCGCGTTATCTGCGGGCTCGACGTCGGGACCACGAAGATCTGCATGATGATCGTGCGCGTTCTCCCCGACGGCACCCTGGAAGTCATCAGCACCGGCTACGCCAATTCGAGCGGCCTGAAAAAGGGAGTCGTGGTGGACCTGGACGAAGCCGCGGCATCCATACGAAGGGCCGCGGACGAAGCGGAAATGAATTCCAGCCACTCGGTGGACTGGGTGATTGTCGGCGCCTCCGGAGATCATTTTCAGAGCTTCAACTCCCATGGTGCAATCACAATAGAAGGCAATCATCAGGAAGTGACTGCCGAGGAAATGTCGCAGGTGATACGGGCCGCGCAATCCGTTCCCGTGCAGCCGGATTGCGAGGTCATTCACGTGCTGCCCCAGGAGTTTTTCCTGGACGACCGCGGAGGCATTCAAAATCCCGTGGGGCTCTTCGGCTCACGCCTGGACGTGAATGTTCATGTTGTGACCTGCCAGAGCGCTCTGAACCAAAACCTGATCAACGCGGTCAACCGGGCCCAGATGCGGGTGAAAAAGATCGTGCTCCAGCAGCTTGCCAGCGCGGAAGCGGTCCTCACAAGGGATGAGCGGGAGCTTGGCACTGCCTTAATCGATGTCGGGGGCGGGACGACGGATATCGCCATCTTTTTAAGGAATGCGGTGCAGTTCACAAAGGTTCTGCCGGTGGGGGGGACTCATTTCACGCGCGACCTGGCCATCGGGCTCCAGACTCCCCTGGACGAAGCAGAACGTATTAAGAGGGAATCCGGAACCGTCCTGACCGAGAGGGTTTCCGAAGGGGAAACGGTTGAGGTCCCCGGCATGGGGACCCGCGCCGGGCGTACCGTCTCGCGGAAGGTCGTCTGTGAGATACTGCGGGACCGGGCGGTCGAGCTTCTGGAACTCGTTCGGGATGAAATCTGGAAAGCAGGAGAAGGTGAGCGTCTCGTGACGGGAGTCGTCCTGACCGGCGGCGGCAGCATGCTGGACGGCATGCTGGAGCTTGCGGAGGAGACACTGGGAATGCCCGCGCGCCAGGGCCTGCCTCTGGGAGTGCAGGGATTGACTAATGGGCTTTCCCATCCTGTGTATGCCACGGCGATCGGGCTCACTCTCTTCGGAGCGGAAGAAGCCGGATTGCGCAAGAACAGGGCGGGCAAGGCGAACAGCATTCCGTGGTTGTTTAACAAAATTTTGTCATGGGCTGGCAATTAGGAGGAAGCAAGCATGCAAACAGATAAGTTCAGGTTTGAGGAAGAAACCATGCAGTTCAGATTTGACGACGATCGCCAGCCCCCGGCGAAGATCAAGGTTGTGGGAATCGGCGGGGCGGGCGGGAATGCGGTAAACCGGATGATTCAGGCCAAAATAGGAGGGGTGGAGTTCATTGCCGCCAACACCGACATCCAGGCGCTCAAGAACTCGGTCGCTTCCATCAAGCTTCAGATCGGCACGAAGCTTACGAACGGCTTGGGTTGCGGCGCTATTCCCGAAAAAGGGAGACAGGCGGCGCTGGAGGATACGGAACGTATCATTGAGCTTCTGGACGGGGCCGACATGGTCTTCATCACCGCCGGCATGGGCGGCGGCACGGGAACGGGAGCGGCTCCCATCATCGCCAGTCTGGCAGCGGAATTGGGCGCCCTGACCGTCGGCGTCGTCACCAAGCCTTTCAATTTCGAAGGCAAAAAGCGACAAATGCACGCCGAAGAAGGTCTTCACGAATTGAAGGAGGTTGTGGACACTCTGATCACGATCCCCAATGAACGACTGCTCTGTGCCATGGGACCCGAGGCGCTGCTCGAGGATTCCTTCCGATATGCGGATGATGTGCTCTGCCAGGCGGTACAGGGCATCTCGGATATCATTACCATGCCCGGAATCGTAAACGTGGACTTCGCGGACGTCCGCACCATTATGGCCGGGAAGGGCATGGCTCTCATGGGGACCGGACTGGCGGAAGGCGAAAACCGGGCGGTGGAGGCCGCTCAGAGGGCAATATCCAGCCCGCTGCTGGAAGAAACCTCTATCCGCGGAGCCAAGGGAGTGCTGATCAACATTACCGCCACACGCGAGAGCCTGCGGCTGCACGAGGTTGATGCGGCGGCGAAAATCATCGAGGAGATCGCCGGAGCGGAAGACACGATTTTCGGCGCTGTGTACGATGATACGATGGAAGACCGCATAAAAATTACGGTTATCGCCACGGGATTCAACCAAAGCGGTAGCGAGCGGACGAAGGGATCCGGCGATTTCTTCCGCAGCGCAAGCAACGTGGTTCCCCTGGCTTCATCCGAGTCGAGCAAGTCGATCGATTATCAACGCGCATCCATCAGGGATAATCTGGACGAGCCCGCCTTCAGACGCCGGCGCGCCGAGTAGGTCACTGGCAGATTGCCACCTCAAGGATCAGCGTTCGTCGGTGTTTTTATCCGCGTATGTCAGCGTTACCTGATCCAGAGCTGTCAAACTCTGTGAGTCCCCAAGCAAAGCTCGGGGATTACCGGTGTATTTGTTGGGTTCATCAAGATAGGCTTTACTTCGCAGCTTTTTTATAACTCACCGACAGCCCGGCAGAACCCGGTATGTCCAATATCTTGGTTTCCAGCGAAGGTATGCTGTTGGCAAATTCCCAAAAATCGCCCGCTTGCCCGTAGCCACGCCCGAATCCGCCTCGGCTGCGCCCTCGGCCGCCTGAATAGTAGCCGCCGGAAACGTTATGAGCGGCAAAACAGCCGCCCACGGTCAGCTTCGGCAGCACGGATTCCAGATAATTGGAGTACCCATCCTTGTCGGCATCGCAGAATACAAAGTCAAAAGGTCCGGGCAACTCCGGCACAAGCTGGTGGGCGTCGGCAAGCCGGGCATCGATGTACTTGGATAATCCCGTCTCGCGGAAATTGACCAGGGCTTCCTCATAGGCATCCCGATCGATCTCGATGGTGATGAGCTTGCCGCCGGTTTTCGACAGCGCCCATGCGATCCATATGGCGGAATGGCCGGTGGACGTGCCTATTTCCAGGGCATTCTTGTAGTTGTGTTTGAGCACGATGTCGTGAAGGGCCTGGCCGTCCGCATCCGGAACGCTTATGCCTCGCCAGGATACCCGGCGGGTCTCCATGTATTTTCGTACGAGGGCGTCGATGGATGCGCTATCGGTAGTTTTTTGCGCAATCCCTCGTCCCGATGAGAAGCCCGACATGCCAATAATGATGCAAAGAGCTGCAGCCAACGCCAGTTTGCCCATAGTCACACTCCGCTCGCATTTGAGGATAGATACGCAGGCAGGGCGCAGGAATTTTCACATTTTTGCCGGCGTCGGTCTGAAAATTTTGGAGGCTTGGAAGTTATGGAAATACCATCCAAGCCTCGGAGATTCGAAGGATACCCGTAAAAATTTTGCGCGCCTTGCTATTTCACCCTTTTAGCAATTATTTCCGGCGGAGGTCCGCCTCCAGGCCCCTGCCCTGCTCCAGCCCCAGGTCCACCCGGTCCACCAGGTCCACCAGGTCCACCCGGTCCGCCCGGTCCACCCGGTCCACCCGGTCCGCCGGGGCCACCCTGCATCTCTCGCGTTAGCTTGATTTCGTCTCCAGAGACCTTCCCTTTCCACAAAGTCTTCATTTCGTTGCCGCCCATGCTGCGCACGACAACAAAAGAAATTTCGTCACCATTGATTTTGCCGTCGCTTATAGCCGTCTCGCCCGTCTGGCTCGACATGGTGCCGGACAGTTTCGTCCCCTCCACCTTAAAATTGAATACAGTTTCGGTGGTTCCCTGCCTTCCCTGCATCTGGGCGACCCATTTCCCGGTTACATCGGCAGCTCCCGCGAATCCCGCCAGCATGATCAACAGGACTGCCGCAATCCATAAATTTGTGTTTTTCACGAATTGGTTCTCCTCTCTGGCCATGTATCACGGATCCAATACGGCCCATGGCCGCCGACCGTTGGTAGATATTACGTTTGAATTCGCAGCGTGTTGCACAATAATTTCCGGAAGCAAAGGATTCGCATGGCAGCGTGAAGGATGCTAATGTATGGAACTTGCATCATTTTTGGGACCGGTGGCGGGATTTGGCACGGGATAACACCAGACTCATACTCGGCGGGCTGCTTTTTGTTACAGGCATCCTGGCATGTTGCAGCCGTCTGGAAGCATCCGGGCAGCTGCAGAGGCCAAAAATCTGCCTCGCCTTAAGCGGCGGCGGAGCAAGGGGATCCGCGCATATCGGTGTCCTGAAAGTCCTCGAGCGGGAGGGCATTCCAATCGATTGCATCGCGGGCGCCAGTTTCGGGGCCCTGGTGGGAGGACTCTATGCGATCGGCTACTCCGTGGACGGAATCGAGCAGATACTTGCCGGCCAGGACTGGGACGCCATTTTCAGCAATGAACCGCAGCGGCGCCTGACGCCGCTGATCGAGCGCAGGGATGCACGCTATCAGGCGCAGTTAGCCTTCAACGGCTGGAATCCGGAATTGCCGAGCGGCCTGCTGGGAGGCCAGCGCCTGGCGGAAACGCTGGATGCCCTCACGGCCGAACCGATGCTGCGTGCCCACTATGACTTCGACAGGCTTCCCATCCCTTTTCGGGCTGTGGCAACCAACCTGGTTGACGGCAAAGCCTTCGTATTCAGGGAAGGCTCCATGGCCGAGGCGCTGCGCGCTTCGATGGCGGTTCCCATGCTTTTCACACCGATAGAAAAGGACGGCATGCTGCTTGTGGACGGCGGGCTTACGGCTAATCTGCCCACCGGAGTCGCACGCGCCATGGGCGCCGATATCGTTATCGCCGTGGATGCGACTTCGCCGTTGCTGCGCAAGGATGAAATCCGGACTTTCATCAACGTGATCGACCAGTCGCTCAGCCTCCGCATGGAACAGAACCAGGAGGAAAACCGGAAGCTCGCGAGCATCGTGTTGAAGCCCGAGCTGGATTCTTTTACATTCAACGATTTCAATAAAACCCGCGAAATCGTGGCGCGAGGAGAACAGGAAGCCGCCAGACGGCTGGAGGAGCTCAAGGCTCTGGTGGCCGGCATCCCGCCGCGCCAGCGCCCTGCGCTTCCGGAAAAAGGGAAATCCACAATCGACTCTATCGCATTCCGGGGATTGAAAAAAGTCCGGCAGAGTCAGATCGAATCCAGCCTGCATGTTCACGCAGGCGAGGCTGTGAATCCCGGCACGATCAGCGCAGACGTCGGCCGCATCTATGCAACCGGCCTGTTCGACGGCGTCGAATACACCCTCGAACCAGCCGGCGAAAATCGATACCGTCTGGTGTACAGCCTCAAAGAGGCCCCCCTCCGGACCCTGGGGGCGAGCCTCCGCTACGACAATGATTATGATTTTGTCGCGCTGGTCGAGTTTACCGAACGCCAGATTTTCGGCGGCCCTTCGAAGGCCACCCTCTCAAGCCAGTTTGGCGGCCTGTCGAACCATTCGGCCGCATTGCGTCTCGTCCCTTCCGCTGCGCCGTTCTTCTTTGCTGAGCCGCGCCTGGATCTGCGCCGGCTCGAGCGCCGGGACGTCCGGGATGAGGTGCTGGTCGACAAATTCACGGACAGACGCGAGGGGGGCCAGCTGCTGTTGGGCGGCTCTGTTCTCAAGCAACTGGAGATAAGCGGCGGCTACCGCGCGGAACGTGTCCGGATTGCCGGCGGTTCGCAGCCCAACCGCCTGGATGGATCGGAGGTGCAGGCCGGTCTTATGTTCCTCCTCAACCGGGACACCCTGGATTTCCCTGATTTCCCCCGCAGCGGGATGGTATTGAGATTTCAGGTCGACAAGCGAAGCAAACGGCTCGGAGGGGATTACGACTATTCCAAATGGCAGGCGGATTATCAGCGTAGCTTCCCGGTGTCAAAATCCTCCACTCTTCAGATCAGCGCCGCCGGCGGCTATTTGCATGGCGACGTGCCTTTTTATGATCTCTTCTTTACGGGAGGAAATTGTGTTTCCGAAGGAGCCTCGCGGCGTTTCGTAGGGTTGGAACGGGATGAGGTTCCCGCGCGCCAGATGGCAGTCCTGGGCGCAAGCTTCCGGCATCAATTGTTTTCTTCTCCTCTCGGCCTCATCAGGCGCGGCTATCTGACGGCCGGCTATAGCGGCGGCTATTTCAGCAGTCGTCAGACACGGCCTTACGATTTCAATTACATAAACGGAGCAGGAATCGGCCTGGCGCTCGACACCATGCTCGGCCCCATCCGCATCGCGGGCGGCTGGGCCGAAAGCAGCCGCTTCAACGTCTACTTCTCCCTTGGCCCCGCCTTTTGAATTGACGATTGACGATTGACGAATTAAAAATGGCTCGGAAATTCGCTGAGGCATTAGATTCCATGTGAATCCAGATGAACTCAGGAAACGAACCCAGCAGTTTGCGATTGATATTATCAGTCTTATCCAGAACTTGCCTCATCAAGGCACTGCATTCGTAATCGGCAGACAGTTGTTACGGTGCGGAACGTCATTGGGTGCAAATTATCGGGCAGCATGTCAAGCCAAATCGGGCCCAGATTTCATGACGAAGTTAAAAATCGTGGGAGAGGAATGCGGGAAAATGGGTCCTATATTCTAAATTTCCGTATCCGATCGGTCGCTTATCCTTCGGGCGGGTAACAGTCATCATTATAATATTATAGAGACGGTTCAAATTGTGTCCCTTTCTGCCATGTTCGCCCGAGGTATGGATAAAATTTATCTTTGAGCACGGTTGCTTTATCTTATAATGCCCTCAAATAGCTTGTTTGAATTTGCGGAACCGGGATAGCAGGGCAAAGTTGCCATAATCTCGCTACATCAAAAGTAGCAAGACTGAATTCACGAAGAACCGTGCTCCAAATTTCGGCAGCTTATCTTTGCTATCCACTGAGAAGCCCTATCGAAAAGGAGAACCATCATGAAAAGCACAATGGCAGTCGCATTTCTGATTCTTGCCCTGACAATGATACCTTTTGCCGCCCATGCTGAAGGGGCTATCATCATCATTCCCGATAACTACCCAACCATTCAGGAAGGGATTGACGCTGCTGTGAGCGGAGATACCGTCATGGTACGGGACGGTGTTTATTTGCTTACTGCATCAATTGATTTTAAAGGAAAAACCATCACTGTGATATCAGAAAATGGCGCTGACAGCTGCATACTGGACGCCCAAGCCGCAACCAGCGTTGTGTATTTTCACAGCGGCGAAGGGAACGATTCGGTTTTATCGGGATTTACGATTCGAAATGGCAAGGCACAGATGGGTGGAGGTATTCGCATTGAAGCTTCTTCTCCAACGATCACAGACTGCATCATCAGTGCAAATTGGGCCTATAAAAACAGTTCATCACCTGCAAGCTCATATTATGCTTACGGTGGCGGGATCTATAGCAGTGGTTCCTCACCGAGAATTTTGGGCTGCAAGATAAGCGGCAACAGAGTCGAGTCTCTCTATACCACATTTGGTAGTGCAACCTGGTACGCCCTAGGCGGGGGAATCTACCTAAAAGGCGGTGCTCCTGAAATAAGTGATTGCGTTGTTGATGGAAACACAGCTTTTAGCAGCACGAACGCCTACGGGGGAGGAATATACTCCGATGCTTCTTCACCGAGTCTCGTCAATACAACAATCCGCGGAAACTCTGCTATGGTATCTGGTAAAGCACAAGGAGGAGGTATATACTTCATCTCTGGAAGCCCCTCGCTGATCAACTGCGTGATAAGCGGAAATTCTGCCAAGGAAGGCGGCGGCATTTACTTCGATGCATCCTCCGACTTTTCGAATCTTACGAATTGCACCGTTGCTCGAAACACTGCCACCATTGATGGCGGCGGTCTTTACAATGCCAACACCTCTCCCAAGATCATCAATAGCATTCTGTGGGAAGACAGCCCGCAAGAGGTATACAACGACGCCACGAGTGATCCGACAATAACCTACTCCGATGTTTATGGCGGCTATACAGGTACGGGAAATATCGATGCTGCGCCCGCTTTTGTGAACATGGCAACGCAGGACTTCCATCTCACAGCGGCATCCGCATGCAAAAATGCCGGCAGCAATGCAGCACCTTATTTGCCTCTGCAGGATAAAGATGGAAATGCGCGAATCAGCGGCACCAGTGTTGACATGGGAGCCTACGAGTTATCAGACACAATCCTGTATTTGCGTGGCGGTCGCTTTTTGGTCGAAGTCGACTGGCTCACTCCAACGGGTTCCGGCGGAAAGGGCACTCCGGTTGTTTTAACCTCTGACTCGGGCTACTTCTGGTTTTTCGAAAACACCAATGTTGAACTTTTGGTGAAGATGCTGGACGGGCAGGGAGTCAACGGTTACTACTGGTTCTTCTACGGTGCCATGACTGATGTCGCATATACCATAACGGTGACCGATACCGAAACAAGCGCCGTAAAAACATATTATGGGATACAGCACCACCAGACGAGCGGGAATGACATCCATGCTTTTGAATGACATCGGTTTTGAGCTTCGTCGTTCGGTCTTACATCGACGGCAGAAGCGAAATCTCCAGGGCAAGGAATCTTCTGGGGGAGGATGATGGTAACCGGCAAGCCGGGACATCTACCCCAGCCTCCTTGAAGCATTTACGCCGGCTGCATGGGAAACAAGGCAGGCACAGGGCGGGGAAACCGTTTTCGAGGTAAACCTTATACCCGAACGACTCAGAGCCCCGATTTTCATGACTCGACGCCATTCCTCAATGCGCCAGCGCAATGTAGACCGGCGCAATCAGCGCAGCGCCTCTTTGCGCGAGCGGATGGGACGGTGGTCAACAAGACCCAGCGCACTTCTTTGACGCCTTCAGGCGGACGACGTTCCACGATGGACACAGCATACACTTCCACTGGTTGCAGGTTTCGGGCCTGCGGTGCCTCAGACCGAGAAAGCGTCACCTTGTCCCATTTCACTGTATGGAACGTGAGGTTCAGCGAAAGGAATCCGACGGCAACGTGACGACGCAGCCCCAATACCACGTTTGCGTGCTGGAGGCGAGGTTTGCGTCTGCGGACGGAATGACGATCCCGTTATTTAGCGAGTTCTGAGCTACGAGGAAGGAAACTGACTAAGCAACAAGCAGGACTACGAGTTGAAAGCGTTCCAGCGGTTGGCGGAGCGAATCAAACACCGGTTTCCACGGCTGCCGTTGATGGTGCTGCTGGAATCGCTGCCAGGCTGTCGGGCCTGTTGACTCATGGGTCGTCTTCATGCTACATTCGCGACAAGAGGAACAAGCTGTGTTTCCTCTATCGTTGCAGGCAAAAGTGATCCAAAGCTAACTCGATGACGCCCGTAGTCGGATGGTTCTCGAACTCGCATCCCGGCAAAATCGATATTGCTGAATGCAGAGGTGAGTTCAGGGAATCAAAGCCGATTCCCTGTTTCCTGTTGGTGTTGAATTGCATAACTTGTGAATTGCAGCTCATTCATGGAGGAATATATGAAAAAGCTTTCACTGCTTGTTGCATTTGCCGTTCTTGTTCCCGTTGCACTGAACGCACAGGATTTTCCTAAAGCAGAGGTTTTTGGTGGCTATCGGCTCATCCACGAGGAAGACTTAACTCTTCACGGTTTCGGCGTTGCAGTGGAAGGCAACATCAGCCGCAATTTTGGGATTGTTGGCGATTTTGGCCTGGGTATGAAGAGTGTTACCGAATATGGCGTCGATGTGGATATGAAAGAGTTCACCTTTATGGGTGGGCCGCGTTATAGCTATCGGACTGATAAAGCCAGAGTATTTGTTCATGCGCTTTTTGGCGGCACCCGCGTGAGTGGCGGATCAGATTATCAGGGAATCAGTGTCGGTGCCTCGTCGACAGGTTTTTCCATGGCTTTTGGAGGAGGAGTGGATATCTCCCTAAGCAAAACCATTTCAATCCGTCCTGCTCAATTGGACCTTTTAACAAGTCGCTGGAGCATCATGGGAGAAAGCGGATGGGGAAACCAGCTTCGATACTCTGCGGGCGTGGTTTTCAAGCTTGGTTCAAATTAGCTGCTCCCGCAATACATCGCCAGCGGCGTTTTTGCTAATGCCACTCGAAGATAGAGTGGCATTGAACCGTGGGAGGAACTGCGCTGCAACATTATGGTTTGTGCCCCCAAGTCGGCATAGTCCGCGCCGGGCTTTAAATGGCCCGGCGCGCTGTGATCAAGCTTCAATCGTTCTCGCAAAATAACATTCATAATCGATAGGCAGCCCTGTATGTATTCATAGGCCTTAGGATTCCCTCGGAAGCAGCCCTTGTATGAGAAAGCCAATAAAAACACAAATGCAGCGGCTCTTCCCCTAGAATCCTAATAATTACATCATTTTGGCTGAATCTCTGGCTCCAATCCAAGTGTATTTTGGAAAGAATCTACCAAAATACTTGGGAAATTGCGCAAGGATATTTGCGGTCAGATTTGCAGATGGCCGGAAGAATCTTTTATCAAAGCAATAATCCTGCACTGCAGCCGAAAGGCAGCGGCCGCTATAGGTTGCCTGATTCGTCAGGAAGGATTACACCCCTCAGCGGGAATGCAGAGAGTTCAGTCAGCTGTTGAGTTGCAGAGTCTGGACTTTGCAATAACCTACAGGCAGACGGTGGTGGCCATTGGGGAATGTACGCAATTGACTTGACAAGATAACAGGGTTTGGCACAGTAAGTTTGAGTGAGAGCCCGAACTGGAAGGCATTGTTCCCTTCTAATCTCATCTCAGAGGACCCGAAACATGAGACATCATTTCAATATTCTTTTTGGTGGCGCACTTCTAGTCGTGACATTCATGTCCGCTATGGCGCTAGCTGCCGAGCAGGACTCCAAACACCCTCTCGGCCAACCGCAGCCGGACAAGGCCCTGGTGTACATGGTCCGGCAGGGACAACTTGCAGGAGGCGGAAGGACCGAGCGCCTATTCGTCGAGGATAAAGTGATCGGTATTCTCCCGAACAAGAAGTATACGTTTGCCTATGTCGAACCCGGAACACACCTGCTGTGGGGCAGCTTCCACAAAGAGCCGATCATCGTCGATTTTGCCGGAGGCCAGACCTACTTCATTGTCTTCAAATTGAGCGAGAGGATCTCTCTCGTTCCCGAGGATTTGGGAAGTGCCGCTGTCGCCAAAGCCGACGGGTTTGAGCCGATGAGTGATGCCAATCTGAAAAAGGGTAACAAAGAGGGCGCGGACAAGTGGCCTGAGCGGCGGACCAAGTTCGCCGAGCTCATCGCGGTCGGTCAGGCGGAACGCAACTACACGCCTACCGCATCCACCGAGGGTATGGCAAAGGTTCCGAGTTCGACCGCCGTGTCCATAGAATTGATGGAGAACGTGACGACCGCGACAAGCCAGCTCGGGGATGCCGTTTGGGCTCGCGCTACTGCCGATGTCGTGGTAGACGGCAATCTTATCATCCGCAAAGGCGCCCCGGTCAAAGCGGTGGTACGATCCTCGAAGGGCAAAGGCGGATTCGGCAAAGGCGGGCTAGTCGACATCGCGTTCCTATCGGTTGCCGCAGCGGACGGAACAATCTGCCCGTTACTCGGCCAGATGATGACGCGAGGCAAGACGGAAGGGACGAATGTCGCGTCTATCTTCGGAGGGATCGGGGCTGCATACCTCGTCAAGGGAGGAGAAGGCTACCAGGCCGCGGGTGAGCCCGCCACGGCTTTCACGAAGGCGGACGTGTGGATCAAACCACAAACGACGAGTGAGTCCATGGGCGGGATAACGGGCACGGCCGCTTCGCAACCTTCAGGGCAGGTGATGAATGCCACTATTATGTCCCCATTGGTATGCGATCTTGGGGCTGCCAAGGGACCCGGCAAAGTGCATGTGACCTTCGATGGATCGTATGATCTCGAGCAGGCAAAATTGGCTGTCGTATTGGGCAGCGATATCGAAGCGCCGGTTCCTGCCCTCGCCGTTGGCAAGGATGGCGAACGTGCGAGTGCTGACTTCGATGGATGGACTATATGCAGGTTCCTCCGAGAAGGACAGGCGGAGACCTCGTTCGGTTTTCATTTGACGACACGGGATGGGCAGGTCCTGAAGGCAGAGGGATCGACGTCGCTCGCTGCCAAGAAGAAGTAGACCGAAACCTTGCGGACGCCTGGCTTTCGATTTGCGCCCTGCCATAATCATGTTTCCGGTAGATAGGGTGCTGTCGGGCCCAGCTCGATAGAGGATGGAACAGGTTCAGTGCTGACGATGACCCCATTCAATCGTTTTTGGAGATCATAGCAATCCAAACGCAACGCCTTGGCTGTCTTGTTGAGACAATTTTGCCAGGCCAACCGAACTGCTGAATCCCATAACCGGCCCGCGATTCGCGAACACGACCTGCGCAACTTTCTCCAGGCATCCTGGCGCTTTCCTGGCCAACAGCCAGACGATATCAAAGCGCCTCAAACTCAGTCCTGCAGCCTTGCCGATAGGACACAAAATGTCTCCACGAGGCGTTGCCAAATCAGGTCCCGACCGCCGATCATGGAGCACACGCGAAAGCCCGGATGTCGTTTCCGCTATTCTGAATGCCTTGCTGCCCTTCAACTCTTTTGACGGCTCCGGTTTCCATATCAACCACGTTGATGGTGTATTGGACGTCCGTCATGGCGCCCCAGAAGAACCAGAAGTAATCGTTTACCGCGCAGCCGTCCTTGACCTTCACCAGCAGTTCAACATTCGAGTTCTCGAAGAACCAGAAGTATCCGGAATCCGATGTTAATGGAACTGCCGTAGCCTTACCGGAGTTGCCGCTTGGTGTGCTCCAGTCGACCTCCACATAGAAGCGGGAGTTCCAAAGACATATATTGTAGCCGCCGTCTTCGCATTGAACGCCAGGGCCGGGTATAATTGTGAGTGATACTCCAAAGCTGCCTTGGTATCCGGGCTCATGCCCCGAGCATATAATAAAATATGTGCCGGTCTGATCCACCGTAAACGCTGTTATCTGAGCCGAATCGCCATCGTAAGCACTCGCAACAATTGTGCCGTCTGGGGCCTGAAGATAGATCCTTGGCCAGAAATTCGTATCCATTCGAATACTCACGGTATCTCCTGCGCCGGCAAAAAATGTAAAGGCGTCAAGATCGGCACTTGGATCAATCGTTCCGGTTTTTGTTTGCCCATTCTCAATAGGACCGCCGTCCGGATCTTCTGCAGAGTTCACGCTGCCGGGATTTTTAATGAGAGATACGCTATATGTGCTGCCATACCCGGAATTATGGGTCGAGCAGCTAAAATAATGAGTTCCCGTTTGATTGAGCTTAAAAGCCGCGATCTGAGCCGATTCACCTCCGTAATCACTTTCAAGCACTGCGCCATTTGGAGCCTGCAGCACTATTTGCGGCCAGAAATCCATATCCATGCGAATAATCACCGTATCGCCCATGCTGCCATAGAACGAATACTGGTCCACTTTGCCTATCTGAGTTAGATCCCCCGTCTTGGTTTCACCCGACGCTATGGGTATCGCAGCCAATGAGACCGTCACCGCAGCGCTGGCAAAAAAGGCGATGCAAAACATGATTCCTACAGCCCAAAATGATCGTTTCGCTGTCATTGGAGTCACTCCTTTAAAGGGGATTTCTTGCCCAATTGACTTCACGTTTCGAAACCTGGATTTTTCCGAAAAGCAATGATTTCCGTAAATCGGATCTTTTTATGGAAACGCTATTGGTATGCCAATAGCCACACTTACCCCTATGTATATTTTTTGCCACTTATTGACGGGATGCAAATGGCACATTAGGACAGGCTAATGTGACCCTTAAGTGCCAACCTGGATTTAAGAAGATTCCTCTTTATTGCCAGCACATCAGGGCAGAGCTTTCGAGGAGCAGCAATGGATTATGTAATTATATCGTTTCGCGAGTGCTTGTTTGATTCCGCAGAATTTCTATGGACGATAGGCGCCTGGCACTTCAAGTGGAATAGCAAAAATGGGAGCCAGTTCCCGAGTAACAGTGTAAGGTATCAATCTATTGGATGGAGCTGCTTTCCGAAATGAAGCTCGCGGCTGCCCTTTTGCTAGCGAAACCCATGGAAGAGGCTCACCAAATTCTCTCGATTATTGTGGCCTCGATTAAAACAGCACGCTCCTCCAACCGTCAATCGTAACTCGTCAATCATCAATGGATGGTGGGTTTCTTCTTTTTATCGTCCTCGACCTTGCGCCGGACGTCGCCGTAGTAGACTTCAAACTGCCGCTTCAGCTGCTCGTGACGGCGCTGATCGTAAAAGAGCCGGTATTTGTCCACCCAGTCTTTTCCCTTGAGGTAAAGGTATCCGACCACCATGCCTCCAAGGTGCGCGATGCTTGCCACGCCGGATTCCGAACCGTCGATTGAGGATAGAAAGGCGGCCGCTCCCATGATCAGAACGAGCCACTTGACCTTGAGCGGAAGCAGGAAGTTCAGATAGACAATGCGGTTCGGGTACGTTATTCCGTAGGCAAGAAGAAGGCCGTAAATGGCGCCGGAAGCCCCGATAATGACGGCCCAGCTGTTCATCGCAACCAGCCAGGAGCAGACGCCCGCCCCGATTCCGGTGATGAAATAATAGGTCAGAAACCTGGCCGTTCCCCAATAGCGCTCCAGTTCGTTGCCGAACATGAAGAGGGTCAGCATATTGAAAAACAGGTGGAAGACGCCTCCGTGCAAAAACATGTACGTGACCAGCTGCCAGATCATCCCTTCGTGCGTAAGGCGTATGGGAACCAGGCCAAAATAGAGATCGAGGAAGTTGCTGCCGAGCAGATGGGAAACGATCTGCAGTAAATACGCAGCAATATTTATGGCGATAAGGGTCTTGACTGTCCGGGTAACCGGTCCTCCAAAGAAGTAGTTTCTCATCGAAAGTAATGTAGGAGAATTGGTGGGCGAATTCAACCGCCGCGGGTCCTAAATTGCGGAATTTCCCGGATTCTTTCCATTCTGTCGCCGTCACTGGTAGAATGAGGCCTCCATTTGAGGATAAAGCGAGGGTATCTCTGATGAGAGCGAACGGCCGCGGCTTTGATGCAATGCGCCAAGTATGCATCGATCTGGATTACACGAAACATGCGGATGGGTCTGTGCAAATAGCGGTAGGAGACACCAGGGTTCTATGTACGTGCTCGGTCGAGGACAAGGTCCCGTTCTTCCTGAACCACATGAACCAGGGATGGGTCACGGCGGAGTACGGCATGCTTCCGGGCGCCACAACCACTCGCTCGGCGCGTGAAGCCGCGCGCGGTAAACAGTCCGGCAGAACCATCGAGATCCAGCGGTTGATCGGCCGTTCTCTGCGCTCGGTTGTGAACCTCTCGCTTCTGGGTACACGAACGCTCCTGATCGATTGCGATGTCATTCAGGCGGACGGCGGGACACGGACCGCAGCCGTCACCGGCGGCTTTCTGGCACTGGCGATAGCATTGAACAAACTGATGGATCGAAAGCTGCTACCCTTCTCCCCGTTGCAGGATTATGTGGCAGCAACCAGCGTCGGCATCATCGACGGGACTGCGTGCCTCGATCTCGACTATAAGGAAGATTTCAAGGCGGAGGTTGATATGAACCTCGTCATGACCGGCAACGGCCGTTATGTGGAGATCCAGGGGACAGCGGAAAAAACTCCCTTTTCCGCGGAACAGTTCGAACAGCTGCAATCCCTGGGCGCTCAGGGAATACGTCAGCTGATCCAGCTGCAGAAGTCGGCGCTGGAGCCCCGAATGGACCTGAAGCGCCTGTTACCTACTCCTAAAGGATAGATCGTTCGTATTCATGCAAGCTGCGGATCTCCAAACCATTGTTGTTGCCACACGGAATGCAGGAAAATTGCGCGAATTCCGAAGCCTGCTTGCCTCCCTCGGGAGCCGGATTCTGAGCCTGAATGATTTGTCGATGGAAGTGGAACTGGAGGAATCCGGGGACAGTTTTGTGGAAAACGCACGGTTGAAGTCGGTCGGCTACTCCTGTTTGACCCGGTATCCCGTACTCGCCGACGATTCCGGCCTGGAGGTCGAAGCGCTCGGGGGGAGGCCGGGCATTCATTCGGCCCGATATGCAGGGCCAGGGGCTTCCGATTCCGATCGAATCTCAAAGCTTCTGGGCGAGCTTGAAAATAGGGGCAGCAACCGCAATGCGCGTTTCGTGTGTGCCCTTGCCCTGGCGCAGGATGGGGTACTGTTGCTGGAAACCGAAGGGGAGTGCCGAGGCACCATCGCGAAGGTTCCGCGCGGGACAAACGGCTTCGGTTACGACCCGGTCTTTCTGTTCCCGGAACTCGGCAAAACCTATGCAGAGTTGGACGAACCGGAAAAGAACCAATACAGCCACCGTGCCCGCGCCGTCGCTTCCCTTCTGGGTCAACTGAAGGAGTTCCCAGTCCTCAATCGTCAATCGTAAGTCGTCAATCGTTAAACTGGCAGCCTGCCCCGAATTGAGTTAAAATTATGTTCCCCTGCAGCGAACAGTCGGGGCATAGCGCAGCCTGGTAGCGCGCCTGCCTTGGGCGCAGGAGGTCTCCAGTTCAAATCTGGATGCCCCGACCATTGGGAATCAAGCTCTTACGGCCGCCGCTGCTTTCCTTCGATTGGGAGTTACTCCATAGAGACCAGCTTTCGCAAATCGAAATATTCATCCAGCAAGAACGGGGTTGGCCCAATCATGGGAATGGCGTTATTGTCGATGAAGGACCCTTGACATAGTGTGTATTTAGTGTGTATTATCGTATCCTTGAACGGGGGTGCCTGTGGACAGCCGGGAACTGATCCGGGCGCTCAAAAAGGACGGCTGGTATGAGGTTAATCATGTAGGGAGCCATAAGCAGTTTAGGCATCCGGAGAAAAAGGGGCGAGTGACCATCTCCCATCCCAAAAGAGACATACCGAAGGGGACGCTGAAAAGCATCGAAAAAAAAGCTGGAATCAATCTCAAATGATTCCGACCGTCCCAGACTTGGAGGCTGCAAATGGAATACATCGCTTATCTCCATAAAGAAAAAAAGTCGGACTATGGCGTTAGCTTCCCTGATTTTCCTGGATGCATAACCGCTGGGAAAACTCTTGAAGAAGCGCGACGAAACGCAGTCGAGGCATTGACTCTGCATATTGAAGGTATGCTGGAGGACGGAGAGGAAATCCCGGAAGCCTCCGGTCTCGACAATTTGAGCCGCGACTCTGCATTAAAAGAAGCCGTCGCCTTTCTGGTGGACGTTAAAATTTCCGACAAAGTCGAACGCTTCAATATAACGGCCCGAAAGAGCCAGATGGAAGAAATTGATCGGCTTGCCAAGCAGCATGGAATGACACGATCGGCTTATATAGTTGCTTCAGCTCTTCGCCGGAAAGCATCCTAACTTGGGCGCCTTTGAAACATTCTTTTTTGCTTATCTCAAATCGGGCTGCCCCGAGTACTCAAAATCACGCATGCTGTTCGCATTTCCTTAAGCTTTTCCGCCCGCCATCTGTAAAGTGTTGAATGAAACGAGGATTGGGAATGAAAATGAATATTACGCTTCCCCGAAAACTCCTGAGAAGCTTTCTTCTGGTTTCGATAACGATATCCGTCCTGCTTCATTTCCCCATGAGAGGAGAGAGCCGGAAGAATATCTCGAAACCCGATCCCAATGAGATTGAGAGAAGGATCAAGGCATACGTGCCTGACAAACAGTATCCCGATGATGCCTTTGTCCTGGTTGCGGTTCGTGAAGCTCTTGCCGGCCTCAGGGAAAACAACGGGGGTGTCGGCGCTTGTCTCGTAGAAGAGGCCACGGGGAAAATTGTGGAACGGGGGCGCAACCGGCAATTTGTGCCGTATTTCCGCAGCGACCTGCACGCGGAAATGGATCTCCTGAACCGTTACGAGGAAAGGGTGAAGGCCCGCAGATCGGATAATCCTTCCGCTCCTCCGGAAAAGCAGCGAAAGGTTGAGGGGCTGGTACTTTACACTTCCATGGAACCCTGCCCGATGTGCCTGTCCAGGATTATCAACAGCCGAATCAAGAAGGTCTATTATGCGGCGCCCGACTTGACGGGCGGAATGGCGCGCAAGGTTCAGGACTTGCCGGAATTCTGGAGGGGATTGGCATCAGGCGCCATTTTTGAGCCGGCACGCTGCTCGCCGGCACTGACGGCCATCGCAAAGGATCTGTTTCATCCTATGGCCACGCCATCGCCGGCTGCGGGCCCCTCAAAGGGGCCTGATCGCAACCGATAAAATACAAAACCGCCTTCACGCGCAATCAATATCTTTAAAGCTTTTTGAACGGCAGAATGTCGAATAATGAATGATGAATTTCGAAGTCCGGCCCAGACTTCTGCGGTTCGAAATTCGATATTCATTATTCCGCGGTCTTTACTTTCCCGGTAGCGGTTGGAAACGAAAAATGATTATCGGATCCAACCTTTGTCAGGCGTATCCGCCTCCCCGGCAGAGCCGGTTGACCTCCCAGTGGGTCAGGCGCCCAGTTTTCCCTTGGACGCCATGTCGTCCGCGATTTTTTTCAGGCCCAAGCCTTCCAGCGTCTTTCGGGTAGGCCAGCCGGTTTTGACGTCCCAGCCCTCCAGTTTGTAGAAATGGGTCTTGAACTGATCCACTCCGGCTCTGTCAAGATACAGGTCATCCTGTTTCTGAAAGTCCCATTTGCCGTTTTCGTAAACGGGCTTTCCGCCGCTGAGCGACATGAAGGAGGCGCCGGGCATATACATAAACGGGGCAAAATCCTCATTGTCCCTGCGTCTTCCCTGCATCACCCGTATCGCCCGCTCCACGTTCCAGATCCGTCTGCCGATTTCCATCGTATCGGCAAAAGTGAGTTTGTTTCCGGTGACGGCGTGGTAGTAGCGATACTCCAATTCGGGGCTGGGGCCGGCGATACCGCTTGCGGATCTGCTGACGAACACCGGCAGCATCATTTCACAGAATGACATGGATTCGTTATAGAAACCTGCAAAACGTCTGGCCCAGGCCACCATTTTGGCCTTGTGTTCGGAATAGATGCCGGTCTTCCAGGCGTCCTATCCTTTCCAGGAATTGCTGAATATCAACGGGTCGCCGTCAAAGGGCACAACCTTTTGGGACAGCATTTCGACCAATTGCTCGGCCGTGTACGCAGCCGGCCCGCCGCCGGGTCCGCAGCCTGAATGCTGCCGGTTCCGATCACGCTGATGGCCTTCAGGTTCTTCGAACCGAAAACGCCCCCGAATCCGCCCGCCCGGGCGCTGATGCCGCTGCCGTGAATCAGGGAGGCGACCCGCGCCTTCGACTCGCCTACGGGGCCGATGCAGACAATCTGCGGCCTTGCCGTTGTGTAGTCATCGCCTATTTGATGCCACTCGTCGCCGAAACGGGTTCTCCCGGCCACCATCGAGGCGATCTGGCCTTGCGTTTCAAAGGTATTCAGGCCCCAGAGCGATTTGGCATCCTCGATCGTCGCTTTGTCATTGATGATATTGATCCAGACGGGCCGGTCGGCTTTGCCCTGAACCACAACGCCATCCCAGCCGGCAAGTTTCAGCATGGTAGCGAACCTGCCGCCAAAACTGGTCCGATGGAACAGGCTCGTCGGGAAGGTCTCAGGAGCTATCGCGCAAACGCTGGTCCTTCCGGCTCCGGGAACGCCGGTTGCTGCCAAAGGCCCGCTCATCAGCGAAATTACGTTCCTAGGGTCCAACGCATCCTGCAGGTCTCAATCGCCCGGCGCGACCGCCAGGTCCCAGAATATGGCGGCACTTATTCCGACTCCGCCGCCGAATTCCTCGTACCTGGCGGTATCGATCGTGCGGACCTCTTTCGTGGTCAGATTCACTTTCAGAATCTTTCCCGCATATCCGTTTGCCGTGGCTATGCTCCTTCCTTCGGCGCCGGTTTCGGGGCCTTTTGGGGCGCCGCTTTGGGTGGCGGAGCCAGATTGACGTCATAGCCGGCGACATCCAGTTGCGAGGGAGCTTCATGCACCAGCTTCAGCGCCTTGACCGGGCAGGTCTCCACGCAGGCCTGCTTGCCGTCGGGACCGCCCTTTTGGCTCCAATAAGGCGCCTCGACGCACAGGTCGCATTTGGTGGACTTCTTTTTTGCCGAATTCCAGATCGTCCGGTGCGGCCGCTGCGGGCAGGAGTTGATGCACCGCTTGCACCCGATGCATTTCGACGGGTCGATCATCCGGACGTTGCCGTTGGCCGCGTCCACGTGACAGGCGCCCGTAGGGCAGTTTTGTACGCACAGCGGCGAGACGCACTGACGGCACAACGACATGACGATGTCATAGGGGTATTTGGTGAAAGATGGGGCATCCCGGATGATTTGGATTCTCGACAACGAGGGATTGGCCATTCCTTCGTGGGTCATGGAGCAGGCAAACATGCAGCTCTGGCAGCCCAGGCAGAGCCGGCTGTCATAGACAATGTATCCGGTCGATGCCGCGTAGCTCGGTTTTGCGGTCCCGGATTGCTCCGGCGTTGTTGCGATCGTTTCGGGAACACAAACCGTTAGCGCTCCAACCGCGATCGCGGCTCCGCCGCCGGCCAGAAATTCCCTGCGCAGAACCTTATTGTTCTTGTCACCGGCTTTCTTGAGTTCAGCCATAGACTATCTCCTTTTTTTTCGGCAGCATTCTCCTTGCCGTCGGGGTTCAGAGTCCAATGACAAAAAAGTCATGCCGTATGATGCGCAGCAACCTCCGGATAGGCCGGAGGCTTGACTACAGCGCGCTCAACGCGGCTGAATGAGCTCCATCGGCCGAAACCGGTGACAAACGCTGACTTCAAATAGGAGGTCAGCGTTCATCGGCGCTTTTTCAGCGTATGTCAGCGTTATCCGAGCCTGCAGCCGCAAACCCCCTTTAGTCTCCCTATTTCGCTATGCCAGGAGCTCCTGCGCCCGGATCAGGCGATCCCGGACATGAACTCCATTGGGGCATTGAATCGCACATTCGGAGCAATCGCCGCAGTGAATGTCACGGACTTCCTTGGACAGATCCCTGAAGCTCGTCAAAGCCTGGTGATAGTTGCCGCAGAAGTCGTGATAGGCGAGAAATCGCATCACATCGGTCACGGGCATGCCTTTCGGACATTTCCCGCTGCACTCGTAGCACATGCGGCAGTACAGAGGCCGTATCTGCTCGTTCCGGACGTAAAGGAGCTTCTCATCCGCCGGAGTATAGGGTTCGGACATTGCTCGGAAGTTCATTTCGAGTTCCGGAATCGTCCGCATGTGAGGGACCGTTGTCCCAATGGCCGGATTTTTTAAAACCCACTTAATGCCGGCGAGAGGGCCTTCACCCGTTGTTTTGGGCGGATTCTCGAAGTTTTTCAGATGCAAACCGGTCAATGCAACCACCACTTTCATGGCTATCACGCCGATTCCCGCATCATGAAGCTTTTTAACCGCCTCGTCTCTGTAGTAGCCGCCGATGGCAAAACTGTAAGTGGTCTGTATGACGTCGAATTTCCCGGTCTTTATAATGAAATCGACCATCCTGTTCGGATCGTGGCAGCTGAAACCGATGAAGCGCGCTTTCCCCGACTGTTTGCATTGCTCCAGAGCTTCAATGGCCTCATCCGGGACCGATGCCGGTGTATCCCGCGCGCGCAGGTGCCAGATATCGACATAGTCCGTGCCCAGCTCTTTCAGACTGGTGTCGAGGTCGCGCAAAATATCCGGCTTTTTTCGCGAGGGGGATTTGGTCGCAATAACGATCTTGTCTCTCTGCCTGCCCTTGATCACGCCCGAGAAGATTTTTTCGCTGTCGCCGTAGTCGCGGGCGGTATCGAAATAATTGACACCCATGTCCAGGGCTCGCGCGACCACCTCTGTAATAGGTACAAAGCCTATGCCGTAGCCGACACCCGATACCTTTAAACCTGTTTTGCCCAAGGTTCTATAAACAACCTTGGGAGGTTCCTGAAACATCGAATCCAGGCCTTTGGATGAAACAAGCCCGGCTGCCGGCAGGGTAAGACCTGCCTGAAGAAATTGCCTTCGTGACCGATTGAGGCTCACAAAACCTCCTGTTTGGTGGAATTATTTGTCTTTGGTAGATTACGAGGCATCCTGAATTACTCATTCGCTGCATAGCAAGGAACCCACTCAACCTCAAAGGGCTCCCTACTGCTCTTTAATTGTAAATGAAAATGTAAGAATTTGTTATATTTTTCATATGTCTCCGTTTCGTATAATTCTGAAGCTGGAATTCATTGGCAGAAGCCTCCCGGTAGATTGGGGAAACGCCGCTTTTAGCATTGCCGGCGAGAAGATCCGGCGTGGAAGGACCGATAGATGAAAAAACCGCGTATTTGCAGAACCATCCTGTTATCCGCAGGCGTTGCCCTGCTTTCCGGGCTTGCCGCGATTATTGTGGCCGACGATAAAAAGGAAATCAAGGCCGCGATGAAATAGCTTTCCAATGGCTCGGGATTCGAGCCTTGAGAGCCAACGGGCCGCGCGTGAACCGGAGGCTTAACGGCAGGCCCTTCAAAGCGCTCGGAAAAACTACTCAGCCTCCGACCGCCGACATACGCCGGCAAGAGCCGATGAGACGCTTCCGATGCCTAATCGATCAGCGTTTGTAAGGGTTTTGCCCGTGTATGTCGGCATTCCATAATCCCGGAACTGTCAAACTCTGTGCGTCCCCCGGCAGAGTTGGGATTACGGTTTCATTCAGAGTGCCTCAAAACGCTTGTCCAAAAATTGTCTTGAATAAATGACAATGGCACTATTAAAATACAATCCTTGTTGCCATAACAGGCTTTTTAAGCGGGAGGCGATCTTTCATGACATCACCCATGCCGCACGGAGTCTCTGCCTCATCCAGGGCATCGAGCCCCAACCATGAATTCCCCTGTTTCAGCCATGGAATGAAGTTTGGGAGCACCGCCGGAGAAACGCGCATACCGGAGTCTCGATTGGGTGATAATTCTGCTATGCTGACGTATTATTTTTGAAGAAGGACCGCAATCGAAAGGTGGACCTATGGGAACCTATGATCTCGACCATTACGCAGTTCTTCTCTCTCAAGCCGAAAGCTTCCACGGCGATGTCTGCCGCGGTATAAAAACCGGCACGCGCATGACCATGTGCGGGCTGCGAAACCTGGGCATTGCCGATCCTCTGGGAGCCGACAAAAAGAAAATTATGGTTTTTGCGGAAATCGATCGATGTGCCACCGACGCCATCATGGCCTTGACCGGCTGCAGGCCGGGGAAGCGAACGATGAAGGTCATGGATTACGGCAAAATGGCGGCGACCTTCATCAACCTGGAATCCGGCAAAGCCGTGCGCGTCGCCGGCAAGCTGCCGCACAGCGACGTGGAGCCGGATTTCGTCAATGCCCGGGATGAAGATCTGTTCTCCATTAAGCCTGTGGCCGTCGCCCTCAGGCCCGAAGACATGCCCGGCAAACCCATACGCAGCTGTCAATGCCTGCGCTGCGGCGAGACCATCCTGGACGGCCGGGAAATCGAGGTTGCGGGCGAAATCCTGTGCAAACCCTGCTTTGAACAAAAAAACTACTATCGCATCCTGAATCTGTAGCGATTCTGCCCTATCGTTCAGCCCCTTTCAGTTTCCAGATGTCGGGATGGCCAACGGACCAACGAAGCTGTGCGCCGATGGCGAGCTTGATGTCCATGCCAACCCGGAATGCATGGGTTCAGCAGCGGGAATCGTTACGAATTTTTCGAGCCGGTCGAGAATCCGGATCACGGAACAAGCTCCCTTTGCAGCAGCGGACCGGGGCAGGTTTAGGGGGTCTCGGGTTTGTGGCAGGTCAGACAGCGCGTGTTTGCGGCAAAAGCCGTCGGCATTCCGTCGCTCCGCTTTTGCCCGTTGTGGCATCGGGCGCATCCCCCGGTTTCGTGCGGGACCTCCATCCCGACAGGGCCTCCCGAAACACGATCAAACGGCACAGGGTGGCAATCGTCGCAGGAAAATCCGGCGGACCTGGCCGCCGACTTCTCGGGTTTAACGGCAAGGTGTCTCACGTGTGAGAATGCGACGGGGTCCATTCGATTCAGCTTGATGACAACATCCGCTGCGGGCATCTGTTGAGCAGCGGGATCGCTGTTCAGGGCGAAACCGATAGCCGCCATGCCGCCAAGGGCATACAGGGGCGCAAACAGCTTTCTTGGCTTGCGCCCCCTCACGATCCCGGAGTTTTTTCCGTTAAGAGTCTTTTCCATACAAGCTATTTCCCGGTGGGAGTTGCGCCGTGCACTCTTTCAATGTCATTCTTGGCCCCCATCAGCGCGTCGTAGCGGGCCTGCCCGACTTCCAGGAATTTGCCCACCAGTACGGTGTGCGCATCGACCGGCAGCTTTTTATAGTCCACTTCCGATAAAAATCTCCCCACCGTGCTTCGCACAACTTGCTGTTTGTCTGTCTCCCCCGCGTAGGAAACGACAGCGACCGGCGTATCCTCCGGATAATGCTGCTTCAGCTGCTCGAAAAGCCTCGCGTAGTTGAGATTCATGGTATAAATGACCAGGCTTGTTTGAGTATCCATCAGCTTTTCGTTCAGGTCCTTGCGGCCCGGCCAGTCGTCCATGGTCACGATGACCGAGTTCGTGTCGTATCCGAAAACCGGGCTCATCTTCACAGCCGCGCTGGACGCCTGAAAGGCGCCGATGCCCGGGACGATTTCGGATGGAAAGTCCTTCGGCAGCATTTCGAGATAAAAGGTGGTGCCGTAAACCATGGGATCCCCACCTTCCAGGGCCGCAACAATTTTCCCCTCCTCCACGGCTTTCCGTATCTTTCCCACGGCCTCCTGACGGTGGGCGGCATTCCTCTCAACAATGGCCCTCATGTCCGGATCCTCTACCTTCTTCGGATCCAGGCCCAGACCCACGCGGGCGCCATGAGGACAGTAAATCACTTCTTTGTCTCCGATGAAGTCCTTCCAGTATTCCTTCTCGGACGGCTGTTCCAGAAGGATGATGTCCGCCTTCCTGATGACTTCCATCCCCCGGACAGTGATGAGATCGGGCGCCGTGCCCATCCCCACAATATAGAACTTGCCGGACGCCGCGACGGCGACCGATGCGGTCCATAAAACCGCCAGGACACATAAATATCGCAATAATCGACGCATCTCCTGCTTCCTTTCCCTTGAGACAAGATTCCCCGAATGCATCCTGTGCGCCGTCAAACCGAACCCCAGCTACCGGTAAATGTATCGTCTGAGCACCACAGGTATTGCATTCGTTACAACTGAAAGCGGAATTTATACACAACTTATTTCTTCCATACAAGACTTTTTCCTCGAGAAGGAAATCTAAGGAAAAGTCCGGAGCGGATTCACAAAAAACAGCCACGAATGAACGCGAAGGACGCATTCGCGCAATTCGTGGCTGCTTCGGCGGTTCCTAGAACCGGTAGCGCGCGTTCAAGTACCAGCTGCGGCCCGCTTCGGGGTAGCCGGCCGTGTAATAGTAATCCCGATCGAAGATATTCTTCACGCCCGCCTGCACGGAAAATCCCGCATACACCGGGATTATGCCCCCTATATCCGCCGTGCCACAGGAAGACGAAAAGGCTAAGTTGCCGGGCGCGGTCTTATAGGTCGTATCCTGCAGAACAATCCCGCCCTCGTACCGGAAATTGCCGATGGCCAGGATTTCGTGCGGCAGCCTCAGCGTGGCATTAAAAATCACCTTGTTCCTGGGATAGGTCGGCAGGATCTGGAGCGAAGTGAGAACCTGGCTTACTTCGACGACGCTCCCGAAATCATACTCCATGTTCCGGTTGAGGTAACTGTAGTTCACGTCCATGGTCAGGCGCGAAATCGGCGTGGTGCGGATGCTGACTTCGAACCCCTGATGGCGCTCTTGGGCGATGTTTACATTCTGGCTGCAATATCCCGCCTGGGATCCGGTATTGCTGCATAGGGGATCGGTGGTCCCGCCGGGATCCAGTACGTAAACGGATTGAATCGCGTCGCGCAGGCGGTTATAGAAGTACTCAACCTGGAACAGGGTCTTGCCCGGGAATGCGTGCGAATAGCCGACATTGAAGCTGGTGTTGCGCTCCGGTTCCAGATCGGGATTCGGGATCCCACTGCCCAGCTTGTAGGAGTAGCTGTCCTTGAGGAGAGGAAAGCGGCCGCGGTCGGCAATGGTAAAATATAGGGTGTCGAGCGACGAAACCGCATAGGAAAGCGAAGCCTGCGGGTTGTAGTTCCACACGCCGGCCGTGCAGCCCCGGAAGGAGTCATTGTCGGGGTTGGATGCGCAGGTGACCGGTATCAGCGCCGTCTCAGCCTTGTTGAGCTTCTGGACGTGCATCCCCTTCATATAATCGGCGCTGAAGCCGAACGTCGCGCGCAGGCGCTCCGTAATCGAAACGACATCCTGGAATCCCATCGAAAACATCTGGGCTCTGTCCAGCTGGGTGGGTGTAATGAAAGGATACGGCGACTTGGCCGGATATTCGAGCGTTTCCTGGTGGATATCGTCCCTGAAAAAGATGGAGCCGCTGAGCAGGCTGCGCGGCACTGCCCTCGTGTTGAATTCGGCGGATGCGCCGGCGCTGTGGTCGTCATAAAAGCTGTGGTTCGACGTGGTCTTGTTCATCGTCGAGAAGGAGGCATTGTCGTAAAAATCCATCTCATTGTTGAACTGGTCGTGGTAGGCGCGCAGCTTGAGGGAACTGGATCCGCCTAATCCGGTGTTGGTGATGAGGTAGTAGGCGGTTTTGTTCCAATACGGCCACCGTCTATAGGCATATTGGTTGAAGGTAGCGGCGGAATTCGGCCCCGCATAAAGAGGTACGCCTTTTTCAGCCTTCTGGTTGATATAGCTGAATACGTACCGATCTTCGCCCCTCGGGGTGTAAGCAAAACGGCCGGAGTACCTGGCATCGCGAGTATCCGAATTGTTGCGTTCGTTGGTCGGCTGAAAAGCGTTCAGCGCGAAATTGCCGGACAGCGGGACGAAGTCGCTCTGAAGCCAGTCGAAGTTGCCCTGAAAATAGAATTTCTCCCACCGGGACCCGAGATTTACCGATGAAAGCAGCATATCGCCGGACCCTGTTCCCATCAGCACATCGCCCTGCAACCTCTTTTCCGGCTGCCTGGTCACAAGATTGATGGAACCGCCCAGGGCATTGGGGCCAAGCAACGGAGACGAGAAGCCCTTGGACACCTGCACTTCCGCGATGTCGTTGGAGAGAAAACGGTTGAAGTCTATTGTGCCGTCGTAGGGCATGCTGACCTGAATGCCGTCGATGTAGAACGGCACCTGACCCCTGGATGTGAAGCCGCGCAACCTCATCGAGGCCTCGTTTCGTCCTGCCGTAGCGTGGTCGATCGCCACTCCCGGTATGTAATCGAGCGCTGCGGCCGAAGTCAGCGCCTGCCGGTTGACCATTTCCGCGCGGGCGAAGCTGTCAGCTACAGGAGACAGGGCAGAGGCCTCCGCCGTGACGCTGACCATAATCACTCCCATGTCGAACGGCCTGCTGGGGTCCTCTTTAAGAATGCCTTCCAGGGCACCGAGGAGCACGGCGATCTGGCCGCGGATCTGGTCCGCATTCCAAGGTTCGGGCGGGGCCGACTGCAGTTGGATCGGAGTATCCGGATGCATCCTCAGCCAAAGGTCCACGCCGTTGCGGATCTGCACGATCGCGGCCCTGTTGAGCATCAGTTCCTCTGCGGACCCATTTTTCAGGTAATTCAGATCGCTGGACCATTGCAGCATCTGCTTGGTCTGAGCCCGTATATCCGAAATCCCAAACAAAAGGATGCCGGCCGCAAGAGCGCCCCGCACGGCAACGCGGCTGACATATTTTTTAAATAGCATGAATTCTTCCTCCTTTGTGTTTTGAAGCATATTTTTATACACAACATTATATCGTTATACAAGACATTTAGTATTTAGGGGGATGCGGGGAGAGGGCGGACCGGAGTGCCGGAACGCAGATTGGAATCCGGGAATGAGCGGCCAATCCCGAAGAGCGGGGCAATACAGGATCGTGAAGAGAAACGGTGGAGCGGGGCGTCAGTGCAGGATTGCTCCGGCCGCCAATCAAACACCTCCCTGCAGTTCCGCCGGAGTGTTTTGAGGGAAGGCCGGGAATGTCCGGCCGGTGCCGTACGCCTTAAGCCGAGGCCCGATGCTATCCGCCGGCTCCAGGCGTTCCTCCGGTTCCATGCTTACGCCCATGGCAGCAATGTGCCTTATAAATGTACCTTATAATTGACAACGTTTGTTATTTATTACCATCGACCGCCTTTGTGCTGTATTTTCCTCCCGCTGGACGCCTATAATTGTGCGGGGTAATCCCCGGAAAGAACCCTCGGGGAAAGCATCCGACGAGCGAAGAACGGAAGCGTGCGATGAAGGGGTCAGGGAACGAAACAAAATCCGCCGGGCAGCCGGCGTTTTATAGCGGCCGCGAATATTGGGAGGGACGGGCGTTGTCCTTCTCTACCCATGCCGTCGGCACCCCTTACTCCGAGAGCTTTATCAAACTCCTGGACCCGAAACCGGATTGGACGGTCCTGGATATGGCCTGCGGGGGAGGCACCCTCGCGATACCCCTTGCTCCAAAAGTCCAAAGAATCACCGCTGTCGATTTTTCCAGGAACATGCTCTCCATCCTCGAGCGCCGCTGCCGGGAAAACGGCATCACCAACATCCAAACGATACTGGGTCAATGGGAGGACGACTGGGACACCCTGGGTATCGGCGAGTTCGACCTGGCAATCGCCTCCCGTTGCCTGCAGGCTGAGAATGCTTCCGCCTGCATCCGGAAGCTTGACCGGGCTGCCAGGCGGCAGGCTTTTATTTCGGTTCCCGTCGGCCATGGGCCGCTCGATGCGCGTCTTTGCGAATTTGCCGGTAGAAATCCCGACAGAGGACCGGACTATATACATTATTACCAACTGCTCTACGACATGGGGATAAAGGCAAATGTTGTCCTCATCGAAGAAAACCACCGTAACCGTTGGACATCGCACGAAGAGGCACTGGAAGACCAGCGCTGGATGTTCCACGGCATGACATCGCACGAAGAGGAACGGGTCCACGCCTATCTCCGGCAGCATCTCATCTGCCGTGACGGGCAGTGGCAATTGCCCTACGAAAGGAAGTGCCGCTGGGCGGTTATGGCGTGGCCGAAGGAACGATAAGCCGGGCTCCAATTGAAAAAGGACGAATCGGCAAAATCAAACCAACCTATCCCCGGCAATTCTAGTGTCGTAGCCGCCCAGCCCTTCGAGTTCCCGACGGAAAGCCGCTCGCCCCAGCGTATCCAGCAGAATCTGCACGCCGGGAAGGCTCAGGTTCTGTTTTTGAATCACTAGGTCGTAGCGTTCGCTGGCCAGCGGGATGAAATCGAGCCCGAAAACGCACGCGGCCGTCTTCGTCGCCAGGCAGCAGTCCGCCGCGCCGGTTTTGACCTGCCATGCCGCCGGCAGATGCCCGATGGCTATGTTCTGATAGCCCCTGACCGCCTTAGGG
This sequence comes from uncultured Acidobacteriota bacterium, assembly GCA_964474425.1. Lineage (GTDB taxonomy): Bacteria > Acidobacteriota > UBA6911 > UBA6911 > UBA6911 > UBA6911. Next base: position 42,721 of record CAYYTC010000035.1, read on the forward strand.
ACAATACCGGCCTTTTGAAGGTGCGTATCCAGCATCAGCCGGCTGCCTGAACCCGACTCTCGGTTTACGATGCACACATCCCTGCGGACCAGGTCTCCGATGCCTTTTATGTTCTTCGGATTGCCCCGGCCAATAACCATTCCCTCTTCCCAGATTGCATAGGAGATCACGGCGACTGTTCCTTTGGGAAAATGCTTTCGAACAGCGGGAAGATTGGATTCGCCGGTGGCTTCATCTCTCAGATGCGATCCCGCGATATGGATCAAGGACTGTTTGAGCAGATTCAGGGACTGGGAACTGTTCCGGTAGGCTACGACCGCCTCAACCCCTTCCCTCTGCAGGTGGCGCAGAAGCACGGAAATCCCCGGATCGCATCCGGCGATCAGGAGGCGCATGCGGTACTGGGTTTCTTCCTGAAAGAGCTGCACCCTTCCCTTACCAGATCTTTTCCCTGCCTCGATCAGCACCGCATCCGCCGGCGGCAGGCTCCAGGCGGCCGGCGCCGGAAGGACCGCGACCAGCCTTTCGTCGACATGACAGAGCTGCACAGGTAATCCAGGCTGCGCTTCCTGTTCCGCGGGCAGAAGATCCACCGCCTCCGTATGCGCAGGCGGTTCGGCGCTCTCCAGCCGGAACAGGTCCTCCACTTTCACGTCGAGGACCTGAGCCAGCTTGAGCGCCAGCAGAGTATTGGGCACATAGGTACCCGTTTCCATGGCGTAAATTGTCTGGCGGCTCACGCCAATTTGCTTTGCCAGTTCGATGGCACTAAGGCCGCGCTTCAATCTGAATTGGGCAAGGTTGGTCTGGACGGTCATGGTCACCTCTCCCGAGTGCAATCAGTCTGCCGGACCGGACGCCCGGCTGCAGCGCCACTGTAGCATGACGCAGGATTTCCTGATAGTTCTTACGGCAGTCCCGCCACTCAAAGACCATTTTGAGAACACCCAAATTGGGTTTACACTGTCATTTTACCATGACATAGTTTTTTGGCGGTTTGAGATTTGTATTTGTTTTTCGCCTCCCGGGATAGTTCGCAATGCTGAACTGCTTGATCGCTTTCCTGTTGGTTTTGGGCGTGGCATCCTCCACACAACCCTGTTTGTCGGCATCGGACGACCGGGAGATCCTGGTCTCGGCGGCAATCAGCCTTAAAAACGCTTTCGAAGAAATCGGTTTCGCATTTGAGAAGGGCACTGGAGTCCGGGTGAGGCTGAATCTCGGAGCGTCCGGCCTGCTGCAGAGGCAGATCGAAAGCGGCGCCCCGGTCGATGTATTTGCCAGCGCCGGGGATAAGCAGATGGATGAGCTCCAGGCCCGGGGGTTCATCTTCCCCGAGACCCGGCGCAATTTCGCCCGCAACGTTCTCGTGCTCGTGGTACCGGCGGGGTCCAGGCTGCGGATCCATTCTTTCGCCGATCTGGCCAATCCGCGGGTGGAAAGAATGGCGATCGGCAACCCCAAAACGGTTCCTGCCGGCCAGTACGCCCGGGAAGCGCTGACAAAACTCAAGGTGTGGGGCGGGATTCAATCCCGGCTTGTGCTGGCGGAAAATGTTCGCCAGGTCCTGGATTACGTCGCGCGCGGCGAAGTGGAAGCGGGTTTTGTGTATGCGTCCGATGTGCCGGCAGCGCATGGAGCGGTTTCCATCGCGGCCAATGCACCGGAAGGCGCACACGAAGCGATCTTATATCCTGTAGCCGTCGTCAAAGGGACCGGAAATCGCGAAAATGCTCAGCGCTTCATCGATTGGACGCTCGGTAAAGCGGGACAATCGATTTTGGCAAAACACGGTTTTTTAAATCCACGGTAATCCATGATCTGGCCTACTCTACGGCTTTCGCTCCTGGTTGTCAGCATCGCCACGATTTTGATCGGTGTGGCCGGAACCGCGCTGGGATTTCTGCTTGCCAAACGGCAATTCCGGGGCAAGGACCTCCTGGACGCAATCCTGACCCTACCGATGGTCCTTCCGCCGACCGTGACCGGGTATTACCTCATCCTTCTGCTGGGAAGGCGCGGTTTGCTGGGAAAGCCGCTGTACGACCTGACCGGGTGGACCGTGGCTTTCACCTGGATTGCGGCCGTGATAGCCTCGACCGTGATCGCGCTTCCCCTGATGATCAAGTCCGCCCGCGCGGCCATCGAGAGCGTCAACGAAGATTATGAAATCGCTTCCCGCATCATGGGCAAAAGCGAACTCGAAACTTTTTTCCGCGTCACGCTGCCCCTGGCCGGCAGGGGAATCCTTGCGGGCATCGTTCTGAGCTTCGCGCGCGCATTTGGGGAATTCGGAGCGACCCTCATGTTGGCAGGCAACATTCCCGGCAAGACGCAAACGATGCCGCTGGCTATTTATGAAGCGGTGGTATCCGGCGAAGATGCACGGGCCAAATGGCTGGCCCTGATACTAACGGGCATATCCGTCACCGTTGTTTATATTACCAACCGGCTCTCGCGGCCGAAGAAAGGGTGAAGCATGCTGGACGCCCGCATCAGGAAGCAGCTTGGCTCCGGCGACGGGCACACCCTGACCATTGATGTGACCTTCAGGGCGGGCAGCGGCATCACGGTGCTCTTCGGATCCTCCGGAGCCGGCAAGACCAGCATCCTGCGCGCCATCGCCGGTATCCTCCCGCCGGACGAGGGCAGGATCACGCTCGACCAAACAGTGTTTTTCGATTCGTCTGCCGGCATCAACCTGCCGATGCAGCAGCGCAGGGTGGGATATGTTTTTCAAAACCATGCCCTGTTTCCGCATTTGACCGCCGAGCAGAACGTGATGTACGGCATCCGGACGCATTCGCGGCATTCGGCGCACGAGCGCGCGCGCGAATTTCTTGCTTTGCTGGGGATCCTGAAAACAGCGGAGAGCTATCCGCATGAATTGTCCGGCGGCGAGCAGCAGCGGGTCGCCCTGGCCCGCGCCCTTGCCACGGATCCCGGGATCATGCTTCTGGATGAGCCCCTGTCGGCGGTCGATATCGCCACGCGCTCCCGGCTTGGGGAGGAGATCGCCGCGGTCCAGCAGCGAACCGGCATCCCTTTCCTTTATGTGACGCACAGCCACAATGAAGCCGTGCGCCTCGGCAACACGATGCTTGTCGTGGACGAAGGCAAGGTCGTGCAGGAAGGCCCCCCCCTGGAAATTTTTAACGCTCCCCGGACGGCGCCTGTAGCCAGGGTTGTCGGCGCGGAAAACGTATTTGTGGGCAGAGTCCTGAGCCACCGGCCTGAGGACGGCATGACCGAAATCGACCTGAACTCCTGTCTGATCGAGGCTCCCTATAACGGGCTGCCCATAGGAAGCAGGGTTACGATCGGGATCCGTTCGGAGGACATTATCGTCTGCAGGGAACGACTTGCTCAAACCAGCGCCCGGAACGTGTTGGCGGGAGTGATCCAAAATATCCTTTACGATGCGGATAAAACGGAGCTGGTCGTGGGATGCGGTGTCGATTTCAAGGTCAGCGTCACCCAGGCCGCCGTCCGGGCATTGAGCCTTGAAGTGGGGAGCCCGGTCTATCTGCTGATCAAAGCCAGGGCCCTCCACCTGCTCGCATAAAGTTGGATTGCAGGATTTCCGCGCAAAAGAAACTATTGCCCGGCATTCAATCGGTTCGGCGATCCACACCCCAGGGGTAATCCTCGAGGACCGCAGGCTTGTAGGTTGTGAGGCCTAACTTCAAAAGTATGTTATCGGGTTTTCCAAAGGGAGCCGTTGCCGGCTGTGAATAATTTTGGGAATCATTCCGAAAAGAAAAATATTGAAGAGGGCTAATACAGCTTGAACCAGATCCTGTAGTAGTTGTTGCCGAAACTCATGAGCGGCTTCGCATCGTCCACCGACACAACCAAAGCTATCCAGCCTTCCAGAGAGTCGCCGGGATAAAGCCGACCGCTAAGCTCAGGCTTTGGCTGAGAAACCGCCGGGTGGTCATATTGCCTGCCTTTTTCCGAAACTGCGGCAAATTGTTCGGCCCGAATGCCATAGCTCGGATCTCCGCCTCTCTTGTCGCCGTATTCAATGCGGATCCGTACCGCAACAAATTCCATCCCGGATTCAGGCGGCTTGTTGGATGGATTGGCTTTCACAAGCTCCCAGGCCTTTTCGCCCCGAAGAACCTCCAGAACCGTCATTCGCGCTTCGACGCTTTCAGTTCCGGTAACATACCCTTCTCCGATCGTGATCTTGCTTTTGACCGTAGTCCCAATCGCGGCAGCTTCACGGCGCGCCCGATGGTGGCATTAGCCCTGAATCCATATCCCAGAAGCCCCATGCCGGAGTTCATGTTCAATTCTTTGCCGAGCGGTCCGCTGACAACGATGGCCGGGAAGGAAGACGACGTGGACATGCGCCACCAGGTGCCGTCATATTTGGGATCCGACAGGCCTTCGACAGCGGCGATATTCCCAAGAACTCTTAGGCGATCCCAAATCCTTGCCGGGGGATTCGCGAACACCGGAATTTAGCAACGCCGATCTACGCCGACAAAAGCGCTGAGGAACTCCGACAATCAATAAGATAAGGTCAGAGCCAAGGCTGATGGCGTTATTTCTTGTCCTCGGGACCGTCGCCTTCGCTCATCTTCCTGAGTTCTTCCAGCGTGTCCAGCCTCGCCTTGGGATTTATCTCCTTGCCGCATCGGAAGGCGTCCCCGAGATAATCCCCGATTGCGTAATAAGCAGGGCCGCTGAATACAAAAGGTTGCATTTTGGATGGATCGGGCCTGCCGTCAACCAGGCATTCTTCCGAGACAAAGGATTCGACAATTTTTCCGACTATGAGTTCATGACTCCCGAGATTGAGGATCTGCACAACCTCGCAGGCGTGGTTGATGGGGCATTGCTCAATAAGCGGCGCGTTGGGCAGTTTGCCGAAAAATACGGTGAATTTGCAGTCGACGGCCTTATCTATCCGTTTGCCGGAAGCCATGCCGCAGTAGTCCGTTTCCTTGACCTGAGTGACCGAAGGGACATTCACAGAAAAAACCATATGCTGCCGGACGCCCTTCAAAGAGTGCCGATGGTGCTGCAGGGCGATGGTGACCGACGGCGGAACGCTGGCAGCGACTCCCGTCCACGCGACGGTGGTGAAATCGGGTTTGCCTTCAACATTCACACCTATCATGATGGTCGGATATACGCCCAGGATCGGCAGCGGACCTGCCTTGTGTTCCAGCCTTACCTTGCCCATTTCGCCTCCCTAAGATCGCCTCTTTTTGTTTTCAGGAATCTTTGCTTTCAGAACATCCTCCGCCCAGTCCAGCGCGGCCATCATCCTCGGAAATCCTATTGGCGCTAAAGCCAAAACTATGGCATGGCGTATTTCCGCGGGCTTCACCCCTGCATCCAGGGCCTTGCGAACCTGCGAACGCACCGACCCTTCTGTGTGAGATCCTGTAGCCACGCCGAGTTTGACCAGGAGCTGTTCCCTCTCGCTCAGCGGCCCGAACTTTCGGCATTCGGCAGCAAGGTTTTCGTAGGCCTCTGTAATCTGCGGATTCCCTTCTGCAAACTCGCGAAACCATTCCGGGACTTTTCTCATTTATCCTCCCCCTCCATAAAGGTGCATTATATTCTATGTACGGGCCGGACTGCAGCCCGGAACTCAGAGGAGGTCGCATGAATGCTTTGTTGTGGCTGGTTTTGTCCGGGCTCCTCCCGGTGGCCCTTGCACAGACCGCGCGGAATTATCCTGTGGATCCCCAGTCCGGACGGGCGATCGGCGCCAAGGAGATATCTCCCGAGGAACTAAAACGGCACATCGGCAAGGATAAGGTTTTGGTTATCGATGTGCGGGAGCCGGATCTTTTTGCCAAAGAGACGATCAAAGGCGCGATCAACATCCCGATCGACCAAATCCCGTCGAAGCTGAAAGGCATCCCCAAAGACACCACTCTTTATTTCACCTGAAACACCGGGCGACGGAGCTCGCAGGCTGCGAAGCTCGCCGAAGACGCCGGATTCAAGACTGCTGAATTCTGTCCATTGAAAAACTGGAAGGAAAAGGGATACGGGACTGAAAAAATCAAATAAAGGGCCGGCAGGCAATAGGCCCGGCCGTCAGAGGCTGTCCAACGGTTGATTTTGCGCAAAATCGGCTATTGAAAACAAAGAACTTATGAGCGCCATTTTTGACAAATTCATAACCGTAAGACAGCCTCGTCAGGCCGGGCTTATGGGCGAATAGGAAATGAGCGCCAAAGGCGCGGCACCAATTGTTCGGGTCAGTGGTTTGAGTGTCGCCCCTTCGGGGCTTTCTAATTTCCTAATCCTTACCCCGGGCTCACGCCCGGGGATCGACATAGGTAGGCGGTCACCCGCTGTCCCTGTCACACCACCGTGCGTACG
>CAYYTC010000036.1:0-48795 GCA_964474425.1 uncultured Acidobacteriota bacterium
CATTGAATGACAGGGAAGTCGCCTCAGCGGAGCAGGCTTATACGGATTTGTTTCCCGATAACAATTAATTGTCCGCTCATTTTGCTTTACATCCACCGTGCCCAGTGGCGATAAGCCTCAATCCATTCCGCACCGGCAGGCCTCGGGCCCGGAAGTGGAAGGTCCAGGATGCCGATGCGTTGCCTTTTTCGCCCGCGCCTTCACTTTTCCGAATTGAGGGAGGAGATACTGGTCGAAGGATCGCTTCACCTCGTAACAGGAGCGGAGCTTTTTGGCATATTCCTCGAGGAACTGTTTTGTCAGCTGTTCAAAAGTTGCCCCTTCCAGGATGTGCTGCACCTCCGCCTCTTCCCGGCGCTTTTGTTCCTCTATGGGGTCTATGCCGTGTTTCGCCAGGAAAACTTGTCAGCCGAAGCCATGGCGAAGGTTGAAGCCCTCGATTAAGGCGCCCCGCTCGGGAAAATTGTCACGCTTTAAAGCACGAGTTTGTATGAATGTTCCCGAACGGTAAAATAGAGTTTGACTGATCGCAAGGATCGTGAGATATTACCGATCGGGAACTATGAAGATGAAAAACACAGAACAGCTCGGAACCGCGATCCGAATGCGGCGGAAGCAGCTGAAGATCACCCAGAAAGAACTGGCCATGACCTGCGGAACGGGGTTGCGGTTCATCGTCGATTTGGAGAAGGGAAAGCCCACCTGTCAGATAGGTAAAACTCTACAGGTCCTAAACGCGCTTGGGCTTGCCATTGAAACGACGATCCTCGGCAGCGATGAGACAGGAGGCCAAAGGCCATGAAACGGCTGATTGTCTATTTGAATGGCGAAATGGCCGGCACTTTGGACGAGGATGACAGCGGACTTCTCGAGTTTCGGTACGCCTTGGAATGGACGGGCAGGCCGGATGCCATACCTCTTTCTCGATCACTGCCGCTGCAGAGCGAACCGTTCCGGGGAAAGCATGCGCGTCCTTTCTTCGCCGGTATCCTCCCCGATGAGGGGCCAAGGCAACAGATTGCTGCCATTCTCGGAATTAGCGAGCGCAACGATTTCGCCATGCTGGAACGCATCGGCGGCGAATGTGCGGGCTCTGTCAGCCTGCTGCCGGAAGAGGCGCCGCCACCGACCGTGAACGAAACGCGCGTTCGGGAACTGAGCGAGAAAGATTTGCGAAACATCGTCGCGGAACTGCCACGCCGCCCGCTGATGGCGGGACGCGATGGACTGCGGCTTTCGCTGGCCGGATCGCAGTCAAAGCTGCCAATCCTAATTCGGGGTGCCGCCATCGCGCTGCCTCTCGGGAACACACCGAGCACGCATGTCATCAAACCGGAACCCGAGCGATTCCCCGGACTGGTGGCCACCGAGGTTCTCTGTATGACGCTGGCCGGAGCGGTCGGTTTAAACGTCCCTCCGATATCCATCCGCATAGTCGGCAACAAGCCGTGCATCGTTGTCCAGCGATACGACCGCAACATCGGTGCGGATGGCTCGATCACGCGCGTTCATCAGGAGGACTTCTGCCAGGCACTTGGATTCCCCCCTGAGCGAAAGTACCAGCAGGAAGGAGGCCCGCTGCTTCGCGACTGCATAGGGCTGCTCCGTGAGTGGTCCACCCTCGCGGCTCTGGACATCCGGGATTTCCTTGACGGCCTGATCTTCAATATGCTGATCGGGAATGCCGATGCGCACGGCAAGAACTATTCGATCCTCTACCGCAGGACCGAACGAAGGCTTGCGCCGTTCTACGATCTGGTTTGTACGCTGGCTTGGCCGGAACTATCCAAGACTCCAGCCATGAAGATCGGGGAGAGCGACTCTATCGAGAGGATCACGCCGGCGCACTGGCAAACCATGGCCCAGGAATCGCATGTGGGTTGGCCCATGCTGCGTGAAAGGATTGCCAACCTTTGTGGAAAGGTCATCGATAGACTGCGGAACAAAGACCTTCTGGCCGCCACCAACGATTTCACAATGGCGGAACGCGTGGCCGGCATCATCCAGGAGCGGGCATCATCGCTTCTACGGAGCCTGAAATACTAATCAGTTCATAGATAAGCCGAGCCTTGAATGGGCAACTCGAACAAAGCCAGCCACGAATTTCACAAAAAAACTTTGTTCGTGCAGGAGCCGAAGGCCAGCCCAACGCTTAGGAATTCGTGGCAAGTTGTGCTTATGCCTGTCGATGGTTTATATCCCATGAATGTCCACTTACCAATCAGTGCTGTCCAAATTGGCCCATTGGAAGCAGAGGGCTCATTGAAAGCATTCAACTTGTGGCTCATGAAGTGCCCCTGCAAGGACGAGGTTGCCGGGCCTCTGGCCCTTAGAAACCGAAAGCTAATTTGGACAAGAGTGAAATACAATAGACTTCAACCAGAGTGCTCAAGATTTCAAGTTCGTCGTGTTCCGGAGCGCCGGATTTGGCGGCCATAAGCTCGTCGATTCGGGCAAGCGCCTCGCGGAGATCTTTTTTGCTTCGGATTGGTTTTACATTCATTCATGCCTCGCTTGCGCAGCTCCTTATAGCGAGTGCGCCCACGTTTCCATTGCTTCCACACGACGCACCCCTCAGCTAACAAAAGTAACATTCAAACCTTTTGTATAGGTGACGCGATTGTCTTTTTCGAGGAAGACTGCATGAGCACCAAATGTTCCAGCGAGCGGTGATCCCTCGACAGGTCCCATGACGAACATAGCGGTTGTGAGGGCATCTGCCAGCATAGAGCTTTTTGAGCAGGCCGTTACGGTCAGCAAATTATTTTCAACCGGCCAGCCGGTGCGCGGATCGAGAATATGATGATACCAATTGCCATTCTCTGCGAAGCCGCGTTCATAGATGCCACTTGTAACTACCGCGCTGTCCTGGCTTTCCACAAAGGCCCAAAAATCCTCACCCCGTTTTCCCAAAGGGTTCTGCAGCCCAACCTTCCAGGCCGAACCATCGGGCTTGCTCCCTACTGTCACTACATTGCCGCCAAAATTGAGCATGGCATGTTTGACACCACGCTCTCTCAGGAAATTGGCGATTTCGTCCGCGATATGCCCCTTGGCTATCCCGCCCAGATCGATCTGCATTTCGGGAGGCATTCTTACGGAATTTCCCGCAAGCCGGATTCTTGTGCAGTCTGCGCAGGCAGCAGCATCCGACAGTGCTTTAGCGTCCGGTACAATCGCCGAGCCATCGGTGAAATGCCACAATGCCACTGCCGGCCCGACAGCGATATCAAAAGCTCCGGCAGAAGCCTCACTGACCTCCTGCGCCAGCCTTAATATCGCCATTGTCTTCTCATTTACGGTTACAGCCGTACCTTCCGCATGATTCACCCGCCACACGTCGCTTCCAGGTACCGTTTTGCTCAAAAGATCATTGTACTTTCGGCATTCGGCCATGGCTTCCACTAATACACTCTCGCTGCACCAGGCACGGATGGTATTGATGGTATCGAAATAGACGCCTTGTGCCGTAACACTGCCATCTTCCGACACAGCGAATTTGCCCTCCTCGAACTAAAACCGGATGAAAGGCTCAAACCATCGCTATAACGTTGCCAAATACTTCACTGCACTGATTCCAGCCAACCTACCGGATGTGAAGGCCCAGCCGAGCGCACAACCTCCGTACCCTGCGTAAGCCATGTCGGGTGCGTAAAGAACGCCGCCGCTGTCATTCCCACAGGCATACAGTCCATTCATCGCGGTACCGTCCTTTTTCAATACGTTGATATTTGTATCAACATCAAGGCCGGCAACGGTGGAGTAAGGGGTCGGGCAGTACTTGATCGCGTAATACGGAGCCCTATGGATGTTGGAAATCAGATTTGCGGATGGCTTGCCAAAATCGATATCTTTGCCTGTTGTACAGAATTCGAGGTACTTCCTGACCTCGGCCGTGAAATCAGACACAGGTACACCTATTTGTGCCGCAAGTGCTTCCAGGCTTCCGGCTTTATAGACAAATCCTTTCTCGACAGCTGTATCCAATACCTCATAGATCTGAGGAATAGGAACGGCACAGGGATAGCCGCCAAAACCAAAAACGTAGGTAGACCGTGTAAAAGTACCGGGTTTTCCGGCGAAGCCTTTTTCCGCAAGATTATCGATATAGTCGCTGCCGTAAATGGTAAACCAGAAAGGGCCGCCTTTCCAGAAGTCAGCCATTCGTGCGGCTTCATTATAGAAACGTTTGCCGTTCTTGGCTACATGCATGGCGTCAGAGTTGGATCCGAGCTGATAGGGGATATCGTTGAGCGACCAGGTTTGTTGCTTTTGAGTGCGCTCGTTCACGCCATCCCTGTAGTACACCGGATACCGGGTGATGATGTCAGCCGAGCCGGAGAAGTGTGTGCAGGGCACCATTTCGATATTGAATGTGGCAGCGCCATTGTCGATGGCAGACTGCAGCATCTGGCCTTTGTTCTGTGCCATGCCCCACAATTTCCAGACGCCCTTTAGAGGATAGTATTGATTGCCCAGGTATTTCTCTTCCATCGCTGCGCTGCCGGCGAAACCGCCGCCGGTGAGAATGACCACATCGGCGTTGATAACATACTCGGTGCCGTCATGGCATCTTGCCTTGACTCCCTTGACCCTATTTTTTGCCGGATCGTACATCAACTGATAGCACTCGGTCTCCAGCATGTATTTTCCGCCTGCATCTGTGAAATCCTTTACAATGCGATCAAAGTATTTTCCGACACATGTGGAGCGATCGCCAAAGGCAGCATCTCGGGGCAAACCCTGGCCTGTACTCCGGTTGGTTATATAAACATACTGGAACTTATCCAGCCAGGCATTCGAACCAAAGCCTGTCATGGCGGTAGTGAAAAGGAAACCGTGATCAAAGTGCAGCCAGTCTATGGTATTGCCGGATTCATCCATCATTAATATGACCATTTCTTTCTTGCAGGCGCCATGCGCATAGTCATTGGCCCAGTTGCTGTAAAGGCTGTCGTAATCGCAATAATCTTTCCCGTTGTTGTATGCAGCCTTAAACCGGGGTGGGTTGACCCCAAACGGTTCTCCTGCGTTGGCGGCCGTTCCCCCATACTTTCCCGCGACTTCTACAGCAAGAACGCTGACGGGCATGCCTCTGCTTTTCATATGTTCTGCTACGCTCATGGCAGCCGCGCAGCCGGCGCCTCCGAGACTGGTAACCACCACTCTATAATTGAGAGTAACCGTTTTGTTGACTCTTTCGGAATCTTTGTAGAAGTTCTTGATAGCGGACCCATCACTGCCGCCTGCCTTCAGAGCCTTGATCAATGCATCTCGGGTGGCCAGTTTGATGCCGCTGCTGGAGCTCGTGGCTCCAGTGATGGAGTCGATTGTAACCGATTGCTTATCAATCATCCGGGGGATCAGCAAGTCCTCTGCGGCTTTTAGTATCAAGGGTTCTTCGCGGCTAAGACCTCGATCAATGACGCGGATTGTAAGCACCTTGGTCTCGCTGACCGTAATGGCAACACGTACAGGCTCGATCCAGTCAAACCCCATAGCTTCACCAACATACGTACCAGCTTTCATTTCAACCACCGCAGGAGCTGCCACGAGACCGGTTTTCAGCAGAATGGAATCCACATTCTTCAGAACGGCATTGCTTGTCATGGTGGCGCCGGCCACGACATCAACCTTCGCGCTGTTTGCTGATACAATAGCCGCGGGCAGATGCTTAAGAGCAACGCCACCCCTGTCGGGAGTCTCATTGGGTCCTTCTGCCGTTACATCGGTGATGACGCTATTGGCAAGTGTCACCGTTGTAGTCACAACTCCACCAAATCCTCGCGATGCCGCCGTATAGGTTCCGGAAATTGCGGAGGTGTTTGCGGTGGTCGAAACCACGGTTTTGGCGGCCGTCCTGGTTGCCTGCGCTCCCGTTATTGTTGTTTTGACTGTATCTGCAGCAGTTGCTGGCGAGGGTATATCCGTCCTATTCGATGCTTGCGCCGTTTGCGTCGTGGTAAACGCACCTGCCGCGATTGCCTCCCCGCCGGCGACAAGAAAATCACGCCTTGATACAAGGTTTTTGCTTTTTCCCTGTTTCCTTTTGTCTGCCATCAAATATCGCCTCCCCTATTGGCGCTCCTCCTAATGCGAGCGGCAGTAACTGGCCTTAAGGCGTACCCCGCTTTTCGCCCGGGACTCTGTACCGAAAAGGGATATCCGCGCTCCTGAACAATGGATCCTCGTGCGTATGAGGTTGGTTTCGGACGCAACGCGTATCCCTTTTATTTTATCCCAGGCGCGGTGATTGTGAACCGGCAAGCATATCATGCAGGCGCTGATATCAATGCTTCAAACGCCTTTCGAGGACAATCGTCCTTGGGAAATTCTATCTCAAAATGCTGCAACACACGCTCAGCGCAGTCCGCTGCCATCAGGGCCTCGAGCCGTGCCGCCAAGGAATCGCCCTCGTCAAACACCCCTCCAATGCCGCGGTCGTGAGCACTTTCATCAAGGCGCCGGTCAGGAAAAATGACGGCGCAAGAGCATAAAGGCAATATAAAAAATTCGACTGCGTTTGTGATCCCGATCACCAGCCTGACCGACAGCAGGCAGTATATAAAGTGCATGGTCGCGAGCGTTCGCTTCTGAATGGCAGGATTGCTCGTCGGACCGGAATATCTCGCTCTAGTGGAATGACGGATCGACCGTCAAGGCGTCAATAAAGAAATTCAAGAATCTGGAGCTTCCGATTTTCTGTTACGTTGGCTAAAGCCGTCGTACGCCGTGGTTCCGTAAACCCGTAATGCGGTTTCGCCATAGGACAGGACCGGGAACCTCAGGATCAATCCAAAATCTGATAAAAAAGGAGCAAGCATGGAAGACAAAAGAGGTTCAGCAGAGGCAATCAAGCAGATCGTCGAGATTGGGCGACGGATCAGCGTAAAAGAAATGAGCGAAGTTGCAGGATTCGCGGCCGCAGCCGGCGGATCGCTGGTTGCCATCGAAGGGGACGACGATTGGTGCGGCACCGGCCGGCTCAGATTCAAATGGCCTCCCAAAAGAAACGAGTTCGTCGCTTTCCTGGATAAACTCGTTGCGGCACGAATCAACCTGGAGATCCTGATCAACGGTATTCCCGATCCCGAGGAAATAACGGTTCAAATTGGCCGGGGGATTGGGCGGTAACCCGAAATTGCTGCGGGAACCCCTCTATTCTTCGGCTGCAGAAAGCCTGCCATCAAGCCATGCATCCTTCGGATAGAGGAGTTCCCGATTTATACCAAAACAAAGGACATGGTTCGGATGCCAGAGACAACGAAATATGATCTCTCCTCACCCTTTCTGCTTTCTCCGGGAGGGATTCGTCTTATCGAAATCCAGCCTTCCCTCAAATGCAACCTTCGATGCAAGCACTGCTATTCAGAAAGCGGTCCGGATCAGAATGGAGCGCTGCCACTGGATGCGCTGACCGGCTTATTATCGCAAGCGAAGGGAATCGGATATAGCTATGTCGGGGTGTCCGGAGGCGAACCCTTATTGTGGGAGGATCTTTATGCCTTTCTGGATTCTGCCAGGGCCATCGGCTTCTCCACCTCCGTCTCCACCAACGGCACGCTTCTGGATGCAACGAAAGCCAAGATGCTAAAAGGCCGGGCTGGAATTGTGGCCGTGAGTGTGGACGGGCCCCCTGAGCGGCATGCCGCTCTTCGCGGCTCGCCCACTGCGTTTCCTCGAATGCTCGAAGGTTTGGCTGCCTTGCGGGATGCGGGCGTGCCTTTCTCACTGGCATTCACATTAACACGGCACAATGCAGATCAGGTCAGTTGGCTCTATGACTTTGCGGACCAGCAGAGAGCTATCGGGATCCACGTCCATCCGCTTTTGGAATACGGCGCTGCCGACGCCAACCTGCCGGGTTCAGCGCCGGACAGTTTTGAGTTAAAGGTTGCGTCGTGGCTATTGGCCCTTTTGTTTATGCAACGCGGAACCGAAGGGCCCATTGTTACACTCGATGCAATCCAGCGTGCTGTTGTGGAACAAAGCTCCTGGCCGCTCCTGTCCACAGATGAAACGGTGCGTCAAAACGCTGCCCTGGCGGACCTCGTGCCTTCTCTAGTTGTGGAGCCTGACGGCTGCATTGTGCCGTTCATCTATGGTTTTCCACGGCAGTGGTCCGTAAGCTTCATCGAGGAGGTCTCTCTGCAAAAAGCGCTTTCTGAATGGCGGGACTCCTGCTCCGCCGATGTAGCCGAGTTGCTTCAGCTGACAATGAATCGCCTTTCAGATAAAAACGAAGAGTATGTCGATCTGTTCGGCGGGCTGTTGCACACCGCCTGTCAGTCGCCAAAATTCCGCAACACGATCCGGAGACAGAGCGGACCGTCAACTGCGTGATCAAGCATTAAGGTGCCATGGCCCGCCAACAAAGCACGTAAAGGCCATATGGTGGCTGCGGACGGGGTTTTCGGCGTAAGCAATGTCGCAAACAGCTGCGGGTTGATCCGGCCTCACTCTTGTCCAAATTAGCTTGCGATTTCTAAGGGCCGGAGGCCCGGCAGATAATAGCCAGGGGTGAGCGCAGCGAACCCCTGGTAGGAATTGGCAATGGAAAGAGCCCTGGAAGGGCGATAGCATATAGTCTTTCGCCCTTCCCAGGGCTCTTTTCTTCGCCATAGGAACCAGGGATTCGCTCCGCTCATCCCTGGCTATTCTCTTTCCGCCCCTACCGGGGCTTGGTGCCAACCTCGTCCTTGCAGAGGCACTTCATGAGCCACAAGTTGAATGCTTGTAATGAATCCTCTGCTTCCAAAGGGTCAATTTGGACAGCACTGATCCGGCCTCTCCTGGCGGAGAACAAAGGGATTGTTTATCGCCTCATGGTTTTTTATTGCATAAATCCTTGTGGGTGCGGCGATACCCATTTAAGCGTGATTCGAGCCGACATGGGCTCTGCCGCTTCGATGCAAGGTCGGCCAGGTACCATGAAGCAGCTGCGGGGCGGAAGCAATACAGGCATAGAAATTTTTCAATGTATTCATATTGATACTGTCTTTGTCTATCGGTCGCAGGCGGCCCTGCGGCTTACGAATGGGATTCTACATCATACCGCTATCCATGGGCCTGCATTCTATCCTGCTTTGACATTACTCACGGGCGATAAATTTCGAGCATGATGATACAATTCATGCATCCAAAAACAGAACCGGATGAAGTTGATGGAACTCGATCCGGAGCCTTTTCCGGACCTATAAAAAATGAGACCTGAAGAGCAAAATCACACTCACAGCGAAATAAGCAAAGGGTGAGGTTATTATGCACGGACCGCTATTCGGTGAATTTATGGGAACGATGGTGTTGATTCTATTGGGTGACGGAGTCGTGGCCAATGTTCTGCTGAAAAAATCCAAGGGTGAGGGATCCGGCTGGATTGTCATAGCGACAGGGTGGGGACTGGGAGTCCTTGCGGGCATTTTTACGGCTGCCGCCTGCGGAAGCCCGGGAGCGCATATCAATCCCGCAGTGACTCTGGCGGTCGCGATCACATCGCATAATTGGGCGAACGTCCTTCCGTTCTGGATAGTACAAACCCTGGGTGCTTTCGCCGGCGGTGTGCTGGTATGGCTTGCCTACCTGCCGCACTGGGAAGAAACTCCCGACCAGGCTGCGAAGCTCGGAATCTTTTGCACTGCGCCTGCCATGAGGCGCCTTCCGGCTAACGCCCTGACCGAAATCATCGCCACGACCACTCTTGTCGGAGTAGGGTTTGCATTTACCGCGTCTGCAGTTGCTCCGAACGGACTTCCGCCTGGCTTTGCTCCATATCTGTGGGGGATGTTGGTTTGGGCGCTGGGCCTGTCTCTTGGCGGTCCCACAGGATATGCCATGAACCCTGCGCGCGATTTCGGCCCGCGCATGGCGCACTTTCTTTTGCCAATTGAGGGGAAGGGCAAGTCGGATTGGGGCTACGCACTGATCCCAATCATTGCTCCGTTGATCGGTGGCGCCATCGGTGCGGCAAGCGCCATCCTATTCCGTTATTGATGTGAGTCCAGCACCAAATCGGGGAATCCAAACGGGCCCGGCCCGCCGAATCGGCCGGCGTTTACTGGGAGCCAAGCGGTTGTGATGCGCTTTGATAATAACCCTCAGGCCAGTACCTATCCTAAACCGCAACATCTTCAGCTTTGGGAGCGATACTATGCCCGGAGACGCGGCGAAATGCCCTCACCATGAGCATAAGCGGCAGGCCCAATAGGGGATTAGAATTGGATTTCGAAGGAGCATGTCTTGATGCAGCTGCATTATCCTGGGCTGGAGACCTGAGAGAAGCCCCGATAGACAATCCACACTCTTGTGGTGCCTATTTGTCGGGTGTTTTTTGTGCAGACTGCGTTCGATGAATTTCAATGATCCCGTAATATGGGGCGGCACAATGGAAACCATGAACCTTCGATAGACATGCCCAGGATTTTCTCGAGGAGACTCTATGACCCAGTACATTGGAGCAATCGATCAAGGAACCACGAGCACACGCTTTATTGTATTTGATAATCTCGGCCGGATTGTAACCGTCGCTCAGAAGGAGCACGAACAAATATATCCGCGGCCTGGATGGGTTGAGCACAATCCGGAAGAGATTTGCCAATGCACAGTGGAAGTGATCGGCCAGGCCCTCCAACAAGGCGGCATTTCAGGTACAGAACTGGCCGGGATAGGGATAACCAACCAGCGCGAAACCACCGTAGTCTGGAATCGCCAAACCGGCAGAGCTGTCCATAACGCCATTGTGTGGCAGGATACACGCACTTCTGATTATGTTTCCGAATTCTCCAAAGATGGCGGCCAGGACCGTTTTCGCGTTCAAACCGGTCTGCCTCTCGCCACCTATTTTAGTGGTTTGAAGATTCGCTGGATTCTAGACCATGTCCCCGGCGCAAGAAACTTGGCCGAATCCGGCGACTTACTGTTCGGCAACATAGATAGTTTTCTCATATGGAATCTGACCGGAGGAGTGCAATCCGGCATTCATGTAACGGATGTCACAAACGCCAGCCGCACTCAACTAATGAATCTTCAATCACTCGATTGGGATGAAGGAATACTGAATACGCTTGGAATCCCGCACTCTATGCTGCCGCGCATCCGGTCCAGCAGTGAAATCTACGGCCGCGTCCGGGGAGCCGGCATACGCGATGTGCCGATTGCCGGTGACTTGGGCGACCAGCAGGCAGCGCTTGTGGGACAAACCTGCTTTAAACCCGGACAGGCGAAGAACACTTATGGAACCGGTTGTTTCCTGCTCCTGAATACGGGTCCTCATGCAGTGCAGTCCCGGCACGGGCTGGTCACTACCGTCGCTTATAAATTGGGGAATCAACCGGCGAATTATGCTCTCGAGGGCAGCGTCGCGATCGCCGGCGCGCTGGTGCAGTGGCTGCGGGACAATCTGGGCTTGATTCACACCAGCGCGGAGGTGGAGGCGTTGGCGAGGACCGTGGATGACAACGGCGGCGTATACTTCGTGCCCGCTTTTTCCGGCCTTTTTGCGCCCTATTGGAAAGCTAATGCACGAGGGGCAATCGCCGGGCTTACCCAGTATGCGACAAAGGGACATCTCGCCCGCGCGGTTCTGGAGGCAACCGCATTTCAGACTCGCGAAATAGTAGAGGCCATGGAGAAGGATTCAGGCATTACTCTGGATGTGCTGCGCACAGATGGAGGGATGATCGAGAATGAGCTGCTCATGCAGTTTCAATCGGACATACTGAATCGGCCTGTTGTCAGGCCCTACATCAAGGAGACCACCGCGCTGGGAGCCGCCTATGCCGCCGGACTGGGAGTCGGTCTGTTTAGGAATGCGGATGAGCTCTGTTCCCATTGGTCTGTCAATAAAACCTGGACCCCCGGAATGGATGACCGGAAGCGCGAGTCGATGTATCAGTCGTGGAAAAAAGCTGTGACACGCACCTTTGACTGGATGGATGAACCATCGGCCGCAACGTAATCACTTGGAGGCGGCAGAGGTGAAATCACTTGGCAGCGCAATTATTGAAAGGACCTGCGGAAATGGAATCGCGGCTGTTTCGGGACAGTCACCAGTGTCCCTCTTGGTTAAGACAGTTTCAGAGCGCGCTCCAGAGAGGGCCGCATATTCATTTCGCGGAATTCCTTGATGGCGGAATCGAGATGCTCCATGGCATCAGCCTCTTCTGCGGGATAATGCTCCGGCAGAAGCTCGGCCAACTGGAGGCGCGTGACCGCCCGCTCCGGGCGGAACGGCATTCCGGTCGTGACCTTCATTGCTTCGGCATAATACTTGCGCGCTTCCTCAAGCCTGCCCAGGAGCACGGCCAAGGATAGGACGCAAGGACTGCCCCCTTAGCTTTAGGATCGCCCATCCGACTCCGGGCACAGCCGGTTTCGGGCATAATTTACGAGAGGCGCGAATATTCCGCCGCGGCACTGCGTGTGGAAGTAATGACTTATATCCGGCCTGGAAATCCGCGGGTCCATTTTCATCTTGCCCATGCCCGCAGCCTGTGGGGAAGGAAAAAGGAAGCGATCGCGTCACTCCTGGAAAGCAATGCGGACCCGGAGCCTCTGAGAAAGATGACGGACTATCGGAAGCTTATCGATGATCTGAAGCGGCGCCAGCTCGTATGGATTAACAAAAAGCAGCTGCTGATCTCACGGATTTTAAGGATATCGATCTGTGAAACCACAATTGAGACAGGCTATGAAATTTCCTATATGCCTTCTGGGGCCGAACCAGGGAATTGCATAGCCTGTTCCCATGTTTGTCGATAAATATGGTTATTGGCATCCCAGCCGCAAGGGATCCAGCAGGAAAGCTCAAGAGCGGATGCAGTTCTCAAAGCCTGCATACAGTTGGAGTGCGGAATTCGGGCGGGACTCCACTCTGTCGGCGAGCGCCTTGTCGAAGAAATGCTGCCAGCTTGGCGGGGCCTTCGGCAGGTATGTGCGTAAGGGCGTAAGATTCCGGGCGAGGATGGAACTGCGCACTTCCTGTGTTGTGGATCCGGCAAACGGATGGTTTCCCGCCAGCATTTCGTATGCCACGACCGCCAGAGCCCACAGGTCCCAACTTTCGGCCGCTTTTCCGCCGCGCAGCTGTTCCGGCGACATATACATCAGGGTGCCCACAAGCATTCCCGCATCGGTCTGGTCCGCAGTCTCGATTGCAGTTGGGAGCGCGATCGATTTCGCAACTCCGAAGTCAAGGATTTTCGCAATTTCAATGCCGCGAGAACTCAAAAGAAAAATGTTCTCAGGTTTGAGATCACGATGCAAAAGCTTCTTCTGGTGCGCCGCATCAACGGCAGTGCAGACACCGCCGAGAATGCCTGACACACGCAGGGAAGGCAAACGGCCGCAGCATTTTAGTTCCTGCCTCAGAGTCGAACCGTGCAGCAACTCCATGACCAGATAAGCCCGCCGGTTCCCCTCCGCGCCGAAATCATAAACGGTTACCACGTTTGGATGCGAGAAGCTTGCCGCGGCTTTGGCCTCCCGCTTGAACCGTGCCGCTGCATCAGCGCTCGCCGTCAGGTCCGGACGCATCATCTTGATGGCCACGAGCCGCTCGAGTTCCGTGTCGAATGCCTTGTAGACGGTTCCCATGCCGCCTCCGCCGAGCCTTTGCTCAAGGCGGTAGCGCTGGTCCAGCAGCCGCGGAAATGTTGCCGGCGTGAGCCTTGCTCCTTCCTTCGCACATCTGCCGGAGCCCGAATCGTAACACGCCCCGCACTCGGGACATTCTTCAAATCCCTCTCGCGTCGGGGCGGTGGGCGCTTCTTCGAGCAACAGGGCCAAGTTGCCCGTGAGCGCCTGCAGCAACTCCTGATCCTCGCGCGCGTAGGGTTCTTCTGATCGCTTCGGCCCCAATACGAGCAAGGCTTCGGTCCGATCCTCGTCAAGACGGATGGGAAACAGCCATTCGATGCGAGATTTGCGCAGGTATTCGATCTCTTGCTCCGGCAATTGATTCCAGGGCCAGCCCGTTTGGCTCGGCGGGACCTCTACGGGTTTGCCTACCACGCGAACCAACGCCATCAGTTTGCTGTGAACGGGGACGGCAGGAAGGGACTTGTCCGGTGCTGTCAGGGACGAATATCTATCGTCTCCAGGTCGCCGCAGCATCAGGGCGGCGAACTCAGGGTGCAGCGCAGTTTGGATTTGTGTAATTACATAGGGTGCCACTTTCTGGAAGTCGCGGGCTGCACGGACTTCATCGACGACGGATCGCAATACCGCCTGGGCGTTGTAGTGCTCGCGGAAAAAGCGACGGTCGAGGGCATCCAGCCAGGCTCGCCTTTGAATGTGCAGATAAAAACCGCCGATCGCGAGCAAAACATAGATCCAGCCCCGCTCCCTGAGGATTTGCATCAACGGCTGATTTCCGTGCAGAAGCAGGTCGCCTGCGAAGACTGCTGAAATGATGGGAACAAGCGAAATCAAGGCGCCGCGCGCGGCGGCGTATTTCACTGCCAACCGGATCATCACCCTAATGTCGAAAAGCCGGTGCCGAAGAATGGCGTAGGCCATAGAGATCGGGAATGCCGCATAGAGGCAGGCAAACACGAACCAAACAGCCGCCGGCGTGCCGGCAACCGCGCGCCTGACAGGTTCCCATGGAAGCAGAATCAATCGGGCAAGGAACGAGATGGCGACAATCGCGGAAATGGTTAGACCGGCCAAGACAATGCGGAGCCGCCGCCTTTCAGCGGGATTCCGCAGGCGCCAATAATTTAGGATTGCGACCAATGGCAGTGCAGCCGTGGCAGCAATTACGAAAAGCCTCCATAGGCCGTCATACCAATCCGGCCACCAGCGGGAAAACGTGTGCATTGGATTGGGATATACAACTAGGGTCACAGGGATGACCACCAAAGCCGGGAGCCAGATCAAAACCCAAATCCAGCGCCAATGGAACAATCTGCGGGGGAAAACGGCAAGAAACGTAATGCCGATCCACTGGTTAAATCCGGTGCTGTACAGCACAAACATCGCCAACCAGCCAATTAGGCGCGGGAAACTCATAAGGGTGCTGCACCACCCCACGGGTGTGTAAATCGCGTATATTGCGGTGATCGTGAGATTCGCCAACCACAGAGCGCCCCACCTTGCTGCATTATTGTCGGGCCGCTTGAAGCCGACGGTTGCAGCCAGAATCAGGTACAGCAATGAAATCATCGCCAGGACCAGATTGGCTCTCATCGGGCCTGTCCACCAACTGCTCAGCGGATTCCGCTTGAGGGTCAGGGCAATAGTCCTGATCTCTTCCTTGCGCTGGATTTCTATGCGATATGTGCGGCCGGTTTCCCAGTAAAGCGGAGCCAAACGAGGCTCGGACGGGATGAAACCATCCGAGCTTGCGGAAGGAATTATGTCCCCGGGCCTTAATCCCGCTCTTGCCGCCGCAGAACCAGGCACTACAGACTGAACCACTGCGCCGATTGCCAATCCGTTTTCATCTGCAATGTTTTGAACAATAATGCCCGCATTCTCCGGCGCGATAATGAAGGCATAGTAGCGCACTGTGGCACAGATAAAAAAAGCAGCCCCTATGGCATACATCCACCAGGGTGGGCGTTTGCGCGGCTTGTTGGTGATGTCGTCTTCTATTGGATTGTGCGTGATTTTCTGCGCTTGGGATGAAGCTGAGTCTTCAGCAATCTCCTGAACTATCATGCCCACGGCTGAATCCTGCATGAAGCTTGCCGTCGGCTCCGCATGCTCCAGCAGGCTTTCGATCTCGACGCGCAGCAAATCATCTCCAGCGCAGGCTTCGGCAAGGAAAGCTGCACGCTTTGCCGGTTCACATTCCAGCGCCGCGTCAAAAAGCCTTGCGACCTCTTCCGCGCGTTCAGGCTTCATTGAGAGTTGCGACGAAAGTCAGGCAATAATTCCCATAACTCCGCAGATCCCTCCTATTAGTTCCGGGATGTCAGGCGGGATGAGGGTGACTCCGCGCTGAGTTGCCTAAACAGCCAGGCTTTCGCCAACCTCCAGTCACGCATTATCGTTTCGGGGGACACCTCAAGCATTTTCGATGTTTCCTCGACGCTCATTCCGCCAAAAAAGCGCAACTCCACAACCTGCGCTCTCCTCGGATCTACCTTTTCGAAAGCCTTAAGAGCTTGGTCCAATTCCAGGACACCAAAGCCGGGGCTTTTCGAGACGCGAGCGGCTTCCGCGATCGAGAGGGTCAGACTTTTCCGGTCGTGTTTCTGTGAAGCGCGGGAGCGGGCTATTTCCACCAGAATGCGCCGCATTACGCGCGCCGAGATGCCGAAAAACTGCGCGCGGTTCCGCCAGAGCAACTTGGCGTCTATCAGCCTGAGATAAGCCTCATGCACGAGCGCCGTCGTTTGCAGGGGATGGCCGGCTCTTTCTCGCACCATGTAGCGATGAGCCATCCGGCGCAATTCCCCATAGACAATAGGAATCAGCTTTTCCAAAGCCGTTTCATCGCCATTGCTCCAGGCCCGAAGCAGTCCGGTGACTTCATGAGCCGAAGGAGAACTCGAAGCCGCAGCTTTATGAGATGCGCTTGAGGTGCTCACCATTTTTCTCTCACGATCAGCAAATTCGTCCAAACCCTTACAGTTTTTAAGGTCCATTTTCGCATTATTAACAGTGGACGGCGTGTGAACCGGGGCGGTTTCTGTCCCCGTAAGGCGTAGTCGCCATAATCCGATAAGAATAATTTTATAGCAGTACGCTGGCAAATCCAACTTTTTCTTGAGGTTGGAGTCTTTGAATTTTGGATGCATAGGACAATTAAGCGAGAGACTTGAGGGCCCCAGACCTAAAAGGAACGGTGCTATGGCCATCAGGCTGATTCGCATTTGGGCAAACCACCGCCTCTGGCGGCGCGACGGGAAAAGGCTCTGCCGTTACGGCGTGCGTTACGGATACCGAAAGCCCCACAGGGGCTTCGTCTCAAAGACCAGGGTTGAGCGGCGTTTTTTGCCGCTCTACTTTGGGCAGGCGAATGGATGGAATGTCTACCCTGAATCGGAACTCAACCCTTTCAGGGTAGGCCGAATCGCTGAATCTATTCCCAGGGTAGGCCGCAAAATGCGCGGCCAACCCTGGGCTTTGCGATGGCGCCCCGTTGGGGCGCTGCCCGCATCCCGGGGGGTTCCTGAAACCACCCGCTCTGCGGGCGGAGTGTTCATTTTGAGGATTGCGGGCCTGATTTCCAGGTTGCATAGCGGCC
The DNA here is from genome assembly GCA_964474425.1 of uncultured Acidobacteriota bacterium. Lineage (GTDB taxonomy): Bacteria > Acidobacteriota > UBA6911 > UBA6911 > UBA6911 > UBA6911. The sequence continues at coordinate 17,195 of CAYYTC010000036.1, forward strand.
ACAATGCAGGCTTCCGGGCCGAATTTCACGCTTGATGCAATAGAAATCATTCTTTTTACGGAGGAGACCATGAAAGCATTGAAAACAGTAACGGGAAGTAAATTGTTGCATGTTTGTCTGGGATTAGCGGTTCTTTGCTTGTGCCAAACGACAGCTCTCCCGGCAAAGAAGCAGGTGGAACGGCCATTTAAGGCCCAGATCACCGGTACGGAAACCATTGATATGCTAAACTGCGAGGGCGTCATATGCCCAGTCCACACGCAAGGCTTGGGAGTGGCCACTCACCTCGGTAAATATCAGCTCGAAGGGATAGAAGGTTTTCTTGACTGGTCAACGGGAAATGCATGGGGAAATGGGTTCATGACCGCTGCTAACGGTGACCAAATATTTTTCGAATCCGTTACCCTTGCGGAAAGTGGTAACACTCTAACTATAACGGGCGGTACAGGCAGGTTCGAAGGTGCTTCCGGTACAATAATTCCAACGTCGTGTTCCACGGCGATCATTACCGGAGATTTTGTGACTGTGATAACTATTACAAACACATGCGCGGCGGAGGGGAGCATAACCTACTAATCGCAAAGGCGCAAAAAAGAGGATCTGATCGGGATTTATTGGAGTGCGGCTGTGCGGAGTTTCACAACCGAAATTACCTGTTCAATGCACAGGGCAAACTTTAAAGACAAGGCCGCTCCGGATCCGGTGTTAGCGCCTGATCCAGCGTCTGCGATGCCGATAGAGTCATCATCGCGAAATCGGCGGATCAGCGGATGCAAATGGTTGAACAATTCCAGTGCAGCGGTCTCGGCCGCAAGGCCTTTCTCGCAGGCAGGTTCCTTGTACGGCATCAGGACATGGGGCGAGGCTGGAGACTCGAGGGACAATAAGGCAGTCACTATGGGAAGCCGTGTTACCGGCGAATTTCTCGTGAGCCGGTAATCAGCTGAGGCGAAGCTCGAGGTCTTCCGGGCGAAGATCGCGAATCAGGCTGTTATCGGCGGTGATGCTAGCCTGGGCGAAGTCGTGTTTTGTTTTTTAAAGCTCAAGAACCTTTTCTTCGACCGGGTTTCAGGCATCAACATACTCGATCCCAATAATATGCGGAAATTCTTTGGCATCGACCAGACGGCTGTTTTAAAATTCTTTGATCTTAGCATTGGCACAACGGGCTTGAATGAGCGGCAGTTACAGGACAGCGACTATGTGTTTGCTTCTACGGTTGCCCATGTTGTCTTTCGCTAATCGTGGTGCATCTGCCTTCCTGCCTGCTGTGCGCAACGCCATGCCCGATCCGGCTAAACATAATATAGCCGATCATTGTGACATTGCCGTGATTGGCGGCGGCGCATCCGGGATGGTATCTGCCATATGCGCCCGCAAGTATTTTGGGGATGCAGCCAGGGAGCCTTGCTCGGTTTCACTTTTTGAAAGAAATGCCCGTCTTGGAAAAAAGCTCCTCATGACCGGCAATGGACGCTGCAATCTTGCGAATCTTGATGAAGAACTGGCCCGATTTCATGGCGGCGACACCGGCTTTGCAGAATATGCGCTTTCCCGGTATCCTGCTGAAAAAGTCATCACTTTTTTTGAACAGATGGGAGTCCTTTGTACCGTTGAGGAAGATCGGAAAATATATCCGGCCAGCCTCCACGCCGGCTCAGTCCTGGACGCGTTGCGTCTTGCCATTGATGAAAACAAAATCAGTCTGTACAGCCAAACGATGATAAAAGGGCTGTCAAAGGCTGGGAATCAATTTATTCTTCATTCTTCCGATGGGAAATCCTATCCGGCATCATCCGTGATCATCGCAACCGGCGGCATGTGTGCTCCCGCAACGGGATCGGATGGGAACGGGTACCAATTGCTGACCGCTTTTGACCATGAACTCGCAGAACCCGTTCCTTCCATAGTCCAGCTCGTTACCAATACCGATTTTGTCAAGCCCCTGTCCGGCAACAAGATTCGTGGGCAGGCTTCCTTGGATATCAATGGGGCATTGGTCAGAACGGAAAATGGGGAGATTCTCTTCACGGACTATGGGCTGTCGGGACCTCCCGTACTGCAGTTATCGGGATATGTTTCGCGAGCGCTCCATGACGGGAATAAAAGGGGGCAGTCCTCGGATATATCTATTGTGCTCGATTTTCTGCCGAATCATTCCCTTGATGAGGTAACGGCAATTCTGCGCAATCGGAGAGATGCCTTTCCGGGAAGAAAACTGGAAGAATATCTGACCGGTCTTTTTCAACGGCGTCTTGCGTATGGATTGATGAAATCATCCATTAAAAAGCCTCTTTCCACCATCGTTGCCAAATTGACCGACGATACAATCGCTTCTTTGGCTCAATCATGCAAGGCTCTTCGCATCACGGTGACGGGGACGAAGTCTTTTGCAGATGCTCAGGCAACCGCAGGCGGCATCAAGACCTCCGGATTTGATGCTTCTACCATGGGATCCCGTCACTGTCCGGGCTTGTTTGCCTGCGGGGAAATATTGGATATCGACGGCGACTGCGGAGGATTCAATCTGCACTGGGCATGGGCTTCCGGTTTTCTAGCCGGAAGCTCTGCGGCAAAATATGTAAGCGGAATTCATGGTTGAATATGGGAATCAACGGACACCGATACTCGGGCTGTTTGTTTCCGTGACAATGAACACCACAAGGCATCTCCATGTTAGAATCAGATGCTGACAAATTCCAATCCGGGAGAAGACCTATGAAGAAGACTTCGGTAATTTTTGTCCTGCTTGTTCTGTTCTTGGGCTGTGCGATGCTGCTCGGGCAAGCCCAAAAGAGTCAAACCAAGATCGGCGTCAAAGCTCCTCCGGGTTGGTACGACATCACCGTGCCCATCAAACAGGGTATGGTCTACAATCCCGTCGACCCGGTAGCTCCGAAAATTTACCGTATAACGGACCGGGCGCTCGGCGGCGGCGTAACACTGTCATTCATGGAGATCATCACCCACACCGGCACTCACATTGACGCCCCTTTGCATTTCATTGCCGACGGCTCCACGATATCGGACATGCCGCTGGACGCCACGATCGGCCCCGCGCGAGTTATCGAGATCCAGGACCCGGAGAAGATCAGAGTGGCGGAGCTCGAAAAATACAACATCAAGAAAGGTGAGAGATTGCTGTTTAAGACACGCAACTCGCCCCGGACCTATGAATCTCCCAAATGGGTCGAGGATTATGTGTATATCGACAACCCTGCTGCCGACTACCTGGCGCAAAAAGGGGTCATTCTGGTCGGATTGGATGACCTGACGGTCGGCAACGCCAAAGATGCAGGTAGTATCGCCCATGTGCACCAAGCCTTGCTTGCGGCCGGGATTTACATCCTGGAGGGATGTGCGATGGCAAACGTGCCGCCGGGCGACTATGAGCTGCTCTGCCTGCCGCTTCTCATGTACCACGGCGACGCAGGACCGTGCCGGGCAATTCTCCGGCCGTTAAAATAGTTGCCAAATTCTCGAGAAACCGGGCGAAGGAAGCATGGGAAGATGGCGGCGAAGCCAAAGCCGTGCAACCGGATCGTATGCCGATGCCCAATCCTTCGTCTTCCTGCAGATGCAGCAATATCTTCCGCAGGCGGTTCACTCCTATTGCAGTTCTGCAATGCAAATGCGCGGCGATTGGACGTCTATGCTTTGCCCAAAGCTTTAAGGATCCTGTCCGGAGTTGCCGGCGATTCGACCCACTTGCCGATCGCATTGTGGATGGCCATGATGACGAGGTGCGTGTTCGCCAGGGAATGGCTGATGCCGCTGCCGCCATAGCAGGCGTTGCTGCCGCGCGTCTCCAGAAACTCCATATCCACACGAGGCATGTCCAGCATGCCCACCTTCCTGTAATCAAACATGTTTGTGCTGAGTTTCACTCCCGTCGCCGGATCGTAGACATACTCTTCCTGAAGCTGGCATCCGGCGCTGAAATCCATCACCTGGTCGATCTGGCTTTCCAGCGACGTCAGGCGCAATATCTTACCCGGATCCGCAACAACGCCGAACCGGAGGATTTCCACCTCCCCGGTCTCCGTGTCTACTGCAACCTCGCATGTGGCAACATCCATGACGTCCAACGCTTTGCCGCGTTGGCCCCAGATGGATGCAGGAGGTTTGCCGGAGTAAGTCGCGAACAAGTTCGCCCGGACGGCTTGCGCAAGCGGAAGTCCCTTGCTTGGGTCGGCCTTGACGACGACTTTGCCATCCTTCATATCCAGGTCTTCGGGCTTCAGTCCCTTCAATGGATTGGGTTCGGCCTGCTTTTGGGGGCCTCTCCCCATTCCGCCAGCCATCGGAGGATTGTTGGCTTCCTCAAGCGCCGCTTCCAGGATCAGCTTCTTCAATTTATTCGCGCACTCTTTCATCGCCCATGAAGATGCGGTCGACCCGTCGCTGCCGCCTCCATAAGGCCTATAAATTTCATGGGAATCAAGATCGATGCGGATATCCTTGTACTCCAGGCCCAGCTCTTCGGCTATGACCATTGCGTTGCATTCCAGGCCATAGTGGCCGATATTGGGGCCCTTGGACGGCAGATGCACGATTCCGTTTCGAAGCTCGAGCTTGGTGTTATATACCATGCCGGCATGACGCGGGCACTGGTTGTAGCGGAAGCTTGCTCCGTGCAAACGGCCGTCGGGCAGCTTTTTGGCGCCGGCTTTATGCCAGTTCCAGTTCATCATCTTTTTTACGGCCGCGACACACTTTTCATAGCTGGGCACCGGATTGGGGTCGGTCTGGGATTCGGGCCCGTGGAGGTTCAGTGTCGCGATGTCTATCGGGTCCTTGCCCAGCTTGTCCGCGATCCAATAAAGCCCCACCATCAGGGAATCCCATCCCATTGGATTGTGCTGGCCGCTGAGGTACATTTTTCCGCAGTTGCTGTCGACAATATCCATATTCTGTTTGACGTTCTGGCACCGCGTCGTGAAATAGGGGCCATACGTCTGATCAATCGTATTGCCGAAACTGGAGCTGCCCCGGACGCCGCCGTCCGCAATGGATAAATCGTCGATGGCCGTAATCAGGCCGTTGCTTTTGAAGCCGACCTTCAGATGCACGTAGCGCTGGCACAAATTGAAGTCGTACATCTCATAACGGTTGTTGACGCAACGGACGGGACGGCCGGTCCTTCTGGCAAGCAGAGGTGTAACCAGCTGGGTTTTGCGATTTCCCCAATCGCAATATCGGCCTCCCAGGAAATTGCCTTCCCGAAAGATTTTTTCCGGGAGTATACCGTACATGTCTGCAATCGAATCCTCGGTCCAGGCAGGGATACCTTCAACGCGCAGGCTCTTTCCTTCGCCGTGATACGCGTCATCGAACCACCAGGCGACAGAGCCCGTAGGATTGGGGATATGGCCGGAAAATGCGGCCGTGTTGACGTCATATTCGATGATATGGTCCGCTTCGCGGAATCCGGCTTCGATATCTCCCTCACTGACATTGGAGTAGGAAACGTTGCCTTTCTTGGGGGGATTTTTGCCACCGCCGGGTGATCTAGAACCGCCGCCGCCTCCGCTGTCTTTGGCGTAAGGAGGATCCGGCCGGATCACGGGCGCGTCCGGTTCCCGTCCTTTGAGCAGGTCTAATACATGGGGCAGCACTTCCCACTCCACCTTAAGCGCGCGCAAAGCCTCTTCGCAGATGTCCGCATTTTCAGCTACGACGATGACGCCGACTTCGGCCCCTTCCTGATCCGCGATATTGTCCAGAAAAGCCTGGCGCGGTCCTCTCGTCATTCCGCCGCCATCGCCGCCGCTCAGCTTCTTGACGTCCTCGTCTTCCCAGGTGAGGATGTCGACGACTCCGGGAATTGCCCTGGCTTTCGCGGTGTCGACCGACTTCACGTAAGCGTTCGCGTAAGGGCTCCTGAGAAACTTGGCCTCAAGCATGTCGGGAAAGACATAATCGATGCCGAATTTTGCAACACCGGATGCTTGCGACCAGGACAATACTCCCGGAAGATTCGGTTTCCCGACGACTTTGAATTCTTTTCTGGTTCCGTTTATTCCTGCTAAGTCCGCCATAGTATGCACTTCCTTTCGTTTGCCTGGAAGGATCGCGGGATTGCCATCGATGCAGATCTCCGCTTTATATCCGGATTCATTTTAAAACAGCTTATCGTCGCGTTTGTATCCGTGTCCCCTTTGCAGCCCGCTGTTTGATGTGGAAAACCTTTCGGCAACTCCTCTGCATAATCCACTCGTATATGCATGGTCACAGCCGTAATCACTGCTCAGCGCAAACAGGAACAGATCTTTAGGCCTCCTGGACCCACTGCATTATATAACCAGGTTGAAAAACCATGCGCTCAAAATCTTCTGTGAACAGGTTGCCGAGTACCGGCACCTTTTTGAGAGGGCCGATGCATTTACGGACCGCAGCCGCAGTTGCCGGGTCCAGTCTCCAAACCACGGCACTGATCAATGAGGTTTACCTGCGGCTGATCGATGCGCCCAAGGTGGACTGGCAGGACCGGGCCCATTTCTTCGCGATCTCCGCCAAATTGGTGCGTCAGGTTCTGGTTCATTATGCGCGCTCCAAAAATACTCAGAAACGAGGCGGCAAATTCCGCCAGCTGCTGCTGGATCAAGCCTCCCTATTCCCGTCGCGTCCGGATGCAAATCTGGTTGAGCTGGACGATGCGCTGACGGCGCTTGCGGAAGTGGATCCCAGGAAAGCGCAGGTGGTCGAACTTCGATTCTTCGGGGGGGGTGAGTCTAAAGGAAGCCGCGGAAGTGCTGAAGATCTCCGCCGACACTGTGTGGCGCGACTGGGATCTAGCCAAGGGCTGGCTTTACCGGGAAATGAAGCACGCAGCGAGGGAAACGGGATGACGCCCGAAAGATGGCAGAAGGTCGAGCGGTTCCACCATCTGGCCTGTCAGCAGGATTCCGGGGAGCGGGAAGCTTTTCTGGAGAAGGCCTGTGAGGGAGATGAAATCCTGCGAAGAGAGGTCGGCTCATTTCTCTCCAGCCGGTCTGAGGCGGAGGGCTTCAAAGAGGCCTCGGCCGTGGAGCTTGCCGCAAGAGGGATTGCCGAAGATCGAGCGGAATAGCCTCCGGATTTTGCCGGCCAAACACTCCTGCATTATTAGATTGTGAAGCGAGTGGGCTGCGACGGCATCCGGTTCAGCCTCGCTCCTGATGGAGAAGCTTCGTCCACGACGTCCTAAAGCATAAATCCAATCTCTGGATACTGGAAGGCTTCGAGCCGAAAACCGGTCTGCGCGGGTGATTCATACATTGACGGTCGGAGTGGCGATGGATACAAACGGGCAAGCTTCAGGCGACTTTCAGTCGCAATTGGCGCCTGCCCGCTTTATCAGGTAGCAGTTCGGCGGGGGAGCCCTTATAGTAAATAAACACGGTAAACAATGGAATCATCAGAAAATTTGCGGGAGGAATGATGAGCTTAAGTCAACCCTTCTTAACGGAACTGCAACAGGAATCGGCCACAACCCGAAGGCTGCTGGAACGCCTGCCCGAGGGCGCGCTTTCATGGAAGCCGCATGAAAAATCCATGGCCATGGGGCATCTGGCTGTTCACATTGCCAGACTTCTCCAATTGCTGAATTCTGTTTTGCAGCAGGATGAATACGATGTCGCTTCGTCAGGTTTGGGAGTACCGGAACCCGACAATCGTGCCGGCATTTTGGAATTGTTTGATCAGGCGCTCGCGACCGCTGTTGATGCTCTGAAAAAGCAGCCGGACGAAAAGTTGTTGGCTCCGTGGCGCTTGAGAAACGGCGAGCAGCTCATTTTTGAAATGCCTCGGACCTCGGTTATTCGCACCATGATATTGAATCACACGGTCCATCATCGCGGACAGCTGTCGGTTTATCTACGATTGCAGAATGTTCCCTTGCCCCCCATCTACGGACCAACAGCCGACGAGACACCAAAGATATAGGGAATACGTAGTGCGGGAGGCATCAAAGGCTTCAGCGATGGGGCAACAGGCTGCCGTATCAATATAGAAGCTTGTCCTATTTGGGTCTCTTCTGAAACATTTCCACGATAATGCCGCCGGCGTGCAGGTCGATGTATGCGCCGTGGTGCCCTCCGGGCATGCGTATATCAAGCAAAACGGTGCAGCCTTTGTCCGTAAGCCGCTTGATCTCCTTTTCGATATCGTCCACGGTAACCATGATGTGCTGGATGCCCTCGCCTTTGGTTTCAAGAAACTCGCAGTGCGGCGACTCTTTGGCCAGCGGCTGTATCAGTTCGAGCTGAATGCCTCCCAATGCCGCGCCCATGATCCTGGCATCGGCGAGCGCCGGCTTGCCGCGGAACAGCTCCTGCCCGTCCGGGGGCAGCTCCATCTCCTGAAAGGGACCGATTCCGAGGGATGCCAGCCGTTCTGCCGCCTGTTGGACGTCCTTGACGACGACGCCGACCTGCGTGACTTGCCAGGATGAAGTATCTGTGTTTGCCACTGTTTCTCCCGCTGCCTTTCCGCCCTGCTGACAGCCGACACTAAAACAGGATAAAAAAACATGGGGACAAAAATAAACAGTCTTCTCATTGTTCCTCCATTTGGAACAGAGCGCATCATAGAATTTGAAACAGGAAAGGTTTGCCGAAATGGGTGATTCCGAAGCTTCCCGTGTCATTTCACCGGCACTCGTTGCTTCAGTTCTTCGAGCCAGTTGAGGACTATGTTTACCTGCTGTTGCAGTGCGCCGATGCCGAATTTGGCGCGCGCATCCTTAATCATCAGGAACCGCCTGCCGTCGGGGGTGACGGAGTACTGCGTTCTGTTTACCGGGGCCGGATAGTCTCCTTTAAAGAGAACTCTGGGCACGCCGGCCTTGAAGGATGTCCCCGTTTCAACAGGAACCAGCATCATGGTCCCCGGAGGCAGATAGTAAAAGATTTCGCGCCCGTTTTTGTTCCACGAGGGCCGCGTGCCCCCTTCGGTCGTAATCTGCCAACATCCGGTGTTGACATTCGGGAAGGGACGCACGTAGATCTCGGTGCGGCCCGATTCATTGGACTGGTAAGCCACCCATCGGCCGTCCGGTGAGATTTGGGCATTGAATTGGTCGAATTTGCTTTCCAGCAATGGCTTGGGCGCTGCACTGGCGCCCATGCTCAGGAGGCCTATGTTGAACGGGGGGATTTGTCCGGTTATCAGGAGCTGCTTGCCGTCGGGTGAAAATGATTCCGCGAACAGTCCCGCTTCGGGCAGATTGGTCAACGGCTCGGGTGAGCCGGAACCGTCCGCGGGCCTCAGCCAGATGTTCGCCGCCCCATTTCGCTCGGTGCTATAGGCCACGCTTTTTCCGTCAGGAGTCCAGATCCCGCCCCAATTCATTCCTGGATCAAACGTGAGACGGGCCAGCGTCCTGCCGACCAGGTCCCAGATCCAGATGTCATTTTCCTGGTCACGAATATCGAGGGCTATCCGCGTCGCATCGGGGGAGAGATGAGCATACACATAGGCGCGAGGCGGCGCGTCGAGGGCTTCCTCTTTGCCATTCCGATCTACCCAGAAGAGAAGGCGTTCCTCGCCTGATTCTCCTCCACTCTGCATATAAATCAGTGCGCCGGAACCGGAAACGGCGTATCTCGGCGGAGCCCCGGCAATACCCTGGACCATGGGGACATGATCGCCCGTCACCTCAAGCCTGTCCGGGTCGAAGGGAACGGCGAATAGGGTTCTCCCCTGTACGTAAACGAGGTGTCCGGTAGGAAGATATCGCGCTCCCCATCCCGCGAACAGTTCCTTACGGGTGCCTGATTCGAGAGATTGCACGGCAACCTTCAGGTCATTATATCGGGTAACGGGGCTCAGTGCCAAAAGCAGGTTTGTCCCATCGGGCAGGAGTTGTGGTGCAAAAAGGTGCTCGTTTTTGCTTTCAAGGATCTTTTCGGGAGTGCCTCCGTTCGCGGAAACCCGCATGATGCGTCTGGCTTCTTCGTCATACAAAATTACATTGTGCGCACTCCACTGGACGTTGTTGATCTGTGCTGCAGCGCAGATTGTCACCGGTGATCCGCCGCTGACTGGAATTTTTTTCAGTTGCCGGTCGCGTTCGGACCAAAATCCCACCCATTGTCCATCCGGCGAAAAGAATGGATTGCCGACCTGACCCTCCGTTCCGGGAATGATCCTCCCCTGGAGTTGGTCCATCATGCGCAAATATAGGCCCTGGTTGGTCGCGCACACAAAACGGCTTCCATCCGGGGAAATGGCGATGACCTGCGCATCGGGCACAAAAGTCTGATCTGCAGGGAGGCTGCAGGAAAAGCGCGCGATGGGATGAGGCTCTGGAGGCTTGAGCCTCCAGACGGCCAAGCCGGCAATGATTCCGCCTGCAATCAGTGCAGCAGCCAGCCAGGGAAGCATCATCCGCAGCTTCGTCCGATGCTCCGCAGCAGCGACCGAAGAAGCCGGCATCTCATTCGGAATTGCCAAAGCTTCTTCCAGCTCCAGTCTCACGTCATTGATGTCCCGCAGGCGCCTGTTGGAGTCTTTTTGAAGGCACCGGCGCAGCAAAGGACGCACTTCGGCGGGAATTTTCCCCAATTCAGGCTCTTTTGTCAGCACGGCAGCGATTGTTTCCGGAAAGGTCGCGGCGCCAAATAGCTGCCCGCCGGTCAACATCTCATACAGCACTACGCCAAATGTCCAGATGTCGGCTCTCTGGTCTACTCTCTCGCCCCGCGCCTGCTCGGGGGACATATATGCAGCCGTTCCAAGGATGACACCTGACTGTGTCGCCGGCCTGTTTAATGCGGCGGAGCCCAAAGGGTCCTTGTCGGTCTTTTCACCGGCGAATGCTTTCGCCAGTCCGAAGTCGAGCACCTTGACCATGCCTTTGGGTGTCACCTTGATGTTTGCCGGCTTGAGGTCTCGGTGGATTACGCCATTCTCGTGTGCGGCTTCGAGACCTTCAGCAATCTGCAAGGCCAGTCTCAAGGATTCCTCAACGGAGATGGGGCCGGCACTAATCCGGTCCGCCAGCGTCTCGCCATCAATCAGTTCAAGGACAAGGAAATTGGTTCCATCGGATTCCTCCAGCCCGTATATGGCGGCGATGTGGGGATGGTTCAGGGAAGCAAGCAATTTAGCCTCGCGCTGGAACCGGGCGACCCGGTCGGCGTCCCTGGCGAACTCCTCCGGCAGGACTTTGATGGCCACATCCCTGCCAAGTCTCTGGTCTCTCGCCTGAAACACTTCTCCCATCCCGCCTTTGCCGATTTTCCTCACGAGAGTATAGTGCGAGAGGTTTTGGCCGATTTCGGGCATTTATTCCTCCGAAAGAAGATTTAGATGTTGCATGGCAGTTGCTGGTGGTTCTTGGACCTATTATAGGATGCCGAAGCGGATTGAGGAAAGGGGAATCCTGATAAGCAAAAAGGACGAGTATCGGGAGAGTATCGGGACACCCACCCCATTTGTCGGGCATTTTTTTGGGGGGGGTATTTGGGAGGGTATTGGAGCGTATTGGAGAGCGTATTGGGGACACCCATAAGGTATCGGTGCATCAAATACGAAGAACCGAGGGCCTTCTCTGCAGTTTGGTGATGAGTAGGCTCAAAATCGGGGGCTGGGAACCGATGGCTTCCAAAGCTGAGGCTAAAATCGGATTCGCATTCCAGTTTTACGCAAAACTCCGGGCTCGAGCAATTGGCATCTCAATCAACTTGCCCGATATCATGCTGGGGAGCTGTTTATCGCAAACGTGATACCTGTTTGACGCATATCTCCTAAAATCTCAGTGCTTCGGAGAGACCGAGACTGATGCCGATTCCATGACGATGTCGGGATCGCTCCAGCCCTTGAGATCCATAAGCTTCTTATAGGCCCTTCGGTAGAGAAGGACAGCTTCAATGCGCACATTTCCAGAATCCGGAGCGGAAAACAGGAATTCACCGACATCGGATTCATACGCTCCGAGCCGGGTGTCCATCACTATTCGGGTTGCGTTCCAATAGGCAGCGGTTGGGAATACTCCGGTCCATTTCTCTTCAAGCAGTTTTGCGTACACCTTCCCGGGAAGTCCAGCGTAGTAGCCATCTGCCGGGTTACCAGAGCCGCACCATTCCGGGAGGACGGGACCCGCCTTTAGAGTCAATGCAGAACCGTTGCCATCCCACGCACGGACCATAAGTATCAGATGCCGAAGCGGGGTATCTGTAGGGACGTGGTGACCGGTGCGATCATTGACAACCTTCGTTCTGACCCGGATCCCTTCGTGCAAGTGTTCTGCTTCAAGGTTCATTGACACGGCGTTCTGGAGAAGGTCCAGGTCTCTGGCCCCAGTCATCTTGTGGCTGGCAATGGTATTGGAATCACGTTTAAGCCCACCCTTTCCGGCGTGGGCAAAGAATTCAGCCTTCGACCTCGGCATATGGCAATCCTGGCAAGTCTTTCCCGTCCCCTCTCGACTGTAAGGGCTTCGCAGCCACTCTCCGAAGGAGTCGTAAACAACCGTATCACCAAAAACCCCAAAATGGCATGGAGCGCAGAACTGGCTGCTCTTCTGAAGCTTGGAATAGGTATCCTCGCCAGGCGCGATGTCGTCCAAGGGCCCGGCAAAGAACTGATGTCCCTGGAAGGGTCTCCGGAATTCGTAAGCAAGCACACCGGGTTGGTCGGGAAAAGGAAGCCCTGTGGCTTGATCGAGGTGTACATCCCAGATTTTATGGCAGAAGTCGCAGTTAACGCCTTCGGCCTCGACGTCCTGGATTGAAACAGGATTGACATTTAAGGGTGAATTGACCGCCGCCAAGGGAACATGACAGGCACCGCAATTGCCGGTATGGTTCGGATAGTCGAGCTTAAACCCCGGTCCATAATATGGCTCTCCAGGATTTGGGGGAAGAGGAACAAGGCTGGAGTCGCTTAGACGCGTATACGCGGTTGCGGGGCTCCGGCGACCTGACATGTCTGTTCCGGCATGCATAGTGAGAAAACGCGGGTTGACGGCGGATTGGGAATGAGCATCCTCGAGCCATTCGTCAACGGGAAGAGTGGGCCCTGAATCGGCCTTTCCTCGAAAGTGACACTCGGCGCATCCCTGATTCTCGCCGGAACCGGACGATCGGAAGGAAGACAACCATTTGTATTCGCGATTGTCCCATTTGCTGTGTGGATGAAGCGTAATCGTAACATTGCTTTGCCCAGGCGAGGCTTCAACCGGCCCTCCAATAAAATATCCTTTGGCCCAGGCTGTGAGTTTAACTGGACCGCTGAAAATCTTGGGTACAGTCAGCTCAAATTCTCCTTCGAGACCGGTTATCGTGCTATGTTGCGTTGTTTGGATTCGGACCACGGCGCCGGGAAGAGTAGCCTGGCTGTCTCGGACGGTACCCCGTATAATCCTTTCATAACTCGTATCTTTCGCCGAAACTTGAGGCCACGGGCAAAGTACAATTTCGACTAAAACGAAAGTTGCCAGAACCGCAATCCATTTTAAAGCTTGTGACTTTGGCGTTGTCGCCGAAATGTTGCGGGTGTGAGGATACAAAGGGATTTTGATCATTTCTTTTCGAATCCGAAAACCTTTTGTCCTATCGTTGTCGGATAGAGCATATACCCATCGGACGCCATTGCGATGTCGACGACGGCATGAGTGCGGGGCCCGATGGTTGCCGATCTTGCAGAAGCCGGATTATTGGACGAAACATCTTCAGACGGCTCCCGCAGGTCTATACAAATTTGGAAAGGCCCAAACTGACATGTTTCCGATATCGACCAACATATGCGAAAAGGTTGCCGCCTGAAGGCTTCGGGTATATCGGTAGATGGCGCTCTAAACCATGCCCATGATAAGCAAAGATGCGATCATTTCCCATCTGCGGCAGACAACCGAAAATACGCCCCATTGTAGCGGATGCCCTGCTGCAAAAAAAGGTGGGGTACAAGCATGCAAATAAAGCCGGCCAGCGCTGTGTTACCTGACCAAACAATCCACGCCAATAACTTTCTTCGAAGAACGGGTTGATAAAAGCCAGAAGCAACCAGGGAATTACAAGTTGAGAGTCACTAAATAAGCCGAAATTAAACAGGAGTACAGGACATATCATCAGGCCGACCGCGATTCCAAGCAACCGCCGTCTCCATCCGCTAATCCTTTTATAAGCAGAGATTACCTCGCCTAATCCACCGATCCAATAAATTACCATGGCCATGGCGAACCAATACACGATCTGCAAAGGAATCCATGCCCAGGCATCGATGAAATGTGAAAACAGACTCGCTGTCCAATGTCCAAGGCCTATAACCGCCAGCGGTGACAGAAGCACAAACCATCGTCCGGATGCCGTCATGCCTGAAAGGGAGTCCTGGTTGGTATCCGCAGCGGTATTGCTCATCCCTGATTTGCTCTTAATGAATGGCACTATTCTACACCCGAAAGCCTTGGAAAGAGTGCGGTAACCAGAAGAATCCTGGAGAATTCCGGGAATGCTGGACGGGAATGCTGGACCCCCATCCAATTTCCAATCCTTCTTCCTATCGCCTTCCCATCGCTATCTCACTATCTTTCCCACCTATTTCTTCCCTATGCTCGCAATTTCCCTCATTTTTTTGGCTCATTTCATGGGTTCGCCATTAGTAAAAGAAACAGGGGGTGAACCATGACCATGCCGCGAAGCAAATATGTCCGAGAAGGGCAGGATGGCGTCTATCACTGCTTCAGCCGCTGCGTTCGCAGGGCATTCCTATGCGGATTCGACGCACACACCGGCCGCGACTTCTCTCACCGCAAGGCATTGCTGGTTGACAGGTTACGGCGGAATGCTGGACACCCATCCAATTTCCAATCCTTCTTCCCATCGCTATCTCACTATCTTTCCCACCTATTTCTTCCCTATGCCTGCAATTTCCCTCATTTTTTCGGCTCATTTCATGGGTTCGCCATTAGTAAAAGAGACAGGGGGTGAACCATGACCATGCCGCGAAGCAAATATGTCCAGGAAGGACAGGATGGCGTCTATCACTGCTTCAGCCGCTGCGTTCGCAGGGCGTTCCTATGCGGATTCGACGCACACACCGGCCGCGACTTCTCCCACCGCAAAGCATTGCTGGTTGACAGGTTACGGCAGCTCGCCGACATTTTCGCAATCGAGGTCTGTGCGTACGCCGTCTTGGATGACCATTACCACGCCATTCTTCGTATCTGCCTCGAAATCGCGGCCGGCTGGTCCGATCGAGAGGTGGCCATCCGCTGGCTTACTCTCTTCCCTAAACGGGGCGGTCCGCCTCTTGAAATCCAAATCTCCGCCCTGGCCAATTGCCCCGATCGTATTGCGGTGCTGCGCAAACGACTGTGCAGCCTCAGCTGGTTCATGGGCCGCCTAAACGAATTCATCGCTCGAGCTGCCAACAAAGAGGATCAGGTTAAGGGCCGTTTCTGGGAATCACGGTTCAAATGCCAGGCCCTGCTCGACGAGGCTGCTACTGCCGCATGCATGGTTTATGTAGATTTGAATCCCTTACGCGCCGGTCTGGCGCCGACTCCGGAGGAGTGCGACTTCACCAGCATTCAGGAACGGCTTCGCGCCTGGCAGAGCGAAATGGCCAGCAAAGCTTTGGTACCAGGCGAGTTAACTCAACATGCCCCAAGCGGGTCTTCCGCGGGGAACATGCTGATGTTGAAAGATAAAAGTGGCAATTCCGGTTCCATTCCCGAGCCTATCCCTGTTGGTTCTCTCGACGCCCCATCCCTTTGGCTGTGTCCCATTCAATCGGATGCCCGCCGACGTGGCATCCTTCAGATGACTGCCGCCGACTACTTTGATCTGGTAGATCAATCCGGGCGCATCCTGCGGGCTGACAAACGCGGCGCCCTTGATCCCCGGCTTGCACCGATTCTGTTGCGGATTGGCGCTAAGCCTCAAGCCTGGATAGATACCATTTCCAGCTTCGGCCCGAAATTCCACCTTGCAGCAGGCTTGATTTCCAGTCTGCGTGAATTTGCGGATCAGCTCGGCCGAAAGTGGCTCGTTGGCATATCCGCAGCTCGAGCGGCCTTCGCGTCTCCATCGCCGCAATCGGCCTGAGCCACGCTCTTCGGCCAGGTTTTCATCACCTATAGCACCTACAGATCAGCCTCTTCCCAATCGCGAAGATAGCTTCCAGCAATCCTTGATCTTCATCTCGCCGGATGCTTTCAGACTGCCCTTTTCGCAAGGGTCTTTATTCTCCAATTGCGCACTTCCCTCGATCTCTGGCAATCCATCCTTAAATAATATCGATTGATATAATAGCGTGAATATCAATTGGAAATAGAAGATGAAAAGCAAATAGGTAGATGAGGAGTGGCTATCTTTCTTCTCTCATCAATTTTCGCACATCCATTGGCCTCATGAATGGATGTCCACTTTTCTTCACTTTTCTTTTTGGGCCAATAGCTTTTCCGTCTATCCTCCTGTGCCGGATTGTGCGTTCGATTGTTGTCCTCTCAGTCCTGAGGATCAACATCACGCACGCTTATGAACCACTGGTCATTCAACCGCACGAGTTCATTGATTTCACGGCCGGCAGAGGTGATGCCTCCTCCCGATGCGAAGACTCCCATCCAGTATGCATAGTAGCGGGCATGATCTTTGTCGATGAATTCAATATGGGGATTCGTCACGACGTGAAGCATGCGCGACATTTTCTTGCCGCTCTGCTTCTCGGTATCCAGTTTTTGCCTTGCATCTGAGACCATTTTCTTCAGTGCCTTCCGTCCTTTGACGGCGGCGGTGCCTCTGCCGAACTGTCCATCCGGCGCGAACAGGGCCGCATAGGCTTCCGCATTTCCCGAGTCGAGTGCCTGAATGTAGCGCCACATCAACTGCTCGATCTCCACACGGTCTTTCGAACGAACGATATCCTTTTCCGCGGAGAGTGAAAGGGAAACGGTTGTTGCCACCAGCACAAATGTCGACAAAACGATGAGCTTTATCCTGGCCATATAAGTCTCCTAGCCCGCTTTGATGCGTGTCTGCAAGATTATTCCTTAAAGCGATATGTCAAAAGTATAGGCTTTGTACACTTAAAAGGAATGGGTAAAAAAATGGGTGTCCTGTTTTTATCCTGTTTTTATACTCGCCCAGGAATGTCACCTGAATAGGCTGTTTATCGAGAAGGGGATCCTTATTTTGCAGGCGCGGCCGGAAGGCCGCCCGTGCCCGGCCAGTCGCAAATTTTTTTGCAGCGTTGCGGGATAATTGAGACGCCAATGGGCCAAACGGTCGCTGAAGGCAAGCTCCAACCCCCTATTCAACCAAATCCAGTGGTTTGAGGCGCTGAATCAATTTCTGAGCTTTGCGTCTGGCCAGCAATTGAATTTCCCTATCAATAGTGCGCAACCACATCTCTTCCGCAGAGCAAGGCTTCCAGCCCAACTCCCGTTTTGCTTTTTCGCCGGAATAATGCATATTTGTCGCCGCGGTTCGGGCGGTTTCACGCGAAAGGACGGCAGGTAAGCCAACCATTCTCTGGATCGGTTCCAGGAGGGCAAACATTGGAGCCGCAAG
Organism: uncultured Acidobacteriota bacterium; assembly: GCA_964474425.1. Lineage (GTDB taxonomy): Bacteria > Acidobacteriota > UBA6911 > UBA6911 > UBA6911 > UBA6911. The sequence goes on from CAYYTC010000036.1 coordinate 34,690, forward strand.
AGGAACCGGAAGCCAGATTTTTGTGTGCAAGGCTCCAGGTTTCCTGCTCCATAAGTTGAGGATCTCGCGAAAAGACTGAGCTTCGCCGCACAGCAGATATGTCTCCCCGATCCGGCCCTTTTCAGCTGCCAGCGCCATGCCTTCGGCCAGATCCTCCACTGAAACGCAACTGAAGATCGATCCGGGTGCCCATGCCATGGGGGGCAGCACGCGATTGACGTACATGCGCTGGAAATAGCCCCAGACGGAGTGGTCATTTGCCCCGATTACAGGGCCCGGGCAAACAATGATAAGCGGAAGCCCTCTCTCCCTGTAGCTGCCGGCAGTTTGGTGGGCTTCCATTTTCGTATGTTCATAGGTGGAGCGGCACGGATACTGCCGCCTATAAGTTTCATCGCGAATCTCAGTTCCGGTCTCCCCCGTCGCCAGAACAGTGGATACGTAAATGGTGCGCGGGATTTTAAGTTCATGAGCAAGGCTCAACACGTTCTCCGTGCCGTCGACGTTTGCGGACCGCATGCTTTGCTTTTCTGATCTGCCTGTGCCCAACTTATACGCTGCCGCGTTGTGAACCACGATATCTGCGCCGCTCATGGGCGCCCGCATCGATTCACGCGCAGTGATGTCCCCTGATGCCAGCTCCACACCAACTCTTTGCACGGCAAGCGATTGCGGACTGTCAGGTTTGCGCACAAGAGCGATCACGCTCCAGCCGCGCTTGATAAGCGCTCGGGCAAGGTGTTGTCCGATGAATCCGGTTGCTCCTGTGAGAAAGACTCTCATGCCTGCCTCCTGTGACTATCTAAGGACCATTTGGATCCATTCATTTGTGGGATCAAAATCCAATAGTTCTGCCGGATTCCAGCAGGCCGGGGCATCTGGCTTTGAGCTGAGCCCATTCCCGAATAAAGGTTAAATGGTCCCCACGCCAGACACTGCCGGGCGTCTTAGTCCACAAAGTTTGGCAGCGATTACATTTTGGCCCCGGAATACAGGCGGAGCTCTGAGAGCTTAGGAGGAAATGGGTGTCCAGTCATTCCCTTCCCCAGTCATTCCTCCAGTCATTCAGCGGCGCGGGGCTTCATTTTCAGTCTGCCTTTGTTTTCTTCGATAAAGTCCCGCAGTTCCGCAGAGCGGTCCAGCAGCCTCATCCACTGCTCGTAATAAAGCGTTACCGGGAACCGCCCCAGACCGTAAACGCTAACACCCCCCTTTTCGCTGACCCGAAACTCCAGACCTACCGGTTTCCTGGCCTGGGTTTGCTGCTCCAACTCTGCGATGCGTTTGAGCAACTCCTCTTTGGTTGGCTCGGATTCTTCCATGGTGGGATCTCCTGTATTTATGGGTGTCCACTATTTCCTCCACTATTTCTCTATGGGTGTCCACTATTTCCCCACTATTTTAGCAGATAGGAAGTGCAATAAGGCTCATTATCGGCGACTGTCTTTTTGCTTGAAGTCGGATCGGCTTCAGAACCATTATGGGGTGTCCCCAATTTCCCCCAATTGCTCAACTGTCGGGAAGAGCTGAACGAGAGGTTGTATGTTGATCGATGCCGACAGATGTGGGTTTCAGTGTACATCGGCGTTAAACCCGCTGGAGGAATGCCCAAATGAGACACATGTGGATAATGGCGCTTTTTTTGATGACGTTCCTGTCGGTACCGGCTGTGATTGCGGAAGAACCGACCGAAGCAACCGCTCCGCACCTGATCAGGTTCAGCGGGGTGTGTAAGGATGCCTCGGGATTGCCCCGGTCGGGTCAGGTGGTGATGAATTTTGCCCTTTACGCGTCGCAGGAAGGCAGCGAGGCGCTGTGGAGGGAAAGCCAGCTGATCAAGGTGGATGAAGAAGGCAACTACTCCATATTTCTCGGGGCGTCGGAGAAGGAGGGACTGCCGCTGGAACTGTTCAGCACAGGAAAAGCCCAATGGCTGGGAGTTCAGGCCGAAGGCGAGGAAGAACAGGCGAGAGTTGTGCTGGTAGCTGTACCCTATGCACTGAAGGCGGCGGACGCGGACACGGTGGGGGGCGCCCCGGCGGCGTCGTTTGTGCTGAACGAGGACCTGGTGAAGGCGGGCGGGGACTTCAACGCTTACCTGGCGATACTGGAGCAGCGTGGAGTCATAGAAAAATTGGCCGTCAAGAGCGGATCAACCAGATTGGGTGGGGTCAGCGTAGTAGTGCAGGCTTCCGGAGGCAATCTAATGGATGTGGCGAAGATCGACTCAGAGCTGGAAGTTGGACTTGGCCATGAATCTGACAGCAATACCTGGTATGGACAATATGCCGGTGTTTTCGGCGGCGGAACCAATAACTCCTATTTCGGGCAGTATTCCGGCTATTCCAATGATTCGGGTTCCGGCAATTCGTTTTTTGGCTTTTATTCCGGATTTATGAATGCTGGAGGCCAATACAATACATTTATCGGCCATGCGGCCGGCAGGAACAATGTCGGCGGCAGCAGAAACGTGTTTGTCGGTCATGGGGCCGGTAACATAAACAGCGCAAACAGCAACACATTTGTTGGCGATATGGCTGGCGCGAATAACACCTCTGGCTATGGCAACTCCTTCTTCGGCAACAGCTCTGGATATAATAACACCGGTGTCGACAATACCTTTTTGGGCAACAGCACGGGCTATCTGAATGCTACAGGCCGATACAACACCTTTGTCGGTAACGTTGCTGGCTACAATAATGTCGAAGGGGAAAGAAACGTTTTTGTTGGACATTACGCAGGCCACTACAACACGGGAAGCAATAACACATTTATGGGCAACAACGCCGGCGTGAATAACACCTCCGCGGAAGGCAACTCCATCTTCGGATCCTATAGCGGGTATAACAACACGACCGGAACTCGCCTGGCAATCTTCGGCTATGAGGCTGGCCGAGCCAACACCACGGCCAGCGACAACACCTTTTTCGGATACCATGCGGGATATGCCACGACAGGACGGGGCAACGTGTTCGTCGGCAGCGCAACGGGAGCTGCAAACATCAGTGGAGCACTCAATAACTTTGTGGGCTTTAATGCGGGTGACCGAAACACAACAGGCAGCGGCAACGCTTTTATGGGTTATGGCGCCGGCGCGGCCAACACGTCGGGAGAGTCGAATTCTTTCTTCGGCCGAAACACTGGTCAAGGGACTACGACAGAAAATAACAACAGTCTTTTTGGCTCTTATAGCAACACGGCGGAAGGAATCACCAACGCGACGGCGATTGGGCATCGCGCCATGGTGGGTCAAAGCAACAGCTTGGTCCTCGGAGGTGTCAATGGCGTCAATGGCGCCACGGCGGAAACCAATGTGGGGATCGGGGTTACGAACCCGGACCGGCAGCTGACGGTTGAGGGGACGCAGGCCATGGGAAGGTTCCGGCGGTATTATGGCACCACTGAACCTTTCACGCGCACCTACGCTCCGGCATTTCTGTTTGAACGGGCCCGGCCGGCTGATCCGGGACCAACGGACATTATAGCCGGTGACTTTCTCGGCAAAGTGCAGTTCCGGGGAATGGTGAGCAGCGCAGCCAAGGAATATGGAGCGATAGCCTTCATTGCCAGCGACACGAGCCAGAACGGCCGCTTCGCATTCGTAGACCGGGACCTCACCACCGAAAGAATGAGCATCCTGAATACGGGGAACGTCGGCATCGGCACGACGGCGCCGCAAGAGCGTCTGCACGTCATCGGGAACATCAAACTCACCGGAGACATCACTTCCAGCGCCTTCGATTATGACGTGCCCGATTATGTCTTCGAACCGGATTACGATCTGATGCAATTCGACGAGCTGGAGGAGTTCATCGCCAGGGAGAAGCACCTTCCAAACGTCCCATCGGCGACAGAGATCCGGGACAAGGGGCTGAACCTGAGCGAATTCCAGCTGAAGCTGCTCGAGAAAATCGAGGAACTGACTCTCTATACCATGCAGCAGGCAAAAACCATCGCCCTAAAGGATACGGAGATAGCTCGATTGGATGCGCGTATGGCGGCTCTTGAGGAAATGATAGAGCGCCTGGCAAAGCATGAAAAATAACCCGCAGCCGGCCCTGCAGCTGCGCAAACAAAAATGGCTGCAAGGTTTGATCTGAAAGCGGGTAACGCTGACCTACGCTGATAAAAGCGCCGACGAACGCTGAATTGAATAATTTTCGGCGTTCGTCTTTACGGCGCCGGCTTCGTCCGTGAGTTTATAAAACTGTATCAGCTCATCCATCGGACGATACTGGATCCTGACCCCTGTCCGCCGGTAGATGTAATCTTCATTGAGGTTGTGCGCCGGCACGCTGGTCGAGTCAAACGGTCTGCCATAGATGACAGCCCGCTTGCCTTCGAGAATCCTGGGAGCAGCGACGGCTTTCAGCATCTCAATGGCCTGCGCCTGTGAAGTGGCGAACAACACCTTTGCGCCATTGGCCCTCAATGATGCCGTAAAATTGGCATCAATCAGGATCAGGCCGGGACTCTGCGCAAAAATCACCATTGGGATGCCCGGATCTTGAAAAAGCTCCGGAAATTTCGGCAAAGCCTTGCAAAGGACGCTTGACAAGATGTAAGGTCAACTATCCTAAAAACAGACGCGGGCCGATATCCGGATATCCTGAAGAATATCTGAAAAGGGAGGCAGCAAAACATGAGCGATGTTGGGAAGCCGGTCCTAGTACCTTACAGGTGGGCAATCCTGGGTGTCGCCATGCTCGCCGGATTCATTGGCAGCTATGCGCAATTCCAGCTCCCGCCGCTGGCATATAAAATAATGCCCAGCCTGCACATCTCGACCTCACAGTTTGCTGCGCTGATGGCCGGCCCGATGACGGGCTCCATATTTATCAGTATTCTGGGAGGCACCCTGGCCGACCGATATGGGATGAAGAAAGTCATCACCGCCGGCCTCGCCCTCGCCGTGATCGGCTGCTTCTTCCGCTACGGCGTCACGTCGTTCTGGCCTTTTCTCTTAATGACGATCCTGACTGGAATTGCTTCGGCTCTTTTGACCAGCAACATTTCCAAGCTGTTCGGCGCATGGTTCCCTCCCGAGCAGATGGGCACTGTTGTGGGCCTCTACATGATCAGCCCTATGCTCGCCAGTTTTTTGGGCACGGCTACTACGGCGCTATTTCCCTCGGAGGGCAGCGCCTATATTTTTTCGGGCGTAGTATGCCTTATTATCCTCATGCTGTGGATGCTCCTCGCCAGGAATAAGCCTGAAGGAGCGCCCGACCTGCCGGTCCTGCCGGCAATTCAGTATCTCGGCAAGGCCGCCCGCAGCAAGAGCATCTGGATAGGAGGCATCTGCCTGTTTTTTGTCATGGGTTGCTCGATGACCTTTACTGCTTTTCTCCCGGACGTGCTGCGTAACCTGCATGGCATCGACCCGGTAAAAGCCGGCTTCTATGGTTCGCTGGCCACCTTTGGAGGCATCTTCGGCTGCTTCATGGGTCCAATGATCTGCAACCGCATGGGAGTCATGAAACCATATCTGATCATCATTGCTCTGCTGGGCGCCGCAGGCGCCTTCTGGTCGTGGCAGCTTCCGGTTGGTCCTGGCATCGTCATCGCCCTTATCCTGGCCGGCTTCATGCAGACTGCCATCGCGCCGATGATTTTCTCGCTTCCCATGCTGTTGCCTGAAATCGGCCCTGTTTACGCCGGCAGCGCAGGCGGCATCATCTCCACGCTCCAGGTGCTTGGCGCTGTCCTGATCCCGACCTTTATCATCACTCCGCTGGCAGGCCCGAATGTTACGGTTCTCTTCGGGCTGGCGGCTCTTTGCAGCGTCCTGATCATTGCGCCGGTCCTTTTTCTTCCGGAACTCGGAAGCAGGGCTCTTGCAGCAAGAGCACAAAAATAGCGCAATAAAGACGCCGGGCATCCCGGCCGGGCTATGGCACTCACGTGCGGGATAATATCGGCGGAAAGAGCATGAATGGGATTCATAGAGGCGTCCCTCTTACAGAGAAAGGATTGCTGCTTATTTATCCCCATGCATGGTGGCAGCGCTCCGTTCTCATCGCGCTTATCGCTTGCCCGTTTATAAAGTGACCTTTATAATGTGGTTATCCCCAAACCCGTGCCATTATCGATCTGCGGAGGAATGAACGAGCAGAAGATGGCGGCCAACCGTCAGAAAGCTTCATGGGAATTGCACGAGCAGGCTAAATACTACAGGTGTAATTCCCTCAAAATAGCCAGGAATTCCTTTTAGCTCGTTTCACGCTTGAAACGGGGTAAATAAGCAAAGAAAGGGGAAGAGAAATGAAAATATTTCAACCTCGCGGGGCGTTGTGCCTGATGATACTGGTCCTAATCAGCGGCCAGTCCTGGGCCGCCGACAGGAATGATCCATCAGAAGACATGCCGGCCATCCTGGCCTCTCTAGGCGCGGACAGCGTGACTGTCCTGGACGATCAGGAGGCAATGGCAATACGTGGCCAGGCATACAAATACGTGCTGGTCAAGATCCTGGGAATCAATGCGCTGGATTTCGGGCCGGGGGTGCAATGGACGTGGAATCCATTAGACTATCGTTACGGGGCCTGGGGAGGAGCCGGATGGAGCAATGGGGGAGTCGAGCCATACAATGAAACAGAGCCCCACCAGACGGCTGATCCTATGGATGGGATGTTTATGATCCACGATCTGGCCTATATGTCCGGCACTAACGAACTCGCTGCGGATGCGGCGCTGCTTTGCGGGCTTCTATCCCTGGCGAAATATTCTCACCCGTACTGGGGGCCCATATATTTTCCGACAGATGATATGGGGGACTATGTTTCACCAGCGGGTCTGACCTCTCATAGGGTAATGGTTTCTGGTGTGAGTTTTATAGGCAACAGGTTGTTCTTCGGCTGGAAGGCCATGCCCTACACCGAATATGCAAGACGGGAAGCAATGGCGGCAATGGGGCTCATGGTTTTTGGCCGGGCCCTGGGCATCGGACTGCAATAGGCGATTCAAGCAATTTGGAACTGTACTGTCCAGCCTCGATTCATCGCGAATCGAGGCCGGACGGTTCCGAAGGGAAGGCAGGTTTCCGGTTTGCAGTGGAGGGACTACCCAGGTTAACTATGCGCCCGTTTTGCAGCATGAAAATCGCTCTTTTTCTCATCCTGGGATTCTTGGCTGCCGCTCCATCCCAGGCTCGCGCGGATCAAGTGACCCTGACCAACGGCGATCGCATCAGCGGCAAACTGATTGCAGTCACGCGAGAAACCGTTCAGATTGAATCACCGTCTGCCGGCGTAATACGGATTGATCGCAAGTCTATCGAGCAATTCAGCACAGATAATCCGGTAATTGTGGATCTTGTCTCCGGCGAGCGCATATCAGGTAAAATCCTTGCCGGTGAAGGAAGAACTGTTCGTATCATTTCAGCCCTCCTGGGCGAGCGCTCGATTCCAATGGATTCTATTGATGCGGTTCGGACAGCCCAATCAAAGCAATCCCAGGATATTCAGTTGGCGCAAATCCAGGGCAAGGGGGCGGCAGTACCGGTTGCAGGGGGCAACCAGTCAGGTAAACCGGCAGAAACTCAAAAAGCCAGGCAAATTGGCCAGAAGCCCGAGGACGAAGCGGACATCCGCAAGATTTTTCTAAGACAGTCCACCGTTCTATTGCGTCCCGGCCAGATCGAGGTGGAAGCGGCGCCCTTTTATGCGCGCGACCAGACTGTTTCACCCTTCCTGAACGCCAAGCTCCGCCAGTTCCGGATGCCTCTGGCGGCCAGGATTGGCTTGTTCAGCCGGGCTGAAGGATATCTGAATGCACCGGTGGCCTATATTCACCGGGAACTTTCATTTGCCGACAGCGGTATCACTCATAGGGAATTTGGGATCGGGGATATCTCCGCAGGCTTGAATTATGAAATTACGCAGGAAAAAGCAAGCCGGCCCGATATTATTGCCTCTATCTCTTTGGAGGCTCCGACTGGAAGCAAACCGGATGAGGATGGGCTGTCCATCGGTTCCGGCAATTGGGCAACAAGCTTCGGCTTGCAGTTTATCAAAACAGTAGATCCGGTTGCTCTATTTGGGGGAATCCGCTATTCGCACGCATTCAAAGCCCGATACTACTTGAATGACGATTTTCACGAGGTCCAGCCGGGAGAAATGGCCGGATACAACTTCGGGTTTGGCTTCGCGGTCAACGAAAACGTTTCGCTGAGCGCCCAGGTGACGGGAAGCTATCAATCAGGGACCCAAGCCGACGGTGTAAGGTTATTCGGCTCATCGAGCGAGCCGGTGTATCTCCGGTCTGCATTGACGTATCGATGTTCCAGATCGACATACATCGAGCCATCGCTGATTATGGGCCTGGATGACGACACTCCGGATTTTGCGATTGGCATCTCCCTCACGTACCGTTTGGGAAAATAGGAAGGCAGGGATGAGGTCATTTCAATTTTGCACGTCGATCTTCCTCAGCCTCGCCTTGGGAGGTTGTGCCGTGCAGCCGATGCGCTTGCCGGCGGACACAATGCCGATACGCGCGGGAGGTATTCGGGGACAAAAAACCATCCATTCCTGGAAGGAGTTGCGGGATCGAAATGTGGTTCTTCAGGGATACGATTACTCCTGCGGCGCCGGCGCGCTGGCCACTCTGATGCGATATTACTTCGGAGACAATGTGAGCGAAGAGGGGATTCTGTTGAGCATTCTCAGCCCGATGACCCGGGAAGAAGTGGAAGACAGAGAGAAAAACGGGCTGTCGCTTCTCGATCTGAAACTTTGCGCCGAGCGGATGGGCTACCAGGCAACGGGTGTAAGGCTGAGCTATGCGGGCCTGCCTAAATTGAAAGGGCCCGTGCTTATCCATCTCGAGCGCGAAGGCTACAGGCATTTTGCGATTTTAAAGGGCGTTCAGGGAGATCGGATTTTTCTTGCGGATCCCAGCCGCGGAAACCTGCGTATGTCGGTGGACCGTTTTGCGAAAGAGTGGTCGGGCATTGCCTTGGTGCTTGGCAAGCAAGGATTTGGGCTTCCCCAGGAATATCCCCTGGCCCTGGATGAACAGCCGCCCGTGCCCAACGAGATACTGGCAGCCCGAAGATCTCTTTTCACGCATTGATCCGGAAGTGGAGGCAGAAGTGGGGTCGGACCACGACAGGTCATTGCTGGGACTAACGATATCCCCATTCCGGGCAATGAAAACCGTTCTTAGACGCAATTTCGGGCTTCAACAATCGCATGCAAGGCCGTAAGGGCTGGCCAGTGTATCGAGTCTGAAATTTTACAGCCTCGAACAGGCTCCCGGAGCCCGTATTGCGCCACTCCAGGTCATGAAAAATGCATTCGGCTTCATTGCTGGATCGACTCTTCTCTCCGCAGCTGAAAGCAAGCCGAAGGGGGACATTCGTGACTGTCCCCGTTTCTCCCCGTTTCCCGTTACGCGTAAGCCGGTTCCTGGGTGCGCGAAGGGTTCGTCACGCAATTTTGCCGGACGATGTTTTCGCATCCGGTCTCGCGCCGGTAACCTGACCGCAAGTCACACTCATTGGCAAGTGCGCAATCCCGTAAAAAGGCAGAATCCTATTGAGGTCGGCTGTCACAAGGATCGGCCCGAGCATCTGCAGGCGGTCCTGTGCGTAGCCGACGTTTGGGCCGTCGTCCGAAGGCTCCGATGCACCCAGGGTGAATGTGTACTCGCCCGGCTGGACGCTGAAAGTGATCTCGAGGCGCACTACCAGTTCTTCGCAGGGCTTCATGTCCGGCAGCCTGTGACGCAGTTGCCTCGTCCCCGCGGCGAAGACAAGGTTGCCAAGACGGTCGTACAGGTGGATGCCGGTGCTCGGGTCGAAAATTTCCGCATTCGCGCGGAGCAGGAGGTGAAAATGCAGCGCCTCCATCATCGGGACTTCGAGGGTATCGATTCCCGCACGGTTGGTGATGCGCGCAGCCGCCACGACCAGGCCGCCCGCTCCGTAACGGTTCACGCCCGGACCCAGGATGGTGTGCCTTTCGATCTCCTCCGGCGGCATGACTTCTGAAACGCCCGGCCCGGCTTCCCTTTCTTCCAGCTCCATCGGGCGCAGCGCGGGCGCCCGCTTTCCCACGGTGGCATAATACCTGCTGACTGCCTCCTCCGGAGCTCCCTGGAAGGCGAGTACGCCGTCGTGAAGCAGGATCGCCTGACTGCAGATATTCATAACTGCCTGGGTGTCGTGCGAAACGAAGATGCAGGTCGTTCCGTCGGCGATAATATCGCGGATCCTGGCGTAGCATTTTTGCTGGAAAAAAACATCCCCCACACTCAGGGCTTCATCCACCACCAGGATGTCCGGTTTGATGTTGACGGCACAGGCAAATGCCAGCCGGATATACATGCCGCTGGAGTATGTTTTCATCGGCTGCTCGATGAAGGCGCCGATGTCGGCGAAACTTTCGATGTCCGCCATGCGCGCATCCATCTCCGCGCGGGTGAAACCCTGGATCGCGCCGTTCATGTACACGTTGCTCCTGCCCGTGAATTCCGGGTTGAAGCCGGCTCCCAGCTCGAGCACGGCCGAAATGCGGCCGTTGGTCCGCACGCTTCCGGAAGTGGGTTGCAGAATGCCGCAAATGATCTGCAGGAGCGTGCTTTTGCCGCTGCCGTTGCGCCCGAGGATACCGAAGGTTTCACCCCCCGGCACGTCGAAAGATATACCCTTGAGCGCCTGGAACTCCCGATGAAGCCTTTTGCGAAACGGGTGCAAGGCTTCCTTGAGCCGCTGTTGCGGGCTGTCATACAGGCGGTATTTCTTGCTGACGTTTTGTACGGATACGGCTGTGTTTTTCACGAATGCCAAGTCTCTGCGAAACCTCCGCACCGAGCGGAGAGAAGGATGCCGGCAACCTGCAGGCACAATCGCGAAGCCACTATCCTGAAAAAACGTTCGTCTGCCTCCGGCGCCGGAACGGGACAATCCGGATCAAAATATCACGATCTCCCGCGGACGCTATAATACATGGGATTCAGTTTGAAGAAAAAGAAGATACGTCCGGGCATGCTGCGGGCGTCGCCCATAATCGGCATACAATAGGCTTGTGCGGGAATCCGGGCTCGTGAACGGTTCCTGGAGAGCTCCAGAGGCGGAAGTACATCAGAATGCCCCCGGATCTGTTGCCGGGAAGCCTTCAAGGCCTGATCGCTACCGCATCCACTGACGCCGATGGACGCTGAAAAGGCGCTGATGAACATTGACCGGAATTGGCTTCCAAAGGCAAATATTGTTGTGCCATAGTTGTGGCCTCGTTTGACCCGGACACAAAATTGAGGGAATTTCCATAGGGACCCATGCCCCGATGATCCACACTCTGGGCGGGGCCTGGCCCTATTTTTTCCTGCATGTGAATAAACGCGGCTTGCGCTACCAGAACGAGGACCTTGCGTGCCAGGCATGCTGCCTGGGCATGATGATGCAGACCGATGGAATCGGTTGGACAATATTGGATTCCGATTTCCTGAAATAGGTCCCGCAAACGATTCCCATCGGCGGGGGCTTTTTCTGGGATCACCCGGGCCGCGACATGGATGAAGAGTGGACGCCCGACCAGGATATCCAAGCTCTGGAGGAAAACGTCAAGGCCGGCCTGGCCTTCAAGTCGGACACGCTGGATGAACTGGCGGCCAGAATGAAGGTGCCGGCCGATGCCTTCAAAAAAACGGTTGCGCGCTACAACGAACTCGTGAAAAAGGGAGTGGACGAAGACTTCGGCAAGCGCAAAGAGCTTCTGTTCCCGATCGAGAAGCCGCCTTTCTATGGCGGCCTGATGAAAAGCGCGCTCCTGGCGACGACCAGCGGCCTGCGGGTAAACACAAAACTTGAGGTTTTGGACGATCGTGACGAACCGCTGGGCGGACTCTACGCCGTGGGCAATGTCCAGGGAGACATGTTTGCCGTGGATTATCCCACGGTCTTTCCCGGTTTGAGCCACGGCCGCTGCGTAACCTTCGGCCGCCTCGTCGGGCTGCACCTGGCCGGGAAAGATTTGGAGTAAAAAGAGGTTACGGGTTCAAGGTCGCAGGCAACAAGCTGATGCCTGTCACCCGGCCAGGCGATCTGCACTCCAGCAAAAATCCCGTGAAAGGTTCAGGTCAGACTTCCTGAAGCTACCCGCTTTCAAGGGGATAAGTCTGTTTTGGGCAGATCGGTTGAAATTGAAACTGTTCTGCAGAAAGTCCATCTTCCTTTGCGGGTTCTTCTGATATTCTTACTGGCTGATGGTTTAACTTGGACGTGAAAATTATTGAAGAGCGAACATGCTTCGTGGCAGGAAGGAATTCGATACATGATTAGACGCGTACTCTGTTTGACCGCTTTAGTCGCAGTTTTCTGGACCGGGATAACTGTCGCCCAGGAGGCAGGCGCCGTTACGGCGGAACGCCATAAAAAACGGGGCATGGAATGCACCGGCTGCCACGGGGAGGCACAGCCTAAGGCTGCGGCTCCGAAAAAAGCCTGTCTCGCCTGCCACAAGTCGCTGGAGGCAGTGGCGGAGAGGACCCAAGACTACGAAAGAAACCCGCACAAGAACCATTTGACCGAGGCCAGCGATGTCGAGTGCACGGACTGCCATCACGGACATAAAGCCGATACCCCGCTGTGCCATCAGTGCCACGAAGGAATGAAATTCGAGAAGAAGAAAGCCGAAGCCAAGTAAGCCGAAGGAATTTGGAAATGGCCTCCCATCGCTAGGCATAGCAGTCACACCGAAGCCTGATGGCTTCGGTGCGGCTGAATATAGCATCGGCAGTCAGGTTGCCTATGAGGACGGATTATCTCCCGTTTTACCTCTGGGGCATTTCCATTGCATCGATTCTCGTATACGCTTTCTTCAGACATAGAAAACGCAAAGCCCTACCATACAGTTTTCGGCCAAGGTCCTGCGGGCCCGGCGCGGTCGGGGCTGTTTACGATCTGTTGAATGCGGATCAGCGGCACGCGATGGAAATCATCGTGGAACAGCGGGCGGAAGAGCGCCGGCCGCATCCAGATAGAGATTGCCCAGGTTCACCAGGGGTTGAGCGGCTTTCGCATTCAGCTCATGGGCTCGGAGATATTCCTGTTCAGCCTCGGGGTAACAGCCCATGATGTGATAAACCATCCCCAGCTTGGCGCGGGCGCTGTAAAATCCGGGGGCTTCCTTCACCACCCGCTGGAGGCGCTCGGCGGCTCTGCTGATTTTCTCGGCATAGATTTCGAAGGACGCCCTATCGTATTCCTTCAGAACAGCCTCGGGATAATCGCGGCTCAATTCCCTGATGTCCACGATGTCGGGCGCTTCTATGGGAAAGTTGACCACAATTACGGGCATGCGTCGATCCAGATTGATGTTTACGAAGGAAATACTGCTTGGACCGCAGCATAGGTCAACCCTCTGCCGGATTTTCTGCTTGCCGGATACGATCACCAGTTGATATCGGCCGTTGGGAAGATCCTTGCACTCGAAATTGTTGCTGCCTGGCGGGAGGACCTCCCGTGAGACCACGCGTCTTCCTTTTTTTAGAGTGACCTCGACCGGCTTGTCCGGCTGATCCGGGTCGAGCGTCAGACTTCCTCGCAACGCAGCAGCGCCTCCAGCCCGGGGCAACATCAATCCCAGCATGGAAACAAGCAGAAACACCATGTTCCCGGCGAAGCTGGTTTTTTCGATGCTCATGTCGTTCCGCTCCCATCAAATTCTTCGTGGGCGGCGCATGGTTTTCTATTTCAGCGGGCGAGGAATCGCCCGGCACGGGCCGGCGTCGCCATGGTACATGAGCAGTGGCAGGCAAATCAGCTCGTATTCGCCCGGCGGAACACTGGCGAGCGCACAGTTCTCAAGGATATGAATCCCGGCGGATAGCAGCGTCTCGTGGGTTTTGGCGACATTGCCTTGTTCCTTGAGATGGCCGATCGTGATGTTGTCCAGGCCGAAAATTTCTGCCTGGGTTTTTCAATCGCCACCGGAGCAGCTTTTCCAGTTACGGATTGCGGCATTCGCTGTTTCGACTGCCGAATTTGCGTTGAGATATCGGCGAGGATTATACACCGCTGAGCCGCCAATGGGAAATAATGGCCGGACCCCCTAATCCCGCGCTAAGGGGCCGAGGGGCTTGCGGGGCCGATGGAAATTCGCC
>CAYYTC010000037.1:0-22362 GCA_964474425.1 uncultured Acidobacteriota bacterium
CCTGTCGATGGTTTATATCCCATGAATGTCCACTTACCAATGAACCTATTAGTATGCTGAGGCAGCGTGGCTGGGCCTATTTCTCGTCTCTATGGGAGAGTCTCCGCAATTTTAAATTGGGGTGCAAGTCCCTGTAGTGAGCAACGTCCAAAGCGGTTATCGGGATAGTAGAGGGGAGGCGAGTGTCGCCATTTTCATTTTCCAGATCCATCAGGATCTTCTGATAGCAAAGGTCCGGAGCTTCCTGGAACATCAAGCCGTCCTTCCGGAATAAAGCGTCCTCTATGGTCAATACGACCTGCCGAACGCTTTTATCCTTGTTTTCGATACGGAAGCCGTATTCGTTATATCCGGTTTGCGGCAGGACGCCCAGATACCTCAGCTGCAGAACAAAGTCTTTCGACATGAAGTCAGCTCCTTCCGAAATAGCTAGATCAAGACTCTATCGAAGCTCTTGTGGGCAGATGAGTACGGCTAATCCAGGAGGCTCGATTCAAGCTTCCATTATACTCTCTCCGCGCCGGATTACCAATGGCCGCGAGACTCTCCAGGCTGCATTCCCTCCAATTGCGAAAAACCGTAAACCGGATTTGTCCTGGAATCAGCGCAATCCGAGGTACTCTTCCCCCGGGATTTTTATCGGTGATATTCTCCCTTTGGAAACGCCGGCCTGCGCTGATAATAACGCTGATGAAGGCGAACTATTACTTCACTCGTTTGAGGATCTCCAGCAGGAAGGTCCAGAAGCTCTCGACCGTGTCGATGTGGATCTTTTCGTCAGGCGAATGTACGCCTTCCAGGGTCGGGCCGAACGATACCATGTCCATGCCGGGGAAACGTTCCCCGATGATGCCGCATTCCAGGCCCGCGTGGATGGCCTTGACCTCGGGATCTCTCCCGAACAGAGATTTATAGGTTTCTCTGGCCAGGGCCAGAACCGGCGAGTCCATATTCGGCTTCCAGCCCGGGTATCCGTCGGATCCCTCGATCGATGCGCGGCCCAGTTTAAAGACGGAAGAAACGGTATCGGCGATATCGACGATTTCCGAGGCAACGGAGCTTCGCTGGCTCGTCGAGACCCTCACGGATTTCAGGGTTGTCTGGATGACGGCCAGGTTCGTCGAAGTCTCCACGAGCCCGGGGATATCGGCGCTCATTTTTATCACGCCGTGGGGAAGCCCGGAAATCGTCAGCAGGATCCTCTGTTGTTCCGCCTTGCGCATGACCCTTCCTTTTTTGCCCGTGCCTGTCGCATTCATACGGAGCATGAGATCGGGCTCGGTTGCGGCCATTTCGGCTTTGACCGTGTCGTTCGTGTCGCTGACGATCTTCCCGGCCAACTCCTTATTTTTGGCGGGGATACGCACCACTGCTTCGCACTCGCGGGGTATGGCGTTGCGTTTGTTGCCTCCGTTGATGGATGACAGGCGGGCGCCGATAGCGCTGAGTTCAGTGAGAACCCGGCCCATGATCTTGATGGCATTGCCCCTGCCCTTGTCGATTTCGAGGCCTGAATGGCCGCCCTTCAGACCCGTGACGCTGATCCGCACGGCGGTCATGGAAGCCGGGGCTTGTTCCAGGCGAATATCCCAAATCCCTGTCGTATCTCTTCCACCGGAGCAGCCGACATAGAGCGCCCCTTCCTCTTCCGAATCCAGGTTCAAAAGCGTCCGGCTTTTCAGGAAGTCCGCCTGCAGGTTGTGCGCGCCGGTCAGCCCTGTTTCTTCATCCACAGTAAACAGAAATTCCAGCGGGCCGTGTTCCAGCGAGCGGTCTTCCATGATGGCGAGGCTGGTCGCGACCGCGATGCCGTTATCGGCGCCGAGCGTCGTGCCGTTTGCCATCAGGAAATTATCTTTGCGGACGAGCTCGATCGGGTCTTTAAGGAAATCGTGGACCTTATCCTTGTTCTTTTCGCACACCATGTCGAGATGCCCCTGCAGCGCGACCGATCGGACCCCCTGGCGGCCGGCGGAAGCGGGTTTCCAGACCACGACGTTGCCGAATTTGTCCGATTTCGCCTCCAATCCCAGCTTTTTTGCCGTGTTCAGCACATACCGCGTCATGGCGGCTTCATTTTTCGAGCAGCGGGGGATGCGGGATATTTCCGCAAAGTACTTCCAGACCAACTCCGGTTTCAGACCTTCAATTGCGGTGGACATGGGTGATTTCCTCGGATGGTTTGTGGATTGCGACCGACGAACCCGTGATGGGATGCATACTTTACGAGCCAGTTCCGCAGGTCCTATTGGACGGCCTGCAGGGTGACGACCAACGGATCACGCGCTAATTATAATCGCGCTTCATGGCAGTCCAAAGCAAAATGGGATGTCGCCGCCTTGCGGCAGCAGGAATCAAGAGATAATGCAGATCAAGGCTCGGTGTCGCTCAGCGCTTTTATCGGCGTGAGTCGGCGTTGCCTGAATTCGGCGAGCGGCCAAACTTAGCAATGCTCCGGTAGATTTCTGAGAGTTTGGACCGGTTTTCATTTTTTTCGACGGAGGCGGATTTAAAGCGGAAAACCATCGTGCCGGACCGGAGGGTCAATTGATCGGGATCCATGTTACACTTGCATTCGGAATGCTTTAGGGCAAAGCTGTGCTTCCCGTTGTTCGCAATATAAGCGATGCCGTCGCTATCGATTCTCAGGACTCCCTCACAATTGCCTAGACGGTGATCGTGCACCACGGGGTATCTGTAAACGGACCGGGCCGCTTTCCATGCCTCAGCCTTTGGCGCGGCGGCCGGCGTTTTCAGGCCGGCATTCGTCTTCGAGGCCTTTTGTGCTTCCCTGGCAAGGGGCTTTGGAGCGGTTTGCGGAATGGTCGCGGCCGGCGCCGCGGGTTTTTCCGGACTGACTGCAGCCGCCGGCAGGGAGACGTTGGCTGCGGGAGGAGCATTCAGAGGATTCCGCCGGGCAAGGAAGCTTCCAATGAGCACCAGGAAAATGAGAATTAGAGCTGCAAAAACATATTTCCGCTTTATGCTGAATCCCAACTTCCTCGCCGATTCCTGCATGGCGTCCGGGCTGGATTCTGCCGGGCGAGTTTCTTCCCGCGGAACGAATCCCTCCACCAGCAGGGTTTCCGCCTGATCGCTGCTGACGGCTTTTGAAAAAAGGAATCCCTGGCCGAATTCGCAGTCCAGAGAGCGGACCAGGTCGAGCTGTCGGGGATTTTCAATCCCTTCGGCAATGACACGCAGGCCCAATTGATGGCCGAGCTTGCATATTGTCCGGATAATCTCGAGCGGATCCGAACCGCTTTCGATGCACCGGATGAACGAATAATCGATTTTTATGAAATCCAGGGGAAACCGGCGCAGGTAGGACAGCGAGGAATATCCCGTGCCGAAATCGTCAAGACCGATCCTCGCGCCCATGAGGCGGAGCTGCATGAGCAGCCTTCGAGCCTCTTCGGGATTTTGCATCACAGTTCCTTCCGTCAGCTCCAGCAGGAGGCCGCCGGCGTCGAGGCCGGTTTCGCCGAGGATCTCGCTGATTTCCTTCGCCAGGTCTGGATGCAGGAATTGAGCGCCGGACAAGTTCAGCGAAATCCACAGGTCTTTGGGGATGCGCGAATCCGTTCGCCAGGCTTTCAGCTGCCGGCAGGCTTGCTGCATGACCCACCGGTTCAGCATGCTGATGAAACCGGTTTTCTCGGCGATGGGGATGAATTCCGACGGCAGAATCATGCCCCGGAACGGGTGGTTCCACCGGACCAGGACTTCAAAACCCGCGATCCTATTTGAAGCCAGCGACAGGATCGGCTGATAGCAAACCATGAATTCGTTGCGGCTCAGGGCCCCATGGAGGTCCTGTTCAATCTGGTTCCGCGCCTGGGTGGATTGCAGGGCAGCGGTGTCGAAGACTTCGCAACGGCATTTGCCTAAAGCCTTCGAACGGTGCAGCGCCGTGTCCGCGTCCCGCAGGGCCTCCTCGGCAGTCCGGTAGCCTGTTACACTCAGCGCAATGCCGATGCTCGCGGAGAGGGATACCTCGCGGCCATTAAATGCAAAGGGGGCCAGGATTACCTTCAGCAGCCGTTCGGCAACTCTCTTTGCTTCTCCGACCTCGCTCAGCCCTTCGAGCAAGACTATAAACTCCTCGCCGCCGGAGCGCGCAATCAGGTCTGCATGTCCCGCACCTATCAGGCTGTCCCTGGTTCTCAGGGCCGTCTCCAGGCGGCGCGCGGCCGCAATTACGAGAGAATCGCAGTTCTGGGTTTCAAGCCGGCTGATCCCGGATTCAAAGAGGTCCAGATCCAGGATAAGGACGCCGAAAAGGAAATCCTGCTGCTTCCTGGCCCTTTCGATGGAGCGCGTCAGCCGCTCCAGCAGCAATAGGCGGTTGGGAAGGCCGGTAAGCGAGTCCACGGCTTTTTCGGATGTGATGTCCTCGTGGATGCCCCGGATGCGTGTCGCCCGCCCACTATCGTCGCGCGTGATCACTCCGCGGCAGCAAAGCCAGCGGTAGCAGCCGTCGTGGTGGAGCATACGGTGCTGGATCTCGAACCGCGCGGATTTTCCATTCAAATGGCTCTTGATCTCACGCTTGACCAAGAGGAGGTCCTCGGGGTGAATTCTTCGGAACCACTCCTCCGGCGTGTTGTCGAACTCGCCCTCCCCAAGGCCCAGCAGGGAGATCCATCCATGAGAGTAGTGGATACGGCTGGTCGCCAGATCCCAATCCCATATCCCATCATCCGTACCCTGGATTGCCAGGTCATTTCGATGCACGAGCCTACAGGACCTCCGGTCAGATTTTTGCCGTATAGCGGGCATCCGGCAGCCATTGTTTCGCAGGCCGCGCAAAATGATGCCCTACTTAGCTTTTCGGTCAGAATGAGGCGGAGATTAGCCTGAATGTCAGCCTGTTGGTGGCGTCCTTGACACCCTCCATTTCCCTGACAAGGATCCAGGCCATAGAACGTAAAACGTTGAACGTTCAACGTAGAGCTTTCGACCTGAAATGCGGCGCCAGGGGGTTGGTGCGCAAAACTGATTTCAATGAAGCTGAATTTGGCGTATGGTCATGCAAAAGTAAGAGTGCTGATTCCCGGATCTCACTGGAAAGGTGTGCCGCATGGCTGCTATCGATCCGCATTCCCATTATGACACCGACCAGCCGCGCACGAAGCACCTGCGCCTGAACTGGTTCGTGGACTTCCAGAACCGCCAGATCAACGGATCCGTAACCCTGGAACTGGAAAGCCCCTCTGCCGGCTTTTTCGACCTGGATACCAAAGCGCTCGCAATCCGCTCCGCTTATGGCCAGGATGGAGAAGACATCCCCTTCGAATTCGGCGGGGAGGACCCGATCCTTGGGCGTCGGCTGAGGCTCAACCTGCCGGAAGGAACGGCTGTGCTGACCATTGACTACACGACTTCCAGTGAAGCCGTCGCGCTGCAGTGGTTCGAGCCTGAGCTGACGCTGGGCAAGCGTCATCCGTTCATGTATTCGCAGTGCCAGGCTATTCACGCCCGCACCATTGTCCCGTGCCAGGATACCCCGAGGGTGCGCGTATCGTACAACGCCGCCATCACGATCCCGGAGAAGCTTGCTGCCGTGATGTCCGCCGGGCCCGCAGGCATTCTTCCCGCTCAGGGGTCCGGCATGCGCACTTTCCTTTTCCATATGCCCCAGCCAATTCCGCCATACCTCCTGGCGATTGCGGCCGGAGACCTGCAATCGCGAGACCTTTCGCCGCGCGCGCGGGTGTGGGCGGAGCCGGGTATGGTCGACAAGGCTGCCTATGAATTCGGCGAGATCGAACAGATGATTGCAGCGGCCGAGGGCCTTTTTGGCCCCTATGAGTGGGACCGGTATGACATGCTGGTCCTCCCCCCGGCTTTCCCTTACGGAGGCATGGAGAATCCGCGCATGACATTCCTGACCCCGACCGTGATAGCCGGCGATCGTTCGCTGGTCGACGTCATCGCGCACGAACTGGCCCACTCCTGGACAGGGAACCTGGTCACCAACGCCAGCATGGATCACTTCTGGCTGAACGAAGGTTTCACGACCTGGGCCGAACGGAGAATCCTCGACGTCATTCACGGCGAAAAAGCGTCCGCGCTTCGCTGGGCTATCGGCCAGAAGGCGCTGGACGAGTCGGTCTCCCGCTTCGGCGCGGATTCGCCGCTTACAAGGCTCCGCACCGACCTGAGGGGTGTGGACCCCGATGAAGCTTTTTCGTCGATTCCGTACGAAAAAGGCGCCCGCTTTATCACGCTCCTGGAGCGCCATGCAGGCCGGGAACGTTTCGAACGCTTCATGCGGACATATATAAATGCCTTCCGCTTCACCTCCATAACCACCGAGGAATTCCTGACTTTCCTGGAACAGGAACTGCCCGGAGCGGCAGCGGCGGTGAATACGGATGAATGGCTCTACCGGCCGGGCATGCCCGCAAACGCGCCGATTTTCAAATCGAGACAGCTGGATGAGCTTGTGACGGCAGCAGAGGCTTTTTCAGCCGGAAAGCTTCCGTCGCCGCAGCAACTCGCGGCCTGGGATTCAAGCGAACTTCTTGTCTTTCTGCAAAGCCTTCCGCGGCGGCTCGACCGCGCGTCGCTGGATTGGCTGGATCAAAGCCTGGGGCTTACACGGCGCGGGAACCGCGAGATCCTGGTCGAGTGGCTGACGATTGCCGCCGGATCCGATTATGAACCCGTATTCGAGCGTGTGCGGGAAGTTCTGCTGGAAGTCGGCCGGATGAAATACCTGCGTCCGCTCTACTCTGCCCTGGGCAAAGCCGCCCGCACCCGGGCTCTTGCCCGGGAAATCTACGAACAGGGAAAGACGAACTACCACAGCCTGTCGCGCCGGGTTATCGAATCGGTTATGGAAAAGTACAGCGAGGAGGTGAATTCATGACGGCGGAACCTGTGGTGAACCGGGATGAAGCCCGTTTGCCGGAAAATGCATTCCGCGAGCTGAAGCCGGGCGAGTCCTACGAGCCGGTGATCCCCGCACGGGAGTCCCCGCCCGAACTGACGGTGCGCTCGATCCTTCAGGGTTTTCTGTGGTCCGTCATTTTTTCGGCCGCTGCGACCTACATTGCCCTGAAGCTGGGCCAGGGGATCGAGTCGGCCATCCCGATCTCGATTCTGGCGGTCGGCTTCTCGGTTTTCGCCGCGAAGTTTTTCAAGCGGCGCGCCTCGACTCTGCTGGAGAACGTCAATGTTCTTGCGATAGGCGCAACCTCCGGGATTGTCGCCGGCGGCTCGGTTTTCACCATGCCGGCCATTTATATCTTGGGATTGGAGGACCGCTCGTCCCTGTTCCAGATATTCCTTGTTCCGCTGCTCGGCGCGTATCTCGGGATCTTCTTCCTTGCCCCTTTCCGCCGCTACTTCGTGCGCGATCTGCACGGCAAACTGCCCTACCCCGAGGGACGCGCCACAACCGAGATTCTGATGGCCGGCAAGCGGGGCGGGCACAGCGCCATTGTGCTGAGTTACTCCGCCATTACGGCCGCCGCATTCGATTTTGTGGGTCCGTCGATGCGCGCCTGGGCGGAAAACTTCACGACCGGCGCCATCGGCGCGATGAGCGAAATCACCAACAAATATAAAGCCGTGTTCACGATGAACACGTCGGCCGCGGTCCTGGGCCTCGGGTACATCATGGGTATCCACTACGCCGCCATCATCCTGGCCGGTTCCTTCGTTTCGTTCTTCGTGCTGGTGCCGTTGTTCGCTCATTTGGGCGCGTTCATTCCGGGCGCGATTGCCGCCGGCGCTGTGCCGCTGGCGCAGATGCCCGCCGAAGATATATTTTTTGATTATGTGCGCCCGATCGGTATCGGCGGCATCTTTGCGGCCGGCATTCTTTCCATCCTCAAAATGTCGCCTGTGATCGCCCAGGCGACACGGCAGGCCACGGGGGAGATCGTCCGCCTGGTCCGGAAGAAACACGCCGCTGGCGCCGCCGAGCGCACCGACCGCGCGCTGCCGATGTCTGCGGTCCTGATGGGCATCGCCGCAACCGGGTTGCTGGTCTTGCTGTATTTCCGCTTCTCCGTTCTGGCGGGAATGGGCGGTGCGACGAAGATTTCCCTGACGTCCGTCCTGCTGACGCTCGTCATTGCATTCCTCTTCGCATCCGTTTCCGCCTGGGCCATCGCGATGATCTCGATCACCCCGATTTCCGGCATGACGCTGACCACGCTGATCATTACTGCGATCGTTCTCTCGGGACTGGGACTGGGCGGAGAATCCGGCATGCTGCAGGTCCTTCTGATCGGCGGCGTCGTGTGCACGGCGCTGTCCATGTCCGGGTCGCTGGTGACTCAGTACAAGATCGGCTACTGGCTCGGCGCCACGCCGAAGCGTATCGAAATCAGCAACATGGTCGGCGCGATCGCGGCCTCTGCCGCGACCACCGCGGTCATTCTGCTCATGTCGAAGGTATACGGTTTCGCGCCGGGGCCGGGGCACCCGAACCCGCTGCCGGCGCCGCAGCCGAACGCAATGGCCGCCGTGCTGCGGGGCGTCATGGCGTCGGAGGGAGCGCCGTGGTTTCTCTACGCGATTGGGGCGGTATTCGCGGTTGTGGTGGCGATGTGCGGCGTCTCGGCGCTGGCTTTCGCGCTCGGCATGTACCTGCCCATGGAGCTGAATTCGCCGCTTGTCCTCGGGGCGGCGGTCGCGTGGTTCCTGCAGCACTCTTCGAAAAACAGCGCGCTGAGCAAAGCGCGGCACGAGAAAGGAACTTTAATCGCTTCGGGCTTTATCGCCGGAGGGGCGCTGGTCGGCGTTTTCTCCGCGCTTCTCAGGTTTATTGAGGATTCTTCCGGGAAGACGATTGTGCCCGACCTTGTGAAAATCTACGGCCCCTGGCTGGAGGGATGGCACAACTGGATCGGCCTGGTCATGTTCCTGCTCCTGGCAATCGGCCTCTATTTCGATGCCCGCCGGGAAACGGCGGAATAAACGACTTTGCCGGCTTTTTAACGCTGATGCACGCTGATGAAGACGCTGACGGCCGCGGACCATTTCAGTCAGTATAGCTAGGCATACGGATACAATCTTCATGGAGCCGATATGAAAATGCCGTCCATTCAGCAAATGTACCTGGAGGCGAGGCGGGCGGCAGGACGCTTTCCCTTCGTGATGCTCTGTTCGCTCGCGGGAGTATGGGCCGCCCTGTCGCGAATCGAGTCCGAAAAACCCAACGAACCCAGCGTGGCTTACCCGGTCCTTCTTGCCGCGGGACTTGGGATCCCCCTGCTGGCGGCGCTGGCGCTTGCCGCGAAAAAATGGAAATGGGGCAAAAGTGTGTCTCTTGGCAGCCAGCTGCTTGGCATCCTGCTGCTGGTTGCCTATGCGTTTTCGGTCCCGCGGGCCTTACCGAACGCTCCGGCGGCTCCAATGACGCGCTTCGGGCTGCTGGCAACCGGATTGATTCTCCTGCTGATGATCGCGCCGTACCTAAAAAAGGGGGAGGTGAATGGTTTCTGGCAATACAACAAATCCCTCTGCTTCCGATTGTTTGTAACCGCGATTTTTTCGATCGTCCTGTTCGCGGGGCTATCGATCGCCCTTGCCGCCCTTGATAACCTTTTCGGCGTCAACATCCCGAACAAACGGTATATGGAGCTCTGGGTTCTTGTAGCCGGGCTCTTCGCCCCCTGGTTTTTCTTCGCGGGAGCGCCGGAGGATTTGGATGGTCTCGACCGGGTCGAAGACTATCCCAAAGGCCTGAAGGTTTTTGCTCAATATGTTCTTCTCACGCTCGTAATCGTCTACCTGGTGATCCTGTATGCGTATCTTCTGAAAATACTGATCGCGTGGAACTGGCCGAAGGGATGGGTCAGCAGCCTGATCCTCGGATTTTCGGCGACCGCCATACTATCGCTCCTGCTGATGCATCCGGTCCGGGACAAATCCGGCAACGCGTGGATCCGGGCTGCGGGGAAATGGCTCTACATCGTGCTGATTCCGCTCGTTGTCGTCCTCTTTCTGGCGGTGGCTGAACGGATCGGGGATTATGGGATCACCGAGAGCCGCTACTCCGGAATCGCCCTGGGAGTCTGGCTGTCGGCTCAGGTGCTCTACTTTTTATTCAGCAGGACAAAAAGCATAAAATTCACCATAGGCTCGCTGTGCCTGCTCGCGTTCCTGGTGAGTTTCGGTCCGTGGGGGATGCTCCGCGTGTCCGAACGAAGCCAGGTGAGACGGCTGGAAACACTGCTGGTGAAAAACAGCATCCTGGTTGCCGGCAAAGTACACAAGGAACACGGCAAGGTGACGCAGGGCGACACGCAGGAGATCGGCTCGATTGTCCGCTACCTGAGCCGGATACATGGCTATGGCGCCATCCAGCCCTGGTTTGAAGAGAAAATCGGGCGGGAAGCGAAGCCGGGATATTCCCAATATGAGTCCGTTTCCGAAGTGCTTGATACGATGGGTGTGGCGCATGTCGAATACAGGGGCGCGTCCGGGGGAAGGGAATTCGCGCTTGACGGCAGGCTGCCGGCGGACATCGGCGGCTATGATCGGGTGCTCCGTCAGCAGTCTCTGGTGGTTGATTTGCAGAGGAAGGCGCATCGTTTCGAAGGCGAAGGCATCTCGTATACGGCCAATGAAAGCCTGGACAGGCTGGTCCTGCAGATCGGGGATGCGCAGAACGGCTTCGATTCGGTATCGATCGATATCGGCGCATTTGCCGAAAACCTTGTGCGCGAATACGAAAATGCCGACGCCGGCCTGGCGGGCAAAATGACGCCCGAGTCCATGTCGATAGTGACGGAGCAGAACGAGCGCAGAGTGAAGGTTCTTTTCCAGCGCCTTTATCTCATTCGCAGGGACGGCAAGCAGACCATCTCCTCGGCCATTTTCGACATTGCCTTTACTGCGCGCAAACAGTGAATGGAATTTCGTGAGGACGGGTCTCCAGACCCGTCCGGGGCGCTTTTCCTGGGGACATAGATCCCGTATCGGTCATGCTTCGAACTGTCCATGAAATCATCTCCCTTTCTGCGGACACTATTCCCGCATGTATGAAACAAAAAAGGCTGCCACGGGCCCCCCTCGACCGTAGCGGGAGCCGGCAGCAGCCTTAAACGCAAATCCGGGCGGCCCTATGGAAGTCGCCGCCGGCCTCGTTTTATCTTCGGGAGGCCACGGGTTTTTTGCCCAGTATGCCTTCCGTAATGCCCTTTCTGAGTTTGGCAATCTCATCCTTTTCGTAAGGATGACGGTCCGAGTGTTTGGGGTGGCTCGACATGTCATCGCCGGCTCCCATATGGTATTTGCCCTGGAACAGGACATGCATCCACTGCACCGGTTTGTCGACCTTCAGCGTGGTTATCGGGCAGTGGACCACTCCTTTCGGAATGTAGATGATAGTGGTCTTGTTTACGATATGCCGCTCATGCTCTTCGCCCATCATGATCTCGATTTCCGCGCCAAACTCAAAATAGTTTTGCGGATTGCCGCCGAAAATGAAAAACAGTTCGTCGACCTCGTGGGCGTGGGGCTTGTGAATCATGACGCCCGGTTTGCTGAGGCATAGCAGCTGCATTTCGATGGGGAAACCGTCGAATTTGGCGCCAATGCAGCCCTCCTCGCCGCATACGTGAAGCATCGGGCCTATTTCTATCGGTTCCGTAAGGAAATATTTTCCGTATTTTGATCTCGCCATGGCCATGAACCTCCTTCAATAAGGGCGGGCCGGATTTTCATTTGGCTAAATGAGAACTCGTTCCAGTGCTCTGGTGGGCCGCAGTATAGTGAAACCCTGCCGGAGGGTCAAGTTCCGCATCGCCGGCTCGCGGGACATCTCTTCAACCATAAGGCCGACGGACACTGACAAAACGTCGACAAACGCTGATGCAATGAAATATATATTTTCAGCTCTTCCCGTGCCCCTTCTGATAGAATCTAAAATTATGGTCGGGATCCCAGACCCTGACCGGCACAGAATGCATACATACTAATCAGTTCATAGATAAGCCGACCTATGAATGGGCAACTCGAACAAAGCCAGCCACGAATTTCACAAAAAAACGTTGTTCGTGCAGGGGCCGAAGGCCAGCCCAACGCTTAGTGGAATTCGTGGCAAGTTGTGCTTATGCCTGTCGATGGTTTATATCCCATGAATGTCCACTTACCAATGAACCTAAAAGTAAGTCCCAGAATCAGCGGAGAGACGAGGATTGCGAGCTTAATGGTCCTTTAAATCTTTTTTCCCAACGGAATGTAAATCCATAAAACCCAAAGAGGGAAATATGAACGGAATGCTTTCGGGACAGGTGGCACTTGTTACGGGCGGCGGGCGCGGATTCGGCAAGGCGATTGCCCTCAGGTTCGCTGCGGAAGGCGCCGCTGTAACGGTTACCTCGCGCACGCAGGCCGAGCTTGACAAAACAGCAGCCGAAATCGAGGCCGCCGGCGGCCGGGGACTTGCCTTCGGGGGAGACGTGACCCGCCCGGAGGATGTTTCGCGTGCTGTGCGCGCGACTACAGGGAAATTCGGACCGATTACGCTCCTGGTCAATAACGCCGGCATTCCCGGGCCCTTCGCGCCGATCTGGGTGGCGGACCCCGACGAGTGGTGGTTCGCCCAGGAAGTGCACATACGCGCGCCCTTCATGTTCATCCGGGAGATCCTGCCGTCCATGATCGAGAGGCGGGCGGGACGCATCATCATGGTCTCGGCCATGGGATCCCACCGGCTGGACGCAAGCATGTCGCCCTACTGCCTGGGGAAATGCGCCCAGAACCGCCTGATACAGCTGGTGGACAGTGAGACCAGGGAATTCGGCATCAGCGCTTTTTCCATCGATCCGGGCTTTGCCATAACCGAGCTGGCGGAAATCACCATGAGAGATCCGGGGGCTCAGCGCTGGAAGCCTGAGATGATCCAGCGATTGAAGGAGCGCAAGGCCGAACCCGACGCGCTGGCGGACCTGGAGCGCTGTGCGCAAAGGTGCCTGAACCTGGCCTCGGGCCGCTACGACGAGCTGTCGGGAACCTATACGGAGCTTTCGGACGATCTGGACGAAATGCTGCGGCAGGTGCGCGCCGCCAGAAAATGAAAGATTTATCGAGCTGCAAATCCATCATCCCCAGGAGGCCGGAATGACAATCGAGGAGGAAGTGGCCGCATTGAGGAGACAGGTCGAGGAGCTTTCGCGACGCAACGGCATTCTCGAAGATATACAATCCATTCGGACGCTGCAGTTCAAATATGGCTACTACATGGATAAATGGCTGATGGCGGAGATCGTGGATCTCTTCGCGGACGATTGCCTGATCTATTTTCTAAACGGCATCTTCAAGGGCAAGGAAGGCGCCAGGCGTATGTACGGAGCCGGAATGGGCGTAAATGGCCCGACCAACGGCGTCCTGACCGAGCACCTTCATGTCCAGGATATCGTGGATGTCGCATCGGACCGCATGACTGCCAAGGGACGCTTCCGCTGCTTCCTGATGGGCGGAGTTCACGAAAGCAGGAAGGATCCCACTCCCATCCCGAGCCAGTTCTGGGAAGGCGGAGTCTACGAAAATAACTATGCCAGGGAAAATGGGATTTGGAAATTCAAGGTGTTCAATTACAACCTTGTCTGGCAGGCGGAATACGACAAAGGATGGGCGCATTCCTCCGGGAAATTGCTGATGGTGTCTCCTTACACACGGACCTATCCCCAAGACCCGCGCGGACCGGACGAGCTGAAACCGCAAGGCATGAAATTCTGGCCCGACATCTTCGTCATCCCCTTCCACTATTCGCATCCTGTAACGGGGGAAGAAGTAATATAAGCGGAGGGACCTCCCCGTTCTTGCCGGAACTCGCCATACGGCCCGGTCGAAGTTGGACGCTAGAGATCCTCGATGTCGCTCGAGGAGGTGATCCGGAACAATAGAACCGGGCAGACATCGTGAATGCCGTACCGGTCCAGGGGAATGGCGATCCGGTAGGAATCCCGAATTCCCGGAGGATACTCCACTTGAAGGGGCAGTTCATAGCGCGTGGACCCTGTCCCGGAGCACCGCCAGCATTCGAAAAGATCCGTAGCCCCGAGACCCCGGCATGTGGGACATGTGCTCTGGACGGGTATCGCGACTTGGAGGCTGCCGCCCCATCGTGCCTGCTCCGGCGTCAACGGAATCTCCATGGTCAAGGTCCGGTAGCTTTCGGCCTTCGAGCGGGATCTGAGATCAAGGGAATTCAGCAGGTTGTCGAATATCTCGTCATAGGATGAGCGGAAAGCGCGAAAGGATTCCAAAGGCGAAATCGTTCCGAAATCGGCATGCCTGCGAAGGCCTTTCATCGACTCCGGCATGGGCTTTCTTGACCGGTCGATCAGGGGCTCCGGACCTGCCGTGGAAATTTTTTCCGGGCCGGATCTCTTCAGGCTTTGATCATACCGCCTTCGGCTGACCTCATCGCCCAATACGTCATAGGCCTCTTGAACGTTAAGAAACGGCGCAGTGTCTTTTCCGAAATGATCCGGATGGTATAGTTTTGCCCGGTTGCGGTAGGCAGACCGTATTTCTTCGAGTGTGGCCGTCGGCAGAACGCCCAATACCGTGTAATAGTTTTTCACCATGGTTAGACCTCCGGATGCGCTTGCGAATTCCCGGTTGGGTCGAGCGGCTGGAAGGATATCTGCGGAAACCCGGCGATCGGCGTGAACTGTGAGGGGAGTGCAAAGCTCCGACAAGTGCAGCGATGAAAAATAAACCGTGTCCGGGACCTGCAAGCAGGCATGGGGCGGCCCAAAAGCCGCCCCATGCCTGGCAATTTGGCAGTTCGATGCGTGCAGATCGCGCGCGTCTCCGCTTAAAGATATCAGCTTATCTTTACCTTGATCTGCCTGGGCTTGGATTTCTCGGCCTTGGGCAAATGAACGGTGAGCACGCCGTTTTTGGTTTCGGCTGATATCTTTTCCTGATCCACCTCATCGCTCAGCTGGAACTGCCGGAAATAGCCATCCAGCCTGAACTCTTCCCGGAGCAAATCGGCCGGCGGGCTGTAGGTTGCTTTTCCCTTTATGGTCAGGATGCCGTCCTCGACCCGGATGTCCACGTCGTCCCTGCTTACGCCCGGCAGGTCTGCGATAACCACGATCGCGTCTTCGGTTTCAAAAATATCCACGGGCGGGGCCACGTAACGGGTTTCATCCCTTGTGGCCAGCGACTTTTCACCCGCCGCGTTCAAAGCCGCCTGCTTTTCAGTCGTGAGAGAAGCGGTTTTTTCGGTCATTTTCCATACCTCCATGATCGATGCTCGTATGCGTTTTAGCCCACATTTACCGGTATTTGTTTGGGCTTCGCCGCTTCGGCTTTGGGAAGGATTATCCGGAGCATCCCGTTGATGTAGTTGGCCTGGACACGGTCATTGTTCACGTCCACGGTAAGAGACAGGCTTCGGGCGAACTGTCCTGCAGATCGCTCGCTGCGATGGATAGACTCGTCCTTGACGGTTTCCGGTAGGGGCTTCTTCTCTCCGGAAATCGTCAGCTGGTTCTTGATTACAGAAACTTTCAACGTACTGGGCTCAATTCCGGGCGCAAGCGCGTCCAGGTAGATATTGTCTTTGTCCTCGCTGATGTTCATCAGCGGGTATGCCCTGGCTGCGCGGCCGGGAAGGAAGGAGATTCTTGAGAACGGGAATGTCCACGTGGAAAGCCTGTCGTCACCCAGGATCCGGTCGATTTCCCTTCTCATCCTGTCCATTTCTTCAAGAAAATCGATTGGCATGAAACTCATGGGCAAAACCTCCATATGACAGTGGAATTTGTTCATCACCGTTTTCCGGCCTTTTTATTAAGTTCTGAGCCTGAATTTGTCAAATCTTCACCGCAGCTTTTTTTAGTTTTTCTGATCCCGCTTGCCATGCTCCTGCCGCAGGTGAGGCTCGTCACGCTGCCCCTATCGGGGCAGTAGTTTTGAGACAGTCTCTTAGGGTCTCCCAAAATTGCCAATCTGGTGAGGATGGCTCGCCGGAGCCGTTCGGCTGATGTTGAACGCTCCTCATATGCGGCGAAATGGCATTGCGGCCCTGACCCGGCAGTTCTAGAATGGATCGGTTTCAAACCGCATCAACAAATGAATGTACATTTTTAAAAGGAGAACAGCCATGGCTGGTGGAGGACAAAAGATTACAACTCGAAGGGAATTCGTCAAAGATGTGGGTTTCAGCGCCGCAGCACTGGCGTTGGCAGGCTCCGCAGAAGCCCGGGCGGCTGCCGCCCGAAAATACCAAAATTATTTCCATGCAATTTCCTACAAGAAGGGGCAGGGGGGACCGGGCCGTGCCGATTCCGTCTTCCGCATGTCCGGCAAGGACCTGAACGGCAGAAACACCAATTTCTCCTTCGGGTATTACAGCAAACCGGGCGCCTATCAGAACGAAGGACTGGTGCATCCCTACGACACATGCCTGGCGTTCGTCGGCCTCGATCCGGAAAAGCCCAACTACCTGGGCGCGGAGATTGAAATATCCCTGGGCAAAAATTTTGAAAAACATGTCTTCGATGTTCCCACCATTGTGTGTGTTCCCAAAGACCTGCCTTTCGGCCCGATCAAGGCTCTGAAGGTCGAAAAGCCCTATGCGCACTATGAGATTGGTCTCGAAGGCAAATACCAGGCCAAAAAGGTTCCGGTCCCTGCCAAACAGGCGGAAACTCAGGAATACGCGAAACTGGTTAAAAAAGTCTCCTCTTCCGCCATGGGGGATGTGACCAAGGTGACAGGGCCGGGAAACGCATTCTGGATCGCCTGGCCGCGTGCAAAATCTTTGGAGGGATTTAACGTTAATTTCACGTGGGGATTCTACAGAGGATTGGGCAACTGGCACTCGGAGGGATTTGACCCTCATGTGCATGTCGGGGACGAGTTTCTGGTTTTTGTGGGACTTGATGCCGGCCGGCCGCAGTATCTGGGCAGCGAAATCGATTTGTACATGGGCGCGGAAAAGGAAATCTACGCCTTCAACAAACCCATGGTGGCCGTCTGCCCGGCGATGTTTGTGCACGCCCCGATCATTACGAAGAAAGTGGACAAGACCTACGCATTCTTCCTCATCCGCACGGACAAAGGGGATTCAGCCCGGAAGAAGACGCCGGAGGGATACCCGATACAATAGCGGGACGGCGATGCGGGGGCGTATCTGCGAGAAATGCGAGTTACAGCCTGTAGGCATTTTTTGCCAGCCGGTATGCAAGATCGATTGCCACCTCTCGTGCTTCGTCTTCGTCGAGCCGGTGTTCGGCCACCAGGCGTGCCAGAAATGCGCAGTCCATCCGCCTCGCAACGTCATGCCGCGCCGGAATCGAGGGGAAAGCCCGCGTGTCGTCGTTGAAACCCACGGTATTGTAAAAGCCGGCGGTTTCGGTCGTCCGTTCGCGGAAGAAACGCATGCCTTCGGGACTGTCGTAAAACCACCATGCCGGACCGAGTTTGAGTGCGGGATAATGGCCGGCCAGCGGGGCCAGTTCTCTGGAATAGGCCGACTCATCGAGCGTGAAGAGAATCAGCGAAAGCCGGCTGTCGGTTCCGAAACGGTCCAGCAGGGGTTTGAGCGCGCGCACATAATCGGTGCGCAGGGGAATATCCGCGCCTTTGTCTCTTCCGAAATCTCGGAACAGGGAAATGTTGTGGTTCCGGAAAGCTCCGGGGTGAAGCTGCATCACCAGCCCGTCTTCGATGCTCATCCGCGCCATTTCCGTGAGCATCTGGCCGCGGAACTCTTCGGCCTCCTCCGGCGTAATGTCGCCCTGCAGCGCCTTTTTCAGGAGTGTCTCGCATGCATCCCGGGGCAGGTCGCAGGTGGCCGCCGTAAGATGGCCGTGGTCCGTCGCGGTAGCTCCGAGCGAGACAAAAAAGCGGCGGCGGTCGAATAGCGCGCGCAAATAGCCCTGCCACGTTGCGGTATCCTCGCCCGTGATTTTGCCCAACTTTTTAACATTGCCCGAAAAACCCTCAAACTCCGGATCGGTCACGGGATCGGGGCGATAGGTCGGGATCACCCGGCCGTTCCACGCGGAGTTTCGAAGTTTGTGGTGGTGCAGCAACGGATCAAGCGGCGACTCGGTTGTCGCCAGCACCTCTATGTTGAAGCGCTCGAAAAGGGCCCGGGGAAGGAACTCGGGGCGGGCGAGACAATCGGCGATCCGGTCATGGATACGGTCGGCGGATTCCGGCGTCAGGCGTTCCCGGATGCGGAATACTTCGTGCAGCACGTGGTGGAACCACATCTGCGTGGGTGTGCCGCGAAATAGAAACCAGTTCTGTGCGAACAACCGCCAGATCTTGCGCGAGTCCTTTTCGACAGCCCGGCCATCCCTTGCCGGAACGCCCAAGGATTCGAGCGGCACTCCCTGGCTGTAAAGCATACGGTATACGTAGTGGTCCGGAATAACCAGCAGGCCGGCCGGATCGCGGAAAGGCTCATTCTCCGCGAACCATTGCGGATCCGTGTGGCCGTGCGGGCTGATTATGGGCAGGGACTGGACCTCGGCATGGAGCCTCCGGGCGATGGCGCGTTGATCCGGATCCGATGGGAAAAGGCGGTCTTCGTTCAGCTTCAGTTCATTTCTCATAGCGGTGACTCCAGCTGCAATCAAGGCTATTTCATGATTTTTATAGTGAGGACGGCTTTACAGAAACTTTCTCAAAACTGCCGGCGAGGATCTCTCGACAGTCGTTATGCGGCTGACTGTGGGGGGCGTCCATACATTTTAACGCTAACGCACGAAGGTAGTCCTGCGCAGCATAGGCGACTGCCGCCAACGCCATCAGTGGAAAAGTACAGGCTGCAATCTGTCTCATCGCCGGAACTCCTGTTATTTCAACAGAGCCTTTGAGCTTTCGGGGCTCAATCCCTGGAAAGCTCGCGAAACAGGGTGAGGTTCGCACGCAGCACAATCGATGGGTTCATGTACTGGTATTTGGGCATCTCCGCGCCGTTCAACAGATAATCCGTGAGGAGGCGTATGGCTGTTTGCCCCTGCAGGTAGGGGTTCTGATAAATCGAGGCCTGAATCGTTCCACGCCTGAGATAAGGAGCCATCTTCGGAAACAGATCCGTTGCGACGACCTGCACGCGGTTGGCCATTCTCCGGTCCTTCAATGCGCGGCATACGGGGAGGCAATTTGCAGTACTCACGTAAATGCCTCGAAGGTCGGGATGCTCCCCCAGCAGGCGGCATGTCTTCCGGTAATCCTCCTCTTCCGATTCCTGCGCTTCCAGGACAGCAGCGATGATGCCGTTCCTGCAGTCCCGCCTGAAGCCGGTGCAAAATCCATCGCTTTTCAGATGGTGCTCTTGTGTCGCCAGCATGCCCGTGATCACGGCCGCTTTGGATCCGGCCGGCACAAACCTGGCCATGAGTTCCGCGGCCAAGCGCCCGCTGAGTCCGGGGTCCACCCCGACAAAGGTGGAGCGGCGGCTGCGGGGAGCGTCGGTGGTTATGCAGACCACGCGCACATTTTGTCTCTCCGCCCGGTCGATTATGGGCGAAACCGCCGCCGGATCGCCCGGCGTGACGATCAGCGCATTCACCCCTGTTGCGAGCAGATTGGAAATCCGTTCCGCCTCCTTTTTCCCCAAGCCGCGAACCGGACGGCAGTCGATCTCAAGGCCCATTCCCCCGGCGCGGCGCGCTTCGTCGAAAATGCCGGTCCGGATCTGGTCGTAGTAAAAACGGATCTCTTCGGGGATGCAAACCCCTATGCGCACGCTCGCCCGGCCTACCGAAAGCACGCGGGCTGCGGGGTGCGGCGAGTAGTCGAGGCGCTTCGCGAGGCGAATCACCCGCCTGCGCGTTGATTCGCGAATTCCCGGCCGGTTATGCAGGGCGCGGTCGACGGTGCCGATCGAGACACCGGCCATTTCCGCAATCTGGCGAATGCCGGCTTTTTTCATTTGGCCACAACATTCAAAGTGGTCTCGATCAGTTCCGCCGAATTGCCGCCCGCCATAATCTTGAACGTCCCGGGTTCCACTACCCGCCGCATATCACGGTTTAAGAAAGAGAGTTCGTCGGGACCCAGGGTGAAGGACACAGTCTGCGTTCTGCCGGGATCGAGCGTGATCCGGCTGAACCCTCTTAATTCCTTGACCGGGCGCGTCACGGAGCTTACTTCGTCGCGAATATAGATCTGGACCACTTCATCGCCGCGCCGCGTTCCGGTGTTGGTCACGTCGACCGACACCTTTGACTTTCCTTCGGTCCCGATCAAGTCGGGCGACAGCGTAAGGTTGCCATATTTAAAGGTCGTGTAGCTCAATCCCCAGCCGAAGGGGTAAAGCGGCTGAGAGGTGGATCCCAGGTACTGGAGCCGCGCCGACGGTTTTTGATAATAGTAGTCCGGCAGCTGGCCCGTGGAACGGGGCACGGATATCGGCAGCTTGCCGCCGGGATTGTAGTCTCCGAAAAGAACGTCGGCGACAGCGGTCCCGCCTTCCTGCCCCAGATACCAGCCTTCCAGGATTGCAGGAACGTTCTCTGCCACATAATTGATCGAATTGGGTCTGCCGTGTTGCAGGAACACCACCACCGGTTTGCCCAGCGCCATCATCGCCTTCGCGAGGTCGTCCTGGTTGCCGGGAAGGTCCAGGTTGTCGCGGTCGCCGAGGTGGTTGGCTGCCCAGGCTTCCCTCGAAGTCTGCTCATTCCCGCCCAGCGCGAGGATAACGAGGTCGGCTTTTTCCGCGGCCTTTACGGCCTCCTGAATGCGTTTTGCGTTCAACTCCGGATCTCCGAGCACGATCTTGTCGGCATTCCAGTCGGGAAGGGATTCGGTGATTTTGCAGCCTTCCGCGTAAAGGATCTCGGCGTCCTTGCCCGCCTTGTCCTTGATCCCCTGCAGGATGCTTACGCCGCGGCCCGGCACGTTGCTGTATCCTCCGAGGTGTACTTCAGCCGCATTGGGGCCGATCACGGCGATCCGGCCGTAGCTGTTCCGGTTGAGCGGAAGCAGGTTGCCCTGGTTCTTGAGAAGGATGATGGATTTGCGTGCCGCTTCGAGCGCCAGCTTCCGGTGCTCATCGCTGTTGGTGGCCTTCTCGGCGTAGGCGGGATTGACAAAAGGATCGTCGAAAAGGCCCGTGATAAATTTTGACCGGAGGATGCGGGCGACCGCCCGGTCCAGGTAAAACTCCGAAACCTTGCCCTGATTCACGAGGTCAGCCAGCAGGTGATTGGCTTCGATATGCGGAAGCTCGATATCCACCCCCGATTCCAGGGCCAGTTTAGCGGCTTCCTCATTGGAGCCCACCACGTGATGGGTTGTCCGCAACTGCCGGATCCCGAAATAGTCGGAAACGACAACGCCGTCGAATCCCCATTCCTGCCGGAGGATGTTGTCCAGCAGAAACCTGTTGCCGTGGGAAGGGATGCCGTCGATCTCGTTGTAGGATGCCATGACACTCTGGATTTGACCTTCCCGAACGACCGCCTCGAAGGGCTTCAGGAAATATTCCCGTATGACGCGCTCCGATAAATTTCCGGGCGCCACATTGGAGCCGCCTTCCGGCTGGCCGTGTACGGCAAAATGCTTCGCCGTCGCGATCACGTGAGATTTGTCGATGAAGGGTCCGGTACCCTGAAATCCCTTTACGGCCGCAACCCCGATTCGCGACGTAAGATAGGGATCCTCCCCGTAAGTCTCCTCCGTCCGGCCCCAGCGCGGCTCGCGCGCAAGGTCCAGCACCGGCGTCAGGCACTGCTGCGCGCCGCGCGCACGGACTTCAAGGGCTGTGGCGTCGAAGATCCTTTGGACGAGCTCCGGGTCCCAGGTCGATGCCAGCGCGATCGCCTGGGGGTAAGAGGTGCCTTTGGGGGCGGCATGGCCGTGCAGGCACTCTTCGTGAAACAGGACCGGAATCCCGAGCCGCGTGTTTTCTTTGACCCATTTCTGAATGCTGTTGGTGAACTCTGCCATCTCACGCGGGCCGCGCATCCCGCTCGGGCGCGACAACTGGCCCAGACCGTCCTTTATCAGGGCGGCGGCGCGTTCCGGCAGGAATTTGCCTTTTTCATCGACCAGGGCCGACTTGGGATCCGACGCGTTTGCGAGGTTTTCCATTGCGCTGGTTACCTGGGCGATTTTCTCCTCGAGCGTCATGCGGGGCAGCAGGTCCGCGATACGCTGTTCCACGGGCAGGCCGGGGTTGCGATAGGGAGGCTTTTCCTCCGATAAGAGGGATACCGTCGTCAAACAGAAAACCATGGAAAACAAAGAAATTTTCAATAGCCTCATGGATCCTCCGCTTAAGGATGGCGTTTATTGCAATCCCGCAAATGCGTGATACTATAGCACTCCGTTAACGTACACGATAAGCGAAATTTGGCTTTTGGAGTTGGAGAACGTTCAAACGTTCAAACGTTCAAACGTTCAAAC
>CAYYTC010000037.1:22462-47893 GCA_964474425.1 uncultured Acidobacteriota bacterium
GTAATAACGTAATAACGTAATAACGTAATAACGTAATAACGTAATAACGTAATAACGTAATAAATTGTATAAACTAACTACTATATCATAGTTTGTATTTTGTTTGCCCGGGGCGGGGAGGGACCATGCATCTTCTTGGGATAGATGTGGGGACGGGAGGGACGCGGGCGCTCATCCTTGACGAACGGGGGCGCGTGGCGGCTTCGGCTACCGGGGAGCATGAGGCTTTTGCCTCTCCGCAAATAGGATGGGCGGAGCAGAATCCGGAGGACTGGTGGCGCGCCTGTTCCCTGGCGGTTCGCAAGGCGCTGGCCGGAGCGGATTTAAGCGGAGACAGCATCAGCTGCGTGGGTTTTTCCGGCCAGATGCACGGCGCCGTGATGCTGGATGAAGGCGATAAAGTAGTGCGCCCGGCCCTTATCTGGTGCGACGTGCGGACTGCGGAGGAATGCGCGGAACTTACGCAGAAGGTGGGCGCCGAGCGCCTGATACAGCTTGCGTGCAACCCCGCGCTTCCGAATTTCACCCTGACCAAGTTTCTTTGGGTGCGCAGGCACGAACCCGGGCAATGGAGACGGGTCCGTTCCGTGATGCTCCCCAAGGATTACGTCCGCTTCCGGTTGACCGGGGATCGCGCCACGGATGTGGCGGACGCATCGGGGACACTGCTGCTGGATGTCGCCGGCCGCAGATGGTCCCGCGAAATCCTTCAGGCGGCGGAAATCGAGGAGTCCCTCCTGCCTGGACTTTACGAATCGCCGGAAATATGCGGCCAGGTGTCGCCGGCCGGCGCGGCGGCGTCGGGGCTCAAGACCGGGACGCCGGTTGTCGCCGGCGCCGGGGACCAGGCAGCAGGCGCCACCGGAATGGGTATAGTCGCGCCCGGCGCCGTAAGCGTCACGATCGGAACGTCGGGCGTGGTTTTTGCGGCCACCGGCAAGCCTTCGCTCGATCCCAAGGGCCGTCTGCACACATTCTGCCACGCGGTACCGGGACGGTGGCACGTCATGGGTGTTACCCAGGCCGCCGGGCTTTCGCTGCGCTGGTTCCGTGATCGTTTCGGCGCGGGCGCGGATGACGGCCGGGATCCGTACGAACGCCTGGCGGAGGAAGCTTCCGGGGCGCCCGCAGGCTCGGATGGACTGTTGTGGGCCCCCTATCTAATGGGAGAACGCACTCCGCACCTGGACCCCCAAGCCCGCGGCGCGCTGATCGGATTGACCGCATCGCACTCGAGAGGGCACGTGATCCGCGCAATTCTCGAGGGAGTGGCCTACAGCCTGAAGGATTCGTTCACCCTGTTCTCAGAAATGAGCGTCCCCGTCCACCGCATACGCCTGGGCGGCGGCGGTGCAAGATCGGCCCTGTGGCGCCAGATACAGGCGGATGTCTACAACCATGAAGTGGAGATCGTGGAGGCTGAGGAAGGCGCGGCGTACGGGGCGGCAATCCTCGCGGGTGTTGGGATAGGGAGGTGGAAATCCGTGGAGGACGCCTGCAGCGACGTCGTGCGCGTCGCCCGGCGCATCGCGCCGCAGCCTGCGGCAGCGGCCCGGATGAATGCAGGATACCAGGCATACCGCCGCATGTACGGGGCGATTTCGTCCGTAATCAGGCCGGGCGGCCGGTAATTCAGTTCAGCGGCAAAATCCCGCGATTTGAGGGGGACTCCTAGCACTTGGCGACTGCAGTATTCCGCAACGCTGACAAAACGCCGACGAACGCCGGGGAAATCCATTTTTTTACAGCGTGAGTCGGCGTCCTTTCAGCGTAGGTCGGCGTTAAATCTCCGTGATTATGGCTTCAGCTCTCACTGTAAGCATACTCTTCAAATCTTAGGGGCATGGGAAGGTTTGCATGCAATAGAACGCCGACAAAGGCCGACAGATAGCTTGCGCTATTTCCGGCTGCGCGCAAGGCCGACGGCTTTAAACAAAGCCTTTTTGAGGACCGGGGAATCCGCCCGGGACAAAATGCAGGACATGGATTCCATGACCGTGTCCATGTCGAAATCGGAAACTGCATCTGCCTGGCGGCAGTGGATCAGGTGCCCGAGCGCGCCGGCAGCCAATGCCCTCGTAGAGACCGGCAGGTCCTGTGCCACGAGCACGTTGAGCACTTCCGCAATAAGGATATCGGATGCCTTCTCGATTTTAAGAACGTACTCCAGCGCTGCGTCAAGAAGCGGCTGGTTGTGCCGGAACCTTAAAATCCGGGCCATCCCGATCTGATGCTCGTCCAGGCTGTTCCGCGAGTCGAGTTCCTCCAGCTTTGCGAGGACATTGCTGCTCCGGCTGAGGTTGCCGAAAATATCGGGCGGCACTCTTCACTTCCTCCCGTGGTTCATGAGTTCCTAATGATCCTCTGTCAGGCCGGAAGGCACAATCGGGAATAGACTAAATTTCGGGAAGGGAATGACCGAAATTTTTACATCATTCGGATGAAATCGGGTCATCCATTGGATGACCCCAGGACGCGGACGCCGTTTCATGCCGGGTGAAGAGGTTTGTGGGACTCCATCGGATGAGCCTGTCCGCGATCGGCTTGGGTTTTGAGAGGGAATCCGGATCTTTTAAAAAGGGGCGCTATTTTTCCAGTGAAGTCAGGCCTTCGCGGATTGCGAACTTGGTCAGATCGGCCACGCTGTGGATCCCCAGCTTTTCCATGATCTGCCTGCGGTGCGTTTCGATGGTTTTGACGCTCAAATGAAGGCGACCGGCGATTTCGCGGGCGCTGTGTCCCTCCGAGATCAGCTGCAGCACCTCGCGCTCCCTGGATGTAAGAGTCTGGACCGTCGGCAAGGGCCGGCGAGTCCCCGCTTCTTTGGGCCGTGCAAGTTCCTGAACGACGATTCCCGCTATTGCCGGGCTCAGATAAACCTGGCCGGACTGTACCGTGTGAATGGCGCGCACCAGTTCCTCGAAGGCACAATGCTTGAGGATGTAGCCGGAAGCCCCGGCTGAAAGCATGCCGGTCACATAGCGCCGGTCGGCATGCATGGATAGCGCGACAACCTTGGTTTTCGGATGGATCGAGAGAATCTGGCGCATGGCTTCGAGGCCGTTGAGGTCGGGCATCGCCACGTCCATGATTACCATATCCGGCCGGTGCTCGTCCGCGAGTTTCACCGCCTCTCTCCCGTTGGCCGCCTGGGCCACAATTTCCATTTCAGGCTGCTTCTCCAGCAAAGCTTTCAAGCCGTCGCACACGATTTTATGGTCGTCGGCGAGCAGGATACGAATCGTCAAAACCTCACCTCCTTCTTTCAGTGGCTCTTGAGCGGCGCAGTAAGCGTCACACAAGTGCCATGCCCGCGCTTCGAAGATAATTCGACGCGGCCGCCCATGGAGCCAAGCCGCTCCCTTATGCTGAAAAGACCGAACCCTTCAGCGGTTTTCTCTCCCGTCCGGTGTGTCGGATCCATCCCGATGCCCTTGTCCTCGACGGTTACGATGATTTTCCCGTTTCTTTTTCGCAGCGTAACCCGCGCGGACCGCGCTCTGGCATGCTTCCCGACGTTCACCAGGAGTTCCCGGATCGCCGCGAACAGTATCGCCCGCCACTCGTGGTCGAGGGCTGCTTCTTTCCCGCTGCAGCGCATTTCGACGTTCACACCGTACTGCTGTTGAATCCGTTCCGCAAGCCACTCCAGCGCTGCTTCAAGCCCGAGTTCGTACAGGATGGGCGGACTGAGATCAAAGGTGAGGGACCGGGTTTCGGATATGCACTCGGAAACAAGGCCGCGTACGTCGTTCAGCTCCCGGATCAGATTCCCGGAGGAATCCGGTCCCAGGAGGGCGCCGATTTTTATGTTAATCAGGGCGAGCACCTGGCCGATTTTGTCGTGCAGAGCCTGGGCGATCCTCCGGCGTTCCCGCTCCTCGCTGAGTGCGAGTTCCGTCGCCAGGGACCGCAGCTGCTCCTGGTAGCGCAGCAGCCTTTGCTCCGACCATTTGCGCCCAATGATGTCGCCCAGCCTCTGTGCGATGACGTTGAGCAGGTTCCGCTCTTCCTTCAAAAAAGGTCCTTCGTCCTGCTCCTGTTTTTTTTTGGAGTAGCTCACGGCGATGCTGCCGACAGAGACTCCCTGCACGATGACGGGACATTCCTGGATCCAGCGGCTCTGCCTGAACCTGGCGGTCCGGAAGGATTTTCCGTCGAGCTTGACCCGCACTCCGGCGACATCCGGATGCTGCCAAGCCGAGGGGATCACCTCGATGGTCTTGCGGATGATGCTGTCGAGGTCGAGGCCCTTCCGGTCGAAAATTTTTGAGATCGTGTAAAGGCAGTTCAGCTCTTTCACCCGTTCGGCAAGGGTATGAGCCTGCAGGGAGGGTTGATTTTCGCTTTGCCGCGGGGATTTGCCGCGAGCCCCCGGATCCCTATCCGCATTCATACGCTGATTCCAAGGCCGCACGAGAGCATAGACCGCGCCGGCGGCTTTATGCCTGTAGCATTAGCATGCAGACCCGCTGGACCGCAACCGGTTTCTTGCGGGTATTCAGGCGCCGGTGGCGATTGTTCGCCGGAATATTCGCGGAATGGCAATGTTTTCCTAAGGTTCCATCAGGTGGGTCATCTTTTGGAGCGGGTGGTTTTATCCAGCGGATGAGTCCTCTTTCAGTGTCTCCGACGTCGATTTCCAGTGTCCTCCCGATTGCCCCCCGCCGGGAGCTGCGGGATCATTACTAAGGGGGAGCAGTCTACCGTACTGCTCCTCCAGGCAGATTTCTTTTACAGGTTGCAGGTATCGACTTCGCGCCCTGTAACCTGATGCCTGCAACCGAAATGGATACGCCCTGATGCATCGCGGCAGCCGGAACGGAGTACAGACGCTGCGACCATCCGGCATCCACCCGCTGATCTCATCCTGATACCCGGAAGCGGTTCGGGCGAGCGCGCCCCATGAACCGACTGTATTCGCTTAGCCCCGAAAGGAGGGCCTGATGACCAACCGGAAGCTTCATATCACAGATTTCGACATGGAGCGGCTCCAGAAGCTGCTCGAGGGGACGCACAACTGGAATCCCAAGGACCGGGCGTACCTGGAACATTTGGAGGAGGAACTGTCACGGGCCGTTGTTGTGCCCTCCAGGAAGGTGCCCGCGGACGTTGTGACGATGAACAGTCAGATCCGGGTTAAGGACCTGGATACCGGCAAAGAGATGCTGATCCAGCTGGTGTTTCCCAGCGAAGCGGATTTCGAGCGTGGAAAGATATCCATACTTGCACCGATAGGCACCGCATTGATCGGCTATCGAACCGGAGATACTATTGAGTGGAAAGTTCCAGCCGGCATCAGGCATCTGCGGATCGATGAGGTGATTTACCAGCCTGAGGCGGCAGGGGATTATCATCTATAAATCCGGCAATTCATGAGCCGTATGTGCTTCTGCAGGGGCGGCTTTCGCGCCGTCCGCGCATTATCCTTGGATCGATGCAAAGGGGGCCTTCATGGAACAGATAGTCCGGTTGCTTCAAAAGATGCCGCTGTTCTCGGAGTTCGATAATTGGAGCCTGCAATACCTGGCCGGCCTGGCCGGGCGCAGGGAATACGGGCCCAATGAATGGCTCTTTCACGAATCCACACCCCGGCAATGGTTTGGGATGGTGGAGGAAGGAGAAATCAGAATCGTTCGCGGTCTTCATGGCCGGCAAACCTGCCTTGCCGTGCTTCGGCAGGGCGGCATACTGTCGGAGGGCCTTTTGCTCGACGATCTTCCGCACTCGGCGGGCGGTTTCACGAGGGAGGGGGCGGTGGTGATACAGCTCTCCCGCGAAGCCGTAGAGCAGGCCCGGAGGGATCATCCGGACATGTTCTACCGCATCGTGGCTCGGGTTGCCCGGATTGTGAGCGATAGGCTGCGCTACGCGGCCGAAAGCCTTGCGACCGAGGACAACGCCTATCTCAAGGGAAAGACCCGCCGGGAACACGATTTGCTCGGGGAGCGTGAAGTCCCGGCCCACGCATATTACGGCATCCAGACGCTGAGAGCGACAGAGAACTTCCCCATTTCCGGGCTCAGGCTGTCCTCTTTTCAGCACTTCGTAGACGCTCTGGCATATATAAAGAAGGCGTGCGCTTTGGCCAACTGGGAACTGGGCGTGCTGGACAAGACAAAAGCGGATGCAATCTCGGCAGCTTGCGACGAAGTGCTGGACGGAAAGCTGCTCGACCAGTTTGTGGTCGACATGGTTCAGGGCGGTGCAGGCACCTCGACCAATATGAATGCCAATGAGGTCATAGCGAACCGGGCCCTGGAACTGCTTGGCTTTGAACGGGGCGATTACGGCCACCTTCACCCCAACGATCATGTGAACCTTTCCCAATCCACCAACGACGCCTACCCCACGGCCATACGTCTGGCAGTAAACCTGATGCTGAAGGATATCCTGGCTGCCATGGGGGAGCTCAAGACGGCTCTCGAGGAAAAGGAAAAGGAGTTTGCCGATGTCCTCAAAATGGGCCGCACTCAGCTCCAGGATGCGGTGCCGATGACACTCGGGCAGGAATTCGGCGCGTACGCTGTGATGATCGGCGAAGACATGGATCGGCTGCGTGAAGCGAGCGACCTTCTGAAGGAGATAAACCTGGGAGCTACGGCAATCGGAACCGGCATCAACAGCCCGCCGGGATATGCGGATCTCGTTACCCGGAAATTGCACGAGATAAGCGGCGTGCCGGTGGTGAAATCCTATAATCTGGTTGAGGCAACCCAGGATTCCGGCGCATATGTCCAGATGTCCGGGGTGCTTAAGCGGATCGCCGTAAAACTGTCCAAAATCTGCAACGACCTGCGTCTCCTGTCCTCCGGTCCGCGCTGCGGGCTGCAGGAAATACGCTTGCCGCCCATGCAGCCGGGATCAACGATCATGCCCGGGAAGGTAAATCCCGTCATCCCCGAAGTCGTCAATCAGGTGTGCTTCAAGATCATCGGCAACGACATGACTATCACCATGGCCGCTGAAGCCGGCCAACTCGAGCTGAATGTGATGGAGCCGATCATTGCCCTGAATCTCTTCGAGAGCTTCAAGATATTCCGGAATGCCTGCGTGGTTCTGACCAGTCGCTGCATCCGCGGCATCCAGGCAGACCGGAAAAAATGCAGGGATTACGTGGAGAACAGCATCGGGCTGGTGACGGCTTTAAATCCGGTAATCGGATATGAACGTTCCGTGTCCATAGCAAAGGAGGCCCTGGATACCGGAAAAAGCGTCTATGATCTTGTGCTGAAAAAGGGATGGATTACGCAGGACATGCTGGATGAGCTGCTTCGTCCGGAAAACATGACCCATCCCCGGCAGATTCCCGGAGCGGACGCGGCCGGGAAATCATAAATTACTGATTACCTGCAGGGTACACGTCGCAAGC
Source organism: uncultured Acidobacteriota bacterium (assembly GCA_964474425.1). Classification (GTDB taxonomy): domain Bacteria; phylum Acidobacteriota; class UBA6911; order UBA6911; family UBA6911; genus UBA6911. The sequence goes on from CAYYTC010000037.1 coordinate 29,835, forward strand.
CGAAGTTCGGACGGCGGATTTTTGCAGATTTCCGGATTTTGGGATAGCCTCTGCACGCATTCATTTGCATCTCGCATCCTATGCCCATGGGCGGCGCCGCTGAGGCGTGGATGTCCGGCAGATCATGCTACCGGTGCGGGCTAATCGGCACTCCTTGACATCGCGGTGTGGCACCCATACAATTTTTTATTAGCCCGGAGGTTACAATTGAAGACATACGGGGAGGGTGCTCATATCATGCGAAAAGTGATTTCTGCCGCCACTATGACGGCTTTTTTGTTTTTCTTTTCCGCTGCCGTGTTGCCGGCTCAGGAATCCCTGACCAATGAAGGTATCATCAAAATGGTCCAGGCGAACATAAGCGAGGAATTGATCCTCAGCATTATTCGCCAGCAGCCGGGAGCCTATATGCTGGCCGCGAACGATCTGGTGACGCTCAAGCAAGCCGGAATATCGGAAAGAATCATTTCAGCGATGCTGGCTAAAAGCAAAGCGGAGCCGGCGACCGCTTCCGGCCCTTTGGACGCCGCAGGAAGGCCGGCCGGGCTGACCTCAAATGAATACCAGGCCATTTCCAAGCCGGGCATCTATTACAGGAAAGGCAGCGAATATCTGGAGCTGATCACCGAGGATGTCACCTGGAAAACCAGCGGCGCCTTCAAAAATATAGTCAGCGTCGGAATCGTCAAAAAGGACCTGAACGGCACTCTCAGCGGTCCGAGCAGCCGAAACTTCCTTTCCAGCCCGGTGGAAATCATCGTCAATCTGCCGTCCGGGCATACCGTAAATTCCTACATCGTGCTGCCCATGAAAACCAAAGACAGCCAGCGCAATTTCATGGTTGGCCCGGTCAACAAAAAAAGCGGGCTTGCCAAGGGCGCGATCGCCTATGGTATGGAGAAGGTGGGCGAAAATCTCTATCGCATTGTCTTTCAGCCTTTGCTTCCTCCGGGCGAGTATGGCATCCTGGAAGTTTCTCCTTCCGATTCGGCCACTCAGGCCAGCAGGATGTACAGCTTCCGAATCCTGATATAGGATTTGGGGACCATCCGTTCAGGTTGCGGGCCTGAAACCTGTAACCTGAACGGAAAGAACCAGATCCGCGCGTTGCGGGAAAATACTGCGAGCGAAAAGGCTAGGGCTTGGGGCCGGATTTTGTCAGCTTGTCGATCCGCTGCTGAGCATCGGCTGCGAAGGGAAAGCTCTTGTTGATTGAAAGGGCTTTCTGGAAAGCGGCAACCGCCTTCGCATTCATCCCTTTTTCGGTATACACCCGGCCTAGGTAAAAATAGGTTTCGGCTGCCGCAGGTGTAATCAGCGATGCATTCTCGATTTCGGCTACCGCTTTGTCGAGTTCGCCGCGCGCCCGATAAACCCAGCCCAGCGTTACGTGAAATTGAGGGAGGGCCGGATTTATATCAACGGCTTTTCTCGCCCATTGAACCGCTTTGTCCAGTTGGGATTTGCGCTCGGCCGCCATCCAGGCCAGATTATTGTAAGCGACCGCCTGTTTCGGATCGATGGCTACTGCTGCCAGGTAAGCCTTTTCGGCATCGGCTATGCGGTTCCGGCTTTGATGGAGCATCCCGATCTTCACCTGAGCTGCCGCAAGTTTGGAATCCTGTTTCAGCGCCGCCTGGTATTCGGCCAGCGATTTCACATCATCTCCCCTGGCGGCGTAAATGTCGCCGAGCTGCATGTGAAACGCGGGCATGTTCGGGTTTGCTTTCAGCGCTGAGTTGCAGGCCTCGATTGCGTTGTCATACTGCCGCCGCTGCACGTAATGCTCGGCAAGCGCCTGCCATACCTGAGCGTTTTCCGGCTGGACCGAAAGCGCCTGCCTGAATTCCTTTTCCGCCTCGGCGTCTTTGCCCAGGCGGTCCAGGACGAGCGCGAGGGCGTAATGCGCTCCGGCATGCTTCGGATCGATGGATAATGCCTTGCGGTACGCGGTGACGGCATCGTTGGGCCGGTACAAGGCCTGCCGGTACAGGTCTCCCAGGTCCACGAATGCTTTGTAGGACTTCGGATCAAGCTCGGTGGCTTTCCTGAGAGCAGCCTCCGCTCCCTGGAAGTCGCGCTTGATGTAAAGGTAGCGGCCATAAGCGCGCTGGACTTCGGCTATATTCCCGCCTTTGGATACGGCGTTTTGAAGATAGGCGCCGGCGGCGTTTAGGTCTCCCCGCTGTTTTGCCAGCTCGGAAAGCGCCAGCATCGCGTTGACCATTCCGGGATCCAGCTCCAGGCTTTTCTTGAGCAATTGCTCGGCTCTGGCGAGGTCGCCGGCAGCCAGGCTGCGAATGCCCTCATTATAGGACGATTCGGCGGCGTTCGCGGGATTCGATTTTGAGGGCGGGACATCTTCCGAAGGTTTTTGGGATTGGGAGTTGTTGCGAATCAGTGGAATGTCGTCGGATGCGGATGCCGGCGAGAGGCACAAAACGAAAGCCAAAGAAAATATAGCTTTATAGATCGCTTTCATTTGCGGCATAAAAAAATCTCCTCTCCCATGGGAACGGGAGAGGAGATTTTTTATCCAAAAAATACTTTTGTCAATGAAACGCTAGGACCTTTTTCTCCGGATGACGGCAACCAGACCAAGCAATCCCGCACCCATTAAGAAGATCGTCGACGGCTCAGGAACGGTTGGCGGAGGCACCGGTGTCCCGCCTACACCGCTGAAACCAAAAATAAAGGTCACGGGTTCGCCGATGGGAAACACCGCGCCAGCGATTGCGGCCGGATTGGGCTGGCCATAGGAATATACTTCTGCCCCGACCGTGCCCAGTGCGGCAAATGCTGCAGCTTCAGAGGTCGCCGCGCCATAAAAGATCGAGAAATCGATGCTTTCGCCCGGAGCGAGGTCGCCAAAAGCAAAGGTGAAAAATGCTCCGTGGTCATAAGGCCCGGCATGGCTGAAATTTGCATTCAATGGCGTGCCGTACATATAAGCGGACGGCAGAGCCATTGGATCCGGAGCGGCGAAGCCATTATCTGAGGTATAGAGCAGGTTGGCGGCCGGCCAGCCCTGGACTGTCGTATATTCGTCAAAAGTCGTGGGCGGGATATCCCAGTCCATAGTGCGGTTGTACCGGACATCGGTTATGGTGCTGGCGCCCGTATTGGTGATCGTAACGACATTTTCCATCAGGGCAGTTGAAGCCGATGGCTGGAACTGCTGCGTCAGCTGCAAATCCGGCAGCGAAGTCATTGTCACTATAGATGTGGCTGTGGATGCCGTTGAGGCAAAGGACGTTTGGCTTAAGTTGACATAGCCTCCGATGTCAATACCGGCATAGCCCGACACACCGTTACCGGCCACACCAAAACCCTCGCACAGGCACCCTGGCGATGTGGCATCGCCGTCTATGCCGGAATAATAAAGGCCTATGTAGCTTGAATTGGTGGGGGTTAGCGAAATGCCGCCCGTGCCATCAGGAACATTGAGGTTGCCGAGCGGGTTAATCCCGAGATAAATCCCTGAACCATTTGTGATGATAGCCTGCGCGTCGGCTGTACTCGCCACAGCAAATAGGGCTGCCACAGCCGCAAAAGCTACCAGAAGCGTTCGCTGCATAATTCCTCCTTTAACAATAATGATCAATTGCAGGCATAGGGCTAACTGGATCTCATCCTAATGTTAAGCAAAAGTCATACCAATGGCCCACCGAAGCCTCTTCAGACTGATGTGATGCCCGTAAGTTATTGATAAAACTACATTAGCTTATTTGAACTTTTATCGTTAGATCGGCCTAATCTATTGTAGACAAAGGAATAGTGTAAACCGGTCCGACAGTTTTATGGATGTCAGATGTCCAGCAATCCTCATATCTATCAATAAATCAATAGCTTGATGCAGAAATCCGGCCTATCGATATGTAAAATCCTTTTACAGTCAGGGCTGCCGTCGCGAATATGTATTAGCCTTATTTCAGGCATTTACCGTAAAGCAAGGCTATTCCTTCAAATGGATTAGCTCCGGACGGGTCTGGAGAAACTGTCTCAAAACTGCTGCCCCATTAGGGGCAGCGTCACAGAGCCCGGGATTGGCGGCGCTTTTTGCCGCCCACCCCGGGTATGAAACCGCTGCAAAATCTACCCCAATGGGGTTGTGTTTTGATTCCGGACATAAATCATCCCAACCAATCGCCGGACGCAATCCCTTCGGGGCAGGTCTCTCTATCTGTTGCATTCCAAGGGTAGGCCGCAAAAAACGCGACCAACCCTTTGAGACGCTGCCCTTTCAGGGCAGTAGATGGGGTCGCATCTCAGAATGGGTCCTGATTCCTATGCACGGTCTCGAGATCCTCGCCGTCGGTTTTGAGACCGTTTCTGGAGACCGGTCCTCACTAAAACTAAGGGCCTGGAGCCCCGTCAGTAAAAACGGAAATTCTAGCGGAATTTACTTACGCCTTGCTTATCACGAGGTGGATGCTCTCCGATCCCAGTTTGACCACATGCGCCGATTCTGGATGTTCCGATATGCGCTTAATATCGAGCGCCAGCGTTTCGCCTGCGAGGTACTCGCTGTGCGCCGCAACGGCTTCGGCAAGTTTATCGCCGGCCGCATACGCGATGCGAATGCGGTCGGCCACGTCCAGGCCAATTTCCTTGCGGATGTTCTGTATATGGCGCACGAGGTCGCGCACAAGGCCTTCGCGGACCAGATCGGCATCAAGCTCGGTGTTGATGGCAACCAGGAAGCCGTTTCCCTCCGATAGCACCCACGGTTTCAGAGGAACCTTCTCGATGACGATGTCTTCCGGCAGCAAGGGGATGGTCTCAGAATCAACCTGAAGGTTTATGACTGAGCTCTGCCGGACCCGGGCTGCGACTTCACCTGCCTGCATGGATCCAAGAGCCTCCTGCAGCGCCGCATAATGCCTGCCGAATTTCGGCTTGCCGGTTTTGGCATCCAGGTGCGCCGTCAGAGTATACAGATCCGAGGCGGAATCCACGAATTCGCCCTTTTTGATGTTGAGTTCATCCAGGATCACCGGCAGGAAGGGCGTCATCTGTTCGGGAAGAGTTTTTTCGGCAGCCTCGATGCGGATGGCCGCGAGCGGCTGGCGGACTTTCCGCCCAGCCTTGTTCCGCGCCGCGTGACCCTGCTCCACCAGCTCCAAAACGGAATCCATGATGTGAACGAGCCGCGAGTCGTTCACTGCGGCAGCGGCGTTTGCCTGCGGGAAATCGCACAGGTGCACGGTCAGCCCGGCGCCGGCGTCATAGTGACGCACGAGTTCCTGATACATTTTTTCCGCGGCGAATGGGATGACGGGAGCCAGGATCTTGACCGTCGTCACCAGGCATTCCCACAGCGTCTGGTAGGCGGCCAGTTTGTCGTCGTCGTCGGTGCTTTTCCAGAAGCGCCTGCGGCTGCGCCGAAGGTACCACCGGGAGAGGGCATCGATAAAGGCGTTCACCTCGCGCATCAGCAGGTGAACGCTGTACCCCGAATAGTGTTTATGAGCCGCCTCAACGAGACGATTCAGCCGGCAGAGGATCCAGCGGTCCAGGTCCCCGCGCGATTCGTACGCCACCTGAGGCGCGGACGGATCGAACCGGTCGATGCGCGCGTAGGTGAGGAAGAACTCGTAGACATTCCACAGCGTCAGGAACTGGCGCCTCGCCTCATGGATCTTGTGATACCCGAACCAGAGGTCGTTTTCCGGATTGTGGCTGGCGTAAAGCCAGCGCATCGCGTCGGCGCCCTCTTTCTCCGCCGCCTCGTTGAACTCGATCGCGTTCCCTTTGCTTTTGTGCATCTCCTGGCCCTTCTCGTCCTTCATGAGCCGGTAGCCGAACATCAGCTGGAAGGGAGCGCGTTTCTCCATCACCGTGCTCATGGCCAGGATCGCGTAAAACCAGTTGCGGAACTGGCCGGGGAAGCTCTCGGAAATCCAGTTGGCGGGAAACCACTGGTCCCAGTAGGCGCGGTCGGTGTTGTAGCGCATGGTCGAGTAGGGCACGATCCCCGCGTCGAGCCAGGGATTGCCCACGTCAAGAATTCGACTGGTGGGGGCGCCGCATTTGGGGCATCCGATCTTGACCGCATCGACCCAGGGGCGGTGGGGCGTGTGTCCATCAAACCGGTCCCAGCCTTCCACGGCCCGCTGTTTCAATTCCTCGCGGCCGCCGATGACATCGAAGACATTGCAGGACTGGCATTTATATATGGGCAGCGCCAGGCCCCAGTAGCGCTTTTTGGAGATCATCCAGTCGTGCATGTTGGTCAGCCACTCGATTTCCAGCTGCTGGCCGACTTCCGGGATCCAGCGGGTCTGTTTGGTGACTTCGATGATCTCGTGCCGGAGTTCGTCCATGCTGATGTACCACTCATCCACCAGCCGGAACAGAAGCTGCGTCTTGCAGCGCCAGCAGATCGGGTAGGCGTGCTTGTATTCTTCGGTCCGATACAGCTGGCCTTTCTCCTTCAGGGACCGGAGGATGTTTTGGGCCACGCCGGAGGCCGTCTGGCCGGTGAAAGGCTCGAAGCCTTCGAGGATTATGCCGAACTCGTCGATGGGCGCGATTGCGGGAAGACCGTATTCCTTGCCCAGTTCGTAATCCTCCTTGCCGCATCCCGGGGCGATGTGAACGATGCCCGTGCCTTCCGTCGTGCTGACCTCTTTCCATGGGATAACGGTGTGCCGGACATTCTTTTGAGCCGCCAGTTCGTCGAATGGACCCCTATAGGTCCATCCCACCAGGCGCTGGCCCGGGAATTCCTCCAGGATTTGGAACGGGCCTTGGGAAGCCATGCAGGCCTCCACACGGTCCCGAATGAGGTAGTAGATCTCCTGCCCCTGGCGCACTTTTGCATAGGTCAGCTCGGGATGCACGGCGCAGGCGACGTTTGATGTAAGAGTCCAGGGAGTCGTTGTCCAGACCATCAGGTATTCGCCCGGATGATCGATCAGGGGAAAGCGTACCGTCGGGGATGTGTGGGTGATTTCGGGGCGTTCTTCGTTGGATATCTCGTGCTGGGAAATACCCGTGCCGCAGCGCGGGCACCAGGGCATCGCGTCCCATCCGTGATAGATGAAGCCGCGCTGGTGGCATTTTTTGAGGAAAGTCCAGATGGTGTAGTTGTTCTCGTCGGACATCGTGTAATACGAGTTGTCCCAGTCCATCCAATAGCCCAGGCGGACGGACTGCTCGCTCTGGATGGCGGCATAACGGTTCACACGCTCCCGGCATTTTTTGACGAATTCGTCGATGCCGTAGGCTTCAATGTCGCGCTTGGATTTGAATCCGAGCTCCTTTTCAACTTCCACTTCCACCCACAAACCCTGGCAGTCGAAGCCGTTCTGGTAGCGCAGTTCGTGCCCCGTCATCGCCTGGTAGCGCTGGAAAACGTCTTTGTAGGTGCGGCCCCAGGCATGATGCACGCCCATCGGGTTGTTGGCCGTTATGGGGCCATCCAGGAAAGACCATTTGGGTTTGCCGGTGTTTTTTTTCACCAGCTGCTGGAAACAATTTTCGCGCTTCCAGAAATCGAGAACCTCGTGCTCCATCTCCACAAAATTTTGTTGCGACACGCCTTCGGGCTCCTTTGCATATAAAAGATTCGCATTCTATCACGCCGGCGAAACATATCTCCAGCCGCTCCACAAGATATTTTGCCCGCAATCCATTTTGTCCCAATCGGCTTGAGGTCCCTGACGTCCGGAAGGACCGCAGTGAAGTCACTGATTGCCAGGGAAAGCAGCAAGAAATCCAGAAATCCAGGACAGCCAGCCGGATTTGCGGGAGATGCGCAGAGCTTGGCGGCTGCAGGAATGGATAACGCTGACACACGCGGACAAAGCGCTGATAAATTATGCCGTTTTTAACTTGGGACAACACTGTATTGACTATGCCCCTATCTTTGTGTAGGAATATTATTAATCGCGGCATTCCAGGCAAACGTCAAAGCTCAATATTGCTCAGGACCCTCTCTCCCGCTCGGCATTCCGCGCTTTCAAACAATTCAAGCACGTCAGATTTTCATTTTGTCTGAAGTGCCGGCCCAAAGCTTTCGTGCATTGAAGCAGCAGACTAACCGGAGGGTATTTTACATGCGCAGGATAATGATGCTTTTTCTGGCCGTTTTTATGTTGGCAGGCGCGGTTTGGGCACAGGACCCAAGCCTGGGGAAGTGGAAACTCAACCTCGCCAAATCAAAGGCCCCACCCAGTGATACGGCAAACGTCAAGGAAACCGTCATCGAGATGCGGGCATTGGACGCCAACACGTACGAGTCAATCTCGACTACAACCCAGAAGGATGGCAAGGTCGCTGTGGTGAAATGGACCGTGCCGATAAGCGGCGGCATTCAAAAATACCAGCAGGGCGGCCCCGAGAAGGGTATTTCGATCGTTGCCGCGAAGATAGACCCGTACCATATCGTCAACATCTATTTACAGGATGGCAAACAGGTTTTCCTGATGCAGATGAACATCAGCCCGGACGGCAAGGTCTTCAGCGGCAATGCGAAGGTCCCCCTTCCTGATGGAAAATCGTTTGAATATCTCGTGGTTTACGACAAGCAATAGGCCGGTTCATTGGTACTCCCCCGCCGACTATGGCGGGGGAGCCCTGGTGTCTTGTTGGCCGCTAATCCCTTAACGCTGACCTACGCTGACAAAAGCGCTGATGAACGCTGAGGATTTAGGGTAATTCTGCCCTTATTGTTTCAGCGCACGAACTTGGTGTGGGCGAATTCTCTTGTTCTCTGTTTTGCCCGAAATCCTATTGCCAGAGTCCCAAGCCCTATTACCAAAGCCAGCATCAGAGCAGAAAGAGCGAATCTCATCTGCAGTTCAAGTCTACGCTGCAACTCCTGCTTGAATTGTGTCTTGGGAAGGTGCCAGGCTGATTCAGGAAGAGGTTTCACCAGCGCGATATAGATGGCGTCGGAGGTTGCGGCCTCGCTAAGTGCTCTATTCTTAATCTTTCCCTTGACGGCGGCTGTGTCATCCCCCGTTTTCGAGGCAGCGGCGCTGAAGTGCTGGCACACAAAAAAGCAATGAGCAAAACCGCCATCGCTTTTGTTTTGTCCATGAGTTCCTCCCGTCGATGTGACATTCCGGAATGCTGTCTTAGACAGTCGTTGACGGCGCCGCTTTTGTTTCACAAATTTCACTTTTTTGCGCAAATCCCGCATCCCTCTTGATGCCAATGTTTGACTCCGATTGAAATCATCTGTCCAATCAGTCCTTGCGGGATTATGCGGTTCGTTCGATCGGGCAGTCGGAATGGGCACATAAGCGTCGGCAATCCTTACAAATCAGAGCTCCAATGCGTGATCTTCCCAATTAATTTTTTTCAACAACTTAGCGAAACTCTAAAACTTTTCGGCCCAAATTTAATGTAAAAATGTTTTACAATTTTGCAGAGCCATATCACATCTCAGCGAAGGCCAAACTTCTCCGCAATAGCTATATCTCTTTGCGAATGTTAGGCTTATAGGGTTAGGTTCATTGCTGATACTGCCATTGGATAGGAAATTGCATCAATTCCGCATAAGCACGTTCTTGGCTGGAAGGACATAATCGCAAAAGGCGGTGAAATTATGAACAGGTTTAGTATCGTACGCGCCCTTGTATTTTCGCTGCTTATCCTGGTTTCCGCTTCCGTCGCCGTTGCCGATACGGTGTATTGGACGGATTGGACGAGCACGACTGCCGGTGCGCCGGGTGTGACAGGCACTCTGAATATTGACATGAGCACCATCGACGTCGCTTTCAGCGGTCCATACAGCATTGCCCAAACAAGCGGCGGCACAAATTACTGGGAGCCTTCGGCGCCATACATCAGTTCAACCGTCAGCAATGCGCCTCCTGCTTCCGACATTATTGAACTGAGCGCTGGCGGCACGGCAACCATCACTTTTTCCGAACCGGTTCAGGATCCCCTTGTGGCCCTGGTGAGCTGGAACGGCAATACCGTTGATTTTGGGGTGCCCATAAATATCCTCAGTTATGGATATGGCTATTGGGGCAATGGCACGCCAATCCCTAATTCTGGGGGGACAGGTTTCTTCGGGTCCGGCGAGGTGCATGGTGTTATCGAGTTGCCGGGTACATTCACGTCTATTTCATTTACGCACACCACTGAAGGTTGGCATGGATTTACAGTGGGTGTAGTCGGCCCTGGTGAAGAACCTCCCGGCCCTGTTCCCGAGCCTGCCTCCCTGCTCCTTCTCGGCACGGGATTGGGCATAATCGGGATAGTTGTGCGGCGAAGAAGCAAGTAGCAGGCTTCAGCTGCCTCATTGATTTTGTTTATGGAAAGGCCACTCCTCCGAGTGGCCTTTTGCATTGTATGAGCTGATTCGGGATCATCCCAATTTCGTTCACCGGCCTCTCACCGGCCCGGATTATCTGACTTCTTAATCCTATGGTAGATGGTCTCGACCGCCTTGTATTCGATTCCCTTGGACGGGATGTTGTAGGCCGTGATTGTCAAATGGTCATCGTCCAGGAGTTTATATTCCGTCCTCCAACCCCACTTCGATTGCTTTTCGCCAACATCGTATTCGCCGCGCACACCGAAGCCGCGGTGTAATGCTTCGCCCTGGGAAAACATGATGGCGTAGCTCATGTAAAAGTCATCCACCCAGGACGATTGATATGTCCTGGTGATTGAGTTGTAGCCGATCAATTCTTCACCGTGTCGGGGTTTCCCCTGGATCGTGCCCTCATAGGTGTGGCGAATAAACTGAGCATTGAGAACTATCACGATTTCTCCGGCTACTTTTGACTCGTCGGCGAGTTTCCCCGGCTCGAACCACCTCCGGCAGATCCTTTCCCATTCCCCCGTCAGTTTTTCAAATAACTCCCTCTGCGACAGGCGGGGAGCCTTTTGCTGCAGTGCGAAATTGAACCCCCACTCGACTCCAAACAAGGGAAATGCCAAACGCAGTTAGGGAAAATGCTATAAGGAAAAGCGTCGGCATGTTTACAGGGTCTCCTTCCAGGTCGACAGGGTGAAACCACCAGGTATTGCTACTTCACGGGAACGCGCTGTTTCAGTTCTTCCGTCCAGTTCAGGACTATGTTGAGTTTTCGCGGCTGCTCCGTTGATGGGTCGCCGGGGGATGCAGGCGGCTTTATCATGATGAAGCGGTTCCCGTCAGGGCTGATGTCCCATGGAGTGCCGTCGGCAGGGTAAGCCGCAACATTTTTTCCATAAAAAAGAGGCTTGGGAATTCCGGGGCTGATGTCCGCCTTCAAGTCAGAGATATCATGGTATCGGTCCCTGGCGTCCTTCTTCAGGCATCGTTCCAGCACTTCCCTTAGACGCCAATGCAGGTTCGCCGGCAGGCTGCCCCACTCCGGTTCTGAGCGGATGACGGCGGCCAGAAGGTCGGTTACGTCCTTTCCGGTGAATGTGGACCGGCCTGCAAGCATCTCGAAAAGAACGCTGAGGAATGATGCTGAGTCCGTGTGCCCATGCCGGCAAAAATCAGGAGTTCATTATTGCCACTGAAACCGGACTCCTGCATACGCTGAGAAAGCATAATCCCTCCAAGCGTTTCTTCCCGGTTTCCGATGAAGTCGTCTGCCCGAACATGAAGCGCGGGTCGCTGCTCTCCATCAGGAACGCGCTCATGGGCAACGGCGGAGAAGTGATAACGGTTGAGAAGGAGACCGCCTCCAAGGCGCTGCGCGCCCTGGAGAAAATGCTGGAATGGGGCGGCAGCCCATAAATAAATCGGCAATCCAGCTCTGCTGTGGAACATACCGGTATCGACGAACGCCGACAGACGCTGAAACAACGCTGGCGAACGCTGATACCTGATGTGAAGATCAGCGTGTGGCGGGCGCAGGCGCCACGCGTTTTCCCTGATTGAGCAGCGCGTGGTGGGTGCGCGATTTGAAGCGCCATCCCTGCGGCGTCCTGGCGTAAACGTCTTCATAGTAGCCGTCGTGTTCAATCCGGTTGGGATCGCCGCCCAGTCCAATCATCAGCATGTCGACCGTTCCCTTGGCCCCTTCCGCGGCGGGGCTGATGATGTGGTTGACGTAGATATGATGGACGCCCTCCTTGATCCAGGGCACGTTCTTGCATCCCTGGGCGCCGCCCCCGGAAACCTCCGCCAGCCGTTCGCGTCCCTGAAATTTCATTGCGACCTTGCCGTCCATTGAAGGAGCGAAGTATCCGTCGGCTGTGAAGAGATCGGCGTAGTCGTATCCGTTGTTGGAGCATGTATCGATCGCGCGCGCATACCTTGCCACAAGCTGCTGGATCTGAAAATAATCGAGTGCCGTAAGCTCCGCAGGCGCGGGCTTCTGCGCCGATGCGGTGGAAGCAAATATCAAAAACAGAGCGATCAGCATTCGAGTCAGCATCGTGTTTCCTCCCGAGGTTCGGGCGATTATAGGGCGAATCGGTGTCGCATCTCCACTGTCCACTTTTGCCGGAGGGATGCCGAGAAGGGGTAGTGAATGCGTATTCTATGATGGCAGCCTAGCGCAATTTCCACAGGGGAAACGGAATCCTCAGCGGCTATTCCAATCGCACCAGGAAGCTATTTTGACTGGAGTAATGCATTCGGCGCCTGGCGCCGTAAGCGCGCGAAGGCAAAGATCCCGAACATGGGACGGCACGTTCACAGGGTCGACTCCGAGGGCAGGTGCAGATCGGGCATCGATCGTGCGGCAAACAGCGAATGGCAGGGTCTGGCGATCAGCCGCGCCCACCTTACGGCAAGCGACTGGCGCGCGCTGTCCGTGGCGAGCCCCGTCCTGGCGTACATGTGGCAATAGAGTTTCGATATCAGCAGAAAAGCCAGCCGTGAGCGCAATTTCGAAACGCAGCGCGACCGGCGCCAGATCCTGCGCATGCTATAGAACGAGTCCCAGACCGTTTGCGTCCGGAGGCGTATTTCGTCCGCTGACATGCTTGGGTGGGGTATGTAGACTTTCGGCCTTCGCTCACATGGAATCAGCCAGTGCCTGTTGACCGGGATGCCATCCACCAACTGCCTGGCGCCGGTTGCCTCCTTTTCCCATTTTTCGAAGTCCACCGTTCCCGGAAACGGCGTCAGCGGGACAAATTGTGCGAAGGTCATCCCCGAGCGGTCCGCAAGATCGGCCGTGGCGGCAAAAGTCTCTGCCGTGTCGGTCGGCAGCCCGAAAATGAAGGATCCCAGCACATGCACGCCGGATCGGCGGAATGCCTGCATCCGCGTGACGAGATCCTCCCCCGATGCGTTGAAACCCTTGTAGATCTTCTGCAGGCCGTCTTCCGTGATGGATTCCACCCCTACGAGCGCTCCCTTGATCCGCGCCGACTGCATTGCTTTAAGAAATTGCGGATTTTCGGCTGCTTCCATGGTGATCTGCGTAAAGAGAATCAGGTCTTCGGCGGGGATGCGGGAAAGCTGCTCCATCAAGGAAAATCTCTCCGCCAGCTGCAATGAAAGATGCTCGTAGCGCTGCCAGTCCTGCCGTTGCGATGCCAGGGCGAGGTCGTGCATCGTAACCGGGTAGAAATTGTCGTCGGCCAAGGCGATGAACCGGAAGCCCATCCGCCGGAGCGTGACCACCTCTTCAACGACAGATTTCACCGGCCGCTGGCGCGGCACCTGGCCGTCCGTGCGCCACACCGAGCAGAACGAACAGTGTTTCGGGCACCCCCGCACCGTTTGGACGGATGCCCACATGTAGGAGCGCCTTGGGAGTAGATCCCAGCGAGGAGCTGCAAACTCTGCGCCGCTGACCATTCCTCCGTCGTAAAAAGGTTTTATCTGGCGCCGGAGGCCGTCGGACAATACGGTTGCCCATATCAGATCGCCGTCGCCCTTTACGACCGATTCGGCGTGACCGTGCTCGCGCGACTCTTCCGGGAAGAGGCTTGCGTGTATGCCGCCAAAAACGGGATACCCTCCGAAACGACGCACAAGACGACCTATTTCGTACCCGCGGCGGGCATTGCCGGTGTGGATGCCGATCCCGACGATGTCGCCGGGACGAATGCGCTCCGGCTGAAAAGCCTCGATTGTCTCATCGACGATGATTGGATCACCGAACGGCCTCGGAGTGGCACCGGCCAATACGTACAGCCAGCGAGGTGTGATAACGCCGACACCGAAAGAAACGTCGCTCGGATTTACCAGGTAAACCTGCATAAGGGGCTCCTTGTTTGCCAATCCCGAAAAGAATTGCCGACAGCTGGGGCTTTGCGGACCGGCCAGCGAGCATCGCCGAGCCCTTTGTTTATCCACTGCTGCTGCGCATTGGTACCGGGGAATGGGGCGTCTTGACGGACCCCTACCAGCGGGAGTCGCGCCTCCCGCCGCCTCCGCCACGGCCTCCGCCGGGGCCTTTCCTGAAGGAACCGCCCCGCTCGGGCTTCGCGCGAGCTTCGTTAACGGTAAGATTGCGGCCATCCGCCGAAAACCCATTCAGTTCTGCAATCGCCTTTTGAGCGGCTTCATCCGAGGACATCTCGATGAAGCCAAATCCCCGAGATCTGCCCGTGTCCGTATCACGCATGACGGTGACCGAATCGACGCCCCCCATCTGTTCGAAAAGCTGGCGCAGTTCTGCTTCTCCCATCGAAAAAGACAGATTTCCTACAAAAATTTTTCGACCCATCGCAATTCTCCTGTGGCGCAGGAAGAAGAGAAACCGAGCCCTATGCTCTGATAACACTCCTTCCGGACCGGAATGCTATGGATTGCGGCTCAGTGCAGGGTTTAATGGAGGAACGAGTCGGGGAATTTGCTCAAAGACTCTCCACGCCGCGCAAGCAGTGGCAGTTATCCATTGACCGACGCAAAGCCTACCACGGCCGGGTTCCCCCCGTAAACAAATTCCTCGGGAAGCGGCCAACGGCGCCTTATCGTGAGATAGGTTTTGAACGATCGGTCCCGTCTTGCAGCCTTCCCCTTCGTGCGGCGGGCTTTTCCGTTTTGGCACAACCGATACCTGCGCCGCAGGCATTCGCGATGTTCTTTTCATATGCAGGCCCAAGCCACGGCAGATAGGGTTTAGAGAATCCGGATACTACTGCTACAGTATGTGTGGCCATCACTCAACAACGCTTACCTGACGGAACTGAGAAAATGGCTCAACCTCCGGCTGAGTGCAGGGAAGGAGCTATGGGTCTTGTCCATTGAAGACAGGTATGAAGATGTCAGAGAGCTGATCATTTTGGGAAACGAGAGGGGTTATCTTCTCTATGACGAGGTCCACGACTCCCTGCCCGAAGAGGCTTACACCT
Organism: uncultured Acidobacteriota bacterium; assembly: GCA_964474425.1. GTDB lineage: Bacteria > Acidobacteriota > UBA6911 > UBA6911 > UBA6911 > UBA6911. Next base: position 45,054 of record CAYYTC010000037.1, read on the forward strand.
CCGATGAACTGGACCATATTTTTTCTCTTTTCGGTTCTGCCGGCATCGAGGTGATCGAAAGCGAACAGGATCTGCAGGCGGAAGGGGCCGGAGATGGCGACAAGGAAGGAAGCGGCAGAAAGCTTGGAGATTTCGGCGCTCTTGCCATAAATACAATCATCGATCCCACGCGTCTTTACTTCCGGGAGATGGCTGCCGTCCCATTGCTCAACCGTGAAAGCGAAGTTGTGATCGCCAAAAGGATAGAGCATGGACAGCAGGTTATCCTGAACGCGCTCTCGCGCTCTTCCCTGGTGCTCAGGGAAATTTTCAACATTGGAGACCGGTTAAAAAGCAAGGAAATCTCTGTCGGCGACATCGTCTCCCTGGATGACGAGGAGTTGGCCGACGATCTGGTGGAAGAAAAACGGAGTTCGGTGCTTCGGACTATCGAGAGCATTCGCAAGCACGAACGGGAAGCCCGCAAGATCAGCGAGAAGATCAACCGCTGCCGCAAGCGTTCACGGATTTATACGAGACATCTTTCCATGCTGGCCCGCTACCGGATCCCCGTTGCCTCACAAATCCGCAGTTTGGCACTCCTGAGCATTCATCGTGAGAGATTCGCGGGCATTATCAAAGATGCCGTATGCAAACTTGCGGCGATTGAGCGTGAGCTCATAACACAAAAGGGCAACCTGAAAACAGCGCGCCGGGCGGAAGATGAGAGGACGATCCAAGAGAGAATCCGGCAGCTCCGAGGCGAGATGAAACGGCTGGAAAACAAAGCCTCTGCTTCGTACTCCGACTTGAAGCAAACTTTGGCTGCCATCCGATCGGGAGAGTTGGAATCGGAAATCGCCAAGAAAGAGATGATCGAAGCAAATCTGCGGCTGGTGGTCTCGATCGCGAGGAAATACGACAACCGGGGGGTGCAGTTCCTGGATTTAGTCCAGGAAGGGAACATCGGGCTCATGAAGGCCGTGGACAAGTTTGAGTATCGCCGCGGCTACAAGTTCGGCACCTACGCCACATGGTGGATCCGTCAGGCAATCACGCGTGCGATTGCCGACCAGTCCCGCACTATTCGTGTTCCTGTGCACATGAACGAGGCCCTCAATAGGCTGATCCGGACCTCACGTGGCCTGGTTCAGGAGTTTGGCCGTGAGCCCACGAACGAGGAAATCGCCAGGCGAATGGATTTGCCCGTCAGCAAGATTCGCAGGATTTTGGAGGTTGGCCGGACGCCGGTCAGTCTGGAGACCCCTGCAGGTGAGGATGGGGATAGCCGTCTGGGTGACCTCCTCGAGGACTGCAGTATAATTTCGCCCGAGGAAGCCGCGCTGAGTGTGAACATGAAGGAGAAGACGGAAGCGGTTCTCAAAACCTTGACGCCGCGCGAGGAGCAGGTGCTCAAAATGCGTTTTGGGCTGGAGGGCGGCAAAGAATGTACCCTCGAAGAAGTCGGCCGGCGTTTTTCCGTCACCCGGGAACGAATCCGCCAAATTGAGGCCAAAGCCCTGAACAAGCTGAGACACAGCTCCCACACCTGTATTTTGAGTGACTTTCGCGAAGGCTCGGTCCATCAAGAGTGATTCGTGTCCTATCGTCTGTTGTCCGGCATCGGAATATGAGGCCGCCGATAATTCCCCTGGTTTCCAATCCCGGATGTGGTATACTTAATGCCTCAGTAGGGTTTTTGTAAAATTTCGCTGGTTGAGAAGCTGCAGACTCCTGAAGGAGGAAGCGGCTTTTTTTATGCCTTAAAAACATTGCGGATGATTGCTGAAACCAAAATTACAAAGAATCCCCCAATTGAGGGACATTACATTAGGAAAATAGATGAAAGAACAAGGAACCGTTAAGTGGTTTAACAATGAAAAAGGTTATGGCTTTATCAGCCGCAACTCCGGGAGTGACGTTTTTGTACATCACACCGCGATTCAGGGCAGTGGTTTCAAGTCCCTGAACGAAGGCGATGCCATCGAATTCGAAGTGGCCCAGGGCCCCAAGGGACTGCAGGCTCAGAACGTAGTGAAGCTGTAATCGGGTAAATCCCACGAGGGGGCTCCGGGTGACTGGAGCCCCTGAGTTCCCTAAATCGGGTGCGATTCCAGGAGGGCATACGATCATGGCACGAGGCGAAGTACTTGTAGCTTGTCCCAATTGCGGCTCCCGGTCGCGCATACCGGCCATCTCTCTTCGGCACGACAACTACTGCTGCTGCCATTGCGGCAGCCGTATCCCGCTGGCCAACGTGAACATGCCGGAGGAAAATCAACACCCGCAGCCATTCCGCAGCAAATCGAAAAGCCAGTTTCGGAAGCGCAAGCGCCGCTAGCAATCGTATTTCATTCGCGAAATAGTGGTTTCCCCCAATGGAAAATTCAGGCAGGCCGAAGCTTCTTCCATAATCCAAAAGCCTGCCATATGCGGGCGGCCGGCTGATCGGAGGCCCATGACTGGAAACGCTCCAAGGATTCGTTGTTTTGGCATTGGGCTCGCGATACAATGCCCGAATATAAATCCACCATCTCCAGATTTTATGAATTTTTTGTCGGGGCGGCGCATCAGGCTATGGAAAATGATGTGGGATGCGGCCGAGGAAAATGAGGTTGAGTCGGGCTCAAGAGTTCCGGTATCTGCTCAAGGACGACATCGAACAAGGAATGCGGCTTCTAAAATGTCGATGAGGTCATCACGAAAATTGTTTAACCCGGTTGTTCTCCTGGATCCAATTTCCGGTTTCTATGTTATATCAAATATCCTACGCATGCAATAAAGTCCGGGTTCCTCGCAAAAACCAGTTTCGCGACAGAAACTAATTAGTTTCTGTCGCAAAACGCGTGAAGACAAGCATT
>CAYYTC010000038.1:0-47159 GCA_964474425.1 uncultured Acidobacteriota bacterium
GGGGCAAAAATTCTCAAGATTAAACCTTGGGCTGCATGAAGCCCACAATGCGGACGTGTAATCGGGATCAAGTTTCCCACATCGGGACATAACCGGCTAATCTCTGCCCGTTTTGGCGTGATGTGTTTCATATATTATAGCGCGAAAAACCGAGCCCAAAACATAATTCCTATCTTTTTACGCCTTCTACATTTATGCTGACGGTAAAATCAACTGAAGGAAAATCACAGCCTCAGCTGAAGAAAAAGGGAATGGCATTATTGGCCGGTTAATTTGGACTTCGCGGGAGTTTGGGAAATCTCCAAGGATAACGCCTTAGCTTTAGACCTCCTCAATCTCCCACAGTTATTGCGGTTTCGCCTGATGCCGCAAAAGAGAATCGCATCGTAACTCTAAAAATTGCACGGACGGGTTCTCCATCCAATAATGTCGGAGAGTATTTCCACTGCCTGACGGCGCTCAGCGCCGCCTCGACCAGCAAAGGATGACCGGCGGTCACGCGTATTTCAAAAACACTTCCCTCTTCGTCGACAGTTACAGCGAGCAGGACACGTCCCTCGATACGGGCGCGCTTCGCCAACTCAGGATAGACAGGCTCCACTCTCCTGATGAGTTCGGACCTCTGCAAATTGCGGGGTTTGATTGGATCACGTTTAACCGGCTTCAGTTCTCCCGATTCTCTTCGAGACCCTGATCGAGGCGGCGGGGTTGCGATATGCCCGTCTTGCTTTTTCGATGGAGAATCCCCCTCGTAATGCGTAAAAATGTGGCAATCCGAAGGTGACGGCGGCTCCCCATTTTCCCGAAAGCAGATGAACCATCCGGCGATAGGTTGCACAGTGGCGATCACACCCCTCAGCGGTTCGGTTGCCAGCACATGCGTCTCAAACTGGCTATCTGTCTTTTCGATGGCGCTTGTTACGTGCACCACGGAAGCGTATCTCGTTTCCAGCAGGTAAACATCATTTTGAGCGAAGATTAATATTTTCCCTTGATCCTCTGTGTTGACATAAAAAATTGCGGATTCTTCCTTAGTCGCGCCCACGGTATTCTTTCGTAGCCAATGCTGCACATTTCCCGTGGCAGCCTTCTCGTCGGTTATTCCCTGAGCGAAGCCAGGCAAAGCAGATATGCAAAGCGCAAGGATGAAAAATGATGAACCTGCGGCTTTTGAAAGCATCATTTTGCTCTCCCTTTCAAGGGGACACGTTCTCCTTCTTATTTAGACACCACAGCCTCTTTGAGGTTCCATGCGTATGTCCGACACCGCTGCTCTGGAACAAGTGGATAGCTTCCCCAGCAGCGAAGGTATTGCCTATGTAAAGCCATAGCCGACTATCCGGAGACAAGTCCCTGGTTCAAACTCCCGCTAAACGGCCCTCGGGGAAACTATCCCGGCGATGCTGTCGGCCATCTTTTCGCTCCGGAGTCGGATCAGAACAGCCCGATTCTTGCGTGTCTACCGGGTAGACGGGCCCGAGAAATCCATAAACTATCCCCCAAAGTCAATTCAATGTTCCTTTGCATTACATAATTGCGAAAATGCATGCTATGATTTGCCTCTAGCCCCAGGAGTTTCTTATCAGCATTCAGCCTGCGAGGCAAGCCATGAAAAATCGAGCGCTCCTTTTGCTTTTGGGAATGTTCTTGGTCGTGACCATTGGATCGGCGGTGGCGGAAGATGCCAAAGTCACTGTGATGAATCCGCAAGGCATACAACCTCCGATAGTTCTTAGGGCTCTTGCGCCGCGTCTGGATACCCTGGATGGGAAAACCATCTATTTAGTCGACATACGCTATCAACGTTCGCGGGATTTTGTGGAAGAACTGCACAGAGTGCTCAAGGAAAAGTTTCCCAAGACAAACTGGGTGCTCAAAGATAAATTCGGGGCCAACACGGACGATGATCCAAAACTGTGGGCCGAAATCAAGAAAAATGGCAATGGAGCGATAATGCTGCTGGGCCATTGAAGCAGCTGCTCGCCGGCGGTCGTCGGCCATAGTCTCACTTTGGAAAGGATGGGAATCCCTGCAACACCTATTATTACTCAGAGGTTTCAAGGCCTCATAGCAAAGTATACTTACAAGACGGGGATCCCCAACATGCGTATAGTCTATGTCCCCCACCCCATTGCGAACAGACCAACCACGCTGTGCAATCAATATATAAACGGCAAAGATCCGATAACCGGCAAGCCGATCCTGGATGAACTGGTCTCTGCGCTGACGAAACCGCTCTCTGATGAAGATAAGAAATCCGGATTTCTTGCCAGAGCGCCGCGCCCAAGAATGCTGGAACCCAATAGCGCGGCGAATCTCGAACAAATGTTTTACGACAATAACTGGACTGACGGGCTCCCTATAGTGCTCCCCACGCAACAAAGGGTTGCGGAGATGCTGAAAGCAACCAGCCACAAACCCGAGGAGATCGTGGGCACGATGCGCGCATCATCTCCTCACGAAGGTTGGGAGTACAACGTCGAGATGGTCGCCGTCAACGCGGTGATGGCAGGTGCCAGGCCGGAATACTTTCCCGTAATTCTGGCCATCGCTTCGACCGGAGCAACTTCACTCCTCAGTTCCACATCGTCTGCTGCCAGAATGGTGGTTGTAAACGGCCCCATACGCGAACAGATCAAAATGAATTCAGGAATAGGATCCATCGGCCCATTCAGCCAAGCCAATTCCACAATTGGCAGGGCCTGGACGTTGATATCCAAAAACCTGGGAGGATCAGGGACCCCAGGAGACACTTACATGGGAACCCTGGGGAACAACCTCAATTACAACAATATGTGTCTCGCCGAGGCGGAGGAGCAATTGCCGAACGGCTGGAATCCTGTTCATGTGCAAAAGGGCTTTAAGCCGGGAGACAGCGCTATCAGCACCTTCAATGGCTGGAGTGTGACCCAGATGTCTTCTTACTATGCCCTCCCCCCGCAGGAAACAATCCGGCAGTGGTTGACGCATTTCCTGTCGACTAGATCAGGTTCAGCCACGCTGTTGCTTGACCCGCTGCTTGCCAAGGATCTCAGAGATCAGGGTTTTGAAACGAAGGAAAAGGCCTGCGAATGGCTGGCAGCGAATGCCAAGACGCCCGCATGGCTTTACTGGGCTAATCATGCAAACGAATTAAAACAGGCCAAAGCCGGAATTGAACCGTTTGCGTCGTATCTGAAGCTGGGGGAGGAATCGAACATACCGGTGTCCAGTTACTTGCGAAAATCTTCGCAAGGAACGCCTTCAGGCCCGGGGGCCGCTACGTCCATTGGGCTGATCGTAGTGGGAGGGGGAACGAATGCTTATTGGGCGGGCAGCGACTTCAGCTATGCGACGAGTTCCTCGGTGGATAGATGGAGATAAATCAAAAGGAATGATCCGTGACTACAGTGTCACATCTTCACTCTGCGCGGGGCGAAAAGCGGACCAACTAAAGGAGATTGAGATGAAACCCAGGGCTTTCATGGGATTTTCCTTGGTAATGGCGTTAATGATCGCTGTTTTTACCCCAATGGCGAAGGCGCAGGATAATTCTCCTTCAAACCCTGCTGCCATAGGCGCGCCTGTGAAGTCAACGCTGGAACTCGGCTCAGCTTACGACATCGTCATTACTGTCCTGGAAATCGTGCGCGGCAAAGAGGCGCTGCAGCGCCTGAAAACAACCAGCCTGAGCAACAAGGAGCCGAAAACGGGCTATGAGTATCTCCTTGCCCGGATCAAGTTTGAATTAAAGCCGAGAAGTGCCTCGGACAAAAGGAATTTTAATCTCGGCAGTCTGATGCAGTGGGTCGCTTACTCTTCGGATTTAAAAGAGTATGAAAGCGTTTCGGTTGCCGCGCCCAAGCCTGAACTAACCGGTGAAGCGGAGCCAAACAAGGCCGTGGAAGGTTGGATTGCATTTGCGGTCGATCAGAAAGATACCCAGCCGATCATGACCTTTGATCCCGCTTCCGGCGGTGCCATGCTGCGAGGGAAGGTCCTGTTCTTCAAGCTTTTTTGAGGAGACGGAGGGGAAGGCTCGCTCCATACTCCTTCACAATCCCATGGCTGACTTCCGACTCGTGGATGTCAGCCATGCCATGTCGCCTTGGATGGGAAGTCGGTAATATTCGCTCCATCGAAGCCCGATCCGAGCCGTTGCTTTACTCGATCTTCCACACTTACAATCAGAACCATTCATCCAGCCGTAATCCTATGCCAATTTCTCCTCGATAATTAATTCTCAGTGGTTGTGGGGATGTTGCGCCCTCGGAAATGCAATTGTCCCGAAACGGGAAATAACCGGCCAATCTTTCATTGGAAAATACTAATCGGTTCATTGGTAAGTGGACATTCATGGGATATAAACCATCGACAGGCATAGGCACAACTTGCCACGAATTCCCCTAAGCGTTAGGCTGGCCTTCGGCCCCTGCATGAACAACGTTTTTTTGTGAAATGCGTGAAATTTGTGGCTGGCTTTGTTCGGATTGCCCATTCATAGCTCAGCTTATCTAGGAACTGATTAGTAAGATTGATAGTGTCGCCGGAAATTTCATATATCGATTGATATCCATTCCCTTTGAGAAGCCGGTAATCCCAAAGCTTCTGGCTGCCCCGACATGAATCCTGTGTTCAGCGGCGCCACCGGTTTACCCATAGTGCAGCAGCAAACAAGACGCAGCCGGCAAGCATCCGGCCATAGTCGGTGCCTTCCTTGAGTATCACCAGGCTCGCCACCACCCCGATGGGAATTTTTAGGTTGTTCATGATTGCCAGCATTCCGTCATTCACCTTGCGGGCCCCAAGGTTCCACAGGAAAAAACACAGCCCCGAAGCCACCGCGCCCAGATACAGCAGGACGAGCCATTGATCCGGCTGAACCCGGATACGGCCATAATCCGTTGTTGCCAGGTAGAATACGGCCGCAACAACAACCGCCCCGCCGTACATAAGCCCGAAGACGTCTCTGTCCCGCAGGGCGGGCCTCGAATCCATCAGCCTTTTGTAGGCGATCTGGCCGTAAGCGAAGGCTGCGTTGGACAACTGGACAAGAACCACGCCGACAGCGCTCGCTGCCGAGGACTGGCCGGGGAATTGTATGACGGCCCCTCCGGCGACAGCCAAAAGCGCAGCAGCCAGAAACGACAGGTGAAACCTCCTCGAGCATAGGTCGTTCAAGACCGTAACAAACAGCGGAGTCGTGGTCGTCATCAGGGCGATGACGTGCGCAGGAAGGTACTGGTAGGACGCAACATAGGCAACATACATCAGGCCGAATTGCACGCCGCCGATCGCCATGAGCCGGAGCCTATCCGGCGCCCGGGTGCCGGACAAGCGCACAAAAGGGACAAAAACGAGAAGGGAGAGCAGCAGCCTGGCAAAGGAGACAAAATTCGAGTCCAGGGGTACAAGTGTCCCCTTGATGAGCACGAAGGAGAATCCCCACAGGATCGAAACAAGTATCAGATAAAGCATAGGAAATCGCTGGCTGCCGTGCCCGGCATATCGTGCGGCCTTTGCTGCCCGGCCAACGAATCATGGAACAGGCCAGTGTGTGAATCGGCAGTCATTATCCGAAGGCCACAGGTCACAGGTTACAGGTTGCGGGCCACGGGCTGCAAGTCTCTCGTCGGGGCCCATGATATCCATAACCGTCTGAATGGCCGCGCCGCTGCGTCGTTAAGGAATTTCGGGGCAAAGACGCAACTGGATCCCATGTTCGGGAGTGCAATCAACATCTTTGAGAACCAGGACGCATTGAATGCCCGGCCCCGGGATTTCCATACAAAATAAACCGCCGGATGGCCGGTAATTGTTTTGGCGTGGCCGGGCGCGGTGGTAATATTCCCAACCATGGCGCAGCAAAATCCGATCGAACTGCTTCATCTGCATACATACTTTTTCTTCCCGTTTTCGATCGATAAAGTGACTGTGGTCGAAAACCACAGGGATTTATGGATCAAGTACAACCATTGGATCGACGGGCTGGACGAATGGATTGCCGCACACCACACAGGTCCCCAGGGCCCTCTCCGGCAGCATCTCGGCTACTGGCGCCGCGATCCCTACGCCCGTTTCGACATGGACTCCCCCGCTTACCAGGATATGGTCTTCTTCCACCCTTATGTGCGCCGGGTGTTCTTCGATACGGGTGAAGTCACAAAAAAGACCGAGGAGCGGGAAGCGCTTTTATGCTGTTTTACCCTGCCGATTCCGGCCGACAGAAAGCTCTGGTTCTACGCGGAGGATGTTAAGGGCCGGTCCGCTTCGGTGCAGATAACAGACCTGCGGCTGTTCCTGTTCGCCAACGGCATCGGAATCCTGTCGATCGGCGTCGAGGCTTTCCACCTGCCGGTCTCGGATGCGCTCTGGATCAACGAGGCGTTTCGCAAGGTTTATCCGTCGAGCGGGCGTCAGATCCGCGAAGGACGGGCTCCGTCGAAAATGCAGCTGATCGTCGAGAAGGAAGGGCACCGGCAGATTATTGCAGAGGAAGAGATCAAAAGAGGCGCCTTGATCGGCTACCTGCCACCCCTGGCAGGAACGATCTCGTCTCTGCTCTATTTTTGCGATTACGCCCTTCAGGAGTTCGAGCCCGTCCTGGACGAGAGGATGCTGGTTTACGCCTATGCGTGCCTGAATCCGGATTCCGTCCCCGCAAACTTCGCGCATTCGGAAGCCTACAAAATCCTTTTAAGCCGGCTTCTGTATGTCGACCTCGACGGGGAATCCTATCGATACGATCCCGAATTTACCCGCAAACAGCTGGAACGTCATCTTTATCACAGGTGGGCCCACACCGGCACGTATTACGGCTACACAAGCTACAGCAATATCACCGCCACTATTGGCGCATTCGATTGCGACCAGCACACCCTGCGCGAAGGATTTCTCATCCACCGCATGTTCAGCACCCGCTATTATCTGATGGCCCTGATTGCGTTATTTTACCGTGCGACCCTGCTGGACTTCGCCGAACGCACGGCTCTCGTCTCCAAGCGCATCTACAGGGACTGGGAAGACGGAAAGCTCAGCAAGGGGAACGTCCGCCTGGCAAGTGACCTGCGTTCGGAGTTTTTACATTTCTCCAATTACTGGTATTTCGACGAGCTGGCCAATAAGGAAGAGGAATTCGAGCACTTCATCATGCACTGCCGCGCATTGAGAATTCAGACGGTCAAGAACGAAGTGGACCAGGAGATCGAAAAGCTGAACACATCTCTGCAAAGCTATGCCTCTTCACGGAATACGGACGCGGTGAACCGTTTGGCCATTTTAAGCCTCCTGATTGGCGCCGGCGCCATCCTGACCGGATTTTTCGGCATGAATTTCGGCCGCAATTTCGAGCGCGTATTTTTCGAGCCTGATGCCCATACGGCTGTATATCATTACGGAGCCGTGGCCATCGTGTCGATCCTGGTACTCGGCGTGCTTGCTTTCGGCATTTACATGGTCGTCAGCAACTGGTCCGATTACCGGGACGTGCTTGTCCTCAGAGTACGCAGCCGCCGGGATCAGGCTGAAAGCAGTTTGAAGCGCCGCCCGGCCGAATGGCCGAGCGATGAAGAATTTGAATAGGCCGGCGCAGCCGGCCGGGCAGGTCGGTCAACACACATAATCCCGACAAGAACCGATGCGGCGTGAACCGGAATTTTTTGAAGACCAGGAGCTAGTTCTCGTCTACATGGCCAGGCGCCTGAAACATGCCCTCGCTGTCGAAAAAACTTTCAACGAATGCAGTCTCGACTATGTCGTGGAAACCGGACCCTACCAGAGCGGCTTGCTCTTTCGCACCACGAAAGTAGGAGCGTATTTTTACGTCATGCCACAGGAAGAGGAACGCGCCCGCACTTTGCTGCTCGAGCGCGGATTCGACACGATCGCGTTGCCGCCGAAAAATCGCCCCTAAGCACGGTCAACTTCCGCATCCGCTTCAGTGAACCGATAGCGGTTTTTTGAGTTTTTCCAGGAACTCGACCATCCCCGATTTCAGCCTCGGGCGCGAAACGTCTATCATCGTAATCGCCCACGGATTGCGCTTCCTGACATAGCATGCTTCCCACAGCGTCCGGCCCCAGAGTGTCGCATAAAGCTGCCGGGCCGACATCTTATCGAATCCGATCAGGAAGATGCGCAGATCCGCCAGGGCGCCCAGCACTTCCAGGATTTTGCGTTTGCTCTCGGCTTCATCCAGCCCTTCGGGATGCGGAAGTACCATGCCGCGCTGCTGCAGTCCCTCAAACAGACTGATGCCTGATCCGACCGACTCGAATTTGGCAATATCCTCCAGATCGGATTCGCTCATCCCGTCCGGATATTCCGCTGACGCATGGAACGCGGCATCTCCAGCCAGTTTGTTCAATCCGTTTTCCAGATCATTGAGGGCATCCGCCTGCCCTGGATTGCGGCAGCCGGCGCATGTCTTGCCCGCATCCATCTTTCCACGCCTCTCCCGACGCTCTCTCGCACGTTTCCCCATGATATTCCCCTTTCCCGCGGTTTGTTCGGGCAGCAACGGTTCCCCGCCCTCTTCCTAAATAATGAACAAGCCCGGAAATGAGCGAAAAAATTTCGGGGGATCTGATAAATCCTGCGAAAAAGAAAACCCGATAGTGAACGTTTTAGCGGCTCCAGGAGCGCCACTGGTCCTGGCCGCAGAAATACCCTGCCCCTTACCTTTATTGTCACTATGCACGCGCTTCACCAAACGCCGGGACCCTTGATCTCCATGGATAGCCCCACAAAGCCGGAAATTGATCTTTGAAATCCCGCCTCCGGGCTGGAAGAACAGGAAATGCAGACAGGCATAAGTATGCCGGGGATACATCGTGAAAGCAGCTCCAGAGAACCATCCTCACTCACTCGCGCGAGAAGCTCGAAGACGGAAGGGAATGACTACCCGCCGGGTGGCATGGCGGGGCCTTCATCTTCGGCGGGAATTACGGACTCCTCCGCCGTCCACTCGTATCCCAGATCAGCACGCCATTGCAGCAGCCCTTCCCTGAAATCCTCGTAGTCCTTCTCAAGAACCTGGTAAAACCTGGCGCTTTCCAATGCGATGGCGCCGAAGTTGGCAGCCGCGCCGGCAAAATTAATGTCGGCATCCGTGAAGCGTCGCGGATCGGATGTATAAACCCTCATCACTCCGACGACCTCTTCCCTCAGTTTGACGGGGACACTCAATATGGAGGCGATTCCCTCCTGCTTCACCTGGGGTCGGAACTGAACCCTCTCGTCGGTCGTGGCATCGAAGACCGCCACGGATTTGCCCATAAGCGATTCCGACATGCTCTTGTCGGCCGATACGGGGCCCATCCGGACGTACCAATCACTCAGTCCATAGGCGGCAGTCCGAAGGAGCGCTTCCTTGTTGGGCGTAAGTAAAAGCAACGAACAGCCTTTTGCGGCCATGGCCTTTGCCACATTTTCCACGATGGAGCGGAGAATGCCCTCCGGCGAACGGGCTGAGTTCAGCGTTGCAGCCAACTGGTATAGACTATGGTAATAGGTTTTCTCGTAATCCTCCATGGTTGCACCTCCTCGGCTTTCCTTAAAATAAAGTATACTCCTCTCCGTCGGGAGCAGGCACAAAGGCTTCATCAATCGCCTCCGTCGGCTGCCGGGCACAGGACGGTTCAAAAAGAGGACGCCTGCTGTTTTCAGGCTGCGGGTCGCAGGCCGCAACACAAACCATGGGTTTGCGGACCGAGCTATTCATGCAGCATTGGCGGTAGGAAAACCCGACCCTACGGCCTGTTCGACAACAAAAGGGTTGAAGGCTGCAACATGGAACCTGTAACCTGCAACCTTCGATGGGAAATACTTGCGGAAATCGAAAGGCAGGGGGCATCGCTCTTGGCATTAATGTCGGTAATCATCATTTCTCCGGATGGATACGCAACGGTCCGCCATCTGCTGACCTGTCTTTCCGTCCAATCCATCTGCAGCGAACTGGAATTGGTAGTGGTGGTTCCTTCAGGCACTCCCGAATCGGCGGATGTTGAGATGCCGGGCAATTTCGCGGCGGTCCGAAAACTGGAGATACCTGACATGAACTCCACAGCACACGCCCGCGCCGCAGGGGTGCGGATAGCTTCCAGCCCCATCGTCGCATTTACCGAAGACCACAGTTTCCCGGAACCCGAATGGGCCGAATCGCTTGCCCGAACCCATTCCCATGGATGGGCCGTGGTGGGGCCCGCCGTGAAAAACGGCAACCCGGGAAGCCTTATCAGCTGGGCTAATTTTCTGATTGAGTACAACGAGTGGCTGTATCCTGCACCCCAGGGAGAGGCCGATCACCTGCCGGGCCACAACAGTTCCTACAAGAAGGATTTGCTGCTTGCCTATGGCAACGAACTTGGAGACCGCCTGGAAGCGGAGAGCCTGCTGCATTGGGATCTCAGGTCCAGGGGGAACCGTTTATACCTCGAACCTTCGGCATGCACGCGTCATCTCAATTTTTCCCGGATCGGGCCGTCCATAACGCTCCGATTTCAGGCCGGCCGCCTTTTCGCAGGCATGCGCAGATCCGGCTGGAGTCGCGCCAGGCGTTTTGCATATGCCGCCGCTTTCCCTCTCATTCCATGGGTGCGCCTGTACCGTATCTGGAGAGGGCTCTGCCGGCCGGGCCGGCCGCTGCGCTTGGCTGTCGGGCTTCTTCCGTGGATGCTGCCGCTGCTGGCCTTCGATGCACTGGGCGAAATGGCAGGTTATCTCTTTGGTCCCGGGGATTCGTCCAGACAAATTACCCGGATCGATTTTCATCGTGAGCGTTTTATGAACCGGCGGGACCGCGAACAGCTGTCAGAGCAATGAGAATGGCGCAACCCGACTTTTCAATAGTTATCCCGACCTTCAACCGCGCCCGGCAGTTGGCCGAGTGCCTGCAGGCTATAGCGAGTCTGGAATATCCGCGGGAAAGCTTCGAGGTCATCATCGTGGATGACGGCGGAACTGTTCCTGCGGCTCCGGAGATTGCGAGGATGAAACCGGGCTTTGAGATCACCGTTTTGAGGCAGGACAGACAAGGGCCTGCAGCGGCCCGAAATTCAGGGGCCCGGATCAGCCGCGGCAGGTACCTGGCTTTCACCGACGACGACTGCCTGCCGGAACCCGGCTGGCTGGCTGCGCTGGCAGCTTCCCTGCAGTCGCACGCCTTCAGCCTTGTCGGAGGTCGGGTGGTTAATGCCCTCGCGCACAATCCCTATTCAACAGCCAGCCAGATCATCCTGGATATGGCCTGCGCCTACTACAGATCCGGTCAACAGAACGCCCGGTTCTTTTCATCGAACAATATGGCTATGCTCGGGGAGGCTTTCAAAAAAATCGGCGGTTTTGACGAAAATTTCAGATTCTCCGAGGACCGGGATCTCTGCGATCGATGGCTGGCGGCCGGATACGGTATGATTTATGCCTCCGACGCGGTGATTCGCCATGCGCATCCCCTTGATTTTTGCTCATTCTATAAACAGCACATGCAATATGGGCGGGGAGCCTGGCACTATTTTTGCGCCTATCGGCGGCGCCACCCCGGCAGGACAAGCATCGAACCCGGGTTTTACTTGAGGCTCATGCGCCAACTTCCTGCGTTGGTTTTCAGGCAACATAGAAATCGCACAATGCTGGCGCTGCTCCTGGCGCTATGGCAGGCCGCCAATCTGACGGGCTTTATCTCGGAAGCAGCCTTCTCCGACGGCATTCGGAAAACAAGCGGAGCGGATAGGCCATGAGACTAAAGGAACGCGCACGGGGAGTCTATCGCGCTCCAAAACTGCTTTCCCAGGTTTTGATGGGGGGCAGGTACGATTTCGTATATGACCAGATGCCCCTCAGCATCCGCGGCATGAGTTTTGCGCAGAGATGGAACCTGACGAAGTCCGGTTTCAACCTGATTTACCGGCGTTTGAAGCCATGGAGCTTCCCGCTCCACATGCAGTTTGAGCTTGTCAATTACTGCCAGTTGCGGTGTCCGGTGTGTCCCACCGGCACGCGCGAAGTTGTCCGCCGGAAGCAGAATATGAATCCGGCTCTGTTCCGAAGCGTGATGCGGGAGGCAGGTCCTTACCTGATTACCTTATCTCTCTGGGGCTGGGGGGAGTCGCTGCTGCACCCCGCGCTGGGCGAGTTCCTGAGCGAGGCCCGGCGATACAACGCCGCAGTTCTCCTTTCAACCAACGGCCAGCAACTGGACCGTGAGGATGTGATCCGCACCATTTTGAAGCATCCCCCGACATTTCTCATCGTGGCGATTGACGGTCTGACCGACGAAACCAATTCCCGCTTCAGGGTCGGAGCACGCCTCGAGCCTGCCCTGATTGGAATCAGGCGGCTTGCGGAGGCTCGAGAGCGTACAGGGCAACGGTTGCCCATTTTGCAGATGCGCTTCATCGTGATGAAACACAACCAGCACGAGTTGCCCGGAATCCGGGCATTTGCCGCAGCACACGGCTTCGACCTGCTCTCAATCCGGTCTCTCGTATTTGTCGATTCGGCAGCTGCGATGCAAATCCATCCCGTGTTGGCGCCCGGCATTCCCGATTTCAGCGCGTACCAGTATGATCAGGGTATTCCCATCCATAAGAAGGATTACATTTGCATGCAGCCGTTCTGGTTTCCGTCTCTGTTTGCCGACGGCACGCTGATTGCCTGCGAGCAGGACTTCAATGCGCAGAAACCCCTGGGCAACCTGGCATCGGGCACAAAATTCGCGAATGCGTGGCTCGGCGACGCTTCCATAAGGGTGCGCAAACAGATTCGGGACGCCGCCCATACCCTCAGTTTCTGCCGCAATTGCCCTGCCTGCGACCGGCCAGGCACCGACACCAGCATCCGGGCTTTCTGGCTCCGCGATGGAGCCAAACCGCCGGTTGTGATAGGAGGATCAAACCATGGCGCGCGATAGCAGGGGCGTGATTCGGTTGGGGATTGTCGGATATGGCCGCGGCGTGCAGGCGCTTCACCTGCCCGCTCTCGCCCGAATTCCGGAATTTGAGGTTGTCGCGATTGCGGATACCGATGCAGAGCGCCTGGCCGGGGCGGAACGATTAGGCCGGGTGCGGCGATACGAAGATTACGGAATCATGTTCCGCGAAGCAGCGCTGGATGCCATTGCAGTCGCAACCCCTACGGCGAGCCACGCCGAAATAGGCCTGGCCGCCCTCCGCATGGGCAAACACCTGTTCATGGAAAAGCCCCTTGCTTTAAACCTGGAAGAATGCGCTCAGCTGATCACAGCCGCATCGCGCGTCCCCTCCAAAGTGGTCGTTGCGCTGAACAACCGCTGGCATCGCCTGGTCATTCGTGCAAGGGACATAATTAGGCGTGGAACCCTGGGAAGACTGAAGGCCATCCGCAGCGTGTACACACATTGGCACCCGGGGGAAAACGCCCAGACCTGGCACAAGCATCGCGCCCTTGGAGGCGGCGTGCTGTTCAACGACGGGGTCCATCATTTCGATCTTTGGCGTTTCCTTCTGGACGCCGAAGTGACGGAAATCTTTGCTCACAGCCGGCCGTCGGAACACTTCGAAGACGATACCTGCACCGTAAGCGCACAACTCGACAACGGCATGACCGCCACCGCTCTCTTCTCCTTCAGCACCAGTGCCAACAGCGAACTGGAAATCTTCGGCGATGCGGGAAGCCTGCTCCTATCCCTGTACCGGTTTGACGGATTAGAATTTCGCGCCGGCACTTCCTATCCCGGAGGTCTGGACACGCGTCTGCGGTCGGTCGGGCATACGTTTAGCGAAATTTCCAGGGCGATGGCCACTGTGCGGCGGGGCGGAGATTTTTCGGCATCCTATGATGCGCTCTGGAGTCATTTTGCCGACTGCATCGGCCGCGATGCTTCGCCCGCCTGTTCACTGGAGGATGGGGAAAAAGCCGTTCAGATTGCGCTTGCAGCCCTGGAATCGATCAAAACAAGGGCGCCCATCCCCATCATACACGCAGGCTGATGAGACCGAGGCATCCTCAGCATTCAGGATACGGGCGGTAAGCGACACGGATTCCTGCAGATCTCCGCGGGTAGAAATCCGCTCGAATCTCTCAACCGCCCGGCCTGGAAAGGATTTTTGTCCGTGCTTGCGCGGTTCGGACGGCCCTGAAGAGCAGCTCTATCCGACATTTGAGGAAAAGCGCGAATCGCGGGATGGGATCATCCAAACGCAAGTCAGCTACCTCCGGCAAAGCCGGAGGCTTGCCAGTGGAATCACTTTTTGCGTTTGGATGACAGGACAGCCGACATTCGGCTTACTGTTTTTTCCCACCGCTTTTGGCCTGTGTGCGTGCGAGAATAGTTCTTCATGGCCGACTCGGGACCGTCAACAGCGGATCTTTATCTTAGCAGCCTTCGCCGGCCATGCAATACTTGCGGAGGAAGGATTCAGCCGGATGGAACTGGAAAAATATTCTTTGGGCATCGGCGACAGGTTCGGCTTTGAATGCGCGGCTCAACTGCGGGCGCTTCAGAAGGCCGCCTCCACGGATGGCGTCCGGATTGCACCCGTGTGGAACAAATCAAACCGCGAGCACAATATCGCCGGAACCGTGCCGGAAGCCGCCCGTAAGGCCGCCGACGACGGAGTCCGGGCCTGCCGCTGGACGGATCCTTATTATGTCGACGCCGACCACATCGGGCTGGCTACCGTCGACGCTTTTCTTCCTTCCCACAACTATTTCACCATCGATGTTGCGGATGACATCGGGAAGCCTCCTGGCGAAGAGTCAACCGCGTCTTTCCTCGCCGCAATGGCCGGGCTCAAGGGATCCCTTGAAGTTCCGGGCCTGCAGGCGCCGGTTCCGATCACGGACCTGACCCTCAAGGATTTTGCCGGCAAATACCTTTGTGCGATCGCGGAGGCTGGAAGCATTTACCGCCACATCGAGCAAAGAAAAGGAACCCAATTTGTCACCGAGGTGTCTGTGGATGAAGCTCAGGATCCGCAAACGCCTGTCGAGCTGCTGCTCATTCTTTATTCCCTTGCGCGCGAAGGCATTCCAGTCCAGGCCGTTGCGCCGAAATTCGCGGGAGCTTTTCTGAAAGGCTGCGATTATGTGGGCGACCTGCAGGAGTTCGCCCGGGACTTCCACAATTACCTGGCCATCATCAGGTTTGCTGTCCACAATTTCAATCTTCCCCGTAACCTGAAGCTGAGCATCCATACGGGCAGCGACAAATTTTCTCTTTACCCCATCATGCACCGCGCTATCAAAAGCATAGATTCAGGGATTCACCTAAAGACGGCAGGGACCACCTGGCTGGAAGAATTGGCCGGCATTGCCGCTTTCGGGGGCCCCGGACTTGCGTTCGCGAAGGAGATCTATAAAGACTCCTACCGGCGATGCGAAGAGCTGTGCAAACCATACCTTGCTGTGATCCGCATCGACAGGCAGAAGCTTCCAAAGCCCGCCGAGGCGTCTTCGTGGAGTTCCAAAGAGTTCGTCCACGCCCTGCGCCACGATGAATCGTGCGGAAGCTACAATCCGCATTTGCGCCAGCTCCTGCACGTCGGATTCACAGTGGCCGCGGAGATGCGCACCCGCTTTACGGAGATGCTGCATGAATACCGGGGCACCATAGAGGAAAATGTCACCGAAAACCTGTATGAAAGGCACATCCGGCCTCTGTTCCTTGGCACGGACTGAAAACGTCCGGGATGGGATATTGCGGTCAGCCGCGAATTGCGCATTCAGCTTTGGCTCCGTGCGAATCGTGTTGGCTTTGAACTGGAGTTATTCACCCGGGAAAAGGAAATCATCGTGAACCTCGATGAACTCACCAAAAACTGTGACTTTAGCGGCCGCGTTATCGTCGTCACGGGCGGGGCCGGAATTCTGGGTGGCGAGATTGCGTGCGCCCTGGCGGGATGCAACGCAAGCGTCGCCATTCTCGACCGGGAACCCGCCGGGGCGGAGCGGCTTCTGCCGCGGCTCAAACAGGCAAAAGGCCGCTTTATGGCGGTCGAGTGCGACGTACTGAAAAGAGCTTCGCTGGAGCTCGCATCCCGAAAGATCCTCGCCGATTGGGGACGCGTTGATTGCCTCATAAACGGAGCCGGGGGAAACAATCCGGGCGCGACCACAGGGGATAAGGCTTTTTTTGATCTCCCCGAAGATGCGCTCCGGTTTGTCTCCGACCTCAACCTGCTGGGAACAATCCTGCCTTGCCAGGTTTTCGGCAGGCTCATGGCTCAACGCGGGGAAGGGATCATCCTGAATATTTCCTCGCTAAACGCGTTTCGCCCGCTGACCCGCATCCCCGCCTATTCCGCGGCAAAGGCGGCCGTGTCGAATTTCACCCGGTGGCTGGCCGTCCACATGGCTCAGGAATATTCGCCCCGGATCCGCGTCAACGCCATTGCACCGGGCTTTTTCCTCACGGAACAAAATCGATTTCTCCTGACGGACAAAAGCACCGGCAAATGGACCGCCCGCGGGGAACAGATCCTGGCCCACACCCCGATGCGCCGTTTCGGGGAGCCTGAAGATCTGTTCGGGGCGGTCTTGTGGCTCCTCTCGCCGATGTCGCAATTCGTGACGGGAATTGTGCTTCCGATAGACGGAGGCTTCTCGGCCTATTCAGGAGTATAAGCGCCATGATCCTTTACAGCCGCGGTTCCGCTTATGCGGAGTTTTCTCCCGAAGAAATCCGGGAGGCGCTCTTTGCCTCACTGGATCGCCTCGGAGAAAAAAGACGCGTGCTTGCGGTCCCCCCCGATTTCACCCGCTTCCACTCCCAGGCAGGATTATTGACGGAGTTGGCCTGGGAATATTACGGGGACCGCCTGACGGATGTACTGCCCGCCATCGGCACTCATAGCCCGATGACCGAAGATGAAATCGTTAAGATGTTCGGCAAGGTCCCCCAAAGCCTGTTTCGCATTCACGACTGGCACAACGGCCTGGCCACGCTGGGCGAGGTTCCCGCCGGATTCGTGAAAGAGGCGTCCAGGGGGAAAATCGATTACGGCATCCCCATTCAGGTGGGCAGGATGATTTCCGGCGGTTTGCACGACCTGATTCTCTCCATAGGGCAAATCGTGCCCCATGAAGTGATCGGGATGGCGGGATACAACAAAAACATCTTTGTTGGCACGGGCGGGGCCGAAGCCATAAACAAGACCCACTTCCTGGGCGCGGTGTATGGGATGGAACGTATGATGGGGCGCGCCGATACCCCTGTGCGCAGGGTTCTCAACTACGGTTCCGAGCATTTTGCCATGCACCTGCCGATCGTTTATGTATTGACGGTAGTCGGGAAGAACGACAGGGGAAAGCTGGTCATCCGGGGGATTTTCATCGGCGATGAACCGGATTGTTTTCTCCGTGCTGCGGAGCTGTCCCTTGCGGTCAATTTCCAGATGCTGGATGCGCCGCTCAGAAAAGTGGTTGTATCCCTTGATCCGTCGGAATTCAAAAGCACTTGGGTTGGGAACAAGAGCATTTACAGGACGCGGATGGCGCTGGCCGACGGCGGGGAACTCATCATCCTGGCTCCGGGAATTTCGCGGTTTGGCGAAGACGATCAAATCGACGGATTGATCCGTAAATACGGGTACGTGGGGACGCCGCGCATTCTGGACCTGGTCCAAAAGCAGGCGGATCTCCAAAACAGCCTGGGGACGGCGGCCCACCTCATCCATGGATCTTCGGAAGGCAGGTTCACCATAACCTATTGTCCCGGCGGCCTCACGCAACAGCAGGTTGAAGCGGCAGGTTTCCGCTATGCCGGTCTTCGCGCGATGACGGCCCGCTACAATCCCGCGGTCCTGAAGGATGGTTTCAACCGTCTGGCGGATGGAGAAGAAATCTTTTTTATTTCAAATCCCAGCCTGGGTCTCTGGGCGTATCGAAAGCGTTTTGAAGACGCCCGATAACGGAGGGCAAGCATGAAAGACAAAGCGGATATCGGGATGATCGGGTTGGCCGTCATGGGTGAAAATCTTGCGCTCAACATGGAAAGCAGGGGTTTTACCGTCGCCGTCTATAACCGCACGGTCCCAGGCGTGGAAGAGGGTGTGGTCGAGCGGTTCATCAACGGGCGCGGAAAGGGGAAAAAATTCGTCGGATCGGAGACGATCGCGGATCTCGTGGAATCGATTGCCCATCCGCGCAAGATCATGATGATGGTAAAGGCAGGCAGACCCGTGGATGAACTGATCGAGCAGCTCCTCCCGCTCCTGGATCAAGGCGACATACTCATTGACGGCGGAAACTCGCACTTCCCCGACACCATCCGCCGGACAAAGCACATTGAATCCAAAGGAATGCTGTTTGTCGGAACTGGCGTTTCAGGCGGCGAAGAAGGAGCCCTGCGCGGTCCGTCCATCATGCCGGGCGGCTCATCCTCGGCCTGGCCTCACATCAAGCCTGTTTTCCGGGCCATTGCCGCCAAGGTTGCGGACGGTACGCCTTGCTGCGACTGGGTGGGCGATAACGGCGCCGGCCACTTTGTCAAAATGGTGCACAACGGCATCGAGTACGGCGATATGCAGCTCATCTGCGAGGCGTACCAGATCATGAAAGAGCTTCTCGGCATGTCTGCCGGAGAGATGCACGAGACATTCAAAGAATGGAACACAGGAGACCTGGACAGCTACCTGATTGAAATTACCCGGGACATCCTCGCCTTCAGGGATGTGGACGGCCGGCCGCTGGTGGAAAAAATTCTCGACACTGCCGGACAGAAGGGAACGGGGAAATGGACAAGCGTCGTGTCCCTCGACCTGGGCATCCCCTTGACCCTTATCAGCGAAGCCGTTTTTGCCCGATGCCTCTCTGCCATGAAAGAGGAACGCGTCGCGGCTTCGCATGCGTATCCGTTCGCCCCCCAAAAGTTCACAGGCGACCGGCAGGCTTTTTTAAAAGACCTCGAGCAGGCGCTGTATGCCGCAAAGATCATTTCCTACACCCAGGGCTTCGTCCTGCTCCAGGAGGCGGCAAAGGAATATCGCTGGGACCTCAATTACGGCAGCATCGCCCTTCTCTGGCGCGGAGGCTGCATCATCCGTTCCGTGTTTCTCGCGAAGATCAAAGAGGCATTCGATAAGAATCCGCGCCTGTCCAACCTGCTGCTGGATCCATTCTTCAAGGAACGGATCCAGAGGGCGCAACAGGCGTGGAGGCGCGTGGTCTCCGAAGCCGTCCTGCACGGCGTCTGGGTCCCGGCGATGTCGACGGCCCTGGGCTACTTCGACGGATTCAGAAATGCCCGGCTGCCGGCCAACCTGCTCCAGGCGCAGCGCGACTTTTTTGGCGCGCATCAATACGAGCGCATCGACAGGCCCCGCGGGCAGTTCTTCCACACCAACTGGACGGGGACCGGCGGGGAGACGGCAGCATCATCGTATACGGTTTAGTTCGCCCTATGGGATGAGCACCCGATAGTCGAAAGTACGATGCGGGTTGGCGGAGATGTGGAAAGTGGAAAGTGGAAGGTGGAAGGTGGAAAGTGGAAGGTGGAAAGTGGAAGGTGGAAAGGAGTAGGCCATGGGCAACAAACTGAACATTCGGACGGATGGGGAATACGATCTTGTTTCCCTGGGCGCGCTGGTGCACCGCCTGGATCCCGGCATCATCCCCTTTCGCAAGGCGACGACATGCCAGATCCATGTCAGCGGCGGAGAGTTCAACGTCGCGGCCAACCTGGCCGATTGTTTCCGGATGAACACCGCGATCGTCACGGCCCTGGTACAGTATCCAATCGGGGACTTGATTGCCGAACGGGTCCGGGCCATGGGGGTGAAGCCCTTTTATAAATATTTTGATCATAACGGGGTCAACGGCCCCCATATGGCGACCGTTTACAGCGACCGGGGATACGGCGTGCGCGCGCCGGTGGTCTTCTACAATCGGTCCAACGAGGCCGCCGCTCTCCTGAAGCCGGGGGATTTCGACTGGAAAGCGATCTTCGCCGGCGGCCTCCGCTGGTTTCACAGCGGAGGCATCTTCGCCTCTCTCTCGGAAACGACGGGGCCTCTCATCGCCGAAGGTATGAAAGCCGCCAGGGATGCGGGAGCCGTGACGAGCTTCGATCTGAATTTTCGCGAAAAGCTCTGGAGCATTTGGGGAGGACAGCGGAAGGCTGTCGAAGTCGTGGCGCGCATCGTCGAAAACGCGGACGTTCTGATCGGCAACGAGGAGGACCTTCAGAAGGGCCTGGGCATCGCGGGCCCGGAAGTGGAGGCCAAATCCAAACTGGATCCCGGCGCGTTTCTCGGCATGATCGAGAAGGTGGTGAAGAAGCATCCGCAGATCAAGGCTGTGGCAACAACGCTTCGCGAAGTCCACTCGACAAGCCGCCACAGCTGGGGTGCCGTCGCATGGGTGCAGGGCAGTACGCACGTTTCACCCACGTGCGAGCTGGATATCCACGACCGAGTAGGCGGCGGCGACGGCTTTGCCGGCGGCTTCATCTACGGGCTGCTGGCGGGCGAGACTCCCGGGGATGCGGTCAGGCTCGGCTGGGCGCATGGAGCTTTGCTGACAACGTTTCCCGGCGATACGACCATGGCGACCGTCGAGCAGGTCCGGGCTTTCGCCCGGGACGGATCCGCCCGCATTCAGCGGTGATTTTCAAACCATGCAAACAAATCTCCCGTACCGAGCCAGGCGCCGACGGCTTGGGGCCTCCGGATTTCGCACCCATGCCCACCCGCGGGGAACCAGTTCCCATGCCGCCCAGGCTTTAGATCGCGGGTGATCCATAACCGGCTGCCTTCATCGCCGATATCCTCCGGCAAAAGCTAAACCGTCCCCTTGGTGATCAGCGTCTGTCAGCCGCTAAGCAGAGCTTGGGGGATTGCGGCTGTATTCAATTGTAGCGCACCGCTAAGCTTTGAGTTTCCCGGCCAATTCCTTTCCGTACTCCTGAGAGGTTTTGCAAAGGCGTTCAGGCTGTGCCGGCGTCTGGATCCGCAAAGCGCTTTTCACCATATTCATCCGATAGAGGTTTTTCATGGTGTCGTATATTCTCTGCGGCGCCTCCCCACTCCATCCGTAAGCTCCGAACGCGCCCCCCGCTTTTCCGGCCAGATTGGCTCTCTCGGCAATAAAGAGCATCTCTTTCATCACGGGCATCATGTCCCCGTGATAGGTCGCTGAGCCGAACATATAGGCATCGTACCCTTCAAGGTCGTACTCGCCCGTCACAGTATTGCCATCGACAACCGTGGCCTCGATTCCCTGCTCTCGGAGCCCTTCCGCGATGGATTCCGCGATCGCCTTAGTATTTTTTGTCCTGGTTGCATATACTACAAGCGCCTTAGCCATGTCGCACTCTCCCTGGATCCTGCCGGTATCTGCCGGCAGATTCCTGATTCGTTGGTTGATCGCTGCTCAATCAAGGCATCCGTCGAAATATTTCATATGGGCCTTGCAACGGCATTTTTTGTCGCAGGGCTCGAGGCACTCCCCGATCAGCCGGACCTTCTCATCGCCCTCTGATTTCGATACAGGTCCTTTGAGAAAGACGGAACCCTCCCCCAGGAAACGGTCGTGATAAATTTCAACTGTGTAAACCCCGCACGGCTCGCAGTAAAAATAGGATTCGGTGTACTCGTCGCCCATGAAACTGCCGGAAATCGACGCCACGCTCCGGTTTTTCCCTGCATCGCCAAAAGCTTTTCCACCGGATATGCAGCAAACCATGCCATTCATTTCCCGCGCACATGCTCCTTTTCTGCCGGCGGAGATGGTCCTGCGGTCAATCCCCAGTTGTGCGTGCACCCATGGCTCAGGGTTATTCGCTGCCCTGCTTCCTTGTCAGCCTGAACCAGACCATCGCGTCATAGGGCACTTTTGCCGGCACAACCTTCCCCTTGTACAGAGGCACTTCGCACAGACTGCCTACCAGCACCTTTTCCACCGTAGCGGAAACCACATTATACCCGGGCTCTGCCAATGCCTCCTCCATCTGTGCGGTGATCTTTTTGTCCGAAAGCACACCGGAAACATATTTGTTGGCACCCGTGCCGACCGGCTTCCCTTTCTTTTTATCCCATTTCGCATCCCCGTATGCAGTGACGGCCAGATGCTGCGACAGCCAGGGGTAGTCGATAAGGCGGCCGATATAAAAAGAGGTATAGGTCCCTTCCAGCCTCGGCGGGTCGGATTTTGCAAATGCCGCCCGGATTACGGCCACCATGGAATCCTTTTCTATGTGACAGGTCGAAGTTTGCGGGAGGACGCGCAATCGCAACGTGCGGTATGTATCGGCCAAATCACTCGACTCGACGGTAAGCGTACACTCCCCGCTTTGGGCGGAATAAACTGCAAATGTTCCGGAAAATACAATTTCGGAGTTAGAGATATAAAACCAGGTCAGAATCAAAACGGGAAAGAATCTGCAGCCGACAACAATTTTCGACATGACATTTCTTCGGTGCCGGATCTTCAGACAGCGCCGCACGTTCGAAACCCTGCCCTTTATGCCCATCATTCAACTCAATTCTTGGACCATTGGAAAGGGTTGTCAAGGTATTGATTTATAAGCATTTCTATCATGGGGCCTTGGGGGGCGCTGTTCATTCACACGCTCGCGATCCGTGGATTCTCCTCATCGGGGGCAATGGGAAAAATTTCCTCCGCTTCGATGCGGACGCGGGAATTGCCCTTGAGTGAGAGAGTGAGAAAGGTCAACGGTTTTCGCTGTTTCTTTATTCCCGCAAAAACGCCTCACTGCCCATTAGCTGTTAAGCTATTGGCGAGCCTCTCGCATTTGTCGATGCCAGAACCGGCCAGGAGGTGTCTGCACGGTGGTATTCCCAAAGCGTTCATCCGGAGCATGCAGCGACAAGGCCTTTGAGGATCGGAAGCCAGCCGTTGACAGTGTTCCCCACGGGCTGCGAGTTTCCATTCCTGAGAAAAAAGGCAAAATCCTAAGCGGCTGCTCTCGGCCGTACGCCGTGTATTGCCTGTCGAAATGCCTGTCCGAACACCTCTTTGCATTCTTTAACGGGCATACCGATGGAGACGTGATACTCTTTGTCGGGCGCAATATTAGCTATATAACCGGAAAGGAAGAGACCATGCTCACAGTAACGACACCCTTCATAGAGGGAAAAAAGATTGTTAAATACTACGGGCTTGTAAGCGGCGAAGCCATCCTGGGCGCAAATATCTTCAGGGATTTCTTTGCGGGGATCCGGGATATCGTCGGCGGCCGTTCCGCATCCTACGAAAATGAATTGCGCAAAGCCAAGGCTATCGCCGTTGAAGAGATGCAGGCGCAGGCACAGGCAATGGGCGCCAACGCAATCGTGGGCATCGACCTGGACTATGAAACGATCGGCAAGGGCACCATGCTGATGGTGAGCGCCAGCGGTACGGCGGTGACGTTGGAGTAAGAAGTATAGCAGCGGTCCCGGCGGGCATTTGCGGGAAAGGAAGGCTGCCAGGAGTGGAGGATCCATGCTCCCCAAATGCTCAGGACGACTTCCATTCGCGCGAATGGCGTCGAGTGCGTCCCTACTGTTCGATACAGGGTGAACGGATCCTCGCGGCTCCGTCTGTGGTTTTATAGGGGCGGGCATCCGGCCGTCCGCGGGAACATGGTTCTTCAACAGCGGGCGGCCGGTCGGCCGGCCTTTCGGTCATTTGCAGCGGGTGCTGAATGGCGACTTCAGCGGGGCTACGCGTACAGCTTTGCGCGCCCGACCGTGTAATGGAAAATGGGCTTTTTTACGTTCCGGATCGTCAGCGGCCCGTGCTCCACACCTTCCGGAATGATCGCTGCGAAGCTCTTCTTTATGCTGTAGGGCTTTCCTTCCACCCAAAGCTCCACTTCTCCGTGAAGGTTGTGAATGTCATCGAGGTCTGTCCCGAAGAAGGCTATGACTTCCGGGAAAGAATGCTTATGTTTCTCCACAAAACGAACATCCTGCTCTTTGAGCCCCGACCTTTCCGGCGGCCATATCCAGGACGTTTCGGCGTGAAACTCGGAGCACGGCACAGTCTCGGCGTCAAGATGAGCCACGCGGGTCAGGAACCCATCAGGGATTTTGTGCCTGAAATCGGGATTTTTCCGCCCGGCCTTGTCCTGAAAGACAAAGTATTTGAGCATGTCCTTTTCGCCCGCGAATTTCCCGCCCCTGTTCTGGAGCACGGTGTGGTCGTACGAAGAAGTGTATCCCATGCTGAAATGAAAGAGCGGCTTGTCCGTCCTCTTCATATTTAATGGGCAATGCTTCAATCCGGCAGGGATATACACAATGCAGCTTTTGTTAAAGGTCACGGGCTGGTCTTCCAGCCAGAACTCCATCTCGCCGCTCAGGTCGGAAGGATCATCAAAGTTGCTGCCGAAAAAAGTGAAAATTTCGTCAAACGGATGAATATGCGGCTGCGGACCGATTTTTACACCGGGCTTCAGCGTCTTCATCATTTCGGCATTCTTCCTTGCCGCCTCCGGGTGGACCTTGTCCGGTGAAAGAAACCAGAGGCACTCGGAGTAAAAGGTTCCCGGCCCCACCTCGCCGTCTATGTAAAGCACGTGTTCCATCGATCGATTTTGGCCGGGGATATATTCATCGAGCGGCGTATTCGGCCGCCCCCAGGCCAGCACGACGTTCTTTTTCATCTCCGTGATAATGTAGCTTGGTTTGAATTCCGCCATTCTTTGCCTCCTGATTTATCGCGTTTTATTTATTCTACATCATTGCCGTCCCAAATAGCTTGCATCAAACCGCGCGACGGCCGGCTTGGCGCGGTGGCGCCGGCGCCGTATAAAGCGAGACCGGCCGAGGATGTCCTGAAAGGAAATGCCATCGGCGAATCGATTGCCGAGAAAGCGGCAGCGGCCGTCGTCAAGGATGCACTCCCGCTCTCGGGGAACAAATACAAAATCCAGATAGCCCGGACCCTGATTCAAAGAGCGATCCTGGGGTAAATATTCTTGGGCATAGCCGGAGGCTTCATGGTTGTCGGCCCCTCAAAGGGGCTTGATGGCAACCGATGAAAAAATAATGGAAGCTTCATGCGCCATAGATATTTTTGAAGCTTTTGGAACGGCAGAATGCCGAATAAAGAATGTCGAATTTCCAAGCCCTTCTGCGGTTCGACATTCGAAATTCGACATTCATTATTTCTCCGGCCGCTGTCAGAACACCGGTCAAAAGGCATACTCCAGTATTTGCCAAATTGATCCTGCCTCACCGGCAGAGCCGGTGGATCTTTCATTCGCTTAGTTTCTGTTACCCTTTCAGGGTGCTCCTCTTGCCGATTCTCACCAGGGGTTCGCTTCGCTCACCCCTGGCTATTCTCTGCCTTGCGGGGCTTGGTCAAAAAAGCTGTTTCGCGACAGTCCTCCATGCGCCCGGGGCGCACCCAAGTGCATGAAAATCGGCTTCGCCGACGCTCAGTTGGGTGAACGAATGGTGTAATTGATCCATCGCGGCCGCTATTTTCGGAGCAGAAACTGGCTCAGGCTCCGGCCGTTTCACCCCTCAATACCCGGGCAAGCGCGTCGGTCCATGCCTGCAGGTCTTCATCGGGTATCTGACCGCCGGTGATGGAGGTGACGTAAAAGTTGTTTTCGGCCCGGGCGTTCCATGTGGCGATTTTGGCGGAATGGATATCCAGCCCGCAACGCGACAGGCTCCGCGTCATTAAATAGAGGAGTCCCTGCAGGTCGCGCGCCACAATGTGGACCACCGTGTGCTCTTCGGAAAGATCGTTGTGCAAGTCGATTCTATCCAGCACAATGCCGCCGGGCGGCGTCTTTCCCGCCAGTCTGAGAAAATAATCGATGGATTTTGCGCCCGTCAGGATGTCTTTAAGCGCCGACCGGAGTCTCCGGGCTTTGGTTTCGGAAATCTGCATCCCATTGGAACGGATCCAGAGCGTATCCAGGACTATGGACTTCTCCTTCTTCATGGTGAAAGCCTGGGCCTTGTGGATATCCACGCCGCATCCATAGAGAACGCCCGCAATTTTTGCCAGCATGCCGGGCCTTGGATCATCCAGCGCGCAGAGGGTGAGTTCCGAGTAATCATCCCCCGGCCGGTTGTAGAAGTCGACCACCACACCTTCGGTCTCGAGCCTTTCCAGCAGCTGCAGATGGAACGTGATTTCCTCCAGTGGCGTGTTTAGGACATAGCCGGCCGGCATGGCGTCGCAGTGCTTCAGAACGGCGGCTTCATTCCGGGCCTGAAGCGCTGTAAGTTTTTTCCGGATCGAGACGCTCCGATCCTCCTGTCCGGTGGGGTCGAGAGCCTCGTCGGAGCGGCGTGTGACATAATCCTGCAATTTCCCGTAAAGATCCTCCAGGTCCCTCAGATCCATTGAGGTCCAGTTGTTCTCGGCCACGGCGCAGGTATCGACATACGTGAAGACATAGAGGTGCCGCAATGCCTCGAGACTGGGCACCTCCGCCGCCGCTATGCGGATGACGTGGACCGATTTCAGATCGTGAAGCCTTGCCGTGCGGACGAGCAGCAGGTGCTGACGGACCAGGACTTCGAGGATCTCCTGCTTTTCGGGAGCAAGGTTGAGTCTGGCCGAGACCGTCTTCGCCAGCTCCGCGCCGGCGCGGCAGTGATCCTTTCCCGGGACCAGCTTTCCCGCATCGTGAATCAAGGCGGCCAGGCAAAGCATATCGAAGTGCGCGCACTCGCCGAGCAGGTCCGAAAAACGCTGCCCGGCCGGATCCTCCCTCGCCCGAAGGCCTTCGAGGTGCTCGACAATGCGCATCGAATGCTCCCCCACGGTATGACGGTGCGCGGGGTCCGCAGGCGCGAATCGCATAACCTCGGAATAATTCGGAATAAACCGGTCCAGGATTCCATACCTCGACAAAGCCCGCAGCGTGGAAGCAATCCCCTGGCCTTCACCAAGGATCTGGTTGAATGCCCGGACCTCTTCGCGGGAGGGCGCGTTGATTGTCAGGGCGTTCTTGCGCTCCTCTTCCAGCCGATTCAGACCACCCAGACTCACGGGAAACGAGTAGCGCTGCGCAACAAGAAACATGCCCGTCGCATGGGCCCCATCCGGGGGGTTTTTCTCCAAATGGAGGGATCCATTTTCCAGAACAGCTTCATTTATCTTCAGCGGCCCCTGAAGCAACGCCCGCTCCGCTGTCTCCCGGAACCTGGCAAGCGTCTCGGAATGGGCCAGGTGTTGCGAAAGCCATTCCTGGGCCGTGCAACCGCACAATTCGCGCGCTATCCGGTCCTGATAGTTCGTAATCAGCACGTCGGAAAGCCTGCCGGCGGCAAGGTGCAGCCAGGTCCGGGCGCGCCAGAACCATTCCGCGGCATCGCGGGCCTCCGCAAGCTGCTGCTTCGATATGCCTGCACGGTCCTCGAGCGCCCGATCGAGCTCATGGTTATCCGAACCCAGAAGCAATCTGAATATCCAGCGGCCGCGATGCAGGTCCCGCAGCGAACCCGGCCCCTCTTTCAGGTTCGGTTCCACCGAATAGAGGCATGAGCGCGATTTCTTTGCCGGACCGCCTGCGACCCGGGATTCAAGCATGAGGTCCAAAGGCGAAAGCGCCTCGCGGATGCGACCCGCCAGCCTGTCCGCCAGGGGGCGGTCTCCGCAGATTGGCCGCAGATCGAACAGGGCCGTTTTGGTCTGCACGTCCCACGCGCTTGCTTCGGCCAAAGGGCGGAAGGAATACCCGACATGGACATCGCGCAGAGACAGGAAAACGTCCATAACCAGCCTGAAGGCCGTGTGTACCAGCGCCTCTACCCAGGGGTCCTCCTCTTCCGACGGGATGAAGGCGATGTCGATGTCGGAAAAGGGATTCAGCTCCCTTCTTCCGTAGCTGCCTGTGGCCACGATGGCCAGCCCCGAATTTGAAGAACGGGCAGTCTTGCGGTCCGCGGCCTGACAGGATAATTCATAGATTTCATTCAATAACCCATCGACCAGCGATGCGTGGGCTTCAAGCAGACCGCGGCACGGGGCATCCCATGTCACGCGGCGGAACAACTCAGACCGCCCTTCACGGAATTTGTGCTGAAGCTGTTCGATTTTGTTTTTCATGGCAGTCCGGATGTGCGCGCCCATTCGGTCTTAAAAGATACCGTTAACCGGACCGGTCTGGAGACCGGTCCTCACTAAAAATCCAATTCCCTACCCCATCTCAAATTCCAGTGAAAACGGCTTACCTTTTTATATTTCAGTAAGGATGGCTCTCCCTTTTTTTTAGTGAGGACGGCTCTCCAGAGCCGTCCGGATGGGCGAATAACCTGTTTGGGCTTAACAGGACGGGTCTGGAGAGACCCGTCCTCACGAAAAATCCAATTACGGATCAGGGTCCGGACATGGAAAGGCCTCGTCCCCTTCAAAGGGAGTCTTCTCCTCTTTCGCCGGTGCGTATGCGCATGGCGTCCTGGAGGGGCAGTATGAAAATCTTGCCGTCGCCGATTTCGCCCGAATAGGCGCTTTTCCTTATGGCCTGAATGACCTCCTCGCACTGGTCATCGGTGACGGCGACCTCGATCTTGCATTTTGCCAAAAGATCGATGCTGTATTCCGAACCGCGATAGCGCTCCACCTGGCCCTTCTGCCTGCCGGCTCCCCTCACATCGGTCACCGTCAGTCCGGCGACTCCGATTTGCGAGAGTGCTTCTTTTACATCCTGAAGGCGATGGGGCCGTATGATCGACAGAATCAGTTTCATGATGTTGTTCCTCAATTAAACCATGGTTCGATATTTACGCTTTTGGCGTCACTCATGGATTCGCTGACACGGGTGCGGTCCCGCAATCCCTAATCGGCGCTGTAAGCGCTCTCTCCGTGCTGTGAAAGATCCAGACCTGCTTCTTCTTCCTCGGCGGTCACCCGAAGACCCATGATCCGGTCGATGACCTTGAGCAGGACGATGGACATCACGAATCCCCAGACGGCCGTGGCTGCGACCGCGGCGATCTGGATCAAAACTTGTTTCGGGTTCCCGTAAAGCAAGCCGTCCGCTCCGGCGGGATTGACGAATTTTTGAGCGAAAAATCCGGTGGCGACGGCCCCGAAGATTCCTCCCATGCCGTGGCAGGCAAAGACATCCAGCGTGTCATCCAGTTTGGTGCGGTCCAGCAGCACGACAGCGAAACTGCAGATCATTCCGACAAGAAGGCCGATAATTATGGCTGCCGTCGAGTCTACATAGCCCGCAGCCGGCGTGATCGCCACCAAACCGCAGACCGCGCCTGTGGCGGCGCCGGTTGCCGAAGGCTTGCCCCACAGGGTCCAGTCCACAGCCATCCAGCTCAGGGCCGCGAACGCGGCCGCAATATTGGTTGTAACCAGCGCATTCACGGCCACGCCGTTCATAGCCAGGGCGCTGCCGGCGTTGAAGCCGAACCAGCCGAACCAGAGAAGCGCCGCGCCAAGAATCACGAAGGGGACGTTGCTTGGGCGGGCGCCATGGGCGCCTTTGCGGCGCCGGCCGATGACCATGGCCGATCCGAGCGCGGAAACCCCCGCCAGCACGTGCACCACGGTTCCGCCGGCGAAATCCAGAGCCCCCATCGTGCGCAACCAGCCGCCCACGCCCCAGACCCAATGCGCCGCCGGCGCATAGACAAAGGTCGTCCATAGGACGATGAACACGATCAGCGACCGGAACCGTATGCGTTCGGCAAAGGCGCCGATGATGAGCGCCGGAGTGATGGCGGCGAATTTCAGCTGGAAGAAGTAAAACAGCGATCCTGGAATCGTTGCGGCATAGGCTTCATCCGGCGCGGCGCCCACCCCGTGAAGGAAAGCGTATTTCAGGCCGCCGATAAATCCTCCCTGGGTCGGCGCAAAGGCGAGGCTGTAGCCCCACAAGGTCCAGACACCGGTGGAAATGGCGAAAATGATGACACACTGCATAATGGTGGAAACCACATTCTTTTGCCGCACGAGTCCGCCGTAGAAAAATCCAAGAGCCGGCGTCATGAGCATGACCAGGGCCGCAGCCACGGAAACCCATGCCGAATCCGCCGCATTCAGCTTCCCGGCATCTCCGCTCGGCGCTATCCTGCCCGAAGCGGCCAGGTACGTCAGGATCACGGTCAAAACAAGTGCAATCGTCAGAATGGCAAGCATTTTGGACTTCATTTTCTTCAAATCTCCTTTCGCGTTGCTTTGTTTGCAATCGGCATGCCAACCCCGCAAAGGCGACCGCCATCGTCTCCCGCAGCCGCCATAACCTGCCCATACGCAGATGATTACCTCGCAGGAGTCCGGCCGTCGGACAGCGGGAAGGTGGAATAAATTTTTCTACAATAATGTAGCTTATATAAATATTTGTTACATATATGTAGGCTGGTAACTATTGACCCGAAGCGCCGCATGCCGGGCGACACACTTTGAAATCCGCCGCGAAGTTTCAAGGGCTCCGGGAATTCCGGGCGCATGAACCCATAGATACATTTTTGTATTAATTATTCAGATATCCTACATAAAAGGAAGATCTGACTTTCACGGCCCCGTCTGTCCCGGCCGCCCAAACAGGCGCCCATCCTCCGGTTCGGGAACAGGATGCGCCGGCCGCTCAACTCCGGGTGCTCTCTCCTGGAATGGAATTTGCAAAAGAAAACCCGGCGCCCGGAAAGCATGCGGCAATTTGCAGAGGGCTTTCTCCCGCAACAAGGGGAACGGACCTCTCAACCTTTCGGCGGTCCATGCCTCCGGCCCTATCCATGTTTCACATTCAAGAAAGGCGGATTGCAGTGGCGAAAATATTCAGAGTGTTCCCGGGATTCGCGGTCCTGATATCGGTTTTGTGCGGAGGCCATGCCCTGGCCCAGTCTACAATTTTCAATATTCCGACTACGGATACCGCAGCCCGGGGCAAAGTGTATGCGGAATTCGACTTTTTGACGCAGCTGCCGGGGACCGGCGTCTCCCGGACCTACCTGTACAATCCCCGGATGGTGGTCGGCGCGCCCGGCAACCTCGAATTCGGTGTGAACTTCCCGATCTACAATACAAGATTTTCGGGTGATTCCACCGCCAGCGGGTACATTCAGCCCAATGCAAAGTGGAAGTTTTATAATAACGAAGATGCCGGCGTCGCCATGGCCGTCGGCGGCCTGTTGAACACTCCCCTCAACGACCGCGGCGGCCAGGACAGCTGGGGCCTGATCTATGGCCTGGTCAGCAAGAAGATCAAGTCCGGCGACTACGGCCCGCGATTCCACGCCGGCCCGTACGGCATTGTGTCGGCGAATCAGGATCCCGATGAAGGCCCGGTGAGCTTTCTGGGCCCGCGCGCCGGCGTGATCCTGGGCTGCGAGCAGCCGGCATGGAAAACCGTCAGCATTGTAGCCGACTGGTTCAGCGGAAAGAACGGCTTCGGATACTTCACCCCCGGCGTCTCAATTGCGCTTCCGCGAAGCGGATTGCTGAACGCCGGCTACAGCATCGGCAACGACAGCTGGGAGGAAGGCAACGCTGTCAGGAACCGGTATTTCTTCGTCTACTACGGTGTAACCTTCTGACCCGCCGCCGAAGCATGACAAATTTCGATCGACGATTCACTTTTGTCCAAATTAGCTTTCGATTTCCAAGGGCCGGAGGCCCGGCAGAGAATAGCCAGGGGTGAGCGCAGCGAATCCCTGGCTATTCTCTTTCCGCCCCTACCGGGGCTTGGTGCCAACCTCGTCCTTGCAGGGGCACTTCATGAGCCACACGTTGAATGCTTTCAATGAGCCCTCTGCGTCCAATGGGCCAATTGGGACAGCACTGTCGACGATTGAACAACACTGTCTGTTTCAAATCATCAATCGTCAATTCGCTTGTCCGTGGTACTCCTGCAGGCTGCGCACGACGAGCATTTTGTTCTTTTCCGACATTATGCCGCGCACGGCGGCGGAAGCTCCCGAAAGAGTTGTGATGCACGGAACGTTGTAGGCAAGGGCGACCCGCCCGATTTCATACTCGTGAGTGCGCGATACTTTGCCCCACGGGGTATTGATGATCAGTTTGATCTTTCCCTGGCGTATCAGGTCGAGCGAGGTCGGGCGGCCCTTGCCCACCTTGTGCACCAGGCCGCATTCGATGCCGCAGGCGCGCAGCGACCGGCAGGTGCCTTCGGTGGCCACCAGGTCGAAACCCATTTCGACGAAATCGCGCGCAATGGGGATGATACGGAGCTTGTCGTTATCGTTGACGCTGATGAAAACCGTCCCGGCCGTGGGCAACTCGCCGCCGGCCGCCAGCTGGGATTTGGCGAAGGCGCTGCCGAAGCGATAGGAAATGCCCATTACTTCGCCGGTGGAACGCATTTCGGGCCCAAGGTATATGCTTACGTCGCTGAACTTGTTGAACGGCAGCACCGCTTCCTTGACCGAGATGTGGCGCGGCTGCGGCGCGCGGACCAGGCCCATCCTTTTCAGCGACCGGCCGACCATCACCCGGGCAGCCACTTTGGCCAGGGGGATACCGACGGCTTTGCTGACGAACGGCACGGTGCGCGATGCGCGGGGATTCACTTCCAGTACATAAACGGCGCCGTCGCGCATGGCGTACTGCACGTTGATCAGGCCCCGGACCTTGAGCGCGCCGGCCAGCCTGCGGGTGTACCGCTCGATGCGCTCCAGCTGTTCACGGGTGATCATGTACGGCGGCAGCACGCACGCGCTGTCGCCGGAGTGAATGCCCGCTTCCTCGATATGCTGCATGATGCCGCCCAACAGAAGGTCGCGGCCGTCATAGACCGCATCGACGTCGAATTCGAACGCGTCCTCCACGAACTTGTCGATGAGCACCGGGTGCTCGGGCGAAGCGCGGACCGCGTCGCGCATGTATTGCCGGAGCGTGGGATCGTCGTAGACGATCTTCATGGCGCGGCCGCCCAGGACATAGGAGGGGCGCACGAGGACCGGATAGCCGATCTGCCGGGCGACGGCCAGCGCCTCGGAAGCGGACGCAGCCGTGCCGTACGGCGGATGCGGGATGCGCAGGCGTCGGAGCAGCGACCCGAACCGCTTGCGGTCCTCCGCCAGATCGATGCTGTCGGGGGACGTGCCCAGGATTCGCACTCCCGCCCGTTCGAGAGGGATGGCGAGCTTCAGCGGCGTCTGGCCGCCGAACTGGACGATGACGCCATACGGCTTCTCATTTTTTACGATGCGAAGCACATCCTCCAAAGTGAGAGGTTCGAAGAACAGCCGGTCGGTGATGTCATAATCGGTGCTGACCGTTTCGGGGTTGCAGTTGATCATCTGGACCTCGAAGCCCTCCTCCTTGAGAGCGAAGACGCCGTGCACACAGCAGTAATCGAACTCGATGCCCTGGCCGATGCGGTTGGGACCGCCGCCGAGGATGATGACCTTGCGCCGGAGGCTGGGCTGCGCTTCGTTCTCCTCCTCATAGGTGGAGTAATAATAGGGTGTGGCGGCGGCGAATTCCGCGGCGCAGGTGTCCACCGTTTTGAACACTGCCTCCAGCTGAAGCCGGGCGCGGCGCCGGCGCACTTTTTCCTCGGTGCCGGCGCATAGGAAAGCAACCTGCCGGTCAGAAAATCCCAGGCGCTTGGCCGCGCGCAGCTCCTCGCGATCCAGGGACTCCAGGCTTCGCCCGCGCAGCGCCGTCTCCATTTCCGCAATACGCCCGACTTCGTGAATGAACCAGGGATCGATGCCGGTGCGGCGGGACAATTCACGCACCGGCAGGCCCAGCTGCAAGCCGTATTTGACGAACAGCAGATTGTTGGGGTGCGGCCGCTCCAGCCGCTTGCGGACAGCCTTTTTCATGGCCGCCACGTCAGGCTTGGGGCCGCAGACATTCAGGAGATCGCGGCCGTCGGCGCCCAGGCCGAAATGGCCGATTTCCAGGGAGCGGAAGGCCTTCTGCAGCGACTCGGGAAAGTTTCGCCCGATGGCCATCGCCTCGCCGACCGATTTCATCTGCACGCCCAGTTCGTCGCTGCTGCCGGCGAACTTTTCGAAATCCCATCGCGGCACCTTGGTTACCACGTAATCGATGGAGGGCTCGAAGCAGGCGGGAGTTTTGCGGGTGATGTCGTTCGGGATTTCGTCCAAAGTGAATCCCACCGCCAGCATGGCCGCGATTTTGGCGATCGGGAATCCGGTGGCTTTCGACGCCAGGGCGGAGCTGCGCGATACGCGCGGATTCATCTCGATCACCACGAGCCGGCCGTTGGCGGGATTGACGGCGAATTGCACATTGGACCCGCCGGTCTCCACCCCGATCTCGGTCATCACCAGGCGCGCCGCGTCGCGCATCCGCTGATATTCCTTGTCGGTCAAAGTCTGCGCCGGCGCAACGGTGATCGAGTCGCCGGTGTGCACGCCCATAGGGTCGAGGTTCTCAATCGAGCAGACCACTACGAAATTGTCCCGGCGGTCCCGCATGACCTCCAGCTCGTATTCCTTCCAGCCTATGACGGATTCCTCCACCAGCACTTCGTGCACCGGGCTGAGGGCGAGGGCGCGGGAGATCTTGGTTCTGTATTCGGCGCGGCCATAGGCTGTTCCGCCGCCCGTGCCGCCCAGGGTGAATGCCGGGCGCAGGATGACGGGAAAATCGATTTCCTCCACCAGGGCGAAGGCCTCGTCGAGACTGCGCACGATGCGGCCCCGCGGCATCTCCAGGCCGACGCGGCGCATGCTGGCCGCGAAGAGTTCGCGGCTTTCGGCTTTCCGTATGGCATCGATGCGGGCGCCGATCAGTTCGACGCGGTGCTGTGCCAGGACGCCGTTTTCGTCGAGCGCGTAGGCCAGGTTGAGGCTTGTCTGTCCGCCCATGGTCGGCAGCAGCGCATGGGGCTTTTCGCGCTCGATGATCTGGGCGACGATTTCGGGCGTAAGCGGCTCAATGTACGTGCGGTGGGCCAGTTCCGGGTCGGTCATGATCGTAGCCGGATTGGAATTGACCAGCACGATCCGGTATCCCAGAGATCGGAGCACGCGGCAGGCCTGGGTGCCCGAATAATCGAATTCGCAGGCCTGCCCGATCACAATCGGCCCGCTGCCCAGTATCAGGATGGATTCAATATCGGTTCGTTTCGGCAATTATGGCTCCGTTCCTTTCGCTATAGGCGGATGCATACGATTTTTTGATATCCGCGCGGTCCTGCTTCCCGGAGGGGATCATTGCTTCTCCATCAGGTCCACAAACCGGGCAAACAGGTAGTTCGCATCGTGCGGCCCGGGCGATGCTTCCGGGTGATATTGCACCGAGAAGACCGGCAACCGCCGGTGGGCCATGCCCTCAACCGTCCGGTCGTTCAAGTTCAGGTGCGTGCACACCACATCTCCGCCCATCGAATCGATGTCGACGGCATAGCCGTGGTTCTGGGCCGTAATCTCCACCTTCTGCGTCGTCAGGTCCATCACCGGCTGGTTGCCGCCGTGATGGCCGTATTTGAGCTTGTAGGTCTTCCCGCCTAAAGCCAGGCAGAGAATCTGGTGGCCCAGGCAGATGCCGAAGACCGGCTTGCGGCCCAAAAGCTTCTTCACCTCCGCAATGGCATAATCGACGGCAGAGGGATCGCCCGGACCGTTGCTGAGGAAAACGCCGTCGGGATTCCGGGCCAGCACGGACGCAGCCGGCGTAGACGCCGGCACAACCTCCACCCGGCAGCCGGTCTGCACCAGGTTGCGCAGTATGTTGTGCTTGATTCCGTA
The DNA here is from genome assembly GCA_964474425.1 of uncultured Acidobacteriota bacterium. Lineage (GTDB taxonomy): Bacteria > Acidobacteriota > UBA6911 > UBA6911 > UBA6911 > UBA6911. The sequence goes on from CAYYTC010000038.1 coordinate 35,571, forward strand.
GTCATAGGCGACCACGAAATATTTGCCGGCCTCCCGGGCGGCCGGAGGGATGCTCTCCGCGCCCATGGACCATGTCGTCCGGCTCCAGCCGTAGGGCGCCGCGCAGGTGACTTCCCGAACAAGGTCGCGGTTGTCCAGGGTCGGATATCGCGCGGCCCGCCGGGCCATCGATTTCGGATCCAGGTCCAGGGTGGAAATGATGCCCGTCTGGGCGCCCTGTTCGCGCAGGTGGCGCGTCAGGGCGCGAGTGTCTATGCCGGCGATGCCCACAATGCCGTGCTGGCACAGGTACTGGTGCAGGCTGGTACGGCTGCGCCAGCTGCTGGGAGTCGGGCAGTCCTCGCGCACGACGAAGCCGGCCAGAAAAATCCGGTTTGCCTCCGTGTCTTCGGCATTCAGCCCGTAGTTGCCGATCAACGGGTAGGTCATGGTCACGATCTGCCCCCGGTACGAGGGATCGGTGAGGACCTCCTGGTAGCCCATCAGGGAGGTGTTGAAAACCACTTCCCCCAGGGCTTCGCCGGCTGCGCCCACAGACCAGCCGGAAAAGGCGCGGCCGTCGGCCAGCGCCAGCATTGCCTTCATTCGTTTTTGCATCGGCACCTCTAAGCCTGAATCTCTTTTTTTCTTTCAAAAGCGATGCGGATCAGCTCGCGGAACAACGGCGCCGGCTCCTCCAGTTTGGAGGTCAGCTCGGGATGAAATTGACACGCCAGGAAATAAGGGTGATCCGGCAGCTCCATCGCCTGCATGATCGTGCCGGTCGGGTCATGGCCCGAGAACACCATGCCGGCTCTTTCGAGGCGCGCCACATATTCGGGATTGACCTCGTAACGGTGACGGAAGCGTTCCCGGATTTTCTGGCTCCTGTAAAGCCGGGCGGCGCGCGAATTTTCCTTGAGCACGATATTGTGGCCGCCCAATCGCATGGTACCTCCCTTCTGCGTGACTCCGACCTGCTCGGGAAGGATGCAAACCACCGGATCGGCAACCTCAAAACCGTCTTCGGCCGCTTCCGTCGTGTGCGCCCCCGGAAGGCCGACGACGTGCCGGGCATATTCCACAACCGCCAGCTGCATGCCGTAGCAGATGCCCAGAAAGGGAATGCCGTTCTCGCGGCAGTGGCGGATCACCTGGATCTTGCCCTCGATGCCGCGGGTGCCGAAGCCGCCTGGAACAATGACCGCGTCCACTTTACGCAGCAAATCGGCGCAGGAGCCGCTGCTCCGCTCCAGCTCGGCCGTGTCCAGCCAGTCGATTTGCACCTGGCCGTCGATATGCGCCCCGCTGTGCCGCACCGCCTCGATCACACTGGCATAAGAATCGTGCAGGTTTGTGTATTTGCCGCATATCGCTACCCGTATCACCGGCCCGGTCGGCGACAAAAGCCGGTCGACCAGGTTGCGCCATTCCAGCAACTGCGGCGGCGAATAAATGGTGAGCCGCTTGTGGACGATTTCGGTCAAACCTTCGTCCTCAAAGACCAGCGGGATCTGGTACACGGACGGCACATCGAGGCCGGAGATTACGGCGGCCTTGTCGATGTTGCAGAAAAGTGCGATCTTCTGCTTGATCTTTTCGGTCAGCCGCTCGCTGCATCGGCCGATTATGACGTCCGGCCGTATGCCGCGCTCATTAAGCAGCTTGACCGACTGCTGCGTCGGCTTGGATTTCTGCTCCTCCACTCCCGCGGGAATGGGGATATAAGTCACGTGGACGAACAGCACGTTCGCCTCGCCCACTTCCTGACGCAGCTGCCGCACAGCCTCCAGATACAGTTCGTTTTCCATATCACCGACCGTGCCGCCGATCTCGATCAGGCCGATGTCCGCCTGCAGGCGCCCGGGAATTTCGTAGAACCATTCCTTGATCACGTCCGTCACGTGCGGGATCAGTTGGACCGTTTGGCCGAGATAAAAACCCTCCCGTTCCTGGTCCAGGATGGTTTTGTAGACCTTGCCCATGGTCAGGTTCCACTCAAAGCGGCAGGTCACTCCCAGAAAGCGTTCGTAATGGCCGAAATCCATGTCCACTTCGCCGCCGTCGTCCAGGACAAAGACCTCGCCGTGCTCGATCGGATTCATGGTCCCCGGGTCGGTGTTGAGGTATCCGTCGCACTTGATGGGGACAATCATGAGACGCGAATTGAGCAGCTTTCCTATGGAGGCTGCAGCGATACCCTTGCCCAGACCCGAGACGACGCCTCCCGTGATCACGATATATTTGGTATGGGAACGCGCCCAATCGACGGCCTGCCGCCATTCGCGGCCGCGCTTGAGAGTGGCCACCGCGGTTGCATCCGGCTGCTGAGCCTCCTGTTCCGCAAGAAACTCCTCGAGGTCTCTCAAACCGATACGGTATTGACCACGATTGCCTATCTTTATGGACCTTAACTCATTGGATTTTACCCATCTACGCACAGTGCTAACCGAGATTTTCAGGCGGTCGGCCACATCTTCCAGAGTTAATAATTGATCCTCATTGTTCATGACAAATTATTCCCCAATAATAGTCATTGATACCCAATGCTATTCCTGTTTCTGGTAACGGTCAAGAAATCATTTGGCAAAATCCGGAGGTAGGCGGGGAAAAGCCTTTGTATATGGGGATCATGAGCCATTGGAGCCGACCGTTGGAGATCTGCGGGCTCAAGGCTCCTAAAGATAGAGCATAATTACATTTTTGTAGACTGACCCTATAATAATCCACATAAATGTAATATTGGCTCTATGCAATGGCGGGAAAGCATTTTCATAATATATTGATAGTTATAGGTTTATAAGAAATATGGACACCTCTCCGGGTTTTGGCAGAGGTATTGCATCCCGTACATTGCGGGGATGAAGGTTATTGGATTCATGGCTCAAATTATTGAAAGGAATAGATCTGATGAGTAGCTCGCGTATGAATGCGATTGCGGCCGTTACAAACTATAAACCGATCGAAAAGCCTTTGAATTTCTCGGAGACACCGTCAAAGGATCTGTTCGGCGTTAATGTATTCAGCGACTCTGTAATGAGAGAAAGGCTGCCGAAGGCGGTTTACAGGGCGATACACCGCACGATTGACAATGGCGAAAAACTGGATATCTCTGTCGCGGACGCAGTGGCCGTGGCGATGCGCGACTGGGCTATCGAGAAGGGCGCCACGCATTATGCCCACGTGTTCTACCCGCTGACCGGGCAGACGGCCGAAAAGCACGACAGCTTTCTCGAACCGGACGGCAAAGGCGGGGTTTTGGCGGAATTCTCGGCCAAGCAGTTGATTCAGGGGGAACCGGACGCATCGAGCTTTCCCTCGGGAGGGCTGCGGGCAACTTTTGAAGCGCGCGGATACACGACCTGGGACGTAACCAGCCCTGCCTACATTCTGGAAAATCCGAACGGCACAACTCTTTGTATACCAACCGCTTTCTGCTCATGGACCGGAGATGCGCTCGACAAAAAGGTCCCGCTGCTCCGTTCCATGCAGGCGCTGAACGCATCGGCCCAGCGGATCCTGAAGCTTTTCGGCAACGAGGATCCCGGGCTGGTCTACTCGACCGCCGGCTGCGAGCAGGAATATTTCCTGATTGACCGGAACTTCTTTTTTGCCCGGCCCGATCTGATCAATGCCGGGCGCACTCTATTCGGAGCGAAGCCCCCCAAGGGCCAGGAACTGGAAGACCAGTATTTCGGAGTTATTCCGGAAAGGGTCCTGGCCTGCATGCTGGAGACCGAGCGTGAGCTGTACAAGCTGGGGGTCCCCGTAAAGACGCGCCATAACGAAGTCGCTCCGGGGCAGTATGAAATCGCCCCCATTTATGAAAACGCCAACCTGGCGACGGATCATCAGTATCTCACGATGCTGACGCTTCAGCGCGTCGCCCAAAAATACGGGATGACGTGCCTGCTCCACGAAAAGCCTTTTGCGGGAATCAACGGGTCCGGCAAGCACCTGAACTGGTCGCTCGGCACGCGCTCGGCGAACCTCCTGGAACCGGGCAACACCCCGCACAGCAACATGCAATTCCTGGTTTTCTGCGCCTCCGCCATCCGCGCCCTTCACCTTCACGGCGACCTGTTGCGGGCGACTGTTGCGCACGCCGGCAACGACCACCGCCTCGGCGCCAATGAGGCGCCTCCGGCAATTATCTCGATTTACCTGGGCGAACAGCTCACGGACATTTTCGAACAGATCGGCAGGGGCGGAGCGAAGACCTCCAAGAAACCGGGTTCCCTGAACGTGGGCGTGGACACTCTGCCGGCGTTCCCGAAGGACGCAGGCGACCGCAACCGGACCAGCCCGTTTGCTTTCACCGGCAACAAATTCGAATTCCGGGCGGTTGGGTCCAGCCAGTCCGTCTCCGGTCCGCTGGTCGCGCTGAATACGATCATGGCCGACTCGCTCGATTACATCGCCACGGAGCTGGAGAAAAAGACTAAAGGAAATTCCGCAAAGCTGAACAGCGCCGTCCAGGATGTGCTGCAACAGATTGTCAGGGACCACAGCTCGATTATTTACAACGGCGACAACTATATAGAGGCATGGCACAAGGAAGCTGCCCGGCGCGGATTGCCGAACCTGAGCAACACGCCCGATGCTCTGCCGGCCCTTGTCAGCAGGAAAAACACCGACCTGATGGCGAAATACCACGTGCTTTCCCGGCGCGAAATGGAGAGCCGCTTCGAGATCTACATGGAGCGATATGTCAAGGATGTCGCGGTGGAAAGCCGGTTGATGCTGGAGATCGCCAAGACCACGCTCTTCCCTGCAGCTGTCCATTACCAGTATCAGCTCGCTTCCACGGCGCTGGCTCTCAAACAACTGGAGAAGGTTTCCTGCACGACCATTCTCGACGAAGTCAACGGGCTGGTCCATGACCTGCAGGAAGCGATCAGCAACCTGGAAAAGGCGTTCGGAAATCATGCCGAAGGGTCGACCCACGATCATGCCCTCTTTGCGCGCGATCACATCATCCCCGCGATGTCCAGGGTACGCGAAGTGGCGGACAAACTGGAATGCGTGGTATCCGATGAGTTCTGGCCGCTGCCGACGTATCAGGAAATGCTGTTTATCAAGTAACTGAAACCTCAATGAGTCCCGGAATCCATGCGCATGGCCCGGAAGCTGAAGTTTCAGGACCGGTTCCCATGGATTCCGGGGACTGCACCGCAGGTGCATGCCATCCCCGCGCAACCGGCATCCCCGGAGTTGCGGCGGGTCCCGCCCCGCAACTCCGGGTGAACCGGAACCGCCGAACCCTGCAGGCTCTCAGCCCCATGCGGCACATGCGCTGACAAATTATTGCATATATGTAGCTTTAATGCAGCCTTGCTACAGTTTAGTATGATTTCGGATATCGTGCCGGCGCCCGATGCGGCGGAATCCGCCCGGCGTCCGAAGTATTGAAACAAAATATCCGTTGACAGCTCCTGTCAGACCTGCCATACATCGGCCGCCCAAGGCAAAGCTTCGTAGAGAGAGGATTCCGCTTGGGCAAGGCAATAGGGAGGCTTCATCCGGGCATGACCGACACGACGAGAGAGCCGGCGATCGAAGGCAGAGATCTGGATCCAGGGCATGATTTTCAGCATTCGGCCGTTGAGGCTGCTGTCGACGAACGCCTTTTTACCCCGGATTTCATATCTGCTACTGTGGCCAACTTCGCCAATTCCTTCGGAATGCAGATGCTGGTTGCCACGCTCCCCGTTTACGTCATAAGCCTGGGGGGCAACCAGGCTTCCGCCGGCCTGGTAAGCGGTTCGCTTGCGATTACGGCCCTGCTCTTCCGCCCCTTCATGGGCTGGCTGACCGACGCCTGGCGCCGCCGTCCACTGGTGCTGATCGGGACATTCTGCTATGGATTTGCCAGCATTTTCTACCTTCTGGCGAATTCCATCCCGCTCCTGCTGGTCGGGCGGTTCGTGCATGGCTTCGGACTGAGCTGCTACACCACGGCGTCCACTGCCTACGTGGCCGATATCGCCCCGCTCCGGCGGCGGGCTGAGGCCGTCGGATTTTTCGCCGCCGCTCAGGCCATCGGGCTCATCGTCGGCCCCGTCGTCGGCTTTATGCTCATTCGGGCGGTCGGCTTCCGGTTTCTGTTTTACTTTTCGGGGGGATTGGGATTTACGGCTTTCCTCATCTCGCTGCTCGCGCGCGAACGGCGCAAGCCGTGGGAGGTCAAGCACGAGCGCTGGTCCCCGCGCACGGGCATCGTGGCTCTCGAAGCCTTGCCGATGGCCTGGATGGCGCTCTGCATGGGCATGGCCTTCGGGGCAGTCAGCGCTTTTGTCTCGATTTTCGCCCAGTCGCGCGGGGTCCAAAATCCCGGATTCTTTTTCATGGTCCAGGCCCTGGCCCTGCTGGTTTCCAGGATGTTCGCCGGGCGTCTGGCAGACCGGTACGGCCGGGCCGCCACCATCGTGCCGGGCATCATTGCCGCTACCATAGCCTTGCTGCTGCTGCCGTTTGCCCGGGGATTGCCCATTTTCGTGATTTCGGCTTCTCTCTTCGGACTCGGTTTCGGTGCGGCGCAGCCCGCGACCATGGCCTTGCTTATCGACCGGGTGCGGCCCGAGCAGCGTGGGCTTGCCACAGGCACCTACTACACAGGGATGGATGCGGGCGTTTCCACGGGCTCCATCCTGCTCGGTATCGTCAGCCAGCAGTGGGGATTTAATGCAATGTGGCCGATTGCGGCAGCCTGCACTCTGCTGGGCCTGGCCGGATTCCATGGCGACAAGCGCACAACCAGGTCTTCCTGATAATCTCCGAAATTTGTTGGCTTGATTCCCGGAGGGCTGGAGATAAAAGTACTGCCTCTATAGATGCCGACATTCCAAACAGCAGTCAGGCCAAAGCCGGAGGCTTACCAATGTAATAAACGCCGAGGTACGCTGACACTGGCTGACGAACGTCGTAAAAGGCATGAATTCATGGATGTTCGTCAGCGTTTTGGTAATGAGGCTATCTATTCCCTGCACTCCACCTTGACGAATTTTCCGTTGACGATGTGGTAGTGGATGAACTGAGGGATGACGGCTTTCTGCCCCACCTTGAGCGGTTTCAGCCGCGGGTATTCGGAGGCGGCGACCGTTTCCGGCGTCAATTCCCTGATTCCCTCGATCTGAACCCGCGCTTCCATCGCAATCGTGTCGCGGTCCATGACGAGACGGTCGACCATGACCGTCTCCTTGATATAGCTGTGGAGGAATCCGTAGAACTTCATCACTTCTTCCCGGCTTCTCAGGTTTCCGCCGACATGGATCATCTCGAAATCGTCGGCGAAATAGTCCAGGAAACCCTGGTAGTCGCGGCCGTTGAATTTCACCAGATAGGCATCGAAATCGGCGCGGCCATGTATCTCTGACCTGCTTGGGGCGATCCCAATCCCCTCGGGCGATTCCTGTTTCTCCGCCGTGCTGCAGCCCGTTCCCGCGATCAACAAGGAGCAGACGAAAAACGCAATGATGATCTTTGTAGCCGTCATGGGTGTCCTCCTGCCGACGCCCCCTGGTTTCGCCCCTCATCGTCGTCCTCTCGTCCATGCATATGGGGGGCGCATGGCCTACCATAGCCCCCTGCCCTCGCGAAAGCCAACTGCATTTTCCCCCGATATCGCGGTCGCAAGTCGCGGGTCTGAGGTCGAGGGCCCGCGGCCTTTAGAGTCTCCCGGTCATTCTGAAACATTTTAAGCGGCGCATCATCTGTTCTGTCAGGAATGGTTTTGCGGAGATGCAAGGAGGATACGAAAATGCGCATAAAACCATGGCTTTGGATTTCTGCCATTGTGTTTCTGATGGGCTCGGCCCCGGTCTTCACGTTCGACCGCAACCAGGGGCCGGACGGGCGTTCGAGAAACGGCCGCGAAGCGGATAAACAATATCGGGAGTATGAGCGCGAACGCGAGAAGGAGATGCGGGAAGCCGATCGGGAGCGCGACAAAGAATGGCGCGAGTACCTGAAGTACCGGAAGAGGCAATACAAGGAATGGTCGAAAGCAAACCGCTGGGAGCGGGACGACTTCGAGAATTATCGACGGGATCGCGGCCGCAGGTACGATGGGCGGTACAGCGAACGCTATGAAGGCCCGTACGACGGAAGGTACGAAGGGCAATACGAAAACTGGGGCCGTGGCAACCAACCCCGAAACGGCGCGTGTTTCTACACGGATTCCGATTACCGGGGAGATTATTTCTGCATCAACAGCAATGGGCGCCAGAGGAATGTCGGGGATCGCTTCAACGACAGGATTTCCTCCATACGGGTTTTCGGCGGCGCCCGCGTAGTCGCTTACGAGCACGAGGGTTTTGGCGGCGGCCGCAGGACGTTCCACGGCAACGTGCCGAACCTGGGGGGGTTCAACGACGAAATTACGTCCGTCGAGGTACGGTAAGCCTCAGCGCATGAGGAAGCGGACATAGATCTTTGCGCATCTCCGCAGAACAAATCCGCGGAGATGCGCAAAAATCCCGTAACAAATGCAATATAATTCCATGCCGTATATCCGGCCTATTTGATCCGAACCCAAAAACGATTTCGGCAGGTACGCAAAGAATTCCTGCTTGCCCAGCCCAAATATCAGGATCCATTCTTACGGCAAGGCAATATCGAGGGCAGACGAAGCTTGTCACCCCTGAACTCCTGCATCCAGCCGTCCCACGCCATTCCCAAACTTAAGAGCAGAATATCAAGTCAAACTCCCGTCTGCATCCTGTGCCCTGCCGGCCATCGCCGACTGTCTTCATCACCGGATTTGCACCGCTTCCGGCAGAGCCGGCGGATCCCCCAATGGATTGGGCAGAGCCCATAAACCGGTTTCCTGATATGCTATATATATGGATCCCTCATATTACACTCTCAGAATTCCCGGGGCGCTGCTGCTTTCCATAGCCATGCTCCACTGGCCGGTTGAAGCGCTAAGCGCAGATCTGAAACCTGCCGCCCTGGCGGCATTTCAGAAGTACGTGGCCGCAACCGAAGCGCGCATCGACAATGAGCTGAAAAGGCCTTCCTCGTTCCTATACATCGATGGATTGCCGGAAGCCGCACGCCGCAAAGCCTACGATGTCATGAAAAGCAATGAGATCTTCATGGAACGCCTGAAAACTGTCGATCAAGCCGGCCGTGAGATCAAAGTCCCCGACGGGCTCATCCATCATTGGCTGGGGGCCGTGTTCGTTCCCGGGGTTGCGCTCTCCCAGGTTCTCGCGCTGGTGCAGGATTACGACCGGCACCAATATATCTATAAGCCGGAAATCGTGCGCTCCAAACTGGTGAGCCGCAGCGGCAACGATTTCAAGATCTACTATCGTCTGCGGAAGAAAAAAATCATCACAGTGACGCTGAATACCGATCACGATGTCCGCTACTACCCCATGGATGCTGCGCACTGCCACAGCCGCTCCTGCACGACCCGCATCCAGGAGGTTGATGACGCGGATGAGCCGACAGAAAAGCAGAAGCCCGTCGGTCAGGACAACGGATTTCTCTGGCGGCTCTATTCCTACTGGAGATTTGAACAGAAGGACGGCGGCACCTACGTCGAATGCGAATCGATTTCCCTGACCCGGAGTATCCCCTTGATCGTCTCTCCCATGATCAAGCCATTCGTGACTGAGATCCCGAAGGAATCCCTGCAGATGACCATGGGATCAACCCGGCGAGTGCTCCTCGAGGAAGCAGAGTCCGGGCAGGCGCGCTAGTAATCTCGCACACCATTGTAGACAGACCGAATTCCGCGTTGATACGGTTTGTCAGGCTCCAAAGATCATGACCGCCGACACACGCCGACATCAGGTATTGAACCTCAGCTCCAAATTCAGCGTTCGTCAGCGTTTTTGTCGGCGTCAGTCAGCGTCACTGCAAAACAGGCGCTTGTTATCGGGATTTTTCGGCAACCCTATCCCTTTCGCTCTTCTTGCCTTCGGGTTCTCCCTTGCGATCGTTGCCGCGCACCATCAGCGCGAATATCACCAGCCCGGCCGCCATGCACACAGCGGATGCATGAAACGCAGCACTCAATCCCAGCCAGTCCGCAATGCCGCCAAGCGCCACGGGGCCGACGCCATTGCCCACATTCATGGCAAGCATGAACGTCGTCATGGAGGTTCCCATTCCATAGGTCCGCCCCTCCTCCACGACATAGGCATTGGCCGCGGGCATTCCAATGGATTGCCCGACAGCGACCGACAGGTAGGCAACGATCAGGGTCCAGAAGGCGGTGGCCGTCGGGAGTAAAAATACCGAGACGGAAGCGATGGCGCCGCCCCAAAGGACCATCAAGCGGCGGTTGCACCGGTCAGCCATCCGGCCGGTATAGGACTGAAGCAGGGAAACCGGTGTCCGGGCCGCCAGCAGGACGCCGATCAGGGTGGCGCTGAGCCCGATCTTCACGTCCGCAAAAAGCGGCATAAAAGCCATGAGGCTGGCGACTCCGACTCCCGTTGTCAGACAATAGCTGCAGGCGCCCCGCATCGTGCGGCTTCTCAGCGGCGCCAGGAAAGCGGTTTCCCCGCGGGCGGCCAATTTGCGCGGCATCTCTTTCAGGAAGATGAGAGTGGCAACCAGGGCGAGGATATTCAGGACGGCCATGAACAGAAACGTGCTCCGGATGCTGTACGCGTCCGAGATGACTCCTCCCACGAGAGGGCCAAGGCCCATTCCGGAGAAAAGGACGGCATTGAAATATCCCATCCACCTCCCCTCGCTCCCTTCCGGTGTGATGTCGCCGAGGTATGCCTGCGCGATCGGCATATGGGCTGAGGCCCCCAGCCCCTGGATAAAGCGCCAAAGGATGAGGTGGATGGGGTCGTTGGCGTACATCAGGCCTATGGCTGAGATGGAGAGGATCAGGAGTCCGAGGCTGAGGAACGATTTCCGTCCATAGCGGTCCGAAAGCCGCCCGATAAAAAGCAGTGTGCCGATGCCCGTGATGTTGAAGCCTGCCTGCACAAAGCCGATTTCCAGCGAGGACGCGCCCATTGTGTTGGCGTATATGGGAAGAAACGGGCTGACGATGCCCATTCCAAGCATGGATATGAGCATGCTTCCCACAAGCACCCAGAATGCCTTCTTGTTCATATGGTTCCAACCCCAGAAACGAACCCGCCATTATACACATATCCTTGCCGGGGCGTGGGAACAGGATTTGTGAATCGATGCCCGCAGCCTTCCGACCGGCAGGCTGCGGTATGAAACAACCGAAATGCTGAATCCGACAGAGGTATTGAATATCACTCTTGTCCAAATTAGCTTTCGATTTCCAAGGGCCGGAGGCCCGGCAGATAATAGCCAGGGGTGAGCGCAGCGAACCCCTGGTAGGAATTGGCAATAGAAAGAGCCCTGGATGGCATATAGTCTTTCGCCCTTCCCAGGGCTCTTTTCTTCGCCATAGGAACCAGGGATTCGCTCCGCTCATCCCTGGCTATTCTCTTTCCGCCCCTACCGGGGCTTGGTGCCAACCTCGTCCTTGCAGGGGCACTTCATGAGCCACAAGTTGAATGCTTTCAATGAGCCCTCTGCTTCCAATGGGCCAATTTGGACAGCACTGATTGAATATTTGCGCTCGCGGCTATTTTGCTTGACAATCCCCGGGCCGGGATT